>JBFEOO010000036.1:0-34689 GCA_041550555.1 Arenicellales bacterium
CCTTGATGAGGAACCAGTAGCCGGCGAAGAGAATTCCCCCGCAGATCAGAATACTGCCGAACACCCGCAGCCAGAGCGGCCATGAAGAGAAGTCGTTGAGCTCGACGGTCTGGAGGTCACGAAGGTCCATCAGTTTTCCTCGCTGCTGGCGCGCGCCTGACGGATGCCGGCCTCGTCGTCGGTTTGCTGCCCGCCTTCGGTCGGCTGCTGGGCGGCGGTGGCCGGTGCCGCAGGCTTCTTCGGCTTCGCCGTCTGGTTAACCTGGATAGTGAAGCCGCTGATGCGTATGCCGCCCTGCGGCGCGACTTTGATGATGTCGAGGTCGGTGTCCTTGAACCAGTCCGACGACTCGAGGTTTTGCATCAAAGTCGAGACGCGGGCGTTGGACTGCGCGAAGCCGTTCAACGTCATCTTCGAGCCCTTCTTGGACAGCGCATTGAAGTAGACGCCCTTCGGCAGCTTCCGCACGAGATCATCGAACACGTGCACGATCTGCGTGCGGTCCCGCTGCAGCTGCTGTATCACCTCCATACGCGCGATCAGTGCTTCGCGCCGACGCCTGATGTCGTCGATCTCTTTGATCTTCTCCTCGACCTTGGCGATCTCCTGCTTGAGGTAAGCATTGCGGCTGTTCTGGTGCTCTATCAGGCCTGTCACGTGCAGGTGGGCGTAGAACACGACCAGCCCCATGACCACCCATGCGGCACCACTTGCCGTCAGAAACTGACGGTCCCGTTCGCGACGGCGCATATCGCGCCATGGCAGCAGGTTGATGCGCGTCATCAGTCGAAGCTCCTCAACGCGAGCCCGCACGCAACCACCAGCGAGGGGGCGTCGCTGCTGAGCATCTCGGGTTTGATCCGAGAGGCTAGCGACATGGTCGCGAAGGGATTAATGGCGGATGCATGAACGCTGGCGCGCTTGGCAATCAGCTCGTCGATCTTCGGAATCTGAGCACACCCACCGGCCAGTAGTATCTGATCCACGCTGTTGAATGAAGTCGAAGAGTAGAAAAACTGCAGGGCGCGCATGGTCTCCTGACACATCGCTTCCATGAACGGCAGCAGAATCTCTGTCCGGTAATTGTCCGGCAGACCGCCGACTTTCTTGGCGAGGCCGGCCTCCTCGTACGACAGACCGTAGCGACGCTGGATCTCCTCGGTGAGCTGACGCCCGCCGAAGGCATGATCTCGGGTGTAGACCGAGCGATTGTTGTGCATCACGTTCATGTGCGTCGTCGTCGCGCCGAAATCGATCACCGCCACGGTCTTCTCCAAGCCGCCGCCGGGCAGCTGCTTGGCGACGAGACCGTAAGCGCTTTCGATGGCGAAAGCGTCGACGTCGACCACACTCGGCGTCAGGCCGTAGCCTTCGACGACGGCGATGTAGTCGTCGACGATCTCCTTGCGGCACGCTGCGATGACGACCTCATCCTCGTTGGGGTTGGACTCCGACGGGCCGATGACCTCGAAATCGAGGTTGACCTCTTCGAGCGGATAGGGAATGTAGTGGTCCGCCTCCATCTCGATCTGCTGCTCGAGCTCGTGCTCGCGCAGCCCGCCCGGCATCGAGATGCGCTTGGTGATGACATGCGAGGACGCCACGGCGACCGCAGCATGTCGACAGCGGGTGCCCGAGCGCTTTACCGCTCGGTCGACGGCCTTCCCTACCTGCTCGACATCGGTAATGGCGTTCTCGACCACAGCATTCTGCGGCAGCGGCTCGACCGTGTAACGTTCTACCCGGTAGTGATCGCCGCTCTTGCTGAGCTCGACGACCTTGACCGACGAGGAGCTGATGTCGATGCCCACCAGCGCGTGCTTCTTGCTCTTGAAGAAACCCAAGAAAACCCCCTATATCTCGGTAGCTTAGAGGCAAATTCTGGCATAATGGATTAGGTGCAAGGAAAACTATAGACACTGCAACGCCAAATGACAAACTTCTGCCTTGCCATTCGTCGGCCTTATAATGACGATGGGCCCCAGATCCGGCTTAGGACGGCTATGGCCGGGACTGCGGGCCTGTCGCGGACCCGAGCGGGAAGCGCCGGCAGTGGACGCTGCAGGTGCGGCGACGAAAGCAGGCGCGAGGCCAGCCGGTGCACTCCGCCGCTGATCTGCGTCGATCGGATCACAGTCCGTAGATCGGCAGGGCTGTCCGCCTGGGGCAGCGCGACAGCACCGATGTCGTTAAGATAGGCGTACGTTGATCGCTTCCCCCTGCTAGCGCATGCGCCGTCTCGCCCGGATTTTGCTTCGCCTTACCGTCGCGGCTGCGGCGGCCGTCGCGACAACTGCGGTAGCTGTCGGTGTGCTCGTCTGGTCGCTGCTGCCGGAGCTACCGTCGATCGAGTCCATCAGCGACATCCGGCTCAAGGTTCCCCTGCGCATCTATACCGCAGACAACGCTCTGCTGGGGGAATTCGGCGACGAGCGACGCATTCCCGTCAGCATCGATGACGTGCCGCGCGGCTTGATCGACGCCATACTGGCCGCCGAGGACGACGCGTTCTACCGCCATCCGGGTGTCGACTTTGCCGGCGTCGCCCGCGCGGCCCTGGCGAATGTGTTAGCGGGCGAGCCCGGCCAGGGCGCGAGCACGATCACGATGCAGGTTGCCCGCAACTACTTTCTCACGCGTGAGAAGACCTACACTCGAAAGATCAAAGAGACGTTACTGGCGTTCAGGCTCGAGCAGACGCTGACCAAAGACAAAATACTAGAGCTTTATATCAACAAGATATTTCTCGGTCAGCGCGCTTACGGCTTCGCGGCGGCGGCTCGGGTGTATTACGGAAAGACACTCGATGAGCTTGATCTCGCTCAGATCGCCATGCTGGCCGGGTTGCCCAAAGCACCGTCACGCGATAATCCGCTGAGCAACCCCGAAAACGCCAAGAAGCGCCGCAACTATGTGCTCTCGCGCATGCGCGCACTCGAGCTTATCGACACGGAAAGCTTCCAGTCTGCGCGCAGTGCGCCGATCAGCGCCAGCCTCCACCTTGCCCAGGTGGACGTCGACGCGCCGTACGTCACCGAGATGGCGCGGCAGTATATGTTCGAGAAATACGGTGAGAAGGCTTATGAAGGAGGTTATCGGGTCTACACGACGGTGCGCACCGCGCTGCAGGAGGCGGCCGACAGCGCGCTGCGAAGCGGCATACTCGATTACGACCGTCGCCACGGCTATCGTGGGCCGCTGCGTCGCGTCGTGATCGACGCCAACGCCAGTCAGGATTGGTTCGATGCGATTCTGAGCGAAGTCCCCACCAGCGGTGAACTGATTCCCGCCGTTATCATCGCCGTCGAGGAAAAAGCCGCCACCGCATACACGCGCGAGCGCGAAATCGTCGAAATCGCCTGGGAAGGCTTGGCGTGGGCCCGGCCGCATATCAGCGCCCGCGGGCTCGGCCCCAAACCGCAGACGGCGGGGGACGTGGTAGGCCCGGGCGACGTCGTATACGTGCAGGGCACCGAGCCCGACCCGTGGCGACTTGCACAATTGCCTACGCTCGAAGGCGCGATCGTCTCGATCCGACCGACCGACGGCGCCATCTTGGCGCTGCAGGGTGGTTTCGACTTCTATCTGAGCAAATTCAATCGCGCCACCCAGGCGAAGCGGCAACCCGGCTCCAATCTAAAACCGTTCATATACTCGGCCGCGCTCGAGAAGGGCTTCACCCCTGCGAGTCTCGTGAGCGGAGCGCCGATCGTGGTGGCCGACACCGCTGCCGACGAGATCTGGCGTCCGGAGAACTACAGCCGGAAGTTCTTTGGCCCGACGCGGCTGCGCAAAGCGCTCAGCCTGTCGCTCAATCTGGTTTCCGTTCGATTGCTGCGCGCTATCGGCACCGACTTCGCCATCGAGCACCTCGGGCACTTCGGCTTCGACCGCGAGCGACTTCCCGAAGGGCTATCGCTGGCGCTGGGGGCGGCCTCGCTGACGCCGCTGGAGGTGGTCGCAGGCTACGCGATCTTCGCGAACGGCGGTTATCGTGTAGAACCGTACCTGATCGCCAGCGTCGAGGATGCCGACGGACGCACCGTCGAGCATGCCCGACCGGCGACGGTGTGCAGCCATTGCCTGACCCCGCTCCCCGCCGAGAATGCCGACGCACCGCGCCACAACGGCGCCGAGCGGGTCATCTCCGCGGAGAACGCTTTTCTGATGAACAGCCTCATGCGGCAGGTGGTTCTTTCGGGCACCGCAAGGCGCGCGCTCGAGCTCAACCGCAACGATCTCGCCGGCAAAACGGGGACGACCAACAATTTCAACGACGCCTGGTTCTCCGGATTCAACGCCGACGTCGCCACGACGGTATGGGTCGGCTTCGACAAGCCCAGCGACCTCGGCCGTGGCGAGGCCGGCTCCAAAGCCGCACTGCCCATTTGGATAGACTACATGGCTGTAGCTCTCGACGGGATCCCAGAACGACCGTTGCTGGCGCCGGACAGCATCGTATCGACCTACGTGCATGCCGATTCCGGTCAAGCGGCCTCGCCGGGCGATCCCTCTGCATACGAGGAGTACTTCATCGCGGGCACCGAGCCCACAGCGACGCTGGGGGGGGCAGCGGGACTCGACCGGGGTGGCCAGGCAGCTGTAAGGACGGCAGCGCCGTCGGGCAGCGTAACCGAGGGCCTGTTCTGAGCATGGCAGCAGTAGCTCCGCAGACAGCTGCCGATCGTCGCAGCGCGGAAAAGGTCACCGAGCGGATGTACGCGGCCTTCCGCGGGTCATCGTGAGTCGCCAGCGGCCCGCGCGCCCGGCGGACGAGCGACCCCCACGTGCGAGTTCCCGCGCGGAGGCGCGGTCACGACAGCTGATCTGTTTCGAGGCTGCCCGCATCATGGCGGAGGAGGGCATCAAGGATTTCCAGCACGCCAAGCGGAAGGCGTGCGAGCGTCTTGACATGCCCACTGCCCGCCATCTGCCGAGCAATGCCGAGATCGATGCCGAGCTCAGTGAGCGGCTGCGAATATTCAGTCTCGACAGCGTCGCGGCCCTGCGCCGTCAACGCCTCGAGGTCGCGGCCGAGGCAATGGCGTTCCTGCACGCCTTCTCGCCGCGGTTGGTCGGCGCGCTGCTGAGCGGCAACGTCGTGCCGGACACTACGGTCGAGCTCCACCTCTTTGCGGCCACGCCGGAGGAGGTCTGTTTTGTGCTCGACGAACAGGCCATTCCGTTCGAATTGATGGACAAACGCTATCGCTTTGGCCGCGACCGCTACAAGACGCTACCCGTGCTGCGCATCTCGGCCGACGGTGTAGCGATCGAGATGACGATCTTTCCAGGTGAGCGACATCACGAGCCTCCGCTGAGCCCGGTAGACGGTCGACCGATGGCGCGTGCACGCCTGCGGGTCGTCAGGGAACTGCTCGCTGAGCTGAGTGCCGCTTGAGGTCAACCTTCGGCTGCCGACTTTGAGGCATCGCTCCGTCTGGAGCTTCTTTTCTTGGACTTCGCCGTCTTCTTGGCCCCGCCGCGCGGCGCCCGCGAGCGACGCTTGGTCATCGCCTCGGCGATCAGCTGCTCGCACTCCTCTCGCGTGAGCCCGGCGGGATCAGACGACTTTGGAATGCGTGCGTTGTGCTCGCCGTCGGTTATGTACGGCCCGTAGCGACCGTTGAGAATCTGTATCGCGCTGCCTTCGAAAACCTTGATTACCCTGTTCGCGTCGCGCTGCTGCTTTTCGCGCACGAGCTCGATGGCCCGTTCACGGGAGACGGTGAAGGGGTCTTCACCGCCCAGCGAGACATATTTATCGCCATATTTAACATACGGGCCGAATCGACCGATGTTGACCGACAGCGATTCTCCCTCCGGCATCGTGCCCAGATCGCGAGGCAGCTCGAAAAGGGCCAGCGCCTCGTCGAGGTCTATGGTGTCGAGCTTCTGCCCGGGCCGCAGACCAGCGAATTTTGGCTTCTCGGCGTCGTCCTTGTTGCCGACCTGCACAAATGGCCCGAAGCGCCCCATGCGCACGGTTACCTTGCGACCGCTGCGTGGATCGACCCCGAGCTCCCGCGCCTGCGCGGCTTCCTCGCGCGACACCGTGCGGTCCTTCTCGTCGACGAGGCGCTTGAAGTCTTGCCAGAACTCGCGCATCAGCGGCTGCCACGATTTCTCGCCGCGCGAGATCGCGTCGAGCTCGTCTTCCATTCTGGCGGTGAAATCGTAATCGACATAGCGCCCAAAATGGCGGGTCAGAAAACGATTGACGACCCTACCGACATCGGTGGGCACGAAGCGGCGTTTCTCGAGCGTCGCGTACTCGCGGTTGATGAGCGTCGAAATGATGCTGGCGTACGTTGAAGGTCGACCGATGCCGTAGGCTTCGAGCGTCTTAACAAGACTCGCCTCGGAGTAGCGAGGCGGCGGCTCGGTGAAGTGCTGCTCGGCGCGAACCCGTTCGAGCTGCAACGTCTGGCCCTCCTCGAGCACGGGCAGCCGCACCTCCGCTGCCGGATCCTGCTTCGTCTCGTCGCTGCCCTCCTGGTAAACGCTCATGAAGCCGGCATCGGCAACCGTCGAGCCCGTGGCCCGGAATACGTTGCCTTCTCCAGCGCCAAAGTCGACTGCAACGGTGTCCAGCGTAGCGTGCGTCATCTGCGAAGCTACCGTGCGCTTCCATATGAGCTCGTAGAGACGAAACTGCCGGTCCTCCAGCGTTGCTTCGACACTCGCCGGCAGTCGCTGCACGTCCGTGGGTCGTATTGCCTCGTGTGCTTCCTGGGCGTTCTTCGATTTATTGCGGAATACGCGGGGGCTCCCCGGCACATTGCCCGCACCGTATCGCGACGCGATGAGCGCGCGAATGTCCTTTACGGCGACGTCGGCAAGGTTGACGGCGTCCGTGCGCATGTAGGTGATTAGCCCAACTCGCTCGCCGTCGATCTCAACGCCCTCGTAGAGCTGCTGGGCGACGCGCATGGTCTGTTGGGCGCCAAATCCCAGCTTGCGCGCAGCCTCTTGCTGCAACGTCGATGTCGTGAAAGGCGGTGCTGGATGGCGGCGACGCTGCTTACGGTCCACGTTCAGCACCCTGACCTGACCCCGCGCGGCGGCCCCTACGGCGGCCTCTACGGAACGCGCGCGATCCGCCGTCGTAATGCTGAACTGCTCCAGCTTCTCGTCCTCGAAATGTGTGAGCCGAGCGACGAAACGTTCGCCCGCGGTCTCGAGATCGGCCTCGACCGTCCAGTACTCGCGTCGCTCAAAGCGCTCGATCTCCTCCTCGCGCTCGACGATCAGCCTTAGAGCCGGGCTCTGTACACGCCCCGCCGACAGACCGCGGCGCACCTTTTTCCACAGCAGGGGCGAGAGGTTGAACCCGACGAGATAATCGAGCGCCCGCCGCGCTTGCTGGGCGTCGATCAGATTGCGCGACAGCTGCCGCGGATGATCGATCGCCTCCTGGATTGCAGTCTTGGTGACCTCATAGAAAACCACCCGGTGCACCGGTGTGCCGTTGAGCGCATCGCGCTGCTTGAGAATCTCGTACAGATGCCACGATATCGCTTCACCCTCGCGATCGGGGTCCGTCGCCAGATACAGAGCATCTGCCTTGGCGACGGCGCGCTCAATGGCATCGACGTGCTTCTTGTTCCTCTCAATGATCGAATAGTGCATGGCGAAATTGTCGTCGACCTCCACGGCACCGCTCTTGGGGAGCAGATCGCGGACGTGGCCGTAGGACGCCATGGCTTTGAAACCGCGTCCCAGGTACTTCGTAATTGTTCTGGCTTTTGCCGGAGATTCGACGACAACGAGATTCATGGGTAAAAGAGGCTGAGCTTCGTCCAAAATCGACGCACCACCGTTTGGCCTTGCGCCACTTCCCGCGGAACCTTCACGCGCGGGCCGTAGAGGGAATCAATGCAGATGGGCCGGGACGCCGTCCCGCACCAGATCCTCGACCCAGCTCTGGATCGACCCCTGCTGCGAGCGACTGCATAGAACCATCATGATGATCCATTTGAGCTGATCAACGTCCACGTGGTCGGCATCGAGCGCCATGACCCTGTCGATCACCAATTCGCGATCGGCGGAGCCGATAACGCCCGTTTGCTCGAGCGAGAGCAGCAGCGCGCGCGCCTCACGATCGAGTTTTACTTGCTCTTCGGCCAGGTAATGGCGCAGCGACTTATGGCTTCCGCCGTGAGCGTCGGGAGACAGCTCTTCGCACATCAGGGAGAGATCCTCCAGCCAGCTGAACGCCTTGTCTATCTCTCCATTCCCGAAGCCGGCCCTCGACAGCTCGTCGGTGAGCGAATCGATGTTGGGCTGAAACTCGGCATCCTCGATCATGTAGTTCTCGAACAGGTAGAGCAGCACTTCCAGGACGTTCTCTTTCATCAAGTCGCCGCTTTTGGTCCGAGTTTTCAACCCTTCCGCTGGTATCTGCCACCGGGTAGACCGGTAAGCCACCCACGGAGCTCCAAGGCCAGGAGCATGGAGGAAACGGCATCCGGCGTCAATCCGCTGTGCTCGATGAGCTCATCGAGAGTCACCGGCGCGTACCCGATCAGGGCGAGAAGTGTCGCCTCGCTGCCCATGGGCCGCACGATGTCCGTGCACGTGTCCTCACCGCCCTGCTGTGTCGCCGTTGGCCAACCCAGCTCCTCGATGATCTGCTCGGCGGATTCGACCAGCGTGGCACCCTGCCGGATCAGGGCATGGCAACCGCGGGCGAGAGGGGATCCGACAGGTCCGGGCACGGCGAATACATCACGCCCCTGCTCGGCGGCCCATCGCGCCGTGATCAGGCTGCCGCTGCGCGCTGCGGCCTCTACAACAGCCGTTCCGCGACACAGACCGCTGATTATGCGGTTGCGTCGCGGAAAGTGATCGCGCCGCGGCGGCACCCCGGTCGGGAACTCCGACACCAGTGCGCCGCCCTCGCTGGCGATCCGCTCGGCAAGTGCACGGTTCGAGGAGGGATAAACCGCATCCGGCCCGGTAGCGGTAACGGCCACCGTACGGCCGCCCGCATCGAGCGCGCCGAGATGGGCGGCACGGTCAATGCCGATGGCGAGACCGCTCGTTACAACGACGCCCTGTTCAACCAGCCGTGCGGCGAGGTTCCGTGCCAGTTCCTGACCGGCGGGTGTGGGGTTGCGACTGCCGACCAGCGCGACCTGCGGTGCCGCCAGCAGCGCCGCGTCCCCGCGCACGAACAACACCAGCGGCGGATCGGGGATCTCGCGCAGCAGATCCGGATAACGCCTGTCGCAGAGGGGGATGAGTGCGTGGCCGGCGTTCGACAGCCAAGCGAGGTCGCGCTCGAGCACGGTGGGACTGATTTGCCGCAGCGCGGAGGCATCGAGACCCGGCGTCCGCGCGAAGTACCCCTCGAGTCCAGCACCGACCGCAACCGGGTCTTGCGATGTGCCGCGAAGGTAGTCGGCTAGTTTGCGGCGGGCGCCATATGCCAGGGTCGTCGCCCGACACAGTCGCAGCCACGGCAGGAGCTCACTCGATTTCTGTTGCAAAGCGCTCTTCCCTGAGCGGCGCTTCGGCGGCCGAGTTCCATCAGCCGCCGTCCTGGCGGATTAGGGTGTAACGACCACGTCGCGCAGATGAATCGCCCGCTCGGCGTTCAGGACCAGCGCGTAGCTGACTTTCTCGAACGGCCGAAAAACCATCAGCAGACCCGTGCTCTCATCAGGAATCTCATACTGCTCCCCGGTAACGGGGTCCTGATCGGTACCAACATAGCGCATGACACGGAGCACATGACCTTCCTCGATGCCCTCGCGCCGGCCGAGGGAGATCGCTACGACGTCGAACGGGCCCACTTCCGCCACGCCGCGCACGGTGCGCAGAATGCGCCCCCGGACGGGTCCGTCGGGCGCGCGCGGAAAATAGGTGGGCAGCCTGACGTCGGGGCTGAGCGGCTGCAGCCGGTCGCCCGGACCGATCTCTTCTTTGGAGGAGACGATCTCCAGCTTGGCGGGATCCCCGTAGCGGACCAGCTGAGCGCTGCCCAGGAACACCGCTTCGTGGCCGAGTACCTCAGCAGAGTCCGGATCGACGAAAGGCAAACCTGGCCGGAAGATCTGGTACTCCTCCTGATCGGGATCCGAGAAGCCCCGGCCGTAGAAGCGCTGGCCTTTCCCCATCATGACCGCCTCGTTTACGCTGCGCGTGACATAAGGCGCGCCGTCGAGAGCCCCCTCCTCGATCACCAGCGGCGCGGTCAGAAAAGGCATGATAGCGTTCGGCGGGACGGTGGGAATTGCGTCTCGTAACGACTCCTCGCGAACGGACGGAGAAAGCTTCACCGTCTCCCGCCGCAGCAGCTGCAGTTGCGGCTCCCCCTGCGACATGGTCATGACCAGCACGTCGCCGGGATAGATTAGGTGCGGATTCTCAATCTTCTCGTTCAATCGCCAGATTTTCGGCCACTGCCAGGGGCTCTCTAAATAGCGGTTGGCGATATCCCAGAGCGTATCGCCTTCGACGACGGTGTAGCGCTCGGGATACCCCGGCTTCAGGGTCACCGTCTGAGCCAGAGCGCTATGAGCCGCGAGCAGAGCAGCCGCCAGAGTGAGCAGGATTCGTCGCAGAGAATGCATCACGGGTCGGTATGAACGCATTAGCGGTGTCGCCGGGTCTTTAATATTGGCAGTCTAGCCCATATATTGACACTGACAACGGGACAGGCTGCGCCAGATTCAGCATTCTCGGGAAAACGGGTAAACTAGTCTATTCGCTTCGTCAGCAACAAACGGTGGTTCGTCGGCTGTGGCCCTTCTCGATATCCTCATCTACCCCGACCCGCGCCTCAAGCGCCGGGCAAAACCCGTCGAGCGGGTCGACCGGGCCTGCCAGCGCCTCATCGAGGACATGGCGGAGACGATGTATGCCGCACCGGGTATCGGGCTCGCCGCAGTTCAGGTCGACGTTCTGCAGAGAGTCATCGTCATCGACATCTCACAGGACAAGAACGAGCTGCAGGCGTTCATCAATCCGATGATCGTCGAGCGCGAGGGCAATCAAGACACCGAGGAAGGCTGCCTGTCCGTACCGGGTATTTACGCGCCCGTGCGACGCGCCGAGCGTGTGCGGGTGGCGGCGCTCGATCAACACGGCGCGCCCTTCGAACTCGAAGCGACGGGCCTGTTGTCGGTGTGCATTCAGCACGAGATCGATCATCTCGACGGCAAGGTTTTCGTAGAGCGGCTTTCGCGACTCAAGCGAGACCGCATTCGCAAGAAAATGGAAAAGGACTCTCGCACGAGTCCACCGGAAAGAGCCAGCGCGGTGGGGTTGGCTCTTTAGCGACGACAGTCGGGCACAGCTCTTCCGGGCGAGCTCGACCGCCGCCTCCGGCAAGGCGCGCGTGCCATCTCTTCGGGACGCGAGTACACCTTGGCCAGGACACAGCCCATGACTCCCCGCGTCGTCTTCTGCGGCACCCCCACATTCGCTGTGCCGAGTCTCGACGCGCTTGTCGACGTCGGCGCTGCACCGTGTGCGGTATTCACCCAACCCGATCGGCCGGCGGGCCGAGGTCGCAAGCCGGTGTCAAGCCCGGTACGCGAGCGGGCAGCAGAGCATCGACTGGCTGTGTTCCAGCCACAGCGGCTGTCGACTGAGATCGAGCACCTGCAATCGCTGGCGCCCGATGTCATCATCGTTGTCGCCTACGGCCTGATTCTTCCATGCGAGGTTCTGCAGATCCCTCCGCTGGGATGCGTTAATGTGCATGCCTCTCTGCTTCCCCGCTGGCGCGGGCCGGCGCCCATTGCCCGTGCGATCGAAGCTGGCGACCGACGCACAGGTATTACCTTGATGCGCATGGACCAAGGTGTCGACACCGGAGACATACTCGTCCAAGTGGCAGAACCGATCATGGAAACGGACACCGCGGCTACGCTGCACGACCGACTCGCTGTTTTAGGTGGACGCGTTCTGCGCGACGCGCTTCCCGCGCTCTTCGCCGGCACACTGGTGGGTCGCCCTCAAGAGCCGCGCGCCGCCACATACGCCGCCAAGCTCGCCAAGTCCGAAGCGACCATCGACTGGCAAAGTGACGCCGCCACTCTGGCGCGTCGGGTGCACGCCTTTCATCCTTGGCCGGTTGCGCAGACCACGCACAAAGGTGAGGTGCTGCGCATCTGGGATGCGTGCCCGACGCGGAGCAATGCCGAGGCATTGCCCGGCACGGTCCTCGAGGCGCGCGGCGAGCACTTTATCGTTCAGACCGGCGACGGCGCGCTTCGCCTGCTGAGCGTGCAGCGCAGCGGGGGCCGCCCGCAGCCGGCCGCACCGTTTCTGCGCGGGGCCGACGTCGAGGCGGGTGACGTCCTCGGCCTGCCGCTAGATGAGTCGCGTTAGGCGCGCCGGATCCGCAATGCGCGAAGTGACAGCAAGCGGCGCGGGCCGAGCGACGGATGCACGGGGAACACCGCGCGGCAGACGCAGCGAAGCGCGCGGCAGCGCGGTGCGTGCGGCTGCGGCGCGGGCGATTCACAGCGTCATTCACGAGGGGCGCTCACTGGAGACGGCGCTGGCGCCCGTTCGAGCACTCGCGGATCCGCGTGACCGCGCCCTGGCCCAGGAAATCGCTTTCGGTGTCACCCGCTGGTATCGACTGCTCGCCGTATTCGCCGACCGGCTGCTGACGAAGCCGGCATCCGCGCTGGATCCGCATGTTCTGGCGTTGCTCCTCGTCGGAATGTACCAGCTGGAGTACACCCGCGTTCCGCCGCATGCCGCCGTGGCGGCCACCGTAGCCGCGGCCGGAGACCTCGGCAGGCAAAAGGCAGCCGGGCTGGCCAACGCCGTACTGCGTCGCTTTGTGCGCGAGCGGGAAGCGCTGCACGCATCCATCGTAGATGAGTCGGTCCGTTTTGCGCACCCCGACTGGCTAGTGCGCCGGCTGCGTCAGGCCTGGCCGCGTCATTGGCAGGCGATACTCGCAGCGAACAACGAGAAACCCCCCATGGCGCTGCGTCTCAACACGAGAGCCGTTTCGCGCGAGTCGTACCTCGAGCAGTTACACGCCGCCGGCATCGGTGCCGCGCCCTCGCGATACGTGTCGAGCGGTGTGATTCTGCAACGAGCAGTGCCCGTCGGCGCGCTTCCCGGCTTTGCCGAAGGGCTGGTCTCGGTCCAGGACGACGCCGCGCAGCTCGCCGCGATAGCGCTCGCTCCCGAACCGGGTATGCGCGTTCTGGACGCCTGCGCCGCGCCCGGCGGAAAGACCGGACACCTGCTCGAGATGGCTCCAGGCACCGATGAGTTGGTGGCGGTCGACGTGGATGCTCACCGCCTCGATGCGCTGCGCGACACGCTCGACCGCTTGCGCGTCGAGGCGACGGTCGTGCACGCCGACGCGGCGGCGCCGGCGACATGGTGGGATGGAAACAGCTTCGAACGTATTCTTCTCGACGCCCCGTGCACCGGTACGGGCGTGATCCGTCGCCACCCTGACATCAAGATCAACCGTCGAGCGGAAGACATCCCCGCCCTGCAACAGCGACAAGCGGCTCTGCTCGAGGCGATGTGGTCGATGCTCGCCCGCGGCGGCAGACTCGTGTACGTGACGTGCTCGGTTCTGCCCGAGGAGAACGAACAGCAGATGCAGCGGTTCCACGAGCGTCATCGGGATGCCCGCCCCCTGGCGCTGCCGTCGGGCTTCGGGCGACAGCGCGCGCTGGGAAGGGTGCGGCTGCCGGGTATCGACGGTACCGACGGGTTTTACTACGGCTGCGTGGTTCGTGAATAATGCGAGCCCCGTACAGCGAGGGCGGACTAAGGGCGTCCGAATGCAGACTGCGCAGCATGAGTGAATCCCGTAGGGAGTCGGTGCTGGGTTGGCCGCGACGTCTGGCTGCGGTCGCTCTGCTGCTCGTGGCTCTGCCGGTATGCGCAAAGCTCGACGTCGTGTCCGTTCGAGCCCGCCTCGATGGCGGCGAACTGCTCGCGCGTACTACCCTCGACGTCGACATTGGCCCGCAGGCCGAGGAGGCTCTCGATCGGGGGATCCCGTTGGTGATCCTCGTCGATGTGGCGCTGTACCGAATCAGGCCGATCGTGTGGGATCACCGTCTGGCGCGATGGACGTTTCGCGTAGAGCTCCGCTACCACGCGCTGTCCAATCTCTACGTTCTGCACGCGCCGGATTTCGACGAATTCGAGACCTACCGCAGCGCGGCGGACGCGCTCAAGGCGGCGGCGGGACCGCGTACGATCGCAGCACCTTTGCCTGTTTCGCTGTCGCGGACGGACACCGCACTGGGGATTGCGGTGCGGGCGCATCTCGATATCGAAGCCCTTCCGCCGCCGCTTCGCATGCAGGCTTATTTGTCTCCGGCGTGGCGTCTGAGCAGCGGATGGCACCGATGGGCACTCGAACAATGACCCGGTACTTGTTCGGGCCGGTTGCGGCCATCGTCCTGTCGGTGATCCTGCTGGCTGCGCTGTTCATGCTCTCAGCGGCGGCTCAGCATTCGCCCGCGTTTGCCGATCACTACCTGATCCTGCTGGTGGTCAACGTGCTCGGCATCATCGCCCTGCTGGGGCTCATCGGCGCCAACGTGTGGCAGCTGGTGCAGCAGTTCCACAGCGGGGTTCTCGGATCCCGCCTGACCGTGCGGTTTCTCACGACGTTTGCATTGCTCGGCGTCGTGCCACTCGGCATCGTATATTATTTCTCCGTCCAGTTCCTCAACAAGGGCATCGACAGCTGGTTCGACGTCCGTATCGAGCAGGCACTCGACGACGCCCTGCTGCTCGGACGTACCTCGCTGGAGGCCATTAAACAGGATCTGGTCGAGCAGGTGCTCGACGATGCCAGCCGGCTCGCAGAAGTGCAGAGCGACTTCGAGGTCATCCAGCTGCTCGACGACCTCCGCGAGCAGGGCGGCTACTACGAGATGACTCTCTACACGCAGAACGGTCGCATCATTGCCTCGAGCAACCTCGAGGCGCGCTCGCTGATCCCCGACACCCCCGCCGAGGGGATCTTGGCGAGCCTTCGCCAAGAGCAGCTTCACGCCACCCTGGAGCCATTGGCCGACGGTGGACTGCAGCTTCGCGTTGCGGTGGCGATATATTCCCGCAACCTCAAGGAGCCTTTGCGGGTGTTGCAAGTGTTGCAGCCGCTGACCCTTCGCTACGCCAACCTTGGCGAGAGCATCCAGTCGGCGAGGGCCGAGTACGAGAGATTGCTGTACTTGCGCGAGCCACTCAAATACAGCTTCGTCTTGACGCTGACCCTGATCACGCTGATCACCACCCTTTTTGCTTTCTGGCTGGCAATTTTTCTGTCGCGGCGGCTGGTCGCACCGCTGCGGGAGTTGGCGGCGGGGACCCGGGCTGTCGCCGCCGGCAACTACAGCAAGCAATTGTCGGTGACGAGCACGGACGAGCTCGGTGTGTTGGTGCAATCGTTCAATGACATGACGGTCGAGATCAATCGTGCGCAAAACGAGGCGCGCGCCAGTCATCGAGAAGCGGAAGAGCAACGCACGTATCTGGAAACGGTGCTCGGGCACCTCTCCTCCGGCGTAGTCTCATTCGATCACACCCTGCGATTGCGGACGCAGAACGCCGCTGCCGGCCAGATCCTTGAGGTCGACCTGGCGGCGGCGCAGGGGCAAAACATTGCGGAGCTCTCCGCGCACTATCCGTGGGCCCGTCCATTTCTGACGGTCATCGAAGAGGCGATGAGCCACGATCTTTCTGAATGGCAGTCGGAGGCAAATCTGCTAGGGCGCCGCGGGCGTCAGGTGCTGATCTGCCGCGGCACCCGTCTACCGGGCGACGATCCGGCGCTCAGCGGCCACGTCGTCGTGTTCGATGACGTGACCGATCTCATCCAGGCACAGCGCGATGCTGCCTGGGGCGAGGTCGCTCGGCGGCTGGCGCACGAGATAAAGAACCCGCTGACACCGATTCAGCTGTCGGCTGAGCGAATAAGGCATAAATATCTACACAAGCTCGGAGAGGAGGAGGGCGCCGCACTGGATCGGGCGACACGGACCATCGCTCAGCAGGTCGAATCGATGAAGCTCATGGTCAACGCATTCTCGAGCTATGCGCAACCCGTGCAAATGCGCACGGAGCAGGTCAATCTCAATCGTCTCATCGCGGATGTCCTCGAGCTGCACAAATATCCTTCGCTGAACATCCGACTCGACCTCGCGCCGGATCTTCCGATGATCACGGCCGACCCGGACCGCCTGCGCCAAGTCCTTCACAACCTCGTGATCAATACCCGCGACGCCGTGTCGACAGTTGCCGATTCCGAGATCTGCATCGCGACTCGACACCGCACCGAAGACGCTCTCGTCGCGCTGTCGGTTCGGGACAACGGTCCGGGTTTTCCGCGCGACATCCTCGAACGCGTCTTCGAACCGTATGTCACCACCAAGGAGAAGGGTACCGGCCTGGGGCTGGCAATCGTCAAACGCATCGTCGAGGAGCATGGCGGCACCCTGTGGGTGGAGAATCCCAGCGAGGGGGGAGCACTGGTCACTATTCACCTGCCGATTCGTGCCTCATCGAAGGCAGGCGTGAACGACGTTCCGCCTCGGACGCCCCGCTTGCGGGCTCAAGGCTGACCGATGGGCGGCGAAACCATCCTCGTCGTCGATGACGAACCCGACATCCGAGGCATCGTCGAGGAGATCCTCACCGACGAAGGCTACTCCGTGGTGACTGCCGAGAACGGAAGCAGCGCGCGCTTGGCGCGGCAGAGCACGCACTTTGATCTTGTACTGCTCGACATCTGGATGCCGGACACCGATGGTCTCGCGCTTCTCAAGGAATGGGCGGGCGACAGCCTCGACGCTCAGGTGGTCATGATCTCCGGTCACGGCACGGTGGAAACAGCGGTGGATGCCATTCGGTGCGGCGCCTACGACTTCTTGGAAAAACCGCTGTCTACGGCAAAGCTTCTGGTCACCGTCGAGCGCGCGCTGCAGGCGAGGCGCCTGCGCCAGGAGAACCTGCGTCTGCGCAATCAGCTCGAGCCGGCCGCGACCATGGTGGGCACGAGCGCCGTCCTGCAGGCGCTGCGGGAGGAAATCAGGCGTATAGCGGCGACGGACAGCTGGGTCCTGATCACGGGTGAGCCAGGAAGCGGCAAAGGCGTCGCTGCACGCCGCCTGCATCAGGAGAGCGGGCGCCGCGCAGCGCCGTTCATCGACGTCAGCCTGGCGGCCATCCCCGCTCAGAACATGGCCGTACAGCTATTCGGCAGCATCGAAGGCGAGGTAGTACGAGCAGGCCATTTCGAGGAGGCGCAGTCTGGAACGCTCTTTCTCGACGAGATCGGCGACCTCGATCTGGGGGCACAGATCAATCTTCTCAGCGCCCTGGAGGAAGGACGCTTCATGCGTGTAGGCGGCAACCAGTTCATCGACATCGACGTCAGGGTGGTGGCGGCGACAAATCAAGACCTCGAACAGGCCGTGGCAGACGGTCGTTTTCGGGAAGACCTTTACTATCGTCTCAACGTCGTCCCGCTGCATGTTCCCCCGCTTCGCGAACATCTCGAGGACATACCGGACCTCGTCGACTTCTACGTCGATTGGATGGTCAAGCGGGAACAGTTGCCCTATCGACGTTTCTCGAGCGCCGCCATCGATCGCCTTGCCCGACATCACTGGCCCGGCAATGTGCGCGAGTTGAAGAATATCGTCCAGCGGTTGATGATTCTGAACCGCGGCGAGCGTGTAACCGGGGAGGAGGTCGCGGCGGCGTTGTCCGGAAGGCGCAGCGCTCCTGAAGGCGGTGTCGCCGCCTCGGCGTTCGATCTTCGCTTGCGCGAAGCTCGCGACCACTTCGAGCGCTCTTATTTTCTGCACCACCTCAACAAGGCCTCCGGCAACATTTCCGAGGTGGCAAACACGACGGGCATCGAGCGAACCCACCTCTATCGTAAGCTCAAACAGCTCGGCATCGACCAGAAGTCTCTCAAAGCCGGCACCAAGAGCTGAGAATCACCGATGAAGATCATCATCCTCGGCGCCGGGCAAGTAGGCACGTCCATGGCGGAGATCCTCTCCGGCGAGGCCAATGACATCACCCTCGTGGACGTAAACGCGGGTTTCCTCCAGACGCTGCAGGACAGGCTGGACATTCGAACGGTGCATGGTTGCGCGTCGTATCCCGACGTCTTGTTACAGGCGGGAGGTGAGGACGCCGATCTGCTGCTGGCGGTGACCAACCAGGATGAAGTCAACATGGTTGCCTGCCAGATCGCCCACTCGCTGTTTCACACGCCAACGAAGATCGCCCGCATACGCTCCGCGGAGTACCTGCGGCACCCGGAGATCTTCTGCAAGGAAACCGTGCCCATCGACGTCATCATCAGCCCGGAGCAGATCATCACACAGCAGATTCTCCGGCTGATCGAATATCCCGGCGCTCTTCAAATCGTGGATTTTGCGGGCGGCAAGATACAGCTGATGGCCGTGCGCGCCTATCACGGGGGACCTCTGGTCGGGCACGCGCTGCGCGAGCTGCGCGATCACATGCCCAACGTCGACACCCGGGTTGCGGCCATCTACCGCAAGGATCGCCCACTCATCCCCACAGGCGACACGGTGATCGAGCCCGACGATGAGGTTTTCTTCATTGCCGCCCGCAAGGACATACGCGACGTCATGAGTGAGCTGCGCCACATCGACAAACCCGGCCGACGAATCATGCTGGCCGGCGCCGGGAACATCGGGCTGCGGCTTGCCGCTACCCTGGAACGCAACAACTACGGCGTAAAGCTCATCGAAAGGGATGCGAGAAGAGCGCGGCAGGTCGCGGAGCTGCTCGATCGATCCGTCGTGCTGCGGGGCGATGCCGCGGACGAAGAGTTGATGATGCAGGAGAACATCGAGAGCATCGAGGTGTTCTGCTCGCTGACCAACGAAGACGAGGCCAACATTCTGTCGGCGATGCTCGCCAAGCGCCTTGGCGCTCGGCGTGTGATGGCACTGATCAACCGTTCGGCCTATGTCGACCTCATCCACGGCAGCGGTCTCGATATCGCCATCTCCCCTCGCATGGCCACCGTCGGCACGCTGCTCACCCACATTCGCCGGGGCGACGTTGTCGCCGCGCACTCGCTGCGTCGCGGAGCCGCGGAAGCGATCGAGGCGATCGCCCACGGCGACCGATCCACCTCGCAGGTCGTCGGGCGGACCGTCTCGGAGATCAGCTTGCCGCCGGGCACGACGTTGGGGGCTATTCTGCGCGGCGAGCAGGTCATCATCGCACACGACAATACCGTCATCGAGTCCGAGGATCACGTGATCCTGTTCGTCGTCGACAAACGTCACATCCGCGACGTGGAACGGCTGTTCCAGGTCGGAGTCACATTCGTCTGACCCGGGGCGCGGGTCGCGAGTCGTCGTCGGCGTCGATCTAGGGGACACAGCGCGACATGTACCGACAGGTCGTCTTCAAGATTCTCGGTATTCTGCTCATCATCTTCAGCAGCACGATGATCCCGCCCGCTATACTTTCCCTGCTCGCTCACGACAATGCATCGCGACCTTTTCTGTCTGCCTACGGCGTGACACTGCTGACGGGCCTGCTGCTTTGGCTGCCCACCCGCCGTGTGCACAGGGAACTTCGCTTCCGGGACGGCTTCATGATTGTCGTGCTGTTCTGGACCGTGCTCACGGCATTCGGCTCCATTCCGTTTCTGCTCTCGGAGACACCCTCGATGTCGGTCTCCGATGCCTTCTTCGAATCGATGTCGGGTCTGACGACGACCGGCGCCACCGTACTCAGTGGCATCGACGAGCTTCCCATATCAATCCGCTACTACCGCCAGCAGCTTCAGTGGCTCGGCGGCATGGGCATTATCGTGCTGGCGGTTGCGGTGATGCCGATGCTGGGCGTCGGCGGCATGCAGCTCTACCGTGCAGAAACGCCCGGGCCGCTCAAGGACACGAAACTGACACCGCGCATTACCGAAACAGCCAAGGCGCTGTGGTACATCTACCTCGGGCTTACGGTTATCTGCGCGATCGGTTACTGGATCGCTGGCATGGACGTTTTCGATGCCATCGGTCACAGCTTCAGCACCGTAGCGATCGGCGGCTTCTCCACTCACGACGCGAGTCTGGGTCACTTCGCGAGCCCTGCGGTTTCTGCGGTCGCGATGGTGTTCATGGTGATATCAGGCGTGAACTTCGCGCTGCACTTCATGGCGTGGCGATCCCGAAGCTTAGCGTGCTACTTCCGCGACGGCGAAGTGCGCGTCTACCTGTGCATCCTCGGGGCCGTTGCCGTGATCACCTACTTCGTGCTTCTGGTCTACGGCACCTTCGATGACGCGCGCACATCACTGTGGCACGGTTTCTTTCAGGTGATCTCCATTGGAACGACGACTGGTTACACCACCGTCGGGTTCCACTGGTGGCCGTCGTTTCTACCCGTGATGCTGATCATGATGAGCGCCATCGGCGGCTGCGCGGGATCGACCGCCGGCGGTATGAAAGTGATTCGTGTGATGCTGCTTTACAAGCAGGGACGCCGCGAGACGGCGAATCTCGTCCACCCGAGCGCACTCATCCCGATCAAGCTCAACGGCAAGCCGGTTCCGGAGCATGTCATCAACGCCGTCTGGGGCTTCTTTTCGCTCTACGTGCTGAGCTACGTGATTCTGTCGCTCGCCATGACGGCGACCGGCGCCGATCTCGTCACGGCCTTCTCGGCGGTCACGGCATGTCTGAACAATCTCGGACCCGGACTTGGGGAGGTGGCCGAGAACTACTCGAGTCTCAGCAACGCCGGCAAGTGGATTCTGAGCTTCGCCATGCTGCTAGGCAGGCTGGAGCTGTTCACCCTGCTCGTCCTGTTCACCGGCACTTACTGGCGCAATTGACGAATGGGTTTGATCGAGACGTTCGAGGCAATGCTCGCGCGCGGCCGCGACGATGCGCTGCTGCGTTTCGGGCTGGCCAGCGAATACTTCAAGGCTGAGCGTTTCGAGGAGACGATCGAACATCTGCAGGCGGCTCTGGCGCACGATCGGAACTATTCGGCGGCTTACAAGCTGCTTGGAAAAGCACAGGCGGCGCTCGGCGATCACGGTGCAGCCATGAAGACGTTCGAGCAGGGCATCGCCATCGCTCAGCGTCGCGGCGACGTACAGGCGGTCAGAGAAATGCGCGTGTTCCTGAACCGACTCGCCCGACAATCCTGAGACGGACTCGGCGTCGCGGGCGGCCGCCGTGCCGATGGCCAGCATGGCGGTCCGGCGCGTTGTCGCCGAAATCCCCTGAGCTCAGATATCGCCCTCTGCGGGCCGCGATCCCGCCCAGACAACACCGTCGTCGTCCACAGCGAGCGATGTGCCGGCGCGAAGCGCCGCCGCGCCTCGGGAGTCTTCGGCCGAACGATCACCGAGCGCGCAGCGCACCGCGGCGACCACGGCGTCCGTCTGGATTCTGCGTATGCAGTTGCTTCGACACCGCTTGCGCCGGTAGCAGCGCGCGCATTCGGTGTCCGCACGCAGCACTGTAAAAAGCCCTCCCCTCGGCCCGATCCGGTTTTCATCCGTTGGGCCGAACAAGGCGACCAGCGGTGTGTGCAGTGCGCTTGCGAGATGCATCGGGAAGCTGTCTCCCGTCAGCACCAGATCGGCACGCCGCACCAGCTCGGCGAACTCCAGCAGCTCCAGCTGCCCGACGAGGTTCACCACGCGGTCACCGGGGAGATGCGCGAATGCCTGTTCGATCTCCTCGCGATGCGATGCGAAACCGGTGATCACCGCGAGAACGTCATCAGGCAACTGTGACACCAGCGCCACGAAGTTGTGCAGGCCCCAGTTCTTGCTCTGCCAGCGCGTAAACGGGCTGACAAGCACGATGCGCTTACCGAGGGCGTTGATGTCCCCGAGCAGGCCATCGACGCGACGAATATCCTGCTCGGACGACCTGATCTCCATGGCGGAGTCGCGCACACGCAGCCCCGCCTTTTGTAGCACGCCGTCCATCTCCGCTATGGCGTGCACGGCAGGCTCGCGATGTCGATTGAGGAACCACCAGCGCCCCTTGACGTACTTTCGACACGCCCGCGCCCGATAGAGGAAAATCACCGATTTCAGGCGTCCCTGCAGATCGAAGGCAAGATCGTATGCGCGTGCGTTGACGCGCTTGTCCACTTCGAGAATGTGGCGCAGGGTCCAGCGCGGCCGCCGATACCACGCGGCTTTCACCGCGTAGCGATCGAACAGGACCAGCTCATCGATACTCGAGCTGTGGCGAAAAATATCGGCCGACGTGGGCGCCGTCAGCAGCGTGATATGGGCATCTGGAAAATTCTCGCGAATCGTGCGAACGTGACCAGTCGCATGCAGGACGTCACCCAACGACGTCAACTTGATGACGAGAATATTCAAAGCCGATCCACCCGAAGCCCGGAAGCACGAGCATTGTAGCTCACCTTCTTGCCCCCCGCGTGGCGCCTACGGCAGCGGCAACATCAAAACGCAAGGCGCGAACGGCACCTGGGTCACCGCCGACAGCTCCTAGAGCTGCCCGTTGCCGAGGCGGGTCAATAGGGGAAACCGGCGGCCGTGCGCAGTCGCGTGCTGTGGCCGGTTCCCGCCCGGACCGGCGACACCGCGGGCGCGCTGCGTCAGGCATAGAAGTCCTTCTCCCCCGGCGGACGGGTCTTGAAACGCTGATGCAGCCAGAAGTACTGCTCAGGCATAGTTCGAATCGCTGATTCGATGGCGCTGTTCATTCTCGTCGCGTCCTCGACGGGATCGCCGGTCGGATAATTCTCGAACGGCGCTCCGATCGTCACCTCGTAGCCGCCGCCGCGGGGCAGCTGACGCGTATGACAGAGCATCACCACGGCGTCGGTCATCCGGGCAAAACGGCCCACCGCACTCGCCGTAGCCGCCGGGATACCGAAGAAAGGCGCGAAAACACTCTGACGCCGGCCGAGATCCTGGTCGGGCAGATAATAAAACGGCGTACCAGCCCGCATCCGGGTGATGATCCGTCGCAGACCCTGGCGGTGCTCGACCAGAGCCAGGGGGTGCCTCTCCGAGGCCCGATGGAACATCAGGTTGATCAGTGCGCTGCGGCTCGGCTCCCCCGTACACACTCGCCGGTAGCCTTCGTGAATGACCTCGTTGCGCGGGCGCTTGTACATCGTGACCATGGGTTGCTGCAGGCAAAGGTACAAGGCGCCAACCGGCAGCGTCACGAAGTGCGGTGCGAGCAGGATCACGCCTCGGCCGCGGTCTCGAGCCCCGACGACATGATCATACCCTTGCAATCTAATCAGACGCCGCAAGCGTTCGTGGGAGGACCACACTACGACACCGAGATCGAGGATGCTTTGGCCAGCGGCTCTGAAGTGTTCTCGCAGGACACGGCCGCGGTGCTCGGCGCTCCAAGCGGGGAAACACCGCTGCAGGTTGCGCTCGGCCACACGACGCCGATCGGCAGCGAGTCGACGAGCCAGATCGCCGATGAGCGCACCCAATGCGGCGGATACCGGCAGGGGCAGTGCGGCGGCGGCGCGCCACGGCACCATGCCCAGCCAGGTCAGCCAGTAGCTCGGATGATAGAGGTGGGTCGGTCTGCCGCGCATTTCGTCACCGCGCGAGCGAGGGCGAGCGAAGAAGCACCGCGGGCAAAGACCGCGGGCTAGTAGGGTGGCGGCTCGTCATCGGGTCGGGTCCGAAACCATTTGAGCGTCCACATGTACTGCTCCGGCGCAGCGCGTATGCAGGCTTCGAGCTCGGCGTTCATGCGCGTGGCGTCTGCCAGCGCATCACCGCTCGGATAGTCGTTCATCGGGGCTCGCAGCACGATCTCGTAGCCGCGCCCACCGTCAACGAGCCGTGCGTAGCACGGCAGCACCGCAGCGCCGGTGATCCCAGCCATTCTCCCGACCGTAGTGAGGGTGGCGGCGCGAACGCCGAAAAAAGGTGCGAACACCGCGTGCTTGCTGCCGAGGTCCTGGTCGGGCATCAGATAGCAGGAAACGCCTCGGCGCAAGCTCGCTACCAGCGGGCGCAGCCCCTGACTTCGGAAGACCAGCTTGCCGTCGAAGCGCGTGCGTCCGCGCCAGACCGCCCAGTTGAGCACGGGATTGGGAAGCGCCTTCATCATGCTGATGGTGGGATGCAATCGCGACAGCATGATCCCGCAAAGGTCAATCGCGACCACATGCGGCGTGATGAGAATGACGCTGCGTCCCTGGCTCAGCAGCTCGCCATACGCCTCCAGGCCTCGCATGCGAGCCAGCCGCTCAAGCCTTCGCTCCGAGGCCCACCAGAAGAGCCCCAGATCGAGCACGCTCTGGCCGTACGCGCGAAAATGCTGCCGCAGCATGTGCTGCCTTTCGTCGGCGGATTGCTCCGGGAAACAGAGACGCAGGTTCACCTCGGCTATTGCGCGCCGCTTCGCGTTGTAGCGATAGAACAAAACGCCGACGCCGGCACCGACCACGAGCGACAGACGCCTCGGCAGGAATCCACACAGGCCCACCAAGCCCAGCGCGAGCCAGGTCGGCCAGTACCTGGGGTGCAGGTACGACGGATGGAAGCGCGGACCCAAAGCGGGCTGTCCGCCCGCCCGGCGGGCGCTATTCGACCCGAAGCCGCCGGACGCCGTCATGGAAGTCGGCGCGGCTGAGCAAAGGCTACAGACCAGGTGCACCCGCTCGGCCCGCCTGCCCAGCGCCGTGGCGGCGCTTCTTCGCCGTTCATGGGCATCCCGTGTGCGCTTTTAACTCGGGACAGCTTTCTGCGACGACTTGCAGATCCTCCCAGCTGTCGACATCGCGCAGCTCGGTAAGCATGGCATGAAACTCTATACCTGCGGTGCGTGCCGCTTTGAGCGTTTGGGCCGCCACTTCCCGGCTACCCCACTCTACCCCATCGAAAAGTCCGGAAGTTGTCCGACACAGACCTATGAAATAGAAGCCGCCGTCGGCGGCCGGGCCGAGTACGTTGCGTCCGCCCGCTAGCGCAGCGTAGGCCAGACTGAGGTCGTCGGGCGGCACATGCGGAACGTCGCAGCCCATGACCGCCGCGCCCCCGCCTCGATTGATGCCCACCTCCAGTACGGCCAGCATCTTCTCGCCGAGCGATCCCGCCGGTTGCCCGAGAAGACCTAGACCGAAGCGACACGCCAACGTGACAAAAAGCGCATGGTCGGTGTCCGGCCAGCCGCACAGCGTAACCTGCCCCGGCCATGCCGCTGCCGCCCGTCTCGCCGTGGCGGTTATCATCGTCGCAGCGACCGCCGCCGCCTGCTCGGGGCTGCAGTGGGTCTGCAGACGCGTCTTGACGCGTCCGGGGACAGGCTGTTTGGCGAACAGGTACAGCGTGGGTCGCATCAGCGAACGTCCCGATACCACAGAGCGAGCCGCTGCGCTGACACACCCGCCCAATAGAGAAACCGCAGCAACCACATGCGTAAAACGGTGCGCCAAACGCCCTCCGTCTGCCAGCGCCGGGCGGAGGTCACCAACGGCGTGCGGATGCGGGCAGGCCGCCCGAAACGCTTGAGCCGGCGGCAGAGCTCGATGTCCTCCATGATCGGAATACGGGCAAACCCGCCGAGCCGCTCAAAGACATCACGCCGCATGAACAAACCCTGGTCGCCGGTGGCAATACCGCTCAGTGCGGCCCGCAGATTCATCGCTGTCTCGATCAGCCGAAACGGCCAACCCGCGGCATCGAGAACGACGTCGAAACGCCCCCAGAGGTAGCCCGCGGTCAGCGCCTCGCGCACCGCATCGGCTGCCTCCGGCGGCAACCGGGTGTCGGCGTGCACGAACAGCAAGACTCCGCCGCTTGACGCCTGCACACCCGTATTCATCTGTGCGGCCCTGCCGCGAATCGGCGTGCGCATCGCGACGAGCGCTGTCGAACCGGCAGGCCGCAGCTCTTCGCCGTACACGCGCTCGAGCTCTGCGAGCCATCGGGGCGTGGCACGATCGGTGCTGGCATCGACGACGATGACCTCGCGGAAGGTCGACGCCCGGATGTGCTCCCCGATCCAGCGCGCGGCACTGCGGTCCTCGTTGAACACGGGGACGATCACGGATATCTCCACGGCCGCGAGTCCTCGGCGACGCAACGGCGACGCGCCACTTCGGCATATCCCTGAGCCGTCGCGCCCCGATGTCATAGAATACCACCGAGGCGCCGGCGACGGGGCGCCTCGAAAAATCCGCCACTCCACGTGTGGGCACCTTTCAGCCGATCAGCGGTACCACGACTATTCGATGAACTCGCAGAGATCAAGGAAAGCAGAGCCGGCGTCGCCGCAGCGCCGCGGCGATGCGCGGCGGGCTTCTGCAAGCGGCGACGCTGCACGATAGATGGTCTTCAGCTCGCCCGTTTTTCTCTACCTTTTCCTGCCGGCGGTCCTGCTCGCGTACTTCCTCACGCCACTCCGACTCAAGAACCTGCTGCTGCTGCTCGCGAGCCTCGTCTTCTACGCATGGGGAGAGGGTGTCTTTGTTCTTATCATGCTGGCTTCCATAGGCATGAATTACGTAGCAGGTATCGCTATCTCCCGGCTAAGGGATCAGTCCGCCGGGAAGATGGTGCTGATACTGGCCATTGCACTGAATATCGGCCTGCTCGGCGCATTCAAGTACGCCAACTTTCTGGTCGACAACGTGAACCGGCTGTTGCTCGCGCTGGGGTTGCCTGGTATCGAGCTCGCTCCCGTGCATCTCCCGATCGGCATCTCGTTCTTCACCTTTCAGGCAATGTCGTACATCATCGACGTGTATCGCCGGCAGGCCTCGGTGCAGCGCAACCCCGTGAACAGCGCGCTGTATATCGCGCTCTTCCCACAACTCATTGCCGGCCCAATCGTACGTTATCACGACATCGACCGGCAGATCGTGCGGCGGCGCGTTACGCTCGACGGGTTCTACGCCGGCTGCGCGCTGTTCACGGTCGGCCTCGGCAAGAAGATGCTGCTGGCCAATCCTCTCGGTGAGGTCGCAGACAGCGTGTTTGCAATACCTGCCGAACACCTCACCTTCGGCCTCGCCTGGCTGGGCGCGATTTGCTACACGTTCCAGATCTACTTCGACTTCTCGGGCTACTCGGACATGGCCATCGGACTCGGCCGGCTGTTCGGTTTCCGCTTTCTGATAAATTTCGACTACCCGTACATCTCCCAATCGATCACAGAGTTTTGGCGGCGCTGGCATATTTCACTCTCGCGGTGGTTTCGCGACTACCTTTACATACCGCTCGGTGGAAACCGGCGTGGGCCGTGGCGGACCTATTTCAATCTGTTCGTGGTCTTCGTCCTGGCCGGGCTGTGGCACGGCGCCAGCTGGACATTCGTCGCGTGGGGACTGATACATGGCACAGCCCTGGTGTTCGAACGGCTATGGTTTACATCGGTGCTGGAAGGTATTTGGCGCCCCCTGCGCCATTGCTACGTGATGAGCGTCGTCGTTCTCGCCTGGGTGCTTTTTCGCGCCGACGACTTCGGCTACGCCCGCCAGTACCTCAAAGCGATGGCGGGCGCCGGCGACGGCATCGGTGTTCAGTACTATGTGGCGCTCTATCTGAACAACGAGATCACCCTGTTGCTGATCATCGCCGCCGTGGGCTCTACGCCGCTGTTTCCGTGGCTGCGCCGGCGGGCACACCTGCTCGAAAGCCGTCTCCGCAGCTCGCCAGCGACTGCGCTCGCAGCGAGAATCGTGGCCGGCGGTTCGACGGTCTTCGCGATCGCTGCCGTCCTCGTGCTCGTCGCAATGCATCTCGCTGCCGGCACGCACAATCCTTTCATTTACTTTCGCTTTTGAGATGACGTCGGCCGCGAAGATCATCTGCATCGCCCTGTTCCTGGTTGCCGTGACGCTACCCGGCCTAGTCATGCTCACTGTCGACCGCGCGGATGTCTCGATGACGGAGCGCCGCAAGCTGGCGCCGCTTCCTCCACCGCCGCACGACTGGCGATCGCTCGCAGCCCTGCCCGCCAAGATCGACGCCTACGTCGATGACCACTTCGGATTCCGCCAAGACTTGATTCACTGGTTCAACCGCATTCGAGTGACCTGGTTCGGCGTATCGACATCGTCAATAGTGCTGGTCGGCAGCGGCGGCTGGCTTTACCAGACGGGCAACCCTCACGTCCACGACATACGCAATGCCATGCCTTTTTCGGACCGCGCACTCAGACGGTGGGCCGATGTGCTCTCCGCCAAGCATGACTGGCTCAGCGCTCGGGGGATCGCCTACCTGTTCGTCTTCGCACCCAGCAAGCACCTGGCGTATCCGGAGCACCTGCCCGGCTCGGTGAAACCCGTCTCCGAGCATTCCAGGCTCGATCAGCTCGTCGATTATCTGCAACGGAACACCGACGTGCCGGTTCTCGATCTGCGTCCCGCATTGCACCAAGGGCGGGCGGTGCAGCGGACCTATCACAAGACCGATACGCACTGGAACGACTTCGGTGCGTATGTTGCTTACCAGGCCATCCTCGACCGATTAGCGAAGACGTTCGAGGACCTACGGCGGGTCGATCTCGCCCCGGAAGATTTTGAGACACGCGACACGGCGGGCGGCGATCTGGCCCAAGCGCTCGAGATGCAGGACATTCTTCGAGAGCAATCGATTTCAACTCCTCGAGACATTGAGCAGTGCACGCGCTACCCGGATTTCTCCACCAAACCCAGTATTGACACCAAGCTTCGTGAGCCGTTTCACACCGTATGCCCGCAGGCCCGGTATCGCGTGCTCATGTTTAGGGATTCCTATGCCATCGCTCTGATGCCGTTCCTCTCGGAGAGCTTCGCCTACATCCACTACGTCCCGAACAGCCCTTCCAATCGCCGTCAGCTCCACGAGCTCGTCGCCGAGCACGGCCCCGAGCTGGTTATCGAGGAGCGAGCAAGCCGCTGGCTGCGCACACCGGAAGGCTGAGTCGTCTCGCCACACATGATGGTGCGCGCTCGTCGTCCGCCCCTCGCGGGCAAGAGATCGGGCGCCGGCTCAGAGATGGCCCTTCTCCCGATACCAGGCGACCGTGCGCCGCATGCCTTCGTCCAGATCCACACGCGGCTCGTACCCGAGAACACGTCGTGCCTTCTCAATGGTGAACGCGCGGTTGTTCTTGAAAAAACGCACCCGCCGCTCATGCAGCGGCGGCTCCACTCGCAGCGCCACGCAGAGTGATTCCACCACACGCGCTAGCAAGAGAAACGGCGTGTAGGGTAAGTGCAGCCGTGGGGGGTCGACGCCGATGGCTCGGGCCGCGCAGGCGACGTATTCGCGTAGCGGCAGGTATCCTGCACCACCGATGATGAAGGTCTCGCCGGCGATACCGTCCTGCTCGGCTACCTGCATGAACCCTCTCACCAGATCGTCGATGTATACAGCGTGGAAGTTCGCATCACCCTTGCCGAGGAAGAAGAAGCGCCCCTGCTGCAGCAGGCGAAACATCTTGAGCATGCGCAGATCGCCGGGCCCGTAGATGGAGCAAGGCCGAACGACGACGATCTCGAGAGTGGCCTCGTCCATGCGGCGCCGGCACAGCTGCTCGGCCTCGAGTTTCGTCTCCTGGTAAAGATCGCCGGGATTGAAGGATGACGTCTCGCTGCTCGGCACCTCGAGCACATCGCCGTGGACACCGATGGTGGAGCAGTGGACTAGACGGCGCACGCCCGCCCGAGTGCAGGCATCCAGCACACACCGTGTGCCACCGACGTTGATGCGCCGGTAGCTCTCCGGAGGCCCTGCGGCGGAGCGAAAGTTGGACACCAGGTGAACCACAACGTCACAGCCGTCGACGAGCGCCGAGACGGCGCCCGCGTCGGTGATGTCGCCCACCACGACACGGTCCACGCGGGCGCCCAACAGCTCGGCTTTCGAGGGGTCACGGGCCAGGACCCGAACCCGCCTCCCGGACTGCAGCAGGGCCGCGGTGATGTGTTGGCCGAGAAAGCCGGTGGCCCCTGTGACGGCGACCGGCCCCTCATGCTCGCTGGCGACGCTCGTGTGAGACATGGGCAACGGAAAGGTTCGGATGAAGGCCAGCGGCGCCACCCCGGGGCACACCGCCGTTGCCTCATCCTACTCGAAAGCCGCCGCCAGGCGAAACAGCTCGACGACCACGCCCCCCTTCCCCTCCAAAGCAGGTTGATTGTAGTATTCGACTCCGCTGCGGCAGCCCGGCCCGGGCTTTGATGAAAACTGTTCCGGCGCGGCATCCTCTGAAGACCTGTGCGGGCTGAAATGTCACCGCAGAGCCGCATGACAATAGCGAACAGGAGCGTACCGTATGCCATCGAGCAAGCCCGATTCCCCATGCGTGGGTCGCGGCGAGAGGAGCGCAGTGGGCGTGGCGGGCGAGCGTTTGATAGCGAGCCTCGCGGTGGCCTCGCTGATTGGTGTCGCTGCCGCGCCCGCTGGCGCGCAAACGACCGTCGCCGTGATCGACTCGGGCGTCGCCAGTTTTCCGCCGCTCGATCAAGCGTTGGTCCCCGGCTTCAACTTCTACGACGGTAACGACGACACCTCTGACGACACGGCCAACAATCACGGTACAACGGTTGCGCTGGTGATCAACAAGCTCGCTCCAAACGTACGCATCCTGCCGATCAAAGTGACGGGCCCGAAGTTCGAGAGCAGCGTGGGCGTCATCGACGCGGGCATCAACTTCGCCGCCGCGAAGCCGGCGGTGCGCGTGATCAACATATCGGAAGGGGCCGTGGCTAGCGCGACTGCCATGCGTGCTGCCGCCAGCGCGGGCAAGGTCATTGTGACGCAGGCGGGCAACGAGGGGCAGTCGCAACCCACCGGCCGTGCGCTCGCCGTCCCCCAGCTCGGGGGCCGCGGCATTGTCGCAGGCGCCGTGGATGGTGCGAATAAATTGCTGCCCAACTCGAACGCGGCGGGTGACCTCGCCCAATTCTATCTGGTGGCACCGGGCGGCAACGAGTTCAATTCGGCGCGGGGCACATCGTTCGCTACACCCCACGTCTCAGCGGCCGCGGCCACGCTTTTCGACACCGCACCCAACCTCTCGCCGGAGCAGGTCGTGCAGATTCTGTTCGACACGGCAGACGACCTGGGTACGCCGGGGGTGGATCCCGTGTACGGACATGGTCGCTTGAACATCCAACGCGCGTTAAGCCCTCAGGGCGGACTCGACGTCGCCGACGGCTCGTCGTCGAGCTCGAGCAGCAGCGGTGCTCTCGCCGTCGCCGCGCTGGGCATCGGCGCAGCCGTCGGTTACGCCATCTGGAGCAGCAACAAGGAGAAGCTCGCACAGACGCTGGTACTCGATGGTTACGGGCGCGGCTACCACGTAGACCTCACGAATTGGGCCACGGTGCGCGATACGAGTCCGCGCCTGGCGACGATCCTCGGGTCGCTCGACGATGAGGTCTACGTCGACTCACTCATCGACACCGAGCAGAACCAGGTGTACGCCATCGTCTCCAAGCAGGTCGAGCGCAATGCGGACGATCTTGGCTTTGCTCTCGATCCCTTCGATGAACAACTAGAAAAAACAAGCATGACGTTCGTCGGCTCGAGAGCAAACGGGTCGAGCTACGCCCTCGGACTCAATGCGGTGCCGAAGAGCAGCTTCGGCGCCGCCTCCACCGTTTCCGGGCCGACCCAAGGGATCGCTTTCCTCGCCGAGGACGCCTTCACCACACCTTTTCTGGGATTTACCGAAACAGGAATCGGCTCCCAGCTCGGACATCGCGTGAGCGACGATGTCGAGCTGAAGTTTGGCCTGGCGCAGCTCGACGATCACGAACGCTATGGGCTGCGAAGCGACAGCGTGCTGTTAGAGGGCACCTTCGAGCGCGAGCGATTCGGTGTAAACGCCCAGCTGGGATATTTGAAGGAGGATGGCAGCTTCTTCGGGGGCTCGTCGGGCGGCGCCTTGAGCGTCGACGCCGCTGAAACCTTCTCGGTCGGACTCTCCGGTACCGTCCGTGTCGCCCCGGACATGCACCTGATTGGTAGCTATGTGCAGGGCTACACGAATGTCGATGATCGGTCCCGTAGCATGCTGCAGGATTTTTCGGATCTGCGCAGCAATGCGTTCGCAGTGGGTCTGGTCTCGAACGACCTGTTCAAGAGGGGAGATCAGATCGGGTTCAGCTACTCACGGCCGCTACGCGTCTCGAGCGGTGAGGCGGATCTCCGTGTCCCTTACGCACAGGATTTGCAGGGCAAGATCCACAGCACGAACGAGCGAATCGACCTTGCGCCGGACGGGGCAGAGCAGCTCTACGAGTTCTACTACCAGTACCGCCACAAGGAATTGAGCCTGGGTGCGCACATGATGTATCGCGACAACCCACTGCATGAGCCCGGCGCCGACGGGGAAGCCGCTGTCGTAACGACATTGACGTTCCACTTCTGAGGAGAGCGGCTTGTCAGCGCATCGTGGCCCGGATGATTTTTTGGTGTCAGCTATTGGCTGCAATCCTCAATAGGGCTCCTCGGGCGGCCTGCACAGCCACAGCCGCTCTCACCGGAGCACCCCCACCGACACGTACGTGCTGCTGAGAACTTCGCTAAGGACGACGGGCGACCGGGCGCGCAGAGCGAGCGCCGCAGTACCGTGACAGGCCTAACCGAGCCCGACCGTGGCCGGCGGCCTTTTTTGCGCAGTCATTGGCTGCTGCTCGCCGCGATGTTCGCCAGCACGGTCTTGTCAGCCTGGACTGTGAGCAGCGATGTTGTAATCAATCGCGACGGCATCGAGTACGTTCAAGCGGCGCGCGCGCTAGGGGGCGACAGCGAAACGCAGCCGGAATCGCTTCACAGGTGGATCGCCTATCCCGTGCTCATATGGCTGACCCACGCTCTGAGCGGTGCGACGTACGAGTCCTCGGCCCATGTCGTCGACGCTGTGCTCAATGCCTTGCTCGTTGGCGCCTTTCTAATTGTCATCCTTGGCATCGGCGCGGATCGATCGACGCTGCTGTTGGGGGCCGCTATCGTGCTGCTGTTTCCGGGCATCACCGGCAGCCGCGCATCGATCGGACCGGATACCGGCTATGCGCTCTTCTACCTGCTGGCGCTGGCGTCTCTCGTCCGGCACCAGCAGTCGCTCGGGTCGAGAAACGTCCTTATCGCTTCAGGCTGCATGTTCCTGGCAGCGCTCTTCGGTATCGAAGCACTCGGCGTCTTGCTGGTGCTCGCTCCCCTTGTGACGGCGTCGCTTTACCCAGGTCGCTATCGCTGGCTGGCCCTCACCGCCTCGGCGGGCGTTGCGTCCGTGGGCACGGTGTTGATGGCGGGGTGGTGGGCTGCTGCGGGAGGCACTGCGGCGATGGCGGCAGATCCCGTTGCAGCCATCTCCGGCGGGCTCAGGCAGATCGTCGATTCCGTGTCGGGGAGGCTGGCAGTCATCGAGCATGACGTTCTCGACCAGCAGTCCGATCACCACGCCTACATGATGCTCGCGTTCGCCGCGTGTACCATGCTCTTCGCCGAGATCATTACCCGCGTCTCTGTCGCCAACATCGCCGTCATCGCGCTCGCCATTTATCGGCGCCGGCTCGATTGGGTGCCATCGCTGTTCGGACACTGGCTGCGCATCGTGGGACTCAATGCAGGGCTGTTTGTCGCAGCCGCGCTGCCTGGGCTGGCGCCGCCGGCGGGGTACTCCCGGGCGCTCGCCCTGACGTTGCTACTTGCCGCGCCTTTCGCGCTCAGAGCGCTTTACGACGACCCCGGCCCCGGCTCCGGCTCCGGCTCGCCACGGCGATTTGTGGTCTTCGCAATGGTCATAGCGGTGATAATCACCGGAGTCCACGGACTGCGACCGTCGCGCGGCGAGCTCCATCTCAAAGAGGCGGGACTTTGGCTAAGGGGTCAGATGTCCGCCTCGTCGCGCGCCTATGTTGACGACGAGCTGGTCGCCTACTACAGCGGGCGCGACATCGACGCCCAGCCCTATGTGGCGAACCCGAATACGCTCATCCGCGTGATCTACGCCGAATGGCGTCAAAACGACTACTTGGTTCTGCGTGTCAAAAGCAACTCGCGCGGGCGCCGGCGTTTGATAAGCGGTTATCTGCACAAGCAACCCACGGCGGAGTTCGGCGACGGTAAGGGCGATTTCGTGATGATCTACGCCACGAAAGACTGATGCGCCTCGCTCTGACGCCGCGGCTGCTTTCGCTCGCCCAGTGTGTGCCGCGCGGGGGTGCGGATCGAGTTGCCAGCCGGTCCCCGTGCGCTTGCGTCCCGCCCAGCCCGTAAGCGCGGTCAACCCGTCGAGAATTTGGTTCTGCGACCGCGATCAAGCCGGGGGCTCGCCCTCGCTTCGATCTGAATCCGAATGGTGAGTCGTCGCCTCATTCTGCGGCGCGGCACGGCGATCCCTGACGTTACGCGCCGGCACGCCGGTGGCGACATGATAGGGTGGCACGTCTCGAGTAACGACCGCCCCGGCACCGATGATCGCGTCGCGGCCGATCTCCACGCCATCCATGACTTTCGCCCCCGCGCCCAGCCAGGCGTGATCTCCGATTACAATGCCGTCTATCGATTGCCCTTGATCCATAACGGGGACGTCCACGCGCTCGCTCCGATGCGTGCCGCCGCCGATGATGTAGCAGTAAGCGGCGAAGAGAACCTTTTTCCCGATGGTCACGTTCTTTCCGGACTGGATGAAGCAGTCCATGGCGATGTTTGAGCCATTGCCGAGGAAAATATCGCCGTTCTTGCAGCTCAACACG
>JBFEOO010000037.1:0-34516 GCA_041550555.1 Arenicellales bacterium
AGCGATGCCGGGCAAGAACCTTCGGGTACCCACGGCTGTTCGGCCAGGGCTTCCTGTGGCTGGGCTGTCGGTTCAGTGGCGCACCGGGATAGTTGGCCGGTCGATCAGGCGGCTCTGGGTGGCGCTTTCACGACATTATTGCGGCGCAACATGACAGCAGGCTCTTTCTCAGTGGAGAATCTTGCGAACTCCGCGCCAAGGGCCAATTGGGAAATATCGGGTGAAGGACTCTCTGCGCTGGTATACCTTGTTGCTTGCGACGGCGCTGCTCGTCGGGGCCTTCCTATACTACTTCCATCTCAGCCGGTATTTGCCGTTAAACGGCGGGCCGGACGAGCTTTCGCACTATCACGCCGCGAGGTTTATTGCCGAGCACGGACGGCTCGCTGTTTACCCCGACGACGAGGCCAGTCTTCACATTTCTCGAGAAGGCATCACTTTTTTCTTCCGTTCTCCCTTCTCTTACGCAACAAGCGCGCTCAGTTCGCGTTTGCTGCAGGCGACAGAGATGCGTGACGAGTGGCGCTTCAGGGTGAGTTCCGCATTGTTCGGCTCGTTGAGCGTGGCGCTGGTATTTCTGGCCGTTGTGACGCTGACCGGGTCGAACTGGCTGGGGCTGTTCGGTGCCCTGTCTTTTGGTCTCATCCCGCAGTTGACTTTTCTATCGGTGTACATACACGACGATATCGCAGCCGTCGCGGTCATTGCGCTGCTTTTGAGTTGTCTGATCGCGCTCACGCGCCAGGGGATCAGTCCGGCTCTGGTGATGCTGACGGGCTTTGCCGTCGGTTTGGTCATCATCTCGAAACCGTCGGCGTGGGTGGTGGCGATTCCCCTGGCGCTGGCTGCGCTGTGGCTGGTGGCGCGTTCGCGGATTGATGCCGGTCGCAGAATTGTCGTGGTCACGTTGGCCGTGTCGGCAGTCGGCGGATGGTGGCTGGTTTTCAACATGCATCATCACGGCCTGGACGACCCGCTGAACCAGGGTGTCGAGAAGGAGGTGGCGGCGAAATATCGAGAGTTCGTACCACAGGCCGGACGCAGCTATTCGGAGCAGAAGATAGGCGTTATCGATCTTCTCGCCGACCGCAACAATTTCATGACCGATACCTTCAAGTCGACCGTGGGCAACCTCGATTGGCTGCGCTTGGAGATGGGCAGGGTGCAGTACGGCTTCTACGCCCTGCTCTTTGTGTTCGCCGGCGTCGGTTGGCTCTACGGTCTGTTTACGCCGCAGAGAAATGCCGCGGCTTCACGTGCCGTCTTCATGCTGTTACTGGCCGCCGTGGCGCTGCAATTCATAGCTTATCTGTGGGTGAATGTGTACCGTTTCGCGCAGCCCCAGGGTCGCTACCTGCTTCCGGCCATGCCGATCGTGATGACGATGACGGTGTACGGTCTGTATCGAATCGCCGGCACGATACGTCGCTTCGGTTCGGGGGGTATCCTCCAAGGCGCTGTGCTGCGAGCGTCGACGCTGAGCCTGCTACTGCTCGCGCCTGTTTATGTGCACCTCGAGGGCTTCGTGCATCACGTCCTGCCGTTCTACCGGCTTGATCACTACTATGGTCTCGATGCCTCGCACTTCGATCCCTGGCCGACGGACTGGAGTGATGCCCGGCAGACGAACCAGCTTTCTCTGTCTCGACAGAACGGTGCGGTCGTCGTTCGCAGCAGTGGGAACGATCCCTGGCTTTTGTTCGGGTCCGAGCAAGCGAGTGCCCTGACCGACGGCGCGATGCTGCGTGTTTCCCTAGAGTCGCAGACCGACGGACGTGTTTCTGTCTACTGGGACGAGGGCGGGGGGTTCAGCGTGACGTTGATGGCCAGCCGCCATTACAACCTGGGTCCTCAGACCATTTATCTGCGGCTAGACACGCGCAGCCCCGTGGCGCTGCGGCTTGATCCAATGATGCGACCGGGCAGCGTGACGATCCACCAGATCGCCGTCGCGTCGATCGATGACGAGCCTCTGAACGTCGCCGAGGTTCTCGGCCGGTTGCTCTAACCCGGTTTCCGAGCGACGCACCCCGCGCGCCCGGTTCCGATCAGCGGTCCGAGTTCGGCTCGAGGTGCGGGCACGAGCGCACGAAGTCTTCCAGGGCCCGATCGGCGGCGCCGCTTCCCGCGGGGTGGGCGCCGTCGGCGGCCCTGGGGCGGGCGATCGCCCTTTACACAAGATAGTCCACTTTGCGGGGGCTCATGCCCTGGGCGTACGCCTTCTGTGCCACAGCTATCAGCGCCTGCTCCGGTGCCTTCGTGAGCTCAAGAAACGACGTAAAGGCAGATCATCGCGCATTAAGGTTTGGTGAATAGCGTATGACTGCAAAGAACAAGCTCACGTTTGGTCAGGTCAGTCCATGTGTGGCTGCCTACGCCGTCATCGGTGCCGGTCTCGCCTTCGGCTTTTTGGTCCAGCTCGGTTGGGCGCTCGACCACAACTTCTCCGACTTGTGGTGGCGTGCGTTGTTGACGGGGCTGGCTGCGACCGGTCTGTTCGCCGGGTTGTTCCAGCTGATCACGAGGCTCCCGCCCGCAAGTCGTGGCGACGCACTTGTCATTGTTTGCTTCGTTGCATTTTCCCCCCTCGTCAGGGTTTGGGGCTCTCCTGTAGAGCGGCTGTTCGTAGCGTGTTTGCTCGGCTATGCGCTCATACTCGGCCTCGGCTGGCGGCGCGCGCGCCACCGCATCCGGCTCCACGCGTTGGCGATGATGGCCGTGACGTTGGCAGCCGGCGTGCTGATCAATACGGTGGCTTTGCCGGCCAACACGCTGACGGTGACCGTCGAGAGCGTGACGGCCGAAAATCGCTACTGGCTGTTCCCGATCCGGGAGGCGCAGGTCCGCTACGCATTCGCTCAGCGGCGCTCGGTGATGGAGTCCGCGGATCCGGTGTCGGTGACATTCGACGTTGACCCGGCAGACTCTGCAGCCGGAGTCCAGTTCGGCGGTCGCCCCGACGCGGTGACGGTGACGACACTCAGCTTGGGAACGCGCCTGCTCTTGTGGCAGCTGCCTGTCGCAGCGGCGGGCGGCCGTGTTCTCGGTGACTACGTGGCGTCCCCGACCCCGGGCGGGAGCTACATCACTCGCGGTCAACACGGGTTCGTCGTCACGCCGGTCAGTCCGCCGTACTCAGGGTGGGTCGTCGTCGCTCTTGGGAAGCTCCGGCAGCTCGTCGATGCGCGATCCCAGCGAGGAGCGAAAATGCGGTTCGTTGGAGCGGTGATGGTCGCCACGGGTCTGCCTCTGCTCGTTGTATTTCTGGCCGGGCCGCGGGGCGAGCGAAAGACTGCGGTAGTCGCGGCGCTCGCCGTGGTCGCCGGGGTGGTCGCGCATGGCACCCCGGGATGGATCGCACTGCTGGTGTTTGTCATCGCGGCCGCGGCTGTGTTGGTCGAGGTACGGGGACGGTCCGCGCTGCATACGCCTATGTCCCAGCTGTGCGTTGGTGCTTCTTGCGGCCGCCCTGCCGTCGCGCCACTGCCGGTCGGTTTGCTGTTCGTCGTGGCACTGTCGCTGGTCGTTTTGCGCGCGCCCGAACTGCTTCTCGACCCGAGGTTCTGGGCTGAGGACGGCCGTCATTTCTTCCAATTCGGCTACGAAAACTCCTGGCTGGACACGCTGCTGTTTCACCCCGAATACCGGCTTGTTGTCAGCAACGTTGCAGCACTCATTGCCACCCGCCTCGTGTCCGTGGAGGTGGCGCCACTGGTCTTCACGCTGGCCGGGTTGCTCGTATAAGCCGTCGCGCTGGCGGTGATCGCCTGGGGCCGCTCCGCGTTGTGGGACACGGTGCCGAAAAAGACACTGGCGCTCGCCGTTGTCGTCTATGCCACGACCAGCGGGGAGATCTGGCTCAATGCCAACGGCTCGCAGTACTACGCCGCTCTCGTCACGGTGTTGATTCTCTGCGAGCCGACGAGCGGCCTGTCGCGGCACAGAGCCTGGACGTATCGGGCCCTGCTCGCCGTCAACGGCCTCAATGGCACGCTGTCGGCACTCATCGCGCCGCTTTACTGGCTCAAGGCGTGGCGCACCGGGCAGCGGGAGGCGGTCGTGCAAGCGGTGCTGTTGACCGCGGCAGGGCTCGTCCAGTTTGCGGCGATCCTGACCGCCGGCCTCCTGCAGGTTGGTCGAACTGATGTGGCAACGCTGCCGGCGCTGGGCATGATCGTCGGCATCAAGGGACTGATCATGCCGTTCGACCTTGCCACCGCGCACCACGTCTACGAGATCGTCTGCGATGATGTGGCGGAGGGACGCTTCGACGCCGCCGGCTACGCGTTCCTCGCGATGGCGGCCCTGCTGCTGTCGGCGCTGACGTATCGGCTGCGAAGCACGCCCGCGGTGTATCTGCCGGCGGCGTTCGCGTTGCTCATCGTGGCCGCGTCCGAGTTCGGGCTGGGGGGGGAAGGCCACTATGCTCTGATGCACGTCTTCTCAGGGAGCCGCTATTTTTTTGCTCCTGCCGCGATACTGCTCCTGGCCCTGCTCGCGGCCGTGTGTCCGGGCGCCGCTTGGCGCGGCAGCGCCGCGTCGTTCGTTGCTCTGGCCCTCGTGGTGATGGCGCTTCTGAACGGCGGCGAGTGGTTCTACCGGGCAGCGGTAGCCGGATCCGACTTCGCGCCGTGGCGCGCCGAGGTGGCACGTTGGCGGGCCGATCCAACCTATCGGCCGGAGATCTGGCCGCCAGGCTGGCGCCTGGAGCTGGGTCCGCCGGAGCGCTGATAACTACGAGGAAGGGCAGACGCGAGCTTGGTCGGCGCCTGGTCGAGTGGCGCGCGCATACCGCAGTCAGCGTGCTGCCAAAGATGTGCTCGGGAGTTCGTGAACGCGCGTCGGCGCAGCCGCATCCCCCGTGAACGGCGGTGGCCGGCCCGTGTCACCCGCGCTGCAATGACGCGATGCCGGCCGCCGACAGGCCTGCTGCGAGGTGTTTTGGAGGGGAACCGGTGTGCAGCGCGACGCGATCACTCTGCAGACCGGGCACGATAAAGACGCCACCCAGCGCCCTGTGTGATTCGAGCGGTTGAACAGAGAACCCGCGCTGGGCGTGAACGCGGTCGAGCAAAGCCTGTTCGCGAATCTGACGCGCGTTACGCGTTCACGGCGGAGTCTGTTCGCACGCGCCGGTGCGGCAGTCGTTCATGAGGCGAGCCGCAGCCGGGCGACGGCGTACGGGGCAAGGCTGAGGTCGTCGAGCGCCAGCTCGTGCTCGGCGGCATCGAAGGCATCGGCCGCCGCGACGGCGTCGTCGAAGCAGGCTTCCTCCAGCAGGCTCGCCCGGGCCGCGCTTGCGGAGGTGCCGGAAAGTCTGATCCGCCGCGTCTCGCCGCTCAGGTTGGCGAGCCACAGCTCGATCCCCTCGTCGCTCTGCACGGCGAGGGCCTGGACGACGCGCGGGCTGCTGCTCTCGGTGACGAGGCGCTGACGACCGCAGGCGCCGTACAGCCCCCGCATCACGTGATAGACGGGATAGACCGCGCCGTCACGCCCCTCGAAGCCCGGCGCGGGCTTGCCGAGATCGTGGTGGATAACCCCGAACGGCCCCACCGGCGCGCCCAGTATGACGCTGTCGACGCCGCACTCGGCCATGCGCGCTCCGTAGCCCAGGTGCCAGGCGGCACCCAGCAGCCCGCGCTGGCGCGGGTCGTCGCGGGTCATGGTCACCCGCACGTTGTCGGGGTTGGGCGTTGGGCCGCCTCCGAAGGGCGCGAATTGGGTGCCGATGCCACCCGGGCCCACGCGGTAGTGCCGTTCGCCAAACAACGCCCGCCCGGAGCCGACCAGCGCCGGCAGGCACTCGATGGTCTCGGTCACCGAGCGGTCATCGGCCGCATGCACGATGGCGCAGGTGCCGTGACAGACGAAGTCGAGCTGCGCGAAGGGCGGCGGCATTCGATTGAGCTCGGTGAAGTAGATGAAGTTGCCGCCGCCCAGGCGCGCGCTGGGAAAGTGCTTGCGCGCCGCGGCGTAGATGACGTCGAAATCGTGGCTGTCGGTGAACACCGTGCCGGGCACGACGAACGCCAGGTGGTCCGAGCGCGTGACCGCAACAGTCTCGGGCACGATGCCCGCGTCCGCGACGTCGCGGGCCAGCCGGCCGAGGGTTTCGTCCGGGTCGCTCTCGGCCGGCACGATGACCTCGAGACCGAGCGGCACCCCATGAGCTTGCGCGATCGCCTGGTAGTCGGCGAGCGCGTCGGCGCAGGCCTCGCGCAGATCGAGCAGTGCGCTGTAGAACGCGGGGGAAAGGCTTCCAAGGGCGCCCGCATGGCTGCGCGCGGCCGCAGCGCTCTCGGGATCGAGCGCCATGCCGAAATCGGGCACACGGCCCCGCGCCTCGCCGAGCACGACGTCCACCGCCGTATCCCCGGCTCCAGCGGCCGGCGCCGCGGGACGGCCTGCGAACGTCACGCGCACGGCCTGCTCGAAGGTCTCGCCCTTGGCGAGCGTGTAGGGCATCGGCAAGGCCAGCGGCCGCACGTAGGTCTTGTACGAGGCGTCGGTCCAGTTGCGCTGGTCCTCCATCTCGAAGGTATCGCCTTCCATGGTGCAGGTGACCTTGAGCCCCGGTGCCACCTCGTGGGTCAGCGCACGGATGTCCATGATCGGCTGCTTGGGGTCGATCGCCTCCGGGAAGGTCGTGGTCTCGGTTCGCCCGTCGACGCGCAGCACCTCCACCGGCCGGCCGCTCACGCCGACGATCGGATGCAGCACGACGAACCCGGTGCGGTTGGTGAGAAAGTCGGTGACCGGAATGCCGGTTCCCTCGAAGGTGAGGCTGCCGTCCGCCTGGCCGGTGATGCGGGCACGGTAGCGCAGCTCCTGGCCGCCGCCCGAGCAGACGCCGTCGTAGCTCACGGTAAAACCCGCCTCGCTCTCCTCGATCTCGAAGTTTTCGATGCGCGGGTTGAATGTGCCCCAGACCTCGTCGCGCACCACGTACGACACGGCGCGCAGGCCCTCATGGCCCTGGTAGCGGATGTAGCGCAGGTTGCCGGCGTCGAGCTCGACGCTCAACGGTCCGGCGGTGAGCGTACGGGTTTCGGCGGGCTGCTCCTCAGTGCCAAAGAGCTTCACCAGTGACGACGGCATCGACGCTTCCTCCTTCGTAGGTCGGCTCCGACCCGTGTCGATCCGGGGAACCCCCGGAGCGGCTCGATTTTCCCCCCACGTCGCGCGAGTATACCTAGGCAATCGCAGGTTTTTCGACCCGTGCATCGGCCGACGACGCTCTGGGTGATTGCGCCCCGGGAAAGGGACCTGGATGCAAGCTGGGACACCAGCGCGGTTCCGTGAGCGGCGTGGTTGGCCCGCCTCACCGATCGGACGTCTCCCCCTCGCTGGTGCGGCGTGACGACCTAAGATCCCTGCGTGTGCATCGCCACGGATGGCTAAACTTCAGGTGAGGGCCCCGGCGGCCGTCGAGCCGCACAGCGCCCCTCACAGAGACCGGCTTTGATCCCGCCCAAGCGATGCCGACGGCCGAGTACAAATTGATGCGCGAGCTGATCGATCTGCGCTCAGACACCGTTGCTCGATCCTCTCCGGAAACGCGCGAGGCCACTGCCGTGGCGCCCGCGGGTAATGGTCGGGCTGGCCTCCGGCGACACGCCGGCCCTCATCAGGCATGAACGGATGAGGATGCGCGCGCTCCCCTACGATGATCGGCTGCGCCTTCGCTGATCATGCCCTCGTTTCTGACCCTGGACGACTTGCTGCTGTGGCCGCCGCTGGCGTCGATGCTGTCCGTGCTCGTGGTGGCCGGAATCTGGTGGGCCGGCGACCATATCGCCCAAGCAATCTGGCGTTCGCCCGAACCCGTCGAGCGCGCCGCAGGGTTCGTCATCTCGGCAGCAACGCTGGCCGTGCTGGTCAATGCGCTTACCCTGCTGCACTTGGTATCGCTGCCGTTGTTGCGCCTCATCGCCGCCCTGCTCGCGATGGCCGGTGCACGGCAGATCTATCTGCTGCTGCGCCCTCCATACCCCTTCGTGGGGGCAGCGCTCGGAGGGAACGGTCGCCTCGAACGGCTGAGCCTCGTTCTCTGCGCGATCACCACGGCGGCGTTGTTCCTGGCCGCCCTCGGCCCGGTCACCGATGCCGACTCGCTGGACTACCACCTCGGCGTGCCGCTCGATTGGCTGCGCCACGGCGGTGCCTACCCGCGCGACGACTGGCTGCATGCGCGCCTGGTGGGGATCGGCGAGGCGATCAACCTGCTCGGGCTCGGCGCGGGCACCGACAATCTCGGCGCCGTCGTGCAGTTTTCCGGCTTGATCGTGGTCTGGACGGCGGTGGTGAGTTTGGCGAGCGAGCGCAGAGCGCGAGTGCTGGGCTCGCTGCTGGTGCTGACCTGCCCGCTGCTGATGTTCTTGGTGCCGAATCAGAAACCGCAGCTCTTTCCGGCCGCCGCCCTGATGCTCGGACTGGTTCTGTTGGTCTCGGAAAGGCCCCTGACGCGTCGAACGACGGCGGTGGCTTTTGTCTGCGTCGCCTACGCGATGGCGAACAAGTACTCGTTCCTGCTGAGCGGGAGCGTCGTCTTGGTCTACGGCCTGCTTCGCTGCCGTCAACGAGCAGCGCTGCGTTTTGCGCTGGGCGCGTTGGCCATCTCCCTCTCGTTGATCGTGGTGCCGAATCTGCTCCGAAATGTTTACTTCTACGGGGATCCTGTTTCCCCGCTGCTCGAGAGATTCTTTGTCGAAGCAGAGGATCATGTCGTCAGATTCAGCGATTACCTCAGAAACATCGGAGGAGGCGTCTCGCTCGCCAGGTTGATGGCGCTGCCGCTCGAATGGATCTTCAGCCCGAACCTCTTGGTCGGCTCGAACGTGCTCGGCATCGGCATGCTCGCGTTCCTGACCATCACAAGGGCCGACCGCCCGAGCAAGGCGCTGCTGGGCTGCGCGGCAATGATGCTGGTCCTCGTGTTGCTGCTGTGCCAGCTTTCTGCGCGATTCGCCTTCGAATCCTACCTCGCGATCGCCGGCGCTGCCGTGGCGTCGGCGTGGAACCCGCGCAAACGGGTATTTCAGTACGCGTTGGTCGCGCAGGGTGCCGTCGTCGCGACGATGGCCGTGTACACGGCGGCATTGCTGTTCCCCGGTGCGCTCAGCGAAAGCGAGCGCCACCGGGTCATGGGTAAAACGGCGTTGCACTACGATGCCACGCGTTGGCTGGACTCGGTGTTGCCCCAGCGCGCCATGCTGCTGTCGCCGCTGCGCGTCAATGCGCTGTTGCCGAGACCGTTTCGGTCATACGACGAAAGAGTGTTCCTGTCGCCGGACGACCACCGCGAGCGTCTCCGGAGGCTGTCACGCGCAGCCGAGACCCTGGTGTGGGTGGAGGACGCCGAGTGGTACGAGCGCGGCCGCAGCCTCTACGCCAGGTGCGTGTCTCGCGTGATCGCCGGCCCGAAGCGCTTCGACTATGCCTCGCGAAATCCGCTGGCGCGGCGAAATTACGAGGCGACTGACTGGATCGTCCTCGAACTGCAGCTCGACGCAGCGCCTTGTGATGTGAGCCGCCATCGCGACCCCGGCGGTTCTGCTTCGGCGGTCCCTGTCCGCGCCCAACTCGGCGCGGCGATGCACGCCCGTCAGCCTCCCGCTAGCCCGTCACGCAGCGGGCGCACGGCTGCCTACGTACCAGCGATAGGCGCTCAGCTTGATGGCACCGGCGCCCGCCAGTATCAGCAGCAGCGGCACCAGCACGTCCACTACCGGTATCCAGCCCAGCACGAGCACCACGCCCGCCGCCAGCAGGATGGAGAGGCTGCGCGCGCCCCGTGAGGCCTGCGCATCCTTGCCGAGCAGCCGAAAGGCCTTCTCGCCGACGGCGCACAGGGTCGACATCAGGCACAGCGCCACGGTGGCCCGTAGCGCGAGGCGCGTGCGGCAGGCCATTCGAGGGTCCCCGGGGTTTAGCGACCGACCCAGTGTATCATCGCCGGCCGGCCATCACCGCGTCATGAGCAGGCGCTTGCGTTGCCTGCCTTCGCGCGCCGGCGCCGTGGCGATGTCGAATAAGGTCAAGAACAAAGGGGGCAATGAAACGCAACGTACTCGTGCTGGCACTCTGCCAGGCGCTCATGATGTCGGCCAACTCGCTGCTGATTGCCGTCGCGGCACTGGTCGGTGCCTCGCTCGCCCCTCAGAGCGACTACGCCACGTTGCCGCTCGCCGTGATGTTCGTGGGCACCTTGGCGAGCACCTTTCCGGCATCGCTCCTGATGAAACAGATCGGCCGACGGGCCGGCTTCGTGGTTGGCCTGCTCGCCGGTGTTTTCGGCGCTACCCTTTCCACGCTTGCCGTCGTCGCCGGACACTTCGTCGGTTTCTGCGTCGGCGCAGCGCTGATCGGCGTGTTCAACGCGTTCGGTCAGTACTACCGTTTTGCCGCGGCGGACGTCGCGTCAACGGCGTATCGCAGCCGGGCCATCGCCTATGTGATGAGCGGCGGCGTGATAGCGGCCTTTCTTGGCCCCAACCTGGCGCGACTGACTCGCGATCTGTTCACGGTGGAGTTTGCGGGCAGCTACGCCAGCCTGCTGGTGCTCTACGGGCTCTCGCTCGCTCTGCTCGGGTTGGCCCGCATGCCCCCTCCCGGCGTCGAGGAGCGCGCTATGCCGGGACGGCCACTCGCGGTCATCGCACGGCGGCCGGGCTTCTCCGTCGCCGTACTGGTAGCGTTGACGGGGTATGGCGTGATGAACCTGCTGATGACTGCGACCCCGCTCGCGATGCACGCGAACGGACACCACTTCGGGGACACGGCGTTCGTCATCCAGGGTCACGTTCTCGCAATGTTCGCACCCTCGTTCGTCACTGGGCAGCTGATCGACCGCTTCGGGGTCGGGCAGGTCATGCAGTGGGGAGCGTTGCTCGCCGTGGGTGCCGTTGCCACCAACGTGAGCGGTGCGACGGTCAGCCATTTCTGGGTCGCCCTGGCGCTGCTCGGTGTGGGCTGGAATTTCATGTTCATCGGTGCCACCCACCTGCTGACCCAGACCTATGACGCCGCCGACAAAGCCAAGGCGCAGGGCTTCAATGATTCTCTGATCTTCACCACGGTAGCGATCACGGCATTCTCATCGGGCTTCCTCTACCAGCATGTCGGCTGGCGTTCGCTCAACCTCGTCGTGCTGCCTTGGTTGCTCGCGGCGCTGGGCGCCCTGCGCTGGCTTCATGGGCGACGCCGTGCCGCGGCATGATGCCCGCCCGGCACCCGACCCTGTTGCGAAGACCGCGCCGTACGTCCCGCCGCTCATTCGTCCCGCACAGTACGGTTGTCGGGCCAGCTCGTTGCGGCCGTGGCAGGAGCCGACCCGTTGATGTAAATCAATGCTGGATTTCACACGGCGCCGCCGAGGAGCACGTCATGTCTAGCGAGCTGGTACTCACCACCGATCTGCGCATGCTCACCTACAGCACGCTGTTATGCCTGTTGCTGTGGATTCCGTACATTCTCGCCGGCATCGGCGTGCGAGGGCTGGTGCGCATGACAGGCAACCCCCAGGGGGACTACTCGGATCTACCGCAGTGGGCGCAGCGAACGTACCGCGCCCACATGAACCTGGTCGAAAACCTGGCGCCGTTCGCGGCGCTGGTGCTGGTTGCGCACCTCTCCGGAACGGCCAATGAGGTCACCGCACTCGGGGCGCGGCTTTTCTTCTGGGCGCGGCTGGTCCACGCGGGCGTCTACATGGCGGGGATCCCCTGGGTCCGAACCCTCTCGTTCGCGGCGGGATGGGCCGGCAATTTGATCATCCTCGTACAGATTCTCCGCTGAGGACGCCGTCAGCGAGCAGCGAGCCGGGCGCGTCTCAGCGCGCCCGGCAGCGGTCACGGCGTGACGGTCCCATCGCTGGGGTGTTTCCGGAGGCCGCCCGGCTGTACGGCGGTGTTCCGGACGGCGAGTTGTGCACAATGCGGGGAAACGATAATCGCGTCAGCAAAATATCGATACCGTTCCATATGTGACTTGAAGATTAGCCTGTAACTCTATGTTTTAACGATAGAAAAAAGCTGATGATATTTTGGGCAGAACGCTTAAGTGCCCGTCATGTGGAGGCTCGCTTCGAATTTCCATGGCTTTTCCACATGATTATCCACAGAGATTGTGGATAACGGCGGCGGCCCGGCGGGACGCGCGAACGGCAGAGCGCTCCATGGCGCGCTGGGGTGTTCGCCAGCGCTGTCCGGCCAACCCGACCGTTGCGTAAGGCGTCGCCCGGCTCGCCTCGCCCGAGCGGCGTCGGGCGGGGAAGGGGACGGCAGTGCCCTCCGGCTGGGGGCGCTGACGCGCTAGGGCGTCGACGTCGGCGGCATCATCCACTGCAGCATCTGCTTTCGCATGCCTTGCCAGAGGGCGCGCTGCTCGTCGGAGAGAACCGCCACCTGCCGGTTGTACTGCTCGACAGCGGCTTCCACCGCCTGGCGCTGCAGGTCGAAGATAGCGCCGTAGGCGGCTCCGATGGCCGCCGCATCGGGTGGCTCGGCGGCGAAGAGCGCGCGCAGCGCCCCGAAGCGGGCGCCGATCTTACTCATCAGGGCGACGTTCTTGGCCCAAAACTCCTTGCCTATCGCGGCGATCTGTTCGCGCTGCTCGGCGCTGAGATTGAGCGCCGCCAGCGGGCCAGCGCCCCGGTGCTGCAGCCCCATGCCCATGCCGGGCATTGCGGGTACACCGGGCGTGGGCACGCCCACCATGCCCGGGGGCGGGACCGCGGGCGCCATCGGCATCATCGGATAGATTGGCGGCACAGGCTGACCGTAATACTGGGCATGGGCAGTCGCTGCGGCCAGGCCGGCGAGCAGAAGGCCGCAGGCGGCCCGTCTAATCCGCTGTCTACGCATATCAGGCTAGGTCCTCCGTTGCAAAACGTTGTCGATCCACGCGAGACACCCCGCACGGCGGCAGCCGATCGACCCCGCCAGCTCAGATGTCGTCATCCCGGACGTGCCGTGCCACCGCTGCGGCCAGCTGCGCCGGCTACGCTCTACTGGGCAGGCTCGCCGGCCGGCTCCTGGCCGGGGGCGGGTGCTGTCTGCTGCGGCCACATCTGCGCCCACGCGTTGGGATCGAACCAGTTGAGTGGGGTGGCCGCCTGAAGCGTTCCCGGCTGAACACCCGGAAGCGTGTAAGCCGCCGGGTTCATCCACTGCATGTGGGTCATGGGGTTCATGAACTGCCCGTAAGCCGCGGGGTTCATCCACTGCATGTAGGTCATGGGGTTCATGAACTGCCCGTAGGCAGCGGGGTTCATCCACTGCATGTAGGTCATGGGGTTCATGAACTGCCCGTAGGCGGCCGGGTTCATCCATGCGAGCCAGCTGTTGGGATTGGCGAACTGCATGTAGAACTGTGGGCTCATGAACTGGCCGTAAGTGGCCGGATTCATCAGGGCCCCGTAGGTGCCGGGATTCATGAATGCCGCCCAGCCTGCGGGGTGCGCCGGATTGAAGTGGGGCATGCCCTGCTGCCCAAGCACGCCCATGCCCATCCAGCTGCTCGGGGCGAACCAGTTGAAGGCGCCGGCGGTGCCCGGCGGCGCGGTGGCGGCCCAAGCGCTCGGGTCGAACCCGATGGAGGCACCCGCGGTGCCCGGCTGCGCGGCGCTGGCCCACGTGCCCGGATCGAACCAGTTGGGAACCTGCGCCTGTTGCGCGCTGCCTTCCTGGGCGGCGACCTGGAACGAGGTCAGTCCCATGCCAAGCGTAAAAGCGGCGGCCAATAGGAGTTGTCTGCGCATTGTTGCTGTCCTCAAGCCTATAAATCAGGAAAATCTAATATAAGAACTATCTGATGTTCTGATCTACGTCAACAACTATCGACGTCTCGAGCTTGGTGCAGGATACAGCTTCGCTACCATCACGCGATTGATCCGGATCACCCCGACAGCGCCGGGCGTCGACCCATCTCGTGTCGTGCACGCGCGCAGCGCGGGCGTGAGCATGATGCCGGTTGGTGTCCCCGGGACGTGGTGCCACCGCGGTGAGTGCGCAGGTGCTCACCGGGGCTCTCGGTTGGGCTTTTGATTGGCAGACAAGCGACCGCGGACGAGGAGGGCGTTGGGCTGGGGTCCGGGAGGTGGGTTCGAGGCTGCACCGAGGCGGCCGCACGGGGCGCGGCGCCGAGATCCGGGCAACCGGGGGAGCGCGGGCCGTTTCCGGAATGCCGCCACGGGCTCCTGGATGCTGCCCGGCGCGGTGTCGATGAGTGTGCGCAGCAACGCCAGGATATGCGGGCTGTCCCAGCGGCGTGCACCGTGGGCGACGTGCGTGACGCGCCCCCGCGTATCGATGACGAACGACGCCGGCAGTCCGCGCACGGGCCAGTACTGGGTGGCGTCGAAGTCGGGATCGGGCAGCAGGGTGAAAGTCAGCCTGGCGGGCAGGGAGAAGTCGAAGCCGACAACGTCGCGTTTGCTCTCGCCGGCGGCAATCGCCAGCACCACGAAATCCGTGTGCCTGAGTCGATCCCACAGGCGCTGCAGCGACGGCATCTCTGCGCGGCAGGGCGGGCACCAGCTGGCCCAGAAATTGACCAGCACGACCTTGCCGCGGAGGTCCGAGAGCCTGTGCCTCCGCCCGTCGATATCGCGCAGCTCGATCTGTGGCGCCGGCGGGGCTGTCACCAGCTCGGTGAGTCCGGACGCATCGGCGGCAAGGGCGCTACCGGCGCTGCCGACGAGCAGCGCCGTCATCGCGGCCACGGCCAGGGCGGCCTTAGGGTCGACGGGTTTCAGCATTCGCGCTTCGGTCGTCGGACGATAGCATCAGGTGCGAGGCCGCACCTCCGCTCCGGTACGTGCCCGTTTGTCAACTCGTCGACCCTCCGGCCCGCACAGCGACTGACCTCGGTCCAGAGCCGGCGCGATGCTGCGTCCGATGCTTCAGAAAACGAATCCTTGGCGCGGCAGCCTCGCACTATAGAGACGGAGCGAGTGTAGTACCATCGGCGTAAGAGCGAGTGCGCAAGGGAGAGACCCATTGGCTATCGGAAGGACTTCACGCGTAGTCTACCTAGTTCTGGCGTGCAGCGGGCTGTGGATCTTCAGCCAAACCGCTTCGCTCAAAGCGGCTGACGAGCCCTCGCCGCCGGTGCCCTCGGCAGCATGGCTGGTCGTGGCCGCCGTCGGTGCTGTGCAGCCGCCCGAGCTGGGCCCGCTGGTCGCGGCGGTGGGTGTGCCGGATGCGCGGACGGCGGTTGCCGCGGCGGTCGAGAGCGTGGTGGGCGCGGCCGCAGCCGAGCGCGAGCGGCAGCAGCGCGCTGCCGCTCAGGCGCTGCGACGGGCGGATGCCGGGGCGGTGGCTGCTGGCGGCCCGGCCGAAGCCTGTTTCGATCAGATGCGCGCGGTGATATGCCCGATCGTGGGGGGGATTCCGTTAATGCGCGAGATGCTCGGAGGATTCGCGATGCTGGGCGGTTTTTCCTGTCCGATGGGTCCAAGCGCCGCAGGCGGCCGGCCCGGCGCCTGAGCCGGCCTCTGCCGACAGTCCCTCCGCTGACCCGCTACCGTACCGGCAGGATTCTCGGCTGCGACAACCGCGGATGCTGATCCAGACCAGGGTGCGCGGTTTTGTTGCGGCGTACGAGACCCAGGATCGTCGCTGGCAGCGGGAGCACCAGTTCGAGAAAGCGCAGCAGTATTCTCGCGAATTCAACCCCGGCGCCACGGCGGCGGATTTCGAGAAGCTGCGCCCGTGGCTCAAGGCGTTCACGGACGTCGAGATCATGGCAGACATGTTCTCGAGCCCGCGAGAGTTCCTGCAGTGGATGAACGCCATCAGTGAGCCGCAAGCGGTTTACCTGATGATGAAATGCTCCACCGAGCCTGTCATGTGGGACACGTGGCTGCATGGCCTCACCGACTTCGAGACGATGATGCGCGTATCGATGCGCTTCACGAACCCGCTCCCGTCGCGCAACCCGATGGTCGTCATGTTCGACCCGCAGCTCTACACGACGATGATCGCGCTGTTCGATCCGCAATCGGTATCCCCGCGACGCCAGCGAGCGGCTGAGCGCCTGCTCCGAAGGGCTGAGGCCGTCGCTGCGAGAGCCTTCCCCGCAAGGCCTTCGCCCGTCGGCCGCGCTTACCCGCCTCGTGCCAGGGGCGTGGCGGGGCACCCACGCGCCGTCTTCACGCGTTCAGCCGAGCCTGCCGCCGTGCGCGATGCGGCGGGCTGGCAGACAGCGAATTCCTTGACGTTGGTCAAAGCGAGCAACGGAGACCTCGCTCACAATGCCATCTCGGGCGAATGGCTCCAGCGGAGGGTTTCATGACTCTGTCGGCGATACTCGTCGTTGCGCGGCCGACGACCGTCGAGCGTTGCATCGCCGCGCTCAACGATTTGCCGGCGGTCGCGGTGCACCATCGCGACGGCTACGGCCGCATCATCGTCGTCCAGGCGGCGGCGTCCGAGGAGGATGAAATCGCGGGTGTGCAGGCCATCGAGGCCCTGCCCGATGTCGTATCCGCAGAGCTCGTTCATCACTATCTCGGCGATGAGGCCGAAGGCGATCGCTTTGCAGCCGGGTCTGCGCGCGCCTGAGCCGATAGCAACCGTGCGCGGCGGGCGATGTGAGCGTTTTTTCGGCTGCCCATCCTTGGCTGGGAGCTCGCATGCGTGGATGTCACGCGTGGCGCATTCCCGAAGACGAGCCGAGTTGCGGCGCCGGCCTGTAACGCAGAAGCCGGCGCCCCGATCGGCCTCGAGCATCCCGCACACCTCTGCACGGCCTGCGGGAGTGCGTGAGTGTTCGTCCGGCGCGGCCGCTGTCGGTGCGCGGGAGACAGCCGCCCCGCTCGGCGCAGTGAGGTCGGGGCAGGAGGGTGCCCGGGGTTCCTGGTTTTTTGATACATTGCAGGCTCGTTCAGATGTCGTACCAACAAAGGCATAGCTCTCACCAGCGAAGGAGGTGACGCATATGTTCCACACCAGGGTAGGTACGTTGAGCGCGGTGACCGTGCTGCTGTCTGCGTGTGCGATGCCGCCGGCGGAGCAGGTCGAGGCAGACGCGGGTGTCAGCCGCGGTGCGCTGCTGGCATCAATGTGCTCGACCTGTCACGGCACCGACGGCACGGGCTCGAAGTCTATCCCGCAGCTCGCCGGCATCGAGGCGGATGATCTGTTCGAGACGATGAAGGCGTTCGCGTCGGGCGAGGAAGAGGCCACCATAATGGGGCGACATGCGGCCGGCTACACCGACGATGAGCTCAAGGCAATAGCCGATTACTTCGCGAATCTGGAGTAAGGAGGGAGCGCGATGCGAGACATGAAACGAAGAGAGTTCGTCGGTCTGCTCGGTTCGGCAGGTGCGCTGTCCGGCCTCGGCGTGCTGGGCGTGCCGACGCGGGTGCTGGCCCAGGCCAGCGGCAAAGTCGTGATCGTCGGCGGGGGCTTCGGCGGTGCCACCTGTGCCAACTATCTGAGACGCTGGGCGCCGAACGTCGACGTCACGCTGATCGAACGCAAGACGGAGTTCGTGACGTGCCCCGGCAGCAACGAGGTTATCGTTGGGTTGCACGACATCGACTACATTACGCACGGCTACGACGGCCTCAAGAATCGCGGTGTCAAGGTCGTCAACGACGAGGCAACGAGCATCGACCCTGCCAACGGCGCGGTCTCGCTCAAAGGCGGGCAGACCGTCGCCGGGGACATGCTGGTGATTTCGCCGGGCATCTCGTTCAAATACGGGTGGGTGGAAAACGACGACGCCGTCGCCGAGACCATGCCGCACGCGTGGTTGGCTGGAGATCAGACAATGCTGCTGCGCAGGCAGCTCATGGCAATGGCAGACGGTGGCACCGTGCTGATCGTGCCGCCGCCCACGCCATTCCGTTGTCCGCCAGGGCCGTACGAACGGGCCAGTCTCATCGCCGACTACCTCAAGCGCAACAAGCCCAGGTCGAAGGTGGTCATCGTCGACTCCAACGATACCCATTCCAAGCAGAAGGCCTTCCACGCGGGGTGGGATAGGCTCTATCCCGGCATGATCGAGTGGGTCAACGAGACCAACGGCGGGCGGGTGGTCAAGGTAGACCCCTCCACCATGACGGTAGAGAAAGAGTTCGGCGATACCTTCAAAGGCGACGTGATCAATTTCATCCCGCGCCAGCAGGCCAACGATCTCGTCCAGAACGCCGGGCTGACCAACACGGACGGCTGGTGTGAGATCGACCAGGGCACCTTCGAGTCCAAAGTCGCCGCAGGGGTGTACGTGCTCGGCGACGCGAGCGTTGCCGGCGCCATGCCCAAGTCCGGCCACTCGGCGGCGTCGCAGGCAAAGAACTGTGCTGCGGTAATCGCGTCGCGTCTCGCCGGCAGGGAGCCCCCGGCACCCACCTATGCCAACACGTGCTACAGCCTGCTCTCGGAGAAGTACGGCATCTCCGTGGCCGCGGTCTACCGCCTCGAAGAAGGCGCCATCAAGCGCGTGTCGGGCGGCGTTACCGATGTCGACGAATCGGACCGCTATTACGCAAAGGAGGCGAGCTACCAGGCGGCGTGGTACCGGTCCATCACCTCCGACGCCTTTGGCTGAGTCGAGGCACGGACGCTCGAGCGAGCGCGGGGCGGCGGGGGCCGCGCCGCGCTCGCCGCAGCCCCTCGACGAAGATCGGCAACACGGTGAGACGCTGACGCGCGGGAAGCTAAACAGCCCGTGAGACGCGATGTCCTTATCGAGACGCAGCGCGCGGCGCCGTAACCGCGTCGGATTCGAACCACGGTGGCGGGACCGTCTCCGCGCGGCGCCCCCGGCGTTGGGGCTGCTCGTGAGCGTGCTCGGTGGCTGCAGCGGGGATGGTGCTGCCGAGGTGAGCTTCTCGCGCGACGTTCAGCCCATTCTCCAGGAACACTGTGTGGCGTGTCACGCGGAGGGCGGCGTCGGCGTCGAGAGGAGTGGGCGCAAGCTCGACAGCTACGAGGAGATCATGCACGGATCCGGCGCCAACAGCATCGTCGACGCCGGCAGTGCCAGCACCAGCCGCCTGGTGCTCTACGTGCACTCGAGTGCCGACCCGAACATGCGCATGCCCTACGGCGGCGGCACCGAGCTCAACAAGAAACAGATCGAAACAATTAGCCGCTGGGTGGACCAGGGCGCGCAGAACAACTGAGCCCCCCGCGGACCGCGCGCGCTATTGGCGTACGAGCTTCGGATTCCAGAACAGCTTGCCCGACTCCTTGACCTCCGAGGGCAGGCTGCCGGCCTTCCAGGCTTTGCTCTGATCGAAGTAGCCTTCACGCATGACACGCACGGTCACCGTATCACTCTTGTGCGGGCCGCCGGTGTGAAGGGTCCGATTGGTGGTGAGCGGCGTGTTGCCGAGATAGACCCAGTCCGACGGTGTACCGTCCTCCGTCTGCGTTTGCATCAGCACGTAGGCCCCGAGGGGATCGGACTGGATGGTAAAGGGTATGGTGCTCTGCGTCGACGCGCAGGCGCCCAACGCGAACAGCGCTGCGACGGCAAACCCAACCCGAAGCAGGCGGTGTTCGCACAGCCGTGCGTCTCTCATCATCGCTCAGTTGTCCTCCTGCTCGAGATTGACGTTGATCTGCTGCGGATCCGCTTCCGCCGCCTGCCGGTTGCGGTGATCCAACGTCACCCAGAAGGCCGTCGTCTTATCGCGATATCCGCTCTTTTGGAGCCGTACGTTGACGAGCCGGCGCTCGCTCTCATTGCGCCGCCACCACACGCGGACGGGCGTCGTGCCGAGCACGGCGTCGCTCTCGAGGTCGACGACTTCCGCGCCCGCCGGCACGGACTCGATCAGTGCCGCGCCGTGGTAGCCCTTACCGCTGCATGCGGCGACGCCGAGCACGGAAACCAAAGCGAAACAAAGCAAAGAACGGGAAACGATGCGCATGATATTTCGGTCGATTCGTTGAAGCTGAGGAGACTGGCATTGCTGCCACGCGCCACTTACTATAACGTCGCACGCTTCGCCGCTGACCGCGTCTTACAGCTGAATTGACCGAAACTTCCGACAGGCGGGCCGATGCCGTATCGCCGCCGGCGGCGGTGCTCGAGCACTTCGATCTCGGCGGCGTCATGGCCGTCACCGCCTACGGCAGCGGCCGCATCAACGAGACGTTTCGCGTCGAGGCGCAAAGCGGCACCTTCGTTGTGCAGCGACTGCACCCCATGTTCTCGGCGGCCGTGCTCGCCGACGTCGACCGCGTCAGCCGCCACCTCGACGGCAAGGGGCTGCTCACGGCGCGGCTGGTGCGCACCCGCGACGGCGCGCTTGGCGTCGAGCACCACGGGCGATGCTGGCGCCTGCTGACCCATGTCCCCGGACGCTCGTTCGAGAGCGGTCTCGACGCGGCGCGGGCAGCCAGCGCCGCGGCGCTGGTCGGCCGTTTCCATGACGCCGTGCGTGATCTCGATTACGCCTTTGAGCATCAGCTCGCAGGGTTTCACGACACCCCGCTCATCATGGCGCGGCTGCGCGACGCCGCCGGCAGCGCGGCGCAGGGTCCGCGTCGGCGCAGCCTGCACCCGATGGTCGAACGCGTGCTCGACGCTTTCGCGGCGCTCGAGGCGCGTGCCTGCGACGTTCCGCTGCGGATCACCCATGGAGACCTCAAGCTCAGCAACGTGCGTTTCGATCCGAGCGGATGCGCGGCAATCGCGCTGCTCGATCTCGACACCCTCGGTCGACGCCCGCTGTGGGTGGATTTGGGCGATGCGCTGCGCAGCTGGTGCAACCTCGCCGACGAAGACACCCCCGCCCACGCCGCATTCTCAGCGGAGATTTTTGCGGCGTTCCTCGATGGCTATCTGAGCACCGCACGGTTCCTGACCGCGGACGAGCGGCGGGCGATTCCGGCGGGACTCGAGCTGCTGACGTTGGAGCTTGCCGCACGCTTCCTCACCGATGCCTTCGAGGAGCGCTACTTCACGCTGGACAGCGCGCGCTACCCCGACCTGTACCAACAAAATCATGCCAAGGCGACCGCCCAGCTGCGCTTCTACGACGACGTCGTGGCGCACCGCGCGACCATGGCGTTGCAGATAGCGAAACACCTCACCTGAGATCTACGCCGTTCGCCGCTCTTGCGCAGCGGTGCCTGCCACGCCGTTCGCTCTTCGAGAGGCGCGGCAATTGCCGAGAGAGCGCCCGCCTCACCGTGCCACGGGCCGGCACTGTGAACGACCGCGCCGACGCGTCACAATACAACCCGAGGGCCAGCCGCATTGGCGTCGGCCAGTTTGCGAGGAAGCGATCATGGGCGAAGGGTTGAAAGAGAATCTCAGCCGCGGCGAGACGTGGCGGCGTGTGCTGTTCGTGATCCTGTTCGGCTTGATCTACACCGTTACGGAGATCGTCGTGGTCGCGGTGGTCGTGTTGCAGTTCGGCTTCGTGTTGGTGACCGGGACCCGCAACGCACTGCTGCTGGACTTCGGCGCTGGTCTGAGCGAGTACGTCTATCAGATCCTGCGCTACGTCACCCTCACCAGCGAGATCAAGCCGTTTCCTTTCGCGCCGTGGCCCGAGGGTGGCTCGCACGAGGCCGCGCCAGGTTCAGACGACGCCGATCGCTCTGAGACGTGAGACGCTGGTGTGAGCCGCCGCACCGACACCTTGCCCGGCCCCGCTGCGCCGACGCGCGCCACCGTCGCATCGCCCAGCGCAGCCGCGTTGCTCGGCGTGCTCGTGCTGCTCGCGCTGACGAGCATCGTCGTGGCCCTGGCGAGCGGTAGCGTGACCATGACGGCGGCGGAGCTGCTCAACGCGCTGCGCGGGACCGGCAGCGAGCTCCATCAGAGCGTCCTCTGGGAGCTGCGCGCCCCGCGCGCCGCGGCAGCGTTCGTCGTCGGCGGCATGCTCGCCCTGGCCGGAGTGCACATGCAGGTGCTGCTGCGCAACCCGCTGGCCGATCCGTATATCCTCGGCGTGTCGGGGGGCGCCGCCGTGGCGGCGCTCGCGGCGATCCTCGCCGGTGTCGGGGCAGGCACGGTATCGGCGGCGGCCGCCGCCGGAGCGCTGGCCTCGATGGTGCTCGTGTTCGCGCTCGCCCGCGGGCGGGGCGCCTGGTCCACGACGCGCCTGCTGCTCACAGGCGTCGTCGTGGCCGCGGGATGGGGTGCGCTGATCAGCCTGTTGCTGGCCATCAGTCCCGACGCAAGCCTGCGCGCCATGCTTTTCTGGCTCATGGGCGATCTCGGCCACGGCGGCCCCACGGCCAGCGGCATCGTGGTGCTGGCCGGCGCGCTGGCCGTGTCGATGGCGCTGGCCCGTCAGCTCGATCTGCTTGCCTACGGCGAGCTGCAGGCCAGCGCACTGGGCGTAGCCGTGGGTCCGCTTCGCGTGGTGCTCTACGTTACGGGCTCGCTGGCCACTGCCGCCGCCGTGACGATCGCCGGCAGCATCGGGTTCGTCGGTCTGGTCGTGCCACACGCGCTGCGTCTTCTCGGAGCGGGGGATCACCGCCGACTGGTGCCGGCGGCGGTGCTGCTCGGCGGCACGCTGCTGGTCTGCGCCGACACCCTGGCGCGCACGCTGCTCTCACCGCAGCAGCTGCCCGTCGGTGTCGTGACGGCCTTCGTCGGTGTGCCCGTGTTTCTGGTTCTGCTCCACCGCGGGGCGCGCCCGTTCTCCTCGTGACATTGCTGCGCACCGAAGCGCTCGATGTCATCATTGGTGAGCAGCGGGTCTGCCGCGAGCTCAACCTGGCGGTCGCGCGCAACGAGATTTGGGGCATGCTGGGCGGCAACGGCGTCGGCAAGACCACCCTGCTGCACACCCTGGCTGGGCTGCGCCCGCCCGCCGCCGGCCGCGTGCTGCTGCACGACACCGAGCTCGCGTGCCTGCCGCGGCGGCGCGCGGCACAGTCGATCGGTGTGCTGTTTCAGGACGACCCCGACCCGTTTCCAACGACGGTCCTCGACGCCGCCCTCATCGGGCGCCATCCCCATGCCAAGCCCTGGCAATGGGAGAGCGCCCGCGACCGCCAGCTCGCGCTGGAGGCGCTCGGCGACACCGGTATCGCTTCGCTCGCCGCGCGGCCGCTCGCCACGCTCTCGGGCGGCGAGCGCCGCCGCGTCGGCATTGCCACGCTGCTCACCCAGGCGCCACAGCTGTATCTGCTCGACGAGCCGACCAACCATCTCGACCTTCGTCATCAGATTCGCATGCTCGAGCTGGTCAGCGAGCGTGCTCGCCGGACCGGGGCCGCGGTGCTGATGATTCTCCATGACATCAACCTCGCCGTGCGCTTTTGCGATCATCTGCTGCTGCTCTTCGGTGACGGCGATCACCAAATCGGCGCGAGGGATGAGGCGGTGGACGCGCGGACGCTCGAGCGCCTGTACCGTCATCCGATCCGAATCGTTGCGCAAGGCACAGACAGGGCTTATCTGCCGGCCTGAAGCTTACGTGTCGGCGCCTCCGGGCCCAGCCGAGCGGCGGCGCGTTGACACGCCGCGTGGGCGCCGAGTAGATTGACCGCGCTGTCTGCAGGTGCCCTCGAGGCCGCTCGGCGCTCGGGGGTGAATCGGGAAGCCGGTGCGCGCGGTGCGAGTTACCGCCGCCGCGCAATGCCGGCGCTGCCCCCGCAACGGTAGACGAGTGAAGAACGGGTAACCACGCCACTGTCGAATCGCGCCCGCACGCGCTGGCTTCAGGTGCCGTGCGACGCGCGTCGCTGCGCGATGGCCGCGAGAGCGGCGGGCCAGACGCAGCCCGATGGGAAGGCACCGGTTCGGAGCGCTTCGTCGCTCACTCGTAAGCCCGGAGACCGGCCTGTGGACACAAGGCTCGAGTGTCGCGGCGGGTGGCACCGGAACGCGCTCGGTATCGCAAACCCTCCGCGGCCCTCGGCAGGCGTTCACTGCGCGCGGGTGTGCGCGCCGGAGGGGCATCATGAGGAGCGTCATCGTGGCGTCGGTCATCGCCGTCGCCGTCACTCATCCGCACGGTCCTGCTGCGGCCGAAACCAGCGAGCCGATCGTGGTCACGGCGACGCGCACCGCGCGCAGCGTCGACGAGACGCTGGCGCCCGTGACCATTATCACGCGCGAGGAGATCGAGCGCAGCACGGCGCGTGACCTGACAGAGCTGCTCCAGGGCCGACCCGGGATCGACATCGTCCGCAACGGCGCCTACGGCAAGAACACGGCGCTGTTTCTGCGCGGCACCGATCCTGACCAGGTGCTGACGCTGGTCGATGGCGTCAAGCAGTTCTCCGCCACCGCGGGGACGACGGCATTTCAGTTCATCCCGCTCGAGCAGATCGAGCGCATCGAGATCGTGCGTGGTCCGCGCTCGGGTCTGTGGGGCTCGGAAGCCATCGGCGGCGTGGTGCACATCTTTACGCGGCGCGGGACCGACGAGGCCGCTTACAACGCGAGTGGGGGCTATGGCTCGCATCGCACCGCGCAGATCACCGCCGGCGTGTCCGGTCCCCTCGGCGAGACCCGCTACAGCGTGCAGGCCGGCTATTTCGACTCCGACGGCATCGACGCGCAGCAGGGGGGCAACCCGGACGACGACGGCTACGACAATGCGTCGCTCTCGGCGAGCCTGCGCCACGGCTTCGGCAACGGCGCCGAGCTCGACGTGGGTCTGCTGCGCGCCGCGGGCAACACCGAGTACGACTCGAGCTTCGATCCGCCGCAGGCCACGCACGACACCGATTTCGTGCAGCAATCGGCCCACGCCCGCCTGCGCATGGTCGCGACGGATGCCTGGGTGACGACGCTGCAGCTCGGTCAAAGCCGCGATGAGGCCGATGATTTCACCAGCGGCCAACGCGTGAGCAGGTTCGACACGCGCCGCGATCAGTTGAGCTGGCAGAACGACGTCCAGCTCCGCGACGGGCAGCTGCTGACCATGGGTGTCGACTATGCCGACGACCGCGTCGACAGCACCGTCGCCTACGACGTGAGCGAGCGTGACAACGTCGGCGTGTTCGCCCAATGGCAGGGGGGCTTCGAGCACACGGATGCCGCCCTGCGCCTGCGATACGACGACAACGAGCAGTTCGGCACGGAAACCACCGGAGGCATCGACCTCGGCTGGCGCATCAACGAGCGGCTGCGCCTGATCGGCGCCTACGGCAGCGGTTTCAAGGCGCCGACGTTCAACGATCTGTACTTTCCCGGCTTCAGCAATCCCGACCTCGACCCGGAGCGCTCTGATGCGGTCGAGGTGGCGCTCACCGGCGATGTGAGCTGGGGGCGGTGGGCGGTGCGCGCCTTCCGCTCGACGATCGACGATCTGATCACCTTCGACGCCGCGACCTCGGTTCCCGTGAACGTCGACAGCGCCGAGATCGACGGCCTCGAGCTGGAGCTCGAGGCCCGCGTCGCCGACTGGACCGCCACCGCGTTTGCGACGCTGCTCGATCCTCGCGACGACGCCACGGGTAACGTGCTGCCACGGCGTGCAAAGAAGTACGGCCGCCTCGACGTCGGCCGCCGTCTCGGCCCGGTGCAGCTCGATCTGGGCCTCGTTGCCCAGGGCCGTCGCTTCGACGATCTGGCCAACACGGTCGAGCTCGACGGCTACGCGCTGCTCAACGCGCGCCTGGGCTATGCGCTTACCAAAACACTGCTGATCGAGGCGCTGCTCGACAATCTCCTCGACGAGGATTACGAGACCGTCGCCGGCTTCAATGAGAAGGGCCGCACGGCGTTCGTGCGGCTGCGCTTGCGCAGCCGCTGAGACGAGCGCACCGGTGGCGCGCTGCACGGTAGCCGCAGATCCGTGCGCCGCGACGGCGCCGGCCCGTCGCGCGGGGCGCCGCTCAGCGGGCCGGATCGCGGCGCGCCGCATCGAGCAGGCGGCACATGGCTTCCATGCCGTCGAGGATGCGCGGTGTCGGCCGCAGCAGCATATCGGGTGGAATGTGGTGCAGGCGCCCGCGGCGCACCGCGCGCAGGCTCGGCCAGCGGCGCCAGGCGTCGAGCCATGTCGGGGCGTGCGCGTCGGCGCCGCTGGCGATGATGACCTCAGGGTCGCGGGCGAGCACCGCCTCCGCGCTCACCTGCGGGGCAACGGCGGCGAGCGCACCGAACACGTTGTCACCGCCGCAGCGCTCGATCAGACGGCCGACCAGATGCCCGCCGTTGAGGGTTATCACGGGATCGCCCCAGATCTGGTAGAAGACGGTGACGCGCCGGCCGCCGCCGTAGCGGCGGGTGAGCGACGCGGCGCGCCGCCGCACCTCGCGACCGAGGGCATCGGCCTCGGTGACGCGACCGGTCAGGCGGCCGAGGCGTTCCGCCGTGTCGGCAATGTCCTCCACGCTGCGCGGCTCGCTGATGAACAACGGCAGCCCGAGCGTTCGGACGTGCTCGAGATCGCCCGGGGGGTTGCCGCTGCCCCAGCCGACCACCAGCTCGGGCGTGAGCGCCAGCACGCGTTCGACGTCGATGCCGGCATGACCGCCGACGCGGGGGATGGCGCGCGCGGCGGGCGGGTAGTCGCTGAATGCGCTGGCGCCTACGACCCGGCTGCCGGCGCCGATGGCGAACAGGATCTCCGTGAGGTGGGGTGCCAGGCTGACGATGCGCTCGGCCGGCCGTGCCAGTGTCACCGTCCGCTGGGCGTCGTCGCGCACGGCAACGGACGCCGCGCTGGGACCGCAGAGCGCCGGTGCGGCGAGCGCGCCCAGCAGGCAGCGCGCGAGGAGGCGCCGCAGGCAATGTGCCGGCGGGCGGCGCCGGAGCAGCGCGGGCCGCCGCCGGCGCGGCGGCGCTTGGCGACCCCGCGTCGTTTGGTGGTATGTTTGAACTCTGTTCAAGAGCCGAAGAGGCGGTGCCCCATGACCAGAGTCAGCGTGAGCACGGAGATCGATGCGTCGGCCGACGAGCTGTGGAATTTCATCGGTACATTCAACGGCTTGCCCGATTGGCACCCCGCCGTCACGACGAGCGAGCTCGAGAACGAAGGGCAGATTCGCAAGCTCGGCCTGGTCGGCGGCGGCACCGTCGTCGAGCGGCTCGAGCGTATCGACGACGACGAGCGCGTCTACTCATACGCCATTGTCGACAGCCCTTACCCCGTATCCAACTACGTCGCGACCATACGCGTGCGCGCCGAAGGTGACAAGAAGTCGATCGTGGAATGGTCGAGCGAGTTCAACCCCGCGGGTGCCAGCGCGAACGAGGCGATGAAAACCATGGCGGCGCTCTACCAGGCGGGTTTCGACAACCTACGCAAACTCTTCGGTGGCTGATGGCAGTGCGGCGCGACGAGGCGACTCACGGCAAACGGGGCGGCGACCGCAGAGCGCGGCGCGAGCGCGGCCGCGCGTCGATAGCCACCGTCGCCACGTTGCTCGGCGTCGCGGCCCTGGCCGTGGTGTGGTACCTGCTGCGACCGCCGTTATCGCCGCAGGACCCGGAATCGGCGCCGGCGACGACGGCGCCGGCGCCAGCGGCTGTCCCCGAGCCGGCAGCGCCGGTCGAACCCGGCGCACAGGCGCGGGAGATGATCGCCGAGATGCGCGAAAGCGGGGACGCGCCCGACCTCGAGCGCGTGTTCGCCGAGGCGCTGGCCATGCGCGCGGCGGGAGCGGGCGCGGACGCGTTTCTGCTGCTATTCTTCGCCGCGCGCCAGGGTTTTCCACAGGCGGCCCGGGAGCTCGGGCGAATCTACGACCCCGAGCACTATGCCGACGCGGAGGGACTGGTCGACGGGCCGAGTCTGGAACAAGCCTACAAGTGGTACCGGTTGGCCGCCGACGGCGGCGACGGCGAGGCGCTCACCGCTCTGGGGCCGCTGCGGGCCCGCGTCGAGCAGGCAGCGGCGACAGGCGACGAGGATGCGACGCTGCTGCTCTCGCGCTGGCGGTCGTGAGCGGCCGAGCGGCACGGCGCGCGGCATCCCACAAGAGGAGAATTCTGTGATGAGTCGATTCGGAGCCATCGCCGCGGTGGCGGCCGCCGGCGTGCTGACCGCGCTGCTGCTGTCGCCACCTCTCGCAGCCCAGGAGCAGCGCCCGCTGCTCATGAGTGGCAAGCAGTCGCTCTACCAGCGCGTGCTCTCGCGTCCCGGCGCCGTGCTCACGGCGCGACCTCACGAGGGCGCCACAGTGCTCGATGAATCCGTGACGGCCTTCACCGCGTTCTATGTTTACGATCGGACCGGCGAGGGCACGAGCCAGTGGGTGCAGGTCGGCACCAGCAGCTTCGGCGACATCGCCGGCTGGATACGCGCCCAGCAGGTCATCGATTGGCGCCAGTCGCTGACCGTCGCTTTCAAGGAACCGCTCGGGCGCGAGCGTGTGCTGCTGTTTCGCGATCGTGCTTCGCTCAAGCAGTTGGTGGACGAGCACGATATCGTCGGCTATCACCGCCTTGCCCGTGAAGCAGAGCAGGGCACCGTCTCGACGGACTCCCCCGTCGTCGCCATTCAGCCGCAGACGCACGTCGATATCCTCGAGGACTTCTACCTCGTGCCGATTCTGAGCCACGAGCAGGTGTTCCTCGGCGCCGAGCCCGGTCTCATGCTCGAGGTCGCCAGCGTGCCGCTCGCGCCGCCCGCGGTGGCGACGGCCGGCGCCCCGACATCCCCGCGCAGCTACCGATCGGGCATCGTCTTCGTGATCGACTCGACGCTGTCGATGGATCCCTACATCGAGCGAACGCGGACCGCCGTGCGCCGCATCTACGACACGCTGGCGGCCGCCGATCTGCTCGAGCGCGTCAGCTTCGGTCTCATCGCTTACCGCGATAACCCCGACGCGGCCCCCGGCTTGGAGTACGTGACGCGTCTGTTCGCAACGCTCCAGGAAGGGCTCGATCCCGAGTCGTTCTTCGCCCGCGTGTCCAACGTTGGTACGGCAACGGTGTCGAGTCGAGGCTTCATCGAGGACGCCTACGCCGGCATCAAGCGCGCCATCGAGGAGATCGATTGGTCCGGCTACGACGCCCGCTACGTCATGCTGATCACCGATGCCGGCGCGCGTAGCGCCGGTGATCCGCTGGCGGCGACCGGCCTCGACGCGGCGTCGTTGCGCCAGCTCGCGCTCGACAAGGGCATATCCGTGTGGGTGATGCACCTCAAAACGCCCCAGGGCGTGCGCGATCACGAGTCCGCCGCCGAGCAGTACCGCGAGCTCTCGGAGTACCCCGGTATCGGCGAGTTCTACTACGGCGTGCCCATGGGCTCGGTGACGGAGTTCGGGCGTGCGCTCGAGACGGTGGCGGCGCAGATCACCGAGCAGGTGCGCGACACGGCGCGAGGTATCCCGCCCGCACTGCCGGCGACCGCCGCCCCCGAACGTGAGCAGGACGCGCTCGGCGCTTTCCAGGAGAAAGTCGAGAAGCTCGGCTACGCGCTCAGGATGCGTTATCTGGCGCAGGCCGAGGGCGGCAGGGTGCCTGATGTTTTCAATGCCTGGCTGGTGGATCGGGAATTCGCCGATCCCGGACGTCCATCGCTCGAGGTGCGGGTGCTGCTGACTCGGGATCAGCTGAGCGATCTGCAGTACGTGCTGCGCCGCGTGCTCGACGCCGCCGAAGAGGGACTGCTGGCGCCGCGCTCGTTCCTCGACGACCTGAAGAGCCTTGCCGCGACCATCAGCCGCGATCCGCGGGCGGCGACCCGCACGACGCGGGCCGCGGGAACCGGCGAGAACCTCGCCGACCTCGGCTACATGCGCGAGTACATCGACGATCTGCCCTACATCGGCGAGATCATGGAACTCTCGCTGGAGGAGTGGGAGCAGTGGTCGGCGCGTCGGCAGCTCGAGTTCCTGCATCAGCTCGAAAGCAAGATCAACTACTACCAGGCGATCCACGACAATTCGGACCTGTGGATCTCGCTCGACGGCGGGCCCGTGGCGGGCGATTCCGTGTTTCCCATCGCGCTCGGCCGCCTGCCCTGAGGGAAGTCGGCCCGGTGCCGCACGTCTTCCGGCTGCGCGACGTGGTCAAGGTGCGCTCCGCGGAGGGGGCCGACTTCCGCCTTCGCGTCCCGCGTCTCGACATATCCGCCGGCGAGCGTCTGGCGCTGGTGGGCGACAGCGGCTGCGGAAAGAGCACGCTGCTCGATCTCCTGGTCATGGTGCTGCAACCCACCGAGGCCGAGACGTTCGAGTTCGTGCCGGCCCCCGGACAGTCCTGGAATCTCACCGAGCTCTGGGCCTCGCAGCGGCGCGACCGTCTCGGCGATCTGCGCAAGCGGCACATCGGCTACATCATGCAGACCGGCGGTCTGCTGCCGTATCTGAGCGTTCGCGACAACGTCGAGCTGTCCCGTCGCTTGCTGTCGCTGCCCGACGACGGCACGGTGGCCGAGCTCGCCGACGCGTTGGGGATTGCCCGTCAGCTCGACAAGCTGCCCGCGCTGCTGTCGGTGGGCGAACGCCAGCGCGTGGCCATCGCACGGGCGCTCGCGCATCGACCGTCCATCGTCGTCGCCGACGAGCCAACCGCATCCGTCGACCCACTGACGTCCGAACGCATCATGCGGCTGTTTCTCGATCTGGCGGAACACTTCGAGACGACGGTGATCGTCGCCAGCCACGACCACGCCCTCGTCGACAAAGCCGGCCTTGGCCGTATCAGCCAGGCGTTCGCCGACGTCGGCGCGGACGGCGTCACGGAATCCGTGTTCGCGCGATGACGACGGCGGCATCGCTGCGCGCGCCTTTTCGCGATGTCGTCCGGCTGGCGTTGCGCGACTATCTGCACGAGTGGCGCATGTCGAGCTGTTTCGTCCTGGCGCTCGCCGCGGTGCTCGCGCCGATGCTGGTGCTGTTCGGGCTCAAGTTCGGCGTCGTCAACAGCATGGTCGAGGCGCTCGTCGAGGACCCTCGCAACCGCGAGGTGCGCTCCGTCGGCGCCGGCCGCTTCGATGCGGACTGGTTCGCGCGCATGGCCTCGCGATCGGACGTGGACTTCGTGCTTCCCCGTACCCGCAGCATTGCGGCCACGATGGAGCTGACCAACCCCGAGGCCTCCCGGCTGCGCATCGTCTCCACCGAGCTGATTCCTTCGGCGGACCGCGACCCGCTGCTGCCTGCCGATTCGCCGGCGCCCGCCGGCTACCGCTCGGTGATCCTCTCGCATCGCGCCGCACAGACGCTCGAAGTGGATGCCGGCGGCGAGATCATCGGCAGCTTGCGACGGGTCTACCGCGATGTCCGCGAACGCGTTGAGCTGCCGCTCGAGGTCGCTGCGGTCGCGCCGCCGGAAGCCTTTGCGCGCGACGGCGCCTTCGTCAGCGTCGAGCTGCTCGTCGCGGCCGAGGATTTCCGCGACGGCCGCGCCGTTCCGGCGTTGGACTGGGCCGGCGACGAAGCGCGTGACGAGCGCACCTTCAGCGGCTTCCGGCTGTTCGCCCGCTCGATCGACGACGTGGCGGGCCTCGATGACGAGCTGAGCTCGGCCGGCGTCGATGTGCGCACGCGGCGCGCGGACATCGTCATCGTGCAGAGCATCGACCGCAACCTGAGCATCGTCTACTGGATCATCGCGCTGGTGGCAATGGTGGGTTATGCGCTGTCGCTGGGCGCCAGCCTGTGGGCCAATATCGACCGCAAGCGCCGCGAGCTGAGCGTGCTCAGGCTGGTGGGCTTTCACACCGGCGGCATCGTGTGGTTTCCGATCCTGCAGGCGTTGTTTACGGGCGCGTCGGGGCTCATGCTCGCCGTGGCGATCTACCTCGCCGTGGAGAATACGCTGAACGAGCTGTTCGCCCCGGGTCTGCGCTTCGGGGAAGTGATCTGCCGGCTCCTGCCTGAGCACTTCGCCGTGGCCGTCGCGTTGACGCTGACGACCGCCGTGCTGGCCTCGGCGCTGGGCGGGCTGCGCGCAGCGCGTATCGAGCCGTCGGAGGGGCTGCGCGACATCTGATGAAACGGGCGCGCACCTCCAGCGGGAGCCGTCGCGCCCGAAGCCGCAGTGATCGGCACAACGTTAGGCGTACGCCCATGCTGCCGATGACGACATCGCGCACGGCAACGGCATCGACGGTCGCCGATGCGAACGGCGATCCGGAGCGGGGCAGGGCTGGCCGGCCGACATCGCACGCGCCAAGCTCGCCAGATCGCCGATACAACGATCGTCGGCCGTTTCGCTACGGGTTCGCGGTTGTTGCCCCGACGCAATCTATGCAGACTTAACGCGGATTATCTTGCAGAGGAATGTCGATGAAAGGTGCGATGAACTCGGTCATGGATGCGGTCGGCGAGACACCCATTGTGCGACTCAATCGGGTCGCCGCGCACGTCGCTTCGGAAATCTGCGTCAAGCTCGAGTGCATGAATCCGGGTGGCTCGGTCAAGGAGCGCATCGCCAAGTTCATCCTCGAGCGCGCCATGGAGAGCGGCGAGCTGAAGCCTGGCGGCACCATCATCGAAGCCACCTCCGGCAACACCGGCATCGGCTGCGCCATGTTCGCCGCGGTGCACGGGTTTCGCTGCATCTTCGTGCTGGCGGACAAGCAGTCGAAGGAGAAGATCGACAACCTGCGCGCGTTCGGCGCCAAGGTCATCGTCTGCCCCACCAACGTGCCGCCGGACGATCCGCGCAGCTACTACAGCGTGGCGGAGACCCTGGCGCACACCATTCCCAACGCCTACTACGTCAACCAGTACAACAACCCCTGGAACAGCGAGGCACACTACCAGACGACCGGCCCGGAGATCGTGCGCCAGACCGGCGGCGAATTCGACGTGTTCATGGCGGGCGTCGGCACCGGCGGCACCATCTCCGGGGTAGGAAAGTACCTGAAAGAGAAGATGCCCGCCGTGCGAATCGTCGGCGTGGACATCCGCGGCTCGATACTGGCCCACTACCACCGCACGGGCGAGATCTGCGAAGCGAGATCGTACGTCGTCGAAGGCATCGGTGAGGACATCCTGCCCGACAACGTCCATTTCGACGTCATCGACGACTTCGTCGTGGTCGACGACAAGGAGAGCTTCCTCATGACACGAAAGCTGCTCACACAGGAGGGTCTTTACGTGGGCGGCAGCTGCGGGTCGGCGGTGGCAGGGGCGCTTCGCTACGCCGCATCGCTCGAGCGCCCGCAGCGCATCCTCGTGCTGCTGCCCGACGCCGGTGGCCGCTATGCGTCGAAGATCTTCAACGACGACTGGATGCGCGACAACGGCTACCTCGACTCGAGCTTCAACGTCATGGTGCGCGACGTGCTCGCTGCGCTCGACAAAGGCAAGGAGCCGCTGCACGCCATCGACGAGAGCACCACCATCGGCGAGGCCGTGGCCGAATTCAAGAAGTACGGCATCTCTCAGCTGCCTGTCTACCGCGGCGACGATCTCGTCGGCGTGCTGTCCGAGCACATGCTGCTGCGGCCCGTGTTCGAGGGAGAGCTCAGCCCCGACGAACCCGTTTCCGTAGCGCGCCAGGACAACTTCGTCGTCGTCGACGCCAACGCCATGCTGAGCGGCGTCACCGACGCACTGCTCGCCGATCAGGTAGTCATGGTCACTGTCGGCGGCCGCGTCGTCGACATCTTGACCGACGCCGACATTCTCAATTTCGTCGCCCAGAAGCAGTCCTACGGCTCGACGGGCTGAGCGCCGCGCCGCGCCGTTGCGCGGTCGGTGTCGGTGGTTTACCCTTGCGCGCGCCTGTCGCGGAGAGGTGACCGAGCGGTTGAAGGTGCACGCCTGGAAAGCGTGTGTACGTCAAAAGCGTACCGAGGGTTCGAATCCCTCCCTCTCCGCCAAACAGTCCGGTCTCCCGGCGCAGTCTCCGGCGCAAACCCTAAACGTCAAAGAAATCAGGCTGTTATGCTCGACATGGCGGGCTCGGCAGCCTGCAGGCCGAACCGGGATTCCGGCAATCCCCCGGGAATCGCCGCCGTTTCTCTACGGGCGAATCAGCGGGTTCGGATTGGCTGGACCCGGGGCCCCGGACGCCCGGGCGCGCTCGGCGCGTCGCGAGAATCCGAGGACCCGGCGCTGCTCGTCCCAGTCGAGCGGGAAGCCGGCGTTCAGGCGCTCGAGCGAGAGATCCGAGGGTAGCTGGCCGCGCAGCGCGGCCTGAAGAATATCCGGCGCAAGGAAAGCCAGCTTGATGATCCGCGCGATGTAGCGCTGGGTGACATCGTTCTGGTTCGCGAGCTCGGTCATGGAGCGGACGGATAGTGCTAGAGAGTTGTCTTCTGACCGACGGCGCGACCCTTGTTCCACGGCTCGTTTTCGGACATGTCGTCGTCCCGACCTGGAATTGAGACGTGATGTTGACCCGTGCGGCCGACCACTGGCTGTAGTGTTTCTCACTGATAATCTCGATACAGGCCTCATCGAGTCGCCCGCCGTGAGTAGTGCGCCTGGGCCATGAGTTGTTTCGCTCCGTCTTGAAAAGCGATCATTCGGCGGGCGTCATCAGACCGATAGAATTGGATCGCTTTTTCTATTAGCGCAACCGCACCGCTTACCACCCGGCTCTTTCTTTCGCAGGACCAACACGAGGTTGCAGAGCACTTCGCCAGCCCCCTTGACCAAACCTTGCCGCGATGAACACGCTCGACACGTCGCAGAAAAAGGTGTTTTATACG
>JBFEOO010000038.1:0-33887 GCA_041550555.1 Arenicellales bacterium
CTTCGAGCTCGGCGAGGGCAGCATGCACCTCTTCACGGGCCGGGCGCGCTTCGTCGGGGAACAGCGCCACGAGCTTGCTTACCGACAACGGCGACGGACACGCCAGCAGAGCCGCCTCGTTGAGATTTCTGAGTTCGTGGGAATCTTCCGCCATCAGCTGACCGCTCGGATGTGAATCGGGGAGAATGCCTCGTTCTGAACGGCGACAATCATGTTGTCCTTCACGAGCTCCAGGATCGCGACGAAGGTCACGACGAGACCCATGCGTCCTTCGGCGGGGTCGAAGAGCTCCTCGAAGCGCAGGAACTCCGCTTCTCGCAGCCGGTCGAGCACCGCCGTCATGCGCTCGCGCACCGACAGCACCTCCGGCGTGAGCAGCAGGTGGCGGTTGCGCGCGGCGATCTCGATGACGTTGCTGAACGCCTCGATCAGATCTCCCAGCTGCACCTGCGGCTCTCGCCGCGGCGGCTCAGCGTCGTCGAACGCGGCCGCGCCGAGAAAGATGTCGCGCTCGAGCCGCGGCCGATCGTCGAGGTCGAATGCCGCCTTGCGAAAACGCTCGTATTCCTGCAGCCGTGCGACGAGCGCGGCGCGCGGATCCTCCCCCTCCTCTTCGGCCTCCTGCGGCCGAGGTAGCAGGAGCCGCGATTTGATCTCCGCGAGCGTTGCCGCCATGAGCAGGTACTCGGCGGCCAGGTCGAGCTCGAATGCCTGCATCATCTCGATGTAGGTCATGTACTGACGGGTAATGGCCGCAACCGGTATGTCGAGCAGGTCGATGTTCTGCTTGCGAATCAGATAGAGCAGCAGGTCGAGCGGTCCTTCGAACTGCTCGAGGAAAACCTCCAGGGCTTCGGGGGGAATGTAAAGATCGTCCGGCCAGCTCTCGAGCGGCTTGCCGCCGACTCTGACCCGGGAGGGGAAGGGGACGATCTCGGCGGACGCCGTCTGCGAAGCGTCGCTGCTCATCAGTAGTAATCCGTTCCCACGCAGCGCCGCACCTCGTCCATGGTCTCTTCGGCGACCTCCTGCGCGCGCTGGCAGCCGTCGGCAATGATGTTGCGCACGAGCGTCGGGTCCTCCGTGTAGCGTCGCGCCCGCTCGTGCATGAGATCCTGCTCCTTGAGGATTTCATCGATCAACGGCTGCTTGCAGTCGATGCAGCCGATGCCCGCGGTCGCGCACCCCTCGCGCACCCATTGCTTGACCGCATCAGTCGAGTAGATGGCGTGCAGCGGCCACACGGGGCACTTGTCGGGGTCGCCCGGATCGGTGCGGCGCTGGCGCGCGGGGTCGGTGGGCATCGCGCGCAGCCCCTTCTCGACGCGGTCGCGGTCGTCGCGCAGCGCGATGGTGTTGTTGTAGGACTTCGACATCTTTTGCCCGTCGAGACCCGGCACCCGCGACGCTTCCGTCAGCAGCGCCTCGGGCTCGGGCAGAATAATGCGTCCGCCGCCCTCGAGATAGCCGTAAAGGCGCTCTTTGTCGCCGAGCGTAATGTTCTGCTGATTCTGCAGCAACTCCTGCGCCCTGCCGAGCGCTGCCTCGTCGCCGCGCTCGACGTACGCCTGGCGCAGCTCGCGGTACTGCCGCGCCGCCTTGCGCCCCATCTTCTTCACGGCCGCCTCGGCCTTCTCTTCGAAGCCGGGGTCGCGGCCGTAAAGATAATTGAAACGACGGGCAATCTCGCGGGTAAGCTCGACGTGCGGTACCTGGTCTTCGCCGACAGGAACGTAGGCGGCCCGGTAGATGAGAATGTCCGCACTCTGCAGCACCGGATAGCCGAGAAAGCCGTGGGTGGCGAGATCCCGCTCCTTGAGCTTCTCCTGCTGCTCCTTGTAGCTCGGCACCCGCTCCAGCCAGCCGAGCGGCGTGATCATCGACAGCAGCAGCGCGAGCTCGGCGTGCTCCACCACTCGTGACTGGATGAACAACGTCGCGCGCCCCGGATCGACGCCGGCGGCCAACCAGTCGACGACCATGTCCCACACGTGCTCGGTCAGACTGGTCGGATCGTCGTAGTGCGTCGTGAGGGCGTGCCAGTCGGCGACGAAGAAAAAGCTCTCGAACTCGTGCTGCAGGCGCACCCAGTTCTTCAACACACCGTGATAGTGCCCCAGGTGCAGGCGCCCGGTGGGACGCATGCCGGAGAGCACACGCTGGGGCTCGCCGGGCAGCGTCAACGCCGCTCTCCCGCAGCAGCACCGACGCCGTCGCCGGGCGCAATGCGATGGGAGTGCGGAGCCATGGTCAGCGGACTGCGGGTCACTGAGCCGCTCTCGTTCGCGCCGTCGCGATGATGGGCTCGGGGTCACCGCGCCCGAATCTCAGCACGCGGGCCTCACCGTCGACCAGATCCACCACCGTCGTCGGCTCGAGGCCGCAGATGCCGCTGTCGATGACGAGATCCACCGCATGCTCGAGCTCATGACGGATGTCCTGCGGATCGTTGCGCGGCATGTCCTCGCCCGGCATGATGAGCGTGACACTCATCAGCGGCTCGCCAAGGCGCTCGAGCAGCGCCTGCACGACGCGCGAGGCGGGCACGCGCAGACCGATGGTTCTGCGGCGGGCGTGCTGCAGCCGCCGCGGCACCTCACGCGTCGCCGGCAGAATGAACGTGTAGGGACCCGGCGTGTTGGCTTTCAGCAGCCGGTAGACGTCGTTCCCGAGCTTGGCGTAGGTGGCGACGTCGCTGAGGTCCCGGCACATGAGCGTGAAGTTGTGGTCCGCAGACAACTCGCGGATGTCGCGAATGCGCTGCATCGCTTCCTTGTCGCCGATATGGCAGCCGAGCGCATAGCTCGAGTCCGTCGGATAGGCGATCACACCCCCGTCGCGAACGATGGCGACGGCACGATCGATGAGACGTGGCTGTGGGTTGTCTGCGTGGATGGTGAAGAATTGCGCCATGGTGCGTGCTCGTCGTCAGCGGTGTGCAACCGGGGTATCGAGCTTCTCGACCCTCTGGTCGGCGCACCGTGCCAGCAAGGCCCCGACATTGCCGCGACCGGGCACGTCGAGCCCCTCACACAGCTCCGCCAGCGGTTCGAGCGCGAAACGCCGCTCGTGCAGGCGCGGGTGGGGCAACGCCAAGCGCGCGTCGTCGAGCCTGAGGTCATCGAAAAGCAATAAATCCAGATCGAGAGTGCGTGGTCCGAAGCGGATACCGTCCCGGCGCCGGCCCGCATCGAGCTCTATGCGCTGCAGCGCGCTGAGGAGCTCGTGTGCCGACAGCGCCGTCTGCAGACAACACACGGCGTTGACGAAATCCGCCTGTGCCGCGTAGCCGATCGGCGCCGATCGGTAGAGCGACGAGCAGGACATGAGCCGGGTAAGCGGCGTGCGGGCGAGGGCAGCCAGGGCGCACGCAATGTTGGCCGCGGGCTCGCCCAAGTTGCTGCCGAGACCGACGTAGGCGACGTGGGCCGGCGGCCGACTCACGCGACCACCGCTGCCGGCCGACGCCGCGGCCGACGCCGTGACGGCCTGCCACGTCGCGACAACTCGCGCACCACTGCTGGGGCCGACTGCGTGCAATCGCCGGACTCCTGCAAACGCGTCCACCACGCACCGGCAGCCGGGTCGGCGTCGCCAGCCTCACCGCGCAGCACGAGGAAATCGTAGGCGGCGCGAAAGCGTTTGTGCGCGAGCAGCCGCGACGGGCGCCGGGGTTGTCGCTCGAGGGTGGCCTGCAGGGACCAGATCTCCTTGACGGGCGCCGCCACGCGCCGCGGCACGGCGATGCGCTGCGCCTGCCGATCGAGCACCCCCTGCGCGGCCTCCTGCAGGGCATCGCGCGGCGCCATCCCTTCGGACTCGAGGCGCCGCGCCTGCTCACGCATCGGCGCCCACAGCAACGCCGCGAAAAGGAATGCAGCGATCACCGGTTTGCCCTCGCCGAGGCGCTGGTCGGTATTGCGCAGGGCGCTCCGCAGCAGCGCTTCGGCGACGCCGTCTCGGCTTGCGCCAAGGCAGCGGCCGACGTCGGGGAACAGTTGGTCGAAGATGCCATAGGCGAGCAGCAGCTCGAATGTCGACAGCGCCGCGCCCTGGTGGAACAGCTTGAGCACCTCGTCGTACATCCGCGCGGCAGGCACGTGAGCGAGCAGCGGAGCCAGCTCGCGAATGGGCGACTCGGTCGGTGCGTCGATTGCAAGACCCAGCTTGGCCGCAAAGCGCAGTGCCCGCAGCATGCGCACCGGGTCTTCCCGGTAGCGCTGATCCGGCCGGCCAATGACGCGCAGAATACGCCGCTGCGCGTCGTCGAACCCGCCCACGTAATCCACCACCGCGTGCTGGAGATGATCGTAGTACAGGCCGTTGATCGTAAAGTCGCGTCGGCGCGCGTCGTCGGCGATCGTGCCCCAGACGTTGTCGCTCAACACGCGGCCATGCTCGCTGGTAAGCATCGCATCCACGCCGAGCGCCCCCTCGCCGCCGGGATCGGCGCGGTATGTCGCCACCTCGAGCACTTCGCGGCCAACGCGGACATGGGCGAGGCGGAATCGCCGGCCGACGAGTCGTGCACGCCGGAACACCTGCCTGACCTGCTCGGGGCGCGCATCGGTTGCGATGTCGAAGTCCTTCGGCTCGAGTCCGAGCAGCAGATCACGCACGCAGCCGCCGACGAGCTGGCTTTCGAAGCCAGCCTCGCGCAAGCCATCGAGCACGGTGACGGCACCTCGGCTGAGGCGGGTCGAGCGGATTGAGTGTCGGTTCGCGGGGATGACTACTGGGGCGACGGCGAAAGTTTCCACTCCGTGAAACGAACTTAGTCCTGGTGTCTGTTTGTGTGAGGCACCGTGAGCCGTATAATACTGCCTCGCCTCGCTGGCGCGACCTTAGCACCACCGCGCTCCCTTCGTCTAGTGGTTAGGACGCCGGCCTCTCACGCCGGTAACAGGGGTTCGAACCCCCTAGGGAGCGCCATGTGCCGCCGCGGCCGCGCGCGCGGCCGAAATTCGATTACGGTGCCGTGCTACCCGTAAAATCGGGTCGTCGAGGACCGATTGCAAGGGTCGCAAGGCACGCCCATCGCGAGTGCGTCGGTTCGATTGATTATGCCCCGCTTGAGCCCCATCTCTCAGACACCCCACTGAGCCCCGCACAGGAGCACCCACGATCATGAATGCGCTGCCGCAGGTCCGCGACGCCACGCAAGCGGATTTTGTCGACACCGTCATCGAGCGCTCGCGTGACGTGCCGGTGCTCGTCGACTTCTGGGCCGAGTGGTGTAGCCCATGCCGAATGCTCACCCCGATTCTGACGAAGGTGATCAGCGACTATGCCGGGCGCGTCGAGCTGGCCAAAGTCAACACCGACCAGAACCAGGAGCTCGCGCTGGGCCTCGGGGTGCGCAGTTTGCCTACGGTGAAGCTGTTCAAGGATGGCGAAATCGTCGACGAGTTCATCGGCGTGATACCCGAGAACATGGTGCGGGATTTCGTCGACCGGCACGTCGCCCGCGCGGAGAACCCCCTCCTCGCGCGTGCGGCGGGGCTGCGCGCCCAGGGCAACGCCGAAGCAGCATGCACCGCGCTCACCGAGGCCGAGGCTGCCGATCCCGACAACGACGACATTCGCTTCGCGCTCGCCGAGCTCGAGATCGAGCTGGGTGACCATGAGGCCGCCGGGGCGACGCTCGAGCGCGTCTCCGGCAAAGGTCGCGGCGATCCCCGCTATGCCCAGCTCGACGGCCAGCTCGCGTTCGCCGCCATCGCCGCGACGGCCCCCGATATCGAGCAGCTCGAGCACACGCTCGCGAGCGACCCCGACGACTGCGACACCCGCCTGAAGCTCTCGGCGCGGTTGGCGCAGAGGGGACGCTTCGAGCCAGCGATGGAGCAGCTGCTGGAGATCGTGCGACGCGACCGCCGCTTCGGCGACGACGCCGGCCGCAAAACGTTGGTGAAGCTGTTCGACATCGTGAACGACCCTGCCCTGGTGAGCCGCTACCGAGGTCTGCTGGCGCGGGCGCTCAACTGAAACTCCGCGTTCGCACCGTCGCTCATCCGCGCGGATGGTGCGCGGCGTGCAGCCGCCGCAGCCGTTCGCGGGCGACGTGAGTATAGATCTGCGTCGTCGACAGGTCGGCATGACCGAGCAGCATCTGCACCGTCCTCAGATCGGCGCCGTGATTGAGCAGATGCGTCGCAAACGCATGGCGCAAGGTGTGCGGTGAGAGATTGCGCTCGATGCCCACAGCGGCGCCATAGCGTTTGATGAGATGCCAGAACGCCTGGCGCGTCATGGGGCCGCCGCGCCGGGTGACGAACACCGCGTTGGCCACGCCACGGCCGAGCAGGACGCCGCGCGCGCGGGCGAGGTATGCATCGACCCAGGACAGTGCCTCCTCGCCCAGCGGCACCATACGCTCGCGATCGCCCTTGCCCCGGACACGCACCAGCCCGGCATTCGTGTTGAGCTGCCCGACACTGAGGCCGACGAGCTCCGAGACGCGCAGCCCGGTGGCGTAGAGCGTCTCCAGCATGGCCCGGTCACGCAAGCCGAGAGGCGTCGTGGTTTGCGGCGCGTCGAGCAGCCTTTCGACGTCCGCCTCGGTCAGTCCGCGTGGCAGGTCCCGGCCGAGTCGCGGGGCGCTCACGTCCACGCTCGGGTCGCAGGGAACGCATCCTTCCCGCAGCAGGAAGCGATAGAAGCGCTTCAGCGACGAAAGCAGACGCGCCGTCGAGCGCGGACGTGCACCGCTTGCCACACGATCGGCGAGGTAGGCCAACAGCTCGGCACGCTCCGCGCCGTGCAGGCTCGCGCCGCGCTGCGCGAGCCAACGCGCAAAACCCTCGAGATCGGTGCGATAGGCGGCGAGCGTGTTGTCACTGAGACCGGACTCGAGCCAGACGGCATCGAGAAACCGTCCGAGCAACGCTTCGTCGCTCTGCGCTGAGCTGCTCAGGACGGCTCCTTGGCCGCACGTGCCACGCTCAGCGACTGCAGCGCATGACCGATGCGGGCCCGTTCGCGCGGGTCGCTGGTCGCTTGCAACAGTCCTTCGTAGAGCAGCCGCGCGTCGTCGAGCAGGCCGGCGGTGCGCAGCGCTTCGGCGGCGCGCAAGCGGGCCGCTCGTCCCCAGCTGTCGAGGCCGTCTGCGGCGACCATCGCGGAGCGCAGGAAGAGCTCGGCCGCGTCGGCATGATGCGCCAGCGCTTCCCGGGACTCGGCCATCCACAGCAGCAACTCCCTGTGCTGACGGGGCGAGTCGGTCCGCGCCAGCAGGCGCTCGAGCACGCGCAGCGCAGACTCGTGCCGGTCGACGGTCTGGAGGTCGAAGGCAAGCTGCACCGCGCGATCTGCGTCTTGCTCCGCTAACACCGGGACACGATCGAGCAGCGCGAGCAGCCGGCGCTCGCCGCCGGTGAAATCGCCGGCAAAGAGCTGCAGCCGCGCGCGGCGTAGCTCCCAGTCGAGCTGCGGCTGCCCTGCAGGGGGCTCGTCGAGATCGAGGACCGGCTCGGCCGCGCCGCGGACATCGCCTCGCCCGAACACCTGCTGCGAGAGACGAACACGCAGCGCCGGCGTCAACGCCGTGTAGTCGAAGCGCCGTTCCGGGCCGTAGAGCGCCTGCACGACGGGCGCCAGACCCGCCTCGAGCAGCGAGCCGACCAAGGCCTCGTGGTGAACGGCGGATTGCTCACCGCTCGGCGCCGAGGTGGCGATCAAGAACGCGAAGACGGCGCGGGCCGCATGCGGCCGATGCTGCTCAAGACGCACGGCCTCCTCGACCCACGGCGCGGGCGCGCCGATCAGCAGCATGGCCCGATTGCCCGTCTCTTGGCCCAGCTCCCGATAGGCCCGCCACAGCTCGTCGACACCCGCCGAGCCCCGCACCGACGGTGCCGGCGCGGCACCACCCGCCACCACCTGTTCGAGTGCCTCGACGCGACGGTCGAGATCGCCGGCGACGCTCGCCGCCTCGGCAATCACGCTCCACACATCGCGCCGCACGACATCGCCGAGCGTGTCGTCTGCGGCCAGAACCAGCCCTTGCTCGATAACCTGCTCGGGCGTGTAGCTGCCCTCACGCAGTCGCGCCAACAGCAGCAGCACGCTGCCAGGGTGCGTCTGCAGGGTCGCGATCGTGGCGGCCGCCTGACCGGGGTCGCCGGCCTCGAGCAGGACGCGCGCGTAGAGCAGGCGCCACTCGACGTCGTCGGGCCGATACTCGGTGTCGAAGCGCAGCATGGCGGCACGCGCGTCCTCGACGGCGCCCTCCGCTACATAGCTGCGTACGATCGCGCGGCGCCAAGCGGCGATCCGGGGACCGTCGGGCGCGTCGCCCCACAGCAATGCACGCAGCACCCGCCGCGCGGCGGCGCCGTCGCCGGACTCGATGTATGCTTCAGCCAGGCGTGCACCCAACGCCTGAGCGACCTCCGGCGCCAGACCCGGCGCAAGTCGGCTCCCGATGCGCGCGACCACCGCATCCCAGCGTTTCTGCATTGCATAGACGTCGAGCAGCCGCTCCTCCCGGCGCAGCCACAGTGGCGTCCCCGGGGCAGCGGCTGTCGACTGCTCGAGGCGGCGGGCCGCGAGTCCGAGCGTGCCTGCGCGGACGAGCACCTCGACGTCCTCGAGCGTGGTCAAGCTGTGCGTGGGGGGCTCGGCTGCGGCCGCGGCCGTGGGATCGGAGCCAGAGACGGGCGCCGTCTCGAGCAGCGCCTGCTCGGCGAACGCCGAGCCTGCGAGCGTCAGCAGCACAACCAGCGAGATGGCCTGCCGGCTCAGCCGAGGGACGGCGCCCCGGGGACGTCCGCTCGAGACACTCATACCGAACCTCACCGGGGGAGCCAGGCTGCGGCTGCGGGCGGGCCGTGATGGTGTTGCGTTGCCTACGCCGCACACCTCGGACGGCGCCATGCTAGACCGGGCGTCAGATCTTCTCCTTGATGCGCGCCGCCTTGCCCGTCCGCTCACGGAGGTAGTAGAGCTTGGCCCGCCGCACCGCGCCGCGGCGCTTGACCTCGACACCGGCCAGCAGGGGGCTGTGCGTCTGGAACACCCGCTCGACGCCTTCTCCGTACGACACCTTCCGCACGGTGAACGACGAGTTGATGCCGCGATTTTTCTTCGCGATCACGACGCCCTCGAAAGCCTGCAACCGCTCCCGGTTGCCCTCCTTGACGCGCACCTGCACCTTGACGGTGTCCCCCGGCGCGAAGTCCGGCAGCTCGGCCCTGAGCTGGGCGGCGTCCACCTGCTGGATCAAGTCACTCATGATGTGTCCTCCTGCTTACCGTGCTCGCGCTGGAACGCTTCCAAGAGCGAGCGCTGTTCGTCGTCGAGCTCGAGCGCGTCGAGCAGATCCGGTCGCCGCAGCCACGTTCGGCCCAGCGACTGCTTGAGGCGCCAGCGGCGCACCGCCTCGTGGTCGCCGCTGCGCAGCACCGTCGGCACCTGCATGCCCGCAAAGTGCTCGGGGCGCGTGTAGTGGACGCAGTCGAGCACACCGGTGGCGAACGAGTCCTGTGCCGCCGACTCCACGTTGCCGAGCACCTCCGGCAACTGCCGCACGACGCACTCGATGATCACCATCGCCGCCAACTCGCCACCAGCGAGCACGTAATCACCGATCGACCACTCCTCGTCAATGCAGTGCGCGAGCAGCCGCTCGTCGACGCCCTCATAGCGACCGGCGACGAGTATCAAGCCAGGTCGCGCGCTGAGCTCCCGTACGGCGGCGTGATCCAGCCGCCGCCCCTGCGGCGACAGATACGCCGATCGCACGCCCGGCGACTGCCTGTCGCGGGCCGCCTCGATGGCGGCCGCCAGCGGGGGCGCCATCATGACCATTCCCGGACCTCCGCCGTAAGGCCGGTCATCCACGCTGCGATGGCGATCCGTGGTGTAATCCCGCGGATCCCATAGCCCCAGCGTGAACAGACCCCGTTCGAGGGCGCGGCCGGTGACGCCGAAACGCGTTATCGCCTCGAACATGGGCGGGAAGATCGTCACGACGTCGATCCGCATCTGCCGCTGCGACCCCCCGCAGGAACGCCGGCTCAGAAATCCTTGTCCCAGTCCACCACCACGCGGCCGCGCTGGGTATCCACCTCGCGCACGACGGTTCCGACATACGGAATGAGCCGCTCACGCTCTCCCCGCACCACGAGGACGTCGTTCGCACCGGTCTCCATGAGCCGATCGATCACACCAAGCTCGACCCCTTCGGTGGTTACCACGCGACACCCCTCGAGGTCGATCCAATAGTGCTGGCCCGGCTCCAACGCCGGCAGCTGAGCGCGGTCGACGCCGATACGCGCGCCAGCGAGCGACTCGGCGGTCGTGCGGTCGTTGACATCCTCGAGTCGTGCGACGATTCCGCTGCCGTGTCGCCGGCCGTCGCAAACCTTCGACGTCCGCCACCCGCCCGCACTTTCTACGAGCCACGTCCGATAGCGCAGTATGTCCTCGGCGTGCTCGGTATAGGACGCCGCCCGCAGCCAACCGCGCACGCCATGAGCGCCGCCGATCCGGCCAACGATCACCGGCACGTCCTGCTCGGGAGCGGCGCCGCGAGCCGTGCTGCGGCGCTCGAGCGCAGCCTGCACTACAACGCCCTCAGTGCGTGCCGGCGTCCGCCTGCTTCAGCAGCCCGGCGACGCGCTCGGAGAGCTGGGCGCCGTTGCCGATCCAGTAGCGCGCCCGCTCGACATCGAGGCGCATCCGCTCTTCGTGGGTTCGCGCCAGTGGGTTGAAGAAGCCGATGCGCTCGATAAATCGACCGCGCGGCGTACGCCGGCTGTCCGCCACAACGATGGCGTAGAACGGCTTTTTCTTGGAGCCCCCCCGCGCCAGGCGAATCTTTACCATGTAAACGTTCCTCTCACTGTGACGGGGCCGGCGCCATCGCGTTCGGTGGCTTGTGCGCAGGCCGACTCGCCCAACGGCACTCGACCGCTCTGACCGCCCGCCGTTCGGCCGGCGGGCCACGATGCTCCCGCTCCCCGTGGAAAAACCGTGGATTTTAGCCGCTGACCGACTGAATTGGTAGCACTTGGGCGCCGGTGCCGGGCCGGCCCCACCCCGCGTCAGAGCGGCAGCTCGGGTATGCGTCCCTTAGAACCGCCCAGCAGCTGCGCCAAGCCACCACGCTTGCGCATGCGCTTCATCATCTTCTGCATCTGGGCGAACTGCTTGAGCAGCCGGTTCACGTCCTGGACCTGCGTTCCGGAGCCTTGCGCTATGCGCCGCTTGCGCGAACCCCGGATAACGGCCGGAAAACGGCGCTCGTGCGGCGTCATCGAGTCGATGATGGCCATCATGCGCCGGGTCTGCTGATCACCGAACTGATCGATGGCACCGCTCGGCAGCTTTCCCATCCCCGGCAGCTTGTCGACGAGCCCGGCGACACCGCCCAATTGCGCCATCTGTTTGAGCTGCTCGCGCAGATCCTCGAGATCGAACCCTTTGCCCTTGGTCAGCTTGGTGGCGATCTTCTTGGCCTGTTTCTCGTCGACCTTGCGCTGCACCTCCTCGACCAGGCCGAGCACGTCCCCCATGCCGAGAATGCGGGAGGCGACGCGGTCGGGGTGGAAAGGCTCGAGCGCGTCAATCGCCTCGCCTGTACCGAGAAACTTGATCGGCTTGCCCGTGACGTGGCGAACCGACAGCGCGGCGCCGCCGCGGGCATCACCATCGGTCTTCGTCAGAATCACGCCGGTGAGCGGCAGTGCCTCATTGAACGCGGCGGCACTGACCACGGCATCCTGTCCGGTCAGGCTGTCGACGACGAACAGCGTCTCCACCGGCTCGATGGCCGCATGCACCGCCCGGATCTCCGCCATCATCTCGGCATCCACGTGCAGCCGCCCGGCGCTGTCGACAATGACCACGTCGACCACGCCTTTGCGTGCCTGCGCGACGGCACCCGTTGCGATATCGACCGGGGTCGCGCCGGCCGGCGCTTCGTAAAATCGTGCGTCGACGTCCGCGGCCAGTTTGCGAAGCTGATCGATAGCCGCCGGCCGATACACGTCAGCGCTCGCCAGCAGCACCCGCTTGTTGTAACGCTCGGCCAGCAGCCGCGCGAGCTTGGCGACGGTGGTGGTCTTGCCCGCCCCCTGCAATCCGGCAACGAGGAGCACCGCCGGCGGCCGCACCGCGAGCTCGAGGGCATCGTTGTGCTGCCCCATCAGGCGCACCAGCTCCTCGTGGACGATCTTCACCACGGCTTGGCCCGGCGTCAGGCTCTGCAGAACGTCGGCGCCGACCGCCCGGCCCCGGACCTCGGCGATGAACTCGCGCACCACCGGCAGCGACACATCCGCCTCGAGCAGCGCCATGCGCACGTCGCGCAGCGCGTCGCCGATGTTCGCCTCCGTCAGGCGCCCGCGCCCGCGCAGCTGGTTGAAGGTGCTTTGAAGTCGTTCGCTTAGCTGTCCAAACATCGCTACACTATTCTCGCAATGTGATTCCGGGCGCCGGATTTCGTTGACCCCTACCCATCAAAGGCAAGCGCACCCGCATCGAGTCGAGCGGTCGTTGCTTTGCGACGGCACCCGCTCGTGAACGTCCGCCTTCGCCCGCTCGACGCGTCTCGCCGGCGCGGCACCGGCCGCCGATGATCGCGACGCTGAGTCTACTTGCTGCGGCGCTGTATGTGCTGGCGGGCGTGCTGCTGCTGCAGCGACTGCGTTCGGCGCCCCAGCCGCCCGATACGTCCCAGCGCGCCGTGCTGGCGATCGCCGTCGCTGCATCGCTGATTCACGCCTGGCTATTATACGCGAGCGCAGTGGGCGCCGATCAGTTCAACGCCGCGCTTCCCACCGCGATCTCGCTCGCTGCTTGGGCTATTGTGCTCCTGTTCCTGCTTGCAACGGCCGCGGGCCCCGCTTTCAGTCTCGGAGTCTTCGTGCTGCCCGGGGCAGCCCTCGCGGTGCTCGCCGGCTGGCTGATGCCGGCGCGCGACTATCTCATCTCGGGCGTAACACCCGCCGCGGCCGCACACATGATCATCGCCGTGCTTGCCTACGCGTTCCTGGCGCTTGCCGTCGCCCAAGCGTTGGTCCTTGCCCTCCAGGACCATCAGCTGCACCAGCGCCATCCGCTGCCCCTGCTGCGCGCGCTGCCGCCACTCGAGAGCATGGAGACGCTGCTGTTCCGTCTCATCTGGGCGGGCTTCGTGCTGCTTTCCGTCACCGTGGTGAGCGGTGGCCTGTTCAGCGAGGAGCTCTTCGGCAGGCCTCTGGTGTTCTCACACCACGTCGTGCTGTCGATTCTCGCCTGGCTGATCTTCGCCATGCTGCTGGCCGGAAGGCGGCTGTTCGGCTGGCGGGGGCCCAGCGCCATCCGCTGGACGTTGGCCGGCTTTGCGCTGCTGGCGCTCGGCTACTTCGGAACCCGCTTCGTTCTCGAGGTGCTGCTCGCCCGTTGACCGAAATCGCTCGCCTGCGCTCACGCGGCGTCCGTTTGGCAAGCGGTCGCAGGCTCGCTACACTGCCGATTAAGGCCCTATTTGGACAATTGCTCTGTAACACCCGCCTTTGGAAGACATTCCGCTAGCTGGCCTTCTCGGCGCGCTGGTCGTGCTGATTCTGCTCTCCGCCTTCTTCTCCGCCTCGGAGACGGCCATGATGGCTCTCAACCGATATCGGTTGAAGCATCTGGCAGATCGGGGACAACGACGGGCGCGCATCGCCGCGCGTCTGCTCGAGCAGCCGGACCGCCTTTTGGGCACTATCCTGCTCGGCAACAACCTGGTCAACAACGCGGCGGCCGCCGTGGCGACCGTTATCGCGCTGCGCCTGTACGGCGAGGTTGCCATTGCCATCGCCACCGCCCTGGTAACACTGGTGATTCTGGTGTTCGCCGAAGTGCCGCCCAAGACCGTCGCCGCACTCTACCCTGACCGCATTGCCCTGCCCGCGAGCTATGTGCTCGACTTCCTGGTTCGCGTAGCCAGACCCGTGGTGCTACTGGTCAGCGCCGCCAGCAACATCGTTCTGCAGCTCCTCAAGCTACACAAACCGGGCAGCGATGACACCCTCTCCGCAGAGGAGCTGCGCACGGTCGTGCGCGAAGCCGGCAGCCGCATTCCGAAATCGCATCAGGCCATGCTGCTGCGCATCCTCGAGCTCGAGCAGATCACCGTTGACGACATCATGGTTCCGCGCGGCGCCATCGAAGCCATCGATCTCGAAGACGACTGGGACGACATCGTCGAGCAGCTTGCGACCAGCCATTACACGCGGCTGCCCGTCTACCGCGGCACGCTGGACAAGATCGTCGGGGAGCTGCATCTGCGCCGCGTTCTGCACCTGAGCCGCGGCAGTGAGTTCGATCGCGAGCATCTCGAGAAGCTGGTGCGGGAGCCGTACTTCATTCCTCAGGGGGCGCAGCTCACCCAGCAGCTCCTCGCCCTGCAGTCGCAGCGTCGGCAAATGGGTCTCGTCGTGGACGAATACGGCGACATCAAAGGTCTGGTGACCCTCGACGAGATACTCGAGGAGATCGTCGGCGAGTTCACCGCCCACGTCCCCGGCGCGGAAGAGGAGATACACGCACAGCCGGACGGCAGCTACCTGATCGACGGCGGCATGAACATCCGGGATCTCAACCGCAAGCTGCACTGGGCGCTGCCGACGGCAGGGCCCAAGACGCTCAACGGGCTCATCGTCGAGTATCTCGAGGAGATACCCGTGGCAGGCACCAGCCTGATGCTGGCCGGATACAGCATCGATGTCGTGCAGACGCGCGGCACGGCCGTGACCGTCGCCCGCGTCAGCCCGCCGCCCAAACCCGTGGCGCCACCGCGGATAGCCGACTCCGACGCGTGAATCGGTCCACCCGTCCGTTGGCGCTTTTCTTTTTCCGCCGAGTATCTATACTCCTGATGCGTGAGGTTGAGATAACTCGACAACTCCTTGAAACGAAAAGAGATTCAGATGGCGAAGATCAAGGCGCTCATTATCGTGATCGCCGTGGCACTGGTCACGGCCTGCAGCAGCGGCTCGACGGCCACGGGAATTGGGGTAGGAGGCATAGCCGGGGCTTGGACGTTTAGTCTGTCGCCCTCGACGGGCGGACCTCGGATCCAAGTGACCGGCGGGCTAGTCGACACCAACGGCACCATAAGTGGCACCGTGGCCGCGACGGGCAATCCAGCATGCTTCCAAGGGGGGGCGGTTACGGGCTCCATTGACGGCAACCAGCTCATACTGACGTTCACCGATGACGATCTCGGCTCCATTATCAATCTGTCGGGTACACTCAATGGGTCTGGGGGCGCGGGCAACTGGTCGCTCTCGTCAGGCCCCGCCGAATGCCTCAACCTGGCCGGCGCGTGGAGGGCTTCCAAGGCCTGAGCAAGACCTAAGGTAGAACTAAAACCACGCCGCAGTGCGACGGACCTCTCCGACGTTCTCGGCCGGAAGACCGTGGACGTCGGGCCGGTGAAGATCCCGGTCCTCATCGTGCTAGCGGTAACGGTAGTTCTGTCGGCGATCGCGTCCGCGTCGCCCCGAATCGAGATCTATTTCACTGCAACGGCCGAGAACGGTGTGCCGCTGGCGCAGCCGTCGACGGAGTTCGACTGCACCGATACGGTCTATGCCGTGATCGACCTGAAGGGCTTGTCGCCGTCAGAGCACCGGCTCGACGTCGTGTGGCGCGACCCGCGCGGCAAGGAACGCGAGCACAACCGCCACGAGTTCAGGGCGCCGGGCGGCGAGCAGCGGCTGTGGATCTGGCTGCGCATGCACAAGCCGGCGGGTGCCGGCTTCCTGCAGGCATTCAATCCTTCGGCTGGCATGGACGATTTCGTCGGCGATTGGACGGTGAAGTTCGCCGTCGACGGGCGCCTGCTCGATACCAAGCACTTCGCCGTTATCTGCTGAGCACTCACTCGGCGAGCGTGCCGCCGCTCGTACGCGCCACGCGGTCACGCACGTATTCAGGAACCGCCGCCGACGCGGGAACCGAAAGCCCGTTGGCGAGGTCCCGTGCGCCGAGCGCCGCAACGTCGCGCGCGTGCGGAACCTGCCGCGGCGACCAGCCGGCAAGGCCCGTGCGCAGCCGCGCGCGGAGCCGCTCGGCGTAGCGGTCGAAGCCGCTGCCCGCGCCGACCCACCCTTCGCCGTCGACGCTGACGGCTTCCGGTTCGCTGACCGCCTCCGCGCGCACGACAATGCTGTCTCCGCGCGGTCCGCGCGCGAAAGCGCCCCAGTAGATTTGCCCGATGCGCGCGTCGAATGCCGCCAGCACCCGCCGGGCCGGCTGCCCGTAGGCCAGCGCCGCCAGCGACGACACGGGCACCGTCGGCAAATCGGCGCCATAGGCCAGTCCCTGGGCCGCGCCGACACCGATGCGAATTCCCGTGAACGACCCCGGACCCCGCCCGAATGCAAGCGCATCGCATTGACCAAGCACCAGCCCCGCTTCCGCGAGGACCGCTTCGATCATCGGCAGAATGCGCCTCGAGTGCCCGCGCTCGAGCAGCTCGAAGTGCTCGATGACGGCACCGTCGATCCACACCGCCGTCGAGCAGGCCTGGCTCGAGGTGTCCAAGGCGAGGATCTTCATTGGGCGAAGAATGCCTGCACGTCTTCGATGCGTTGAGTGCACGGCATCTGCGGCAAGCTGTCGAGAAAACGCTGCCCGTAGGAGCGGGTTCGCAGCCTCGGGTCGCACAGCACCAGCACACCACGATCGTCCGTGTCCCGGATCAGCCGGCCGACGCCCTGCTTCAAAGCCAAAACGGCATCGGGCAGCTGCAGCTCCTCGAACGGGTCCCGGCCCTGCGCCTCGAGATGCGCCAACCGCGCGCGCAGCACCGGATCGCCCGGCGCGGCAAAGGGGAGCTTGGCGATGATGACGCACGACAGCGCGGCACCCCGCACGTCGACGCCTTCCCAGAAGCTCGCGGTGCCGAGCAGCACGGCGTTGCCGAGCTCGCGAAAACGCTCCAGCAATCGCGTGCGCGAGGCGCTGCCCTGCACCAGCACGGGAAAACCGAGAGAAGCGGGCAGCACCTGCGCGGCGGCCTGCAGCGCCTGATGGCTCGTGAAAAGCAGGAAGGCGCGTCCGCCGCTCGCGGCGAGCACCGGCAGCGCTTCCGCGACAACCGCCTCGACGAATCCAGGCTCGCGTGGGTCCGGCATACCCTCGGGCAGATACAGCAGCGACTGGCGGCGAAAATCGAACGGGCTCTGCCAGCGCGCCGTCTGCGCATCCTCGATTCCGAGCAGCCGCTCGAAGTGACCGAAATCCTCGCCGACGGTCAACGTCGCGGAGGTGAACACCAGCGCGCGCGGCGGTTCCACGAGCCGTTCCCAGAACATCGAGCCTATATCGACCGGTGTCGAATGAAAGCGAAAGGATCGCCCGCTGAGCTCGTACCAGCGCACCTGGTCGTCCCGCTCGCGCCCGGTCAGCGCTTCGAGCGCGTCGAGCAGCGCGGCGCCGCGCAATGCGCAGCGCTCGAGGCCCGGTGCAGCCGGCGCCGCCACCGCCAGCCGCTCGCCGAGCTGCGCCAGCTGCGCTGCGAGGCCGCCGATCCGCTCGTGGAATTCCGTCGATGCCAGCTCCTCGAGCGCCCCACGCGGCGGGCGGCCGGCGAGCAGCGCGGCAAGATCGAGGGTGGCCGCCTGCAGCGCAGCGGCCGTCTCGTGCAAGGCGACACCCGAGCGCGCCTGAGCCTCCTCGGCGACGGCGTCTCGCGCGAGATCGAGGAGCTGCGCCCCGGAGACCGTCGTCGCCATCTGGATCGCGGCGATCTCCGCGAGCTGGTGCGCCTCGTCGAAGATGACGGCATCGGCACCGGGCAGCAGCTGTGCAAAACCCTCTTCGCGCAGGGCGATGTCGGCGCAAAACAGGTGGTGATTGACGACGATGATGTCAGCCGTCAGGGCGCTGCTGCGGGCGCGATTGACGAAGCAGGCGTCGTAGTCGGGACAGCGCGCACCAAGGCAGTTGTCCACGGTCGACGTGACGAGCGGCCACACGGGCGAGTCTGCCTCGACGCCGCTGAGCTGCTCGATGTCCCCACTCGACGTCTCGGCGGCCCAGCGAGCGATCTCGACGAGCGGCTCGGACACGTTGGGCGCCAGGCCGGCAGCAGCCACCATCGTGCCGGCGAGCCGATGAAGGCACAGGTAATTGCTTCGCCCCTTGAGCACGGCGGTCCGCACCGGCCGCGCCAACGCCTCGCGCACTACCGGCAGGTCGCGATGAAAGATCTGGTCCTGCAGGTGCCGTGTACCCGTCGAGATGATCACCCGCAGACCGGACAACACGCTCGGCACCAGGTACGCGAGCGTCTTGCCGGTTCCGGTGCCCGACTCGGCGACCAGCGTCTGCTGATCGTGCAGGGCGCGCTCGATCGCAGCCGCCATCTGCTGCTGGGCGGGCCGCGGCGCAAAACCTTCCAGCGTGCGGACGAACGGGCCCTGTGCGCCGAGCAGCGCTGCGCTATCCTCCACGCGAGCGTCCGCCGCCAACCGCTAGTTTGCCAGGCATCGCGCCAACCCCTCCTCCCAGTGCGGCAGACGCACGCCAAAGGTGCGCGCGAGCTTGGCGTTGTCGAGCACGGAGTAGCGCGGCCGCGCGGCTGCGGTTGGATACTCCGCCGTCGTGATGGGCACGACGCGCACGTCCAGCCCGGCTGTCGCGACGATCTTCGCTGCGAAGCGACACCAGGTCGTCGCGCCAGCCGCGGAGAGATGGTAGGTGCCGCTGTGCTCCGGCGCGCGCAACGTCGTTCGCAGCAGGCGCGCGGTGGCGCGGGCAATGTCGCCGGCGTAGGTCGGACTGCCCCACTGGTCGTCGACGATGCGCAGCTCAGCGCGCTCGGCGGCCAGACGACGCACGGTATTCAAAAAATTATGTCCCTGCAGGGAGTAGACCCAGCTCGTTCGCAGGATAAGATGCCTGTCGCTCGCGGCGCGGACCGCCCGTTCGCCGGCCAGCTTGCTGCGCCCATAGACACCGAGCGGCGCCGCAGGAGCGTCCTCGCGATAGGGGGTGTGCGCGCTGCCGTCGAACACGTAGTCGGTCGAGTAGTGGACGAGCCATGCCCCCGCCCGGCGCGCTGCCGCAGCCATGACCCCGGGAGCCTCGGCATTCACGCGCTCGGCAATGTCGTGCTCCGTCTCGGCACGGTCGACAGCGGTATAGGCCGCGGCGTTGATCACGAAATCGGGTTGCTGCTCGTCGATGCTGCGCACAACGGCTGCGGCATCGCTCACGTCGACCTCGGCGCGGGTCAACGCCACGACCTCGACGTCGGCGGCCAGGCACTGCACCAGCGCGCTGCCCACCTGACCGTTGCTGCCGAATATCAGTATGCGCATCGTCAGTCCGTAGCGCGGCGCCGTTATGGCCAGGCCAGCAGCCCGCGCCGCCGCAGGCTGCCTGCGTAGGCAGCTACGGGAAGAGCTGCCGGAGGCTGAGGCCCTTGGCGTCCTTGTCCGACAGGAGCGGCGTCTCCACCGGCCACTCCACACCGACGTCACGATCGTCCCAGCGCAAACAACGATCCTCGCTGGGCTCATAGAGCGCGGTGCACTTGTAGACGACGTCGGCTACCTCGCTGGTGACGCAGAACCCATGGGCGAAGCCCGGCGGGATGTAGAGCTGGTGACGATTCTGCGCCGAGAGCACCGTCCCGAACCAGCGCCCGAAGGTGGCCGACTCGGGCCGGATATCGACGGCGACGTCAAAGACCTCGCCGACCACCGTGCGGACGAGCTTGCCCTGCCAGGTCGGGCTCTGAAAATGAAGTCCACGCAGGACGTTGCGCACCGATCGCGAATGATTGTCCTGGACGAACTGCGTCGGCAACCCCGCGGCCCCGAAATCCCGCGCGTTGAACGTCTCCATGAAGAAGCCGCGGGTGTCCTCGAATGTCTTCGGTCTCAAGAGCAGAACCCCGGGTAGCTCCGTTGCCACGACTTCCATCACTGTCTCAGCCCGTATCGATTGGTGACGCACAGCCGCGGCCGCGCGCCGCCGCCAACGTCGCGTCGACCTCGCCTGCCCGCCTCGCGCCGTGGCGAGGGAACGTGCGCTTAGCGCCCCATTCGCGGGGCCCCTTCGTAACCGAATGCCCGCTACGCTACGAGGTCGTCGAAGAACGATTTCAAGCGGTCAGTCCACGAGACCTCGCGCGGCTTGTGCCGCGCACCCCCCTCGTGCGTCGACTGCTCGAACTCCCGCAACAGCTCCTTCTGGCGCTTCGTGAGATTGACCGGCGTCTCCACCGAGACCTTGCAGTAAAGGTCGCCGAGCTGGCCGCCGCGCACGTTGCGTACCCCCTTGCCGCGCAGCCGGAACACCCGCTCAGACTGCGTCTCCGCAGGGATCTTGAGCGACGCTCTGCCGTCGAGCGTGGGGACCTCGAGATCGCCGCCCAAGGCCGCCGTGGCGATGCTGACAGGCATCTCGCAGTAGAGATCGTCACCATCGCGTTTGAAGATCGGATGGGGTTTCAGCGTTACCTGCACGTACAGGTCGCCCTGCTGACCTCCGCGCCGGGGCGGCGCTTCCCCTTCCCCGGCCAGCCGTATCCGGTCCCCCTCGTCGATACCGGCCGGCACCTTCACGGAAAGGGTCTTCGTCTGACGTACGCGACCCTGGCCCTCGCAGTGTCGGCACGGGTCGGTGATGATCTGGCCGGAGCCGTGGCACTGGGGACACGTCTGCTGAATCGAGAAAAATCCCTGCTGCATGCGCACCTGACCGTGACCGCCGCAGGTGCGGCACGGGCTTGGGGCGCTGCCGCTGCGCGCCCCCGAGCCATCACACTCGGCGCACACTGCGACAACCGGGACGCGAATACGGGTCTCGGTGCCGCGCACGGCCTCTTCGAGACTGAGCTCGAGGTCGTAACGCAGGTCTGCACCGCGGGCCGCCCGCCCGCCCCGTCGGCCGGAGCCGAAAATATCGCCGAAAATGTCCCCGAAAATGTCCCCGAAGCCCGGGCCTGCGCCACCGCCCATGCCCGCCGAGGCGTCGACACCGGCGTGACCGAACTGATCGTAGGCCGCGCGCTTCTGCGAGTTGGCGAGGACCTCGTACGCTTCCTTAGCTTCCTTGAACCGATGCTCTGCTTCAGCGTCGCCCGGGTTGCGGTCGGGGTGAAACTTCATGGCGAGACGCCGGTACGCCTTCTTCAACTCGGCCTCCGACGTATTGCGTTGGACGCCGAGCACTTCGTAGTAGTCACGCTTGGACATCGTTGCCTGGCGAATTCGCCTCCCCGCTCGCCTCGAACCCCGCCGCTGGATGCGACCTCTGACCAGCGGCGGCGGCCGTCGAGATGCTGGCCCGCAACAAAAAACCGGCGCGGTGACCACTCACCGCGCCCGGCCTTCCCGGCGACATTGCTCCGTCGTTACCGCCTGCGGCGTGCGCGACGCGCTAGTTATCCGTCTTGTTCTCCTTGACTTCTTCGAACTCGGCGTCGACGACGTTGTCCTGGCCGGCCTCGGCACCGGTATGTGACTCGTCGTGCTCAGCCGATGCGCCAGCCGAGCCGCTTTCGGCGCTCGCCTGGCGGTACATTTCCTCGGCGAGCTTGTGGCTGGCTTCCGCGAGCGCCTGCGTCTTGCTCTTGATAGCCTCGGTGTCGTCGCCGTCCATTACAGCTTCGAGATCCTTGATCGCGGATTCGATCTTCTCCTTCTCGTCTGCCTCGACCTTCTCGCCCATGTCCTTTAACGACTTGCGAACGCTGTGAATCATGGCATCAGCCTGGTTGCGCGCATCCGCCCGCTCCCGCGCCCGACGGTCCTCGTCGGCGTGCTCCTCGGCGTCACGAACCATGCGTTCGATCTCATCGTCGCTCAACCCCGAGCTCGACTTGATGACGATCTTGTTCTCCTTGCCCGTAGCCTTGTCCCGCGCCGAGACGTGCATGATCCCATTGGCGTCGATATCGAACGTGACATCGATCTGAGGCACGCCGCGCGGGGCAGGCGGAATATCCGACAAGTCGAATCGGCCAAGCGACTTGTTGTGGACGGCCATCTCGCGCTCGCCCTGCAGCACATGCACCGTGACGGCAGTTTGATTGTCGTCCGCCGTCGAGAACGTCTGCGTGGCCTTCGTCGGAATGGTGGTGTTCTTTTCGATCAGCTTGGTCATGACGCCGCCCAAGGTCTCGATGCCGAGCGACAGCGGTGTAACATCGAGTAGCAGCACGTCTTTGACCTCGCCCCCGAGAACGCCGCCCTGGATAGCGGCGCCCACGGCGACGGCCTCGTCCGGATTGACGTCCTTGCGCGGCTCCTTGCCGAAGAACGCCTTGACCGTCTCCTGCACCTTGGGCATGCGGGTCTGTCCACCGACGAGCAGCACGTCGTCGATCGCGCTGGCCTTCAGGCCGGCGTCCTTCAACGCGATCTTGCAGGGCTCGATGGTGCGCTGCACGAGATCCTCGACCAGCGCCTCGAGCTTGGCCCGCGACAGCTTAAGGTTGAGATGCTTCGGGCCGCTGGCATCGGCCGTGATGTACGGCAGATTGACATCGGTCTGCGTGCTCGATGAGAGCTCGATCTTGGCCTTCTCGGCAGCCTCTTTCAGGCGCTGCATGGCCAGCGGATCGCCCCTGAGGTCCATGCCCTGGTCCTTCTTGAATTCGTCGGCCAGATAGTCGATGAGACGCCGGTCGAAATCTTCGCCCCCGAGGAACGTGTCGCCGTTGGTGGACAACACTTCGAACTGGTGCTCACCGTCGACCTCGGCGATCTCGATGATGGAGATGTCGAAGGTGCCGCCGCCGAGATCGTAGACGGCGATCTTGCAATCGCCGCGCCGTTTGTCCATGCCGAAGGCCAGCGCGGCGGCCGTCGGCTCGTTGATGATGCGCTTTACCTCGAGCCCGGCGATACGACCGGCGTCCTTGGTCGCCTGTCGCTGCGAGTCGTTGAAGTAGGCCGGCACCGTGATCACGGCCTGGGTCACCTCTTCCCCGAGATAGTCTTCGGCCGTCTTCTTCATCTTCTGCAGCACGCGGGCGGAGATCTCCGGTGACGCCATCTGCTTGCCGTCGACCTCGACCCAGGCATCGCCGTTCTTCGCGCGCACGATCTTGTAGGGCATCAGCTTGATATCGCGCTGCACGACGTCCTCGTCGAACTTGCGCCCGATGAGGCGCTTGATCGCAAAGAGGGTCTTGTGCGGGTTGGTGACGGCCTGGCGCTTGGCGGACTGGCCCACCAGCACCTCGCCGTCGTCCGTGTACGCGACGACCGACGGGGTGGTGCGGCCACCCTCGCTGTTCTCGATGACCTTGGCCTGCTTACCCTCCATGACAGCGACGCAGGAGTTGGTGGTCCCGAGGTCGATTCCTATGATCTTGGCCATTACCCGTTCCTCTTACGAAACCCGAAGCGCATGTTGAAACCGTTACTGCGTAGACAATGGGGTTGGGGCGACGCGATTCAAGAGCTCGGCTCGTCCTGCGCGGCCGGACGGGCGGCGACGATGACCATCGCCGGGCGCAGCAACCTGTCGTTGAGCGTGTAGCCCTTCTGCATGACCGATAGCACGTGGTTCGGCTCGACGTCCTCGGACGGCTGGGTGGTCATCGCCTGGTGGAGCTCGGGGTCGAACTTCTCCCCCTTCTCGGGGGCCACTTCCCTGATGGCGAAGCGGTCAAACACGCTGCCCATCTGCTTGAGCGTCAGCTCGAGCCCCTCGAGCATCTGCGCCACGGCCGGCGAGTCGTTCTCACCGAGCTCCACGCTGCGCGCCAGATCAAGGCTGTCCTTGACAGCGAGCATCTCGGCGGCGAAGCGCTCGATGGCGAACTTGCGCGCACTGGCGACGTCGTTCTCAGCGCGCCGGCGCACGTTCTCCGCCTCCGCCTTGGCGCGCAGGAATCTTTCATTGAGCTCATCGACCGACGCCCGCGCATCCTCGAGCTCTGCTGCCAGCTGGCGCGCATCGACCGCCGTATCGACGGGCGCCGCCGCCTGGGCCGCGCTCGCGGCATGCTCCTCGGTGTCTGGGGGCGCGGCCTCCTCGGCCGCCGCCCGATCGGCGTCGGCATCCGGGGAGCTGTCCCCTGGCGGGCCCTGGGACGGCCGCTCTGATCGCTTGCTCTCGCTGGTCATGATGGCACTTACTTTCCGATCCTTTAGCCTGTCGGCCGGGCAATGGGGACTCGCGGGCGGTCTTTCAAGACCGCAGCAGCTATCGGGATGCGGCGGGCGTCGCCCCCCGCGCGGGGCGCGCCACCGGAAGAGGGTCAGGCGCGGGCGATGGCGCTCAATGCGCTGCCCAGAAAGCGGGCGGTCACATCGACGATCGGAATGACGTCTCCGTAGGACATGCGCGTGGGACCGATGACACCCAACGTGCCAACGCACCGTCCGTCCACCTCGTAGGGGGCCGTTATGACGCTGCACTCGTTGAACGCTCGGTAACCGGATTCCTCGCCAATAAAGATGCTGACGCCGCTCGCCTTCATGCTCTTGTCGAGCAGCTCGAGCAGATCGTGCTTGGTCTTGAATATATCGAACAGCCGGCGCAGCTTGTCGAGATCGCACAGCTCCGGCACGTCGAGCAGGTTCTCCTCGCCCCGGAGCACGACTTCGCCGGCGGTCGACTCGAGATCCCCGAACAGCCCCTGGGCCATCTCCGCGGCGGTCCGCATGAGGCGGCTCAACTCCTCGCTGTCTTCCTTGATCTCGCCGAGCAGGGCGCGCCGCACCGCACTGAGCGGCATGCTCGAGAACCGCGCGTTGCAGTAGTTGGCTGCCTCGACCAGCTCGCTGGGCGTGTACTCCCGATTGGTGGAGATGACGCGATTCTGGACGCGCCCGTCCTCGGTGATCAGGATGACGAGCGCCCGCGTCGACGACAGCGGCAGAAACTCGAGCTGTTTGAACGACGTATGGGCGCCACCCGGCATCAGCACCATACCCGCGAAGTGCGTCACGGTAGACAACAGCTCGGAGGTGCGCTCCAGCAAATGGCTTGGATCCAAGTCCCCGGACAGCCGGTCCTCGATCTCGTCGAGGGCCCGATTGTCCAGCGTTCGGATCTTGAGCAGCGTATCGACGAAGAAGCGGTATCCCTTTTGTGTGGGAATGCGGCCGGCGGACGTGTGCGGCGACTTGATCAGGCCCAGCTCCTCGAGGTCCGACATCACGTTGCGCACGGTAGCCGGACTGATATCGAGACCCGCCTCGCGCGCCAGAACGCGTGAGCCGACGGGCTGGCCGTCCATGATGTAGCGCTGTATCAGCGAACGGAGCAGGATCTCCGCCCGCTCCGTCAGTGGCGGCAGGCTCTCCGTCTGCATGGGTTGCTGGTGGCGCTCGCTGCGCATGGTCGCGAATTCGACGCTATCAACCCGTTCCTGGCCTGTCAAGCTGATGAGCATTGCACAGACTCAGGGACAGCACGCGTGAAACGCCGCCGGCTCCTTTGCATGAACCCCCACGTCAATGACCTCTCGTCATCGCATACTGCGGTATACGTATCTCCGAAAGAGTCCGGTCGACTGTTCGGTGAGGCGGCACCTCCTCCACGCCGCCCGTCGGGGGCTAGACACGCGCTGTCGACAATTGGCTTGCCGGAGCGCTCGTGCTACGTTAGCCCCGCCTGGCCGGAAGCGGCGGTCGATCTCCCAACGGCTGCGTGCCAGCAACGGACGGCGCCGCCGGCGCCCTGGGTGGCGGACCGTGCCGAAGGGCGCCGAGACCGCTCTCCGGATTTCGATACGTGTGTTCCGTGAATGAGCAAAGCGATTCGCACCGTCGGTCTCTTCGGCAAGTACAAAGACCCGAGCGTGCGCGACACGCTGACCGGACTGAGCGCGCATCTCGAGGAGCGTGGCGTCGACGTCCTGCTCGGGGACACGACAGCGCAGGAGATCGAAGGACCCCGCGCCGAGCTCGGCGCTGCCGGCGCGCAGACGTCGTCCATCGATCTCGCCATCGTCATCGGCGGCGACGGCACGATGCTTCACGTCGCGCGCAGCCTTGCGGCTCGCGGCACACCGCTGGTCGGCGTCAATCTCGGTCGCCTCGGCTTTCTGACCGAGATTCCCGCGGATAAGATGTACGCCGATGTCGAACGCATCCTCGATGGCGATTACACCATTGAGTCGCGCATGATGCTCGACGTCGATATCGTCGAAAACGGTCGCTCGGTGCACCGCGCGACGGCCTTCAATGACGTCGTCGTGACAAAAGGCGAGGTGGCGCGTCTGATCGAGATCGAGGCCCGCGTCGACGGCCAGTTCGTGACCCGCACCCGCGCCGACGGCATCATCGTCGCAACCCCCACCGGCTCGACCGCCTACGCACTCTCGGCCGGCGGCCCCATCCTGCACCCGCTGCTCGCCGCGATCGTGCTGGTGCCGATTTGTCCGCATCACCTGGGCAATCGGCCGATCGTCTTCGAGGCCTCGAGCACCATCCGTCTGCAGCCGCTGCACCTGACGCCCAAGGGCGCGGAAGTCTCCATCGACGGCCACGTCGAGCGCTCCCTTACGGGCGACGAGCTCATCGAGGTCCGGCGCGCGCAGCAGGTGGTGCGACTCGTGCACGTCCGCGGCCACAGTCACTATGAGGCGCTGCGCTACAAGCTGGGGTGGGGAGCCTGACGGCGGCGGACCGCCCCGTGATTCGCTCGTTATCCATTCTCGATTTCGCCATCGTCGAGCGTCTCGAGCTCGAATTCGAGCACGGCTTCACCGTTCTGACCGGCGAGACGGGCGCAGGCAAATCCATAGTCGTCGGTGCGCTCTCGCTGCTGCTCGGGGCTCGAGTCGACGCCGATCTCATACTGCACGGCAAGGACCGTGCGGAGATCGTCGGCTCGTTCGAGCTCCGCGGCAAATCGCAGGCCCACGAGTGGCTGCGGCACAACGAGCTCGACGAGGACGAGCAGTGCCTCGTACGCCGAATCATCTACCGCGATCGGGCATCGCGGGGGTTCGTCAACGGGCGACCGGTGTCGATGCAGACGCTGCGCGAGCTGGCCGCGCTGCTGGTCGACGTCCACGGCCAGCACGAGCACCACTCGCTCGTGCACCGCCCCGCGCAGCGGCAGATCCTCGACGATTACGCGGGCCTTGCCGACCCGCTGCTGCGCCTCGCGGCATTGTCGCGCGACATCGCCGCGCTCGTCGAACACGACCGGCAGCTGCGCGAAGCATCGGCCGAGCGCAGCGTCCGCCAGGAGCTCCTCGGCCACCAGATCGAGGAAATCGAACAGGCCGCCGTCAGGGACGAAGGCTTCGAAGCGCTCGAGGCCGAACAGCGGCGGCTGTCACACACGCAGGATCTGCTCGTCGGTCTCGCCCGCATCGCCGAGATTCTCTACGAGTCGGAGGACGGTGCCGCGGCGCAGGCGCTCGCCCAATGCGCGGCGCGGCTCTCGGAGCTCTCGGCGTTCGACCCGGCTCTCGCCGACGTCGCCCTGCTGCTCGAGGAGGCCCAGGTGCGCGTCGAGGAGGCGGCAAGGACACTGCGCAGCCGCCGTCTCGGACTCGAGCACGACCCCGCGCGGCTGGCCGAGATCGACAGCCGCATAGGGGTGCTGCACGACCTGGCCCGCAAGCACCGGGTTCGGCCCGACGCGCTTGCCGCGGTGCTCGAGCAACTCGGCGGCGAGATGAAGACGTTGCAGGACGGCGACGCCCAGGCCGACGACACGCGACGCCAGCTCGACGACGCCCGCCGCCGCTACGAGGCGCTGGCGGGGGAGATCTCCGAGGGCCGCGCCGCTGCGGCGCAACGCCTGGGCCAGGCCGTCGAGGCGCAGATGCAGGGCCTCGGCATGGCCGGCGGGCGCTTCGCCGTGGTGCTGACGCCGACGGCGGAGGCGCACACCGGTCCCTACGGTCGCGAAAGCGTGGAGTTCACGGTGAGCGCCAATCCGGATCAGCCGCTGCGACCGCTGGCCAAGGTCGCGTCGGGCGGTGAGCTGTCGCGCATCAGCCTCGCGCTGCAGACGATCACCGCGGGCGTCGGCCGCATCCCGACCCTGATCTTCGACGAGGTGGACGCCGGCATCGGTGGGCGCGTCGCCGAGATCGTCGGCTCGCTGCTGAGAGGTCTGGGGAGCGAACGGCAGGTGCTGTGCATCACCCACCTGCCCCAGGTGGCCGCCCAGGCCCAGCATCAGCTGCAGGTGGTCAAAAACACGGACGCGGGGGGCCGCGTGTCCGTGCACACCCTCGATGCACAACAGCGGATCGACGAGATCGCACGCATGCTCGGCGGGCTGGAGATTACCGCCCAATCGCGGGCGCACGCCGCCGAGATGCTCGCGCGGCGCACGCAATGAACCCCTCGTCGAGCACGCCGCCTCGAGCGGTGTCCTTGGCCCGGCGCTTCCGCTATGATGCCCGCCCACGCAATGACTTCTGCTCGAGATGGTTAAGCGGTCGAAAGGCGCGGCAACCGTTGCGATCTGCCTGGCGGCGAGTCTCGCCGCCGGCGGCTGCATCCGGCCCTACAAGATCGACATCCAGCAGGGCAACGTCGTGCCCGCCGAGGTGGTTGCCGAGCTGCGAGAGGGCATGACCAAGCGCGAGGTCCGCTACCTGTTGGGCACACCCCTCGTCGCCGACCCCTTCCACGACGACCGCTGGGACTACTACTACGCGTTCCGCAAGGGGGGCGCCAAGCAGCGCGAGCAGAAGCGCATCACGGTGGTGTTCGAGGACGACCGTGTCGTCAGGATCGACGGCGACGTGGAAGCGCAGGCGGTTGATGCCCGCGCCTTGTCGGTACCCGACGACGACACGCCGCCGGGCACGGAACAGCCCGGTTTCTTCGAGCGCACCTGGAACAAAGTGCGCGGCAAGGGCGACGACGCGGAGTGAGCGTCGCTCATCGTGGCCGCTGGCCGCGCCGAGCCGCCGCCCGCAGACGCCGCGCCTGCTCGGGGGACACCTCGAGGGGCCGGTAGATCTCGACGCGATCGTCGGGCGACAGGGGTCGGTCGAGCGGCACTTTTTGTCCGAACACCCCAACCTCGACCCGCGAGAGCTCGATGTCGGGAAAGCGCGCGAGAAGACCCGACCTCATCACGGCGTCGGCGACCACGCTGCCCGCCGGCAACGTCACCGTCACCACCTGCTGCTGACGCGGGAGGGCGTAGACGACCTCCACACGAAGCCCGCTCCCCGGCACCCCGGCATCCCGCGGCGGCGACGCGGACGGCCTAGCCATGATGACTCAGCGCGGACCGTAGCAGCTGCGCGCGCGCTCGTGGAACGCCTCCACCAGCCCGTTGGTGATGCGCTCGAACACCGGGCCGATCGCGGCACCAAGCAGGCGGCTTGCGAACTCGAACTCGATCTCCAGCGCAACGTTGCAGGCCAGCTCGTCGAGCGACCGGAACCGCCAGATTCCGTGCAAATGCCGGAAAGGGCCTTTCAGCAGCCGCATCTCGATACGTTCGCTCGGCGCCAGCAGGTTCTGCGTGGTGAACGACTGGCGAACGCCTTTGAAGTCGATGTCGACCGTGGCGACGACGTGATTGTCGATCTCGGTCAGCACGCGTGTGCTGCGACACCAGGGTAGAAACTGGTCGTACGCCCCGACATCGGCGACGAGGCGGTACATCTCGGAGGTGCTGTAGGGGACGATGGCGGAGCGGGTTACTGTACGCATGATGTACGGCGACAGCCCGGTCGGCGTCGGGTGCCGTCTTCCCTATTATACGAGACCCCGCGCATCGCCGCCGACCCCGACCGGCTTCCGGTGCGCCCCGGGGCCGAGCGTCCGGGGCCGCCGGCTGACACGACCAAGGCGGCGCCGATAGAATCAAGGGTAGTTACCCGCTCGCCCGCGCGGGGCGACCCCCGCTTACCTGGTACATGGCAAAGAAAGCCAAACGTTCGCCCAGCACCATCGCCGACAACCGTAAGGCTCGCTTCGATTATGCCATCGAGGAGGAGTTCGAAGCGGGTCTGGCGCTCGAAGGCTGGGAAGTCAAGTCGCTCCGAGCGGGGCGCGCAAGCCTCAAGGAAAGCTATGTGATCGTTCGAAGCGGCGAGCTGTTTCTGTTCGGCGCGCACTTCTCGCCGCTGCCATCGGCCTCCTCTCACGTGCAGCCCGACCCGACGCGCACGCGCAAGCTGTTGCTGAATCGTGTCGAGATTGACCGACTCATCGGCGCCGTGGAACGACGGGGCTACGCACTGGTGCCTCTTTCGCTGTACTGGAAGCAGGGCCGCGTAAAGCTCAAGATCGCACTGGGCGTCGGCAAGAAGCTGCACGACAAGCGTGCCACCATCCGGCAGCGCGAATGGGAGCGGGACCGGCAGCGGCTGATGAAGATCACCCGCTGAGCCCGGCGCTTGCTTTCTACGCCATTTGCCCCCATATTTCCTGACGGGCTACAGCGCCGTGAGCAAACGGGCTGTCCCACGAAATCCTATGGGGGCGACTGGTCTCGACGTGGGTCGCGAAACCATCGGAGCATGCCGAGGTGCAGAGTTCCTCGTAAATCCAGCTGCAAACCAATAGTTGCCAACGACGACAACTACGCTCTGGCGGCTTAATCCCCGCCAGCCTCTCACCGGGTGTGCCCGTGCGCCTGGACTCGAGGGGTCGATGCACGCGGGATCGCGTTCGGGAGCGCTCGCCGGCCCGAGCGTCAAAACAAGGTGAGCTCGCCTGCTGCGACCTTGTCCGCCGGGTCGCCGTGGGTCAAATCGACGACGGACTAAGCATGTAGCCGCCGGTGAGTCTAGGGCTTACGGACGCGGGTTCGATTCCCGCCGCCTCCACCATCACCAAGATTTCAAGGCCTTGAAAACTCACAAGAAAGCGCCCTCATGGGCGCTTTTTTCGTATCTAAATCAAGCAAATACGTTTAGCAAAAGGCTATCTCCGGATATCACGCCATCTCCCGCCTTTTCACTCTTCCTGGGGGTATATCTGGGGGTATAAAATACCCCCAGCCAGGAAATACCCCCAGATGCTCACGATCCAGGAAATCAAGAACGTGAAGGTCGGCGACAAGCCGCGGAAGCTCTACGACCGCGACGGCCTGTACCTATTCGTCACCCCGACCGGCGGCAAGCTCTGGCGCGGCAAGTACCGCGTCAATGGCCGGGAGAAGACGCTAAGCCTCGGGCCGTACCCCAAGGTCGGTCTGGCGGAGGCACGCGAGAAATGGCAGGACGCTCGCAAGCTCGACGATCCTTCCGCGGCCAAGCAGGCGGAGAAGCAGGCCTCCGATTCGACGACGCCGACCTTCCTTGCCGTCGCCAAGGAGTGGCACACCCGCCAGACGCCCGGTTGGACGAAGAAACACGCCTCCCAGGTCTGGCGCTCGCTCGAGATCGACATCCTGCCGACGCTGGGCCCCCGCCCCATTGACGAGATCCAGCCGCGCGAGATCATGGCGCTGATCGAGGGCATTGAGGACCGCGGCGCCGGGGAGATCGCGACGCGCGTGCTGCAACGTGTGCGGGCCGTGTTCTCCCGCGCCGTAGCCCTCGGCTACCGCGAGGTCAATCCCGCCGGCGAGCTCCACAATCACCTCAAGCCTCGCAAGAAGGGTCAACAGACCGCCCTCGCCGCCGATGAGCTGCCGACCTTCCTGCATGCACTCGAGACCTATCAGGGTGACGCAGCAACCCGGCTGGGACTGTGGCTCCTGATCCTCACCCTGGCGCGCACCAGCGAGGTCCGCGAAGCGAAGTGGGCGGAGTTCGACCGTGAGGAAGGCGTTTGGACGGTCCCGGGCGAACGGATGAAGAACCGGCGTGACCACCGCGTGCCACTGTCACAGCAGGCGCTCGCCACGCTCGAGGAATTGCACAAGGTCTCGGGACATTCGCAGTGGTTGATGCCCGGCCGCCTCGAGGACAAACCGGCGAGCCAGAACACCATGATCTTCGCCGTGTACAGGATGGGCTTCCACAAACGCACCACTGTCCACGGCTTCCGAGCCCTCGCCTCGACGATTCTCAACGAGGCCGTCACCGAGGTCGACGGCAAGAAGCACCGCATGTGGTCCGTCGACGCCGTGGAACGCGCGCTGGCCCACACCGAGCAGAACAAGGTCAAAGGCGCCTACGACCGCGGTGATCGGTATGAAGAGCGGACACGCATGATGCAGTGGTGGGCGGACTACCTTGATTCCGTGGTGAAGGCACCGGCGGAGGTACGGTGATCAACACACCGCCTGGCATCGGACGGATTTAATCGGGAGCTCAGGAACTTAAAAACCACGACGCCGGGTGAATCGGTTTTCCGCAGCCATTTTCAGCTCCGTCAGTAGCATCACAACCCGTTAGCACCTGATATGGCAGGAGACGGTGGATGCTCCGACTGATCACCGACAAACAGCTCCGGCAGAAGCTTGGGGGCTGCTTTGAAATGACGCTGTGGCGACTGCGACAGGCTGGAAAGCTGCCGAAACCCAAGAAGTTGGGTACTCGGAACGTGACCCCCGAGACTGAGGCAGACCAGGCGATCGCAAAACTGATTGGGCTTTAGTTGTATCCGCGCGTGAAACGCTTTGGTAGGACGCCTTTGGCTGGCAGGGACTAAGTGTCCGCAGGCCAAACTTGGCGCCCAATACTCTTGAATTTCGCCAGCGCGAGCGCGCCTCGTTCGTTGCGGGCCTTGCTACCCGGCGCCTTCAATGCCGCTTCGATAGCTGGCCGCTCGGCCTCAAAGATCCAGCGAAGCTCGAAGAGCTCGTCCATAACGACCAACAGAACCACGTCCCATTCGTGATCCAGCCGGATTGTGCCGAGTCGCTGCCCCACCAGTTTCTTGTCGCGTGGGATGCTCCGCGCCTTGATCTGGATGCGCCGACCCATGGAATCCACAGCGTCGTAACCCGCCGTGCGCGCCTCCGCGAGTTCCAAGCCGAGTGTTGCGGCAGCCACATATTCACCATACTCACCCGTGATCCCGAGTGGCTTACCGGTCAGTTGGTAGTAGTCGATTGCCGACCGTTTCGCTCGATCGAGAATTTCCCCGACGGCCTCCAGCTTACTTGTGTCGCTCCGTATCATTTTCTCGCGCGGATCTTTCCACCCTCACTCATGGGCAACGCACTAATTCGGCTTGTCCCGACCCAAATGATGCCCATTCAGTAAAACGCAGGGTGAAAACGCATCTGTGAGTATCAGCGCATCGTGACGCGCACGGGTTACACCGACTCGGAAAAGCTTTCGGCTCTTGCTGTGGGGCGGCTTTTCCCAGTCCGGGCATAACGGTGAAATATTGTTCCCCATGTGAACGACGACAACGCCATCAAATTCTTTGCCCTTCGATTTGTGGATTGTCATGACGTTGACACCATCCAGCTCGCTATCACCGCCAACAAGCAGATCCTGCGTAATCGCTGCTTCGATAAGTAAGCGGGCGCCCTGATAGCTACCAGTGCGAAGCCATGCATCACTCAAGCTATCCGCGATACGCCGCCCGCGGTTAAACGCCATCAAGTACACAACAAGTCGGGCGACCAACTTCAGCTCAGCGACTCCAGTCGCATCAAGACGATTTCGGATTGTCAGCCAGTCCCCTCCGGGATCCCCAGTCAGCGCCCCTTCCTTAAGCTCATCGACAAGCGCCTTAAGGGCCGGTGGCGCATGCGCACGGCCACGTAGAGCCCGGTCGCCAGCATCTCTCGCGTTCCGCACCAACTGCTCCGCCTTCTTATTGTCTCCTTTAGCGCGGTACAGAATTGAAAGCAGCTCAAGTACGCTCGCGAGCGTGTCCCACTCATCGTTGACAGGCTCGAGAAGCTGCGCGACTACCCGAGTTGCAAGTAAAACTTCGGCCTCATCCATTACGACGCGATGACGAATGTATTTGTCGTCGCCATCCCCCTGCAACGCGCGCGCGATTATCGCGACGCCTTTTCCCCAATTCGTCAGTAACGCGATGTTCTTGGGTGAATGCCCGGTCCGTCCCCTTATCAGCATATATATC
>JBFEOO010000039.1:0-33405 GCA_041550555.1 Arenicellales bacterium
GCCGGACAGCGAGCGCGTCAGCGCAGTGCGCTTACTGCGCGGGCGGCGAGTCGGCGTCGCCCGTCTCCGACTGCACCTGGCCATGCGACATCCAGGTCATTGGATCGAAGGGGTTGAACACGCCGGTGGCACCGCCCTGACCTTGGCCGTACCGAGCCCAGGCGTTCGGGTCCATCATGGCCAGCCAGCCGCTCGGGTCGAACCAGTTCGCTGCGGCGTGCCCGGCATCACCATCGCCGAGGGCGTACGCCGCCGGGTTCATCCACTGCATGTAGATCATCGGATTCATCAATGCCGCATAGGACGCCGGATTCATCATCGGCGCGTACGCCGCCGCATTGAAGGCGTGGGTGTAGGCAGCCGGATTCATCCAGTACGCATAGTTGGCCGGATTCATGAACACGGCGTAGGACGCCGGATTCATCCAGGCCAGCCAATTGTTCGGGTTGGCGAACTGCATCCAAAATTGCGGCTGCATGAACTGTGCGTAGGTCGCCGGATTGGCGAAGGCCATATGAGCCGCGCCGTGGGTCGACGGATCGAAGAACATGGCCCAGCCGGCGGGGTGTGCGGGATTGAAGGCCATGGCAGGGCCGCTGGCCGGTGCCGTCCAGGTGGACGGGTCGAACCAATTCGGGACCGGGTTTTGGGCCTGCGACTCGGTCTCCGCCCCTGCGTAGGCCGATTGTGCATGGACTGGACCGGCGAAGAGGCCGGCCAGCAAGATCATCGGTAGCAGTGCTCTGCGCATGGTTGGATTCCTCCACGTTTAGCGCGCCACGCCCGCGGGGCGCGGGTCGTAGACAGGTTATATTATTATATTATTACATTACATTTTACTTGCACAAGCTTTTTCTGACGCTGCCGCACCGGTATCACGGCGCCGTGCCGCAGCCGACGTCGCCGGTGTCGCCCGGCCACGCGTCCGACCCGTCCCCTTGCATTTTGTGCGTCGCAACATATACTACGCGCCCTCCCCGGGAGTGACCCTCAGCGATGATCGACCTGGACAAGCCGGTCAGGGTTTTCAAGAACCCCAAGTACGGCTGCTACAGCATCATGCAGAACGGCCGCCTGCGCGCCAGCGCTCGCCAGGTGAGGCTGGTCAACGTGGAGTTTCGCGTACGCGAGGCCGGACGGCAGCGCATGCTGCGCGAGCAGCGCCGTAACGTTCACGCCTTCGCCGTGGGGACATTGAGCGACTACGTACATCCCGACGATGGTCGCGATCTCGGCGGCATGACTGGCCGGCGGGTCTTCTACAATCCCTATCGGTTCTCCTCGTTCGTCGATAGCGAGACGCAGACCCCGGTAACAGCCGCCACTACCGCCTATTTCGACGAGCACGGCGTCACGTACGCCGTACCGCCGGCGTAGCGCTCCGCGCTGCCGCCCCGTCGACGGGGCCGAGGCGCTCGACGAAACGCAGCCGGCCGACTTCCTTCCCTGCGCCGCCGCTCGGCCGCGGGCAAACGCCAACGACACGTCCCGCGGCGCCACGGCCGCCTCGCTAGAGGAGCGTGCGTCGGACGCTGCGCCCGCTGACGACGCTGCGCCGTTGCGATTGCCGGGCCGGCGTGGCAGGCTTTGGACAGAGCTGCGGCCTCGGCGGCCGTCCACGATCCCCGGCAGCGCACCGCAGCGCTGCCAGCACCTCGGAGAGGTACGACCTGCGGTGACCGCTTTGACCTCGAATGGCGTGGCGATGGACACGCGCGCGGATAAATTTGGCGAACTGCGCCCCTCAAACGACATCCTCGAGGACGCCGAGGCGTTACGGGAGCGTTTGGCGGACGAGGGCTACCTCTTTTTCCGAGCACTGATCGATCGCGACGCCGTACTCGAGGCGCGGCGCGAGATACTTCTGAAGTACGCCATCGTCGGAGAGATCGACGCCATCCATTACCCCTTGATGGATGCCATCGGCTCGACGCAGACATTCATCGATAAGGTCAACCTGCGGGCGTTCACGGAGAGCGTGCGCTCCGGCCTGGCGTACGAGAGGGTCGTCACCGACGATGCCGTCATCGACTTCTACCGGCGCCTGTTCGGCGGACCGGTGCGTCCCTACGACTTTCGCTGGCCGCGCTTCGTGCGCCCGGGCGAGGCCTGCGGGTTCCACTATGATGGACCTTACATGAATCGCGGCACCGATCGCGTCTACACCAGCTGGATACCATTGGGAGATGTGCCGAAGGAGGAGGGGTCGCTGATCATTCTCGAGAACAGCCACAAGGCCGAGGCGCTGCTGAGCGGCTACGCCCGCAAGGACGCGGACAAGGACCGCTTCGGCTGGTTGAGCACGAACCCGCTCAAACTCCAGGAGCGCTTCGGTGGTCGCTGGCTGACGAGCGATTTCGAGGCGGGCGACATGCTGTGTTTCACGATGCACACCCTGCACGGGGCGCTCGACAACAACTCCCCGATCGGACGCTGCCGCCTGACGTCCGACACACGCTATCAGCCGGCCGGTGAAGCTGTCGACACGCGCTGGAATGGCCCCGATCCCCAGGCCCACGGCTACGACAAGGTCTTCCTACCCGGGCTCGGCGCCTGGGACAACCGCGAGTTCCAGGACGAGTGGAAGCGGGTGGACGAGCTGGGTCGGCTGGTTCTGCTCGACTGACCACCACGCTGCCGACCATGGACTTCTCCTGGACGCAGCAGCAGCACGAGCGCCGCGAGGCGGCCATTCGGTTTGCCCGTGACGCGTTGAACGACAGCGTGTCGCGGCGCGAGCAGGACAATGCGTTCTCGATGGAAGATTGGCGCAAATGCGCCGAGTTCGGGATTCTGGGACTCGCCATCCCTACCGAGTACGGCGGCGGTGGCAGCGACATCCTCACCACCCTGTTCATTCTGGAGGGCCTGGGATACGGCTGCGTGGACAACGGCCTGCCTTTTGCACTGAACTCCCAGATGTGGAGCCTGCAGCCGGCCATCTTGAAGTTCGGCAGCGAGGCGCAGAAGCAGAAGTATCTGCCTGCGCTGTGCCGCGGCGAAATCCTCGGCGCCTTCGGCATCACCGAGCCCGACTCCGGCTCCGACTCGTACGCGATGCGGACCCTCGCCGAGGAGCGTGACGGTGGCTATGTGCTGAACGGACGCAAGTCGTACATCACCCTGGCGCCCGTCGCCGACATTGCCGTCGTGTTCGCCAACACCAACCCCGACCTGGGCCGCTGGGGCATCTCCGCGTTCATCGTCGAGCGGGGCATGGGTGGATTCAGCACCAGCCCCGTGCGCGACAAGATGGGCCTGCGCACGACGCCGATGGGCGATCTCATCCTGGAGGACTGTTGGGTGCCGGCAGAGAACCGACTGGGACCGGTTGGTGCCGGAGTCAGCCTCTTCACGACGGCCATGGAGTCCGAGCGCGGCTATATTTTCGCGAGCCAGATCGGCGCCATGGAGCGGCAGCTAGAGAACACCATCCGCTACGCGCGCGAGCGCAAGGCGTTCGGTCAGTCGATAGGCAAGTTCCAGTCCGTGTCGAATCGGATCGCCGACATGAAGCTGCGACTCGAGCTCGCGCGCATGCTGCTCTACAAGGTCGCCTGGCTCGAGACAATGGGAAAACCGCTCATGCTGGAGGCGGCCCTCGCCAAGCTGTACCTGAGCGAAACCTTCGTCGACTCGAGCCTCGACGCCATTCGCGTGCATGGTGCGCGCGGCTACGTGACGGAGTTCGAGATCGAGCGGGATCTTCGCGACAGCGTCGGCGGCCTGATTTACTCGGGCACATCGGACATACAGCGCAATATCGTCGCCGGACTGCTCGGTCTGTAGATGGTCTACCTGCTGTCGCAGATCGTCGACAGGACGGCGGAGGGCACGCCCGATCGAGAGGCGTTTCGCTGCGCCGGGCAGAGCCTGACCTACCAGGCGCTCGTCGCTCGCAGCAACCGTCTGGCGAGAATGCTGGTCGATCAGGGCGTCCGGCGCGGCGACCGCGTCGGCATCTATCTTCGTCAGAGTCTCGAGTCGGCCGTTGCCGTCTACGGCATCATGAAGGCCGGCGCCGCCTACGTGCCGCTGGACCCTGCCGTGCCGCTCTCGCGACTCGCCTTCATGGTGCGCGATTGCGGCCTCCGCGTAGTCGTCAGCGAGGCGTCGCGACGCGCGCGCCTGCAAGAGCTGGCGGCCATGGACGGCGGATTGACGTGTGCTATCGGCTGCGCCGGCGACGATCAGCCCGCCCACCGCGAGGTCTCCTGGTCGGAGGTCGATCAGCTACCGTCGACAGCGCCCGCCGTGACGCTCATGGAGCAGGACATGGCCTACCTCATGTACACCTCGGGTTCGACCGGCGACCCCAAGGGCATGGTGCATACCCATCACAGCGGCCTCAGCTACGCCAAGCTCGCGGCGGAGGTGTACGAGCTCGATCGTGACGATCGCCTGAGCAGCTTCCCGCCGCTGCACTTCGATCAGTCGACCTTTGCCTATTTCTCTGGCCCGCTGGCCGGCGCCACGACCGTCATCGTTCCCGAAGAGTACGGCAAGCTGCCGGCGAGCCTGTCCAGCCTGATCGCTGATGAGAAGCTCAGCGTGTGGTACTCCGTACCTTTCGCACTCGTGCAGTTGCTGCTGCGCGGGGCACTCGCAGAGCGCGATCTGCGAAGCCTGCGCTGGGTGCTCTACGGTGGGGAGCCGTTTCCACCAAAGCACCTGCGTGCGCTGATGACGCTGCTGCCCGGTGCGCGCTTCAGCAACGTCTACGGGCCGGCGGAGACCAATCAGTGCACGTACTATCACGTGCCACCCGTGGACGAGGCGGAGCGCGGCCCGACGGATACGTCCATCCCCATTGGCCTGATCTGGCCCAATGCCGAGGGCGCAGTGGTCGACGAGGACGACAACGATGTCGCCCCCGGCGAGATCGGTGAGCTGCTCGTCCGTACGCCCACCCTGATGAGAGGCTACTGGCGACGACCCGACCTCAACGCCAAAGCCTTTCACTACCGTACCCGCGACGGCGGTCTGGCGGACCGCTTCTATCGTACGGGCGATCTCGTGCGCCTGCGAAGCGACGGCAATTATGAGTTCGTCGGCCGCCGCGATCGTCAGGTCAAGACCCGGGGCTATCGCGTGGAGCTCGACGAGGTGGAGGCAGCCGTGCTGTCCTTCGAGCCGGTCGCCGAAGCGGCCGTGTTTGGTGTGGCCGACGCGGAGGGCACGCAGCAGCTGCAGGCCGCCGTCGTCGCCAAGGACGGCGCCGATATCGACGCGGCGGCCCTCAGCAAGTTCCTGGCGGCCCGCCTGCCGCGCTACGCCCTGCCCGGCAAGATCGAGCTGCGACGCGATTTTCCGCGCACGACCAGTGGCAAGATCGACCGCCGCAGGCTGCAGTTCGAGGCCGAGCGCCGCTGATTCCCCGCCGCAGGCACCCGGCCGCACCGGCCGCCGTGTCGCCGCAGTGCAGACTGGCCCCGCCCGCCTCTGCTACGGGAGAGGCGCAGCAAGGGGCATCGGAGCACGTAGCCGGCGGAGCTTCCCGGCAAACCCCCTCTCCGTCGCGTTGCGCCTGCGAGCTCCCATGGCCTTGGCAGGGGACCGTGTGCCGCCCGTGGCTCGCCGCGCAACATCGCCCGATGGGAACGGGCGGCACCTTCAGCGCGCGAGCATCGTCTCGACCAACCGCACCCAGTAGCTGCTGCCGAGTGCGAGGACGGCGTCATTGAAATCGTAGCTCGGGTGGTGCACGCCGCAGGTGTGATCCTTATCACGGCCGCCGATATTGATGTAGGCCCCGGGACGCACGTCGAGCATGTAGCTGAAATCCTCGGACGCCATGTTCAACGACAGCTCGCGCTCGACGTTGTCTTCCCCCACGAGGCCGGCCGCGACGTCCGCGGCGAACGCTGCTTCCGCGGCGCTATTCACCAGCGGCGCGAACACTTCGCGAAATTCCACTGTCGCGCTGGCCCCGAAGCCGGCGACGACACCGTCGACCAGTGCGCTCATGCGACTCTCTACGAGCCCCATCGTCTCGCGGCTGAACGCGCGCACCGTACCGCCCAAATGAGCTTCGTGCGGAATCACATTGTAGGCATCACCGGCGTCGATGCGCGTTACGCTTACGACGGCGGCGTCGGTGGGGTGCATGCTGCGTGCGACGATCGTCTGCAGCGCCGTGACGATCTGGGCCGCGATCACCACGGGGTCGATGCTCGCCTCCGGCCGTGCGCCGTGGCTGCCGCGGCCCTTGACGCGGATGTCGAAGAAGGCGCCCCCAGCCATCATCGGCCCCGAGCGAATCCCGAACTGCCCAACCGCCAGGCGCGGGCTGTTGTGCATGCCGAACACGGCGTCGACGGGGAAGCGCTCGAAAAGACCATCCTCCACCATCGCCCGCGCGCCACCGATGCCTTCTTCGGCCGGCTGAAAGATGAAGTGCACGCGGCCGTTGAAGTTACGCTTCTCTGCGAGATAACGCGCTGCGCCGAGTAGCATCGCCGTGTGCCCGTCGTGGCCGCACGCGTGCATCTTGCCGGCATGCCGGGAGCGATGTTCGAAGCGGTTCTGCTCATCGATGGGTAGGGCATCGAGGTCGGCTCGTAGGCCGACTGCGCCTGCGCCGTCACCCGCGCGCAACGTGCCAACCACGCCCGTCTTCCCGACGCCACACTGCACCTCGAGGCCCCACGCTCGAAGCTTTTCGGCGACGAGTTCCGCGGTACGATGCTCCTCGAAGCCAAGCTCGGGATGGGCGTGAATGTCGCGGCGCCAGGCGATGAGATCCTCCCGCCGCGCCGAAATCTCCTCGATGATGTTCATAGACTTGCGCTCCTGCCCGCCGCTACGCGCCGCGGGCCCGCTGCGCCGGCAGCGTCAGCCTGAACTCCGCACCCGGCTCCCGATTGACGACGTCGACCTTGCCGCCCATGGCGTCCGCGAGCTGACGCACAAGAGCGAGCCCGATACCCGTACCAGTGGTTTCTCGCGTCAGCGCGCTCTCCGAGCGGTAAAACAGCTCGAAGATCTTCTTCATCTGGTCTTTTGGCACGCCGGGGCCGTAGTCGCGTACGGCGACGGTCACCGCGTTCTCCCGTTGCTGGTCGCAGCTGATCTCGATGTCCCGCCGATGGGCATTGGCCGAGAACTTGATGGCGTTGTCAACCAGGTTGATGACGATCTGGGTGAGATAGTCCACGTCGACGCGTACCAATGCGTCGCGGGCGGCAGTGCTGCAGCTCACGCGCAGGGTGCACCCCATCCGTGACGCCTGCGACGCTACCTTCGCCTCGATCTCTGCCATCAGCGTCGACGCGGGCACGGCCTTGATCTCGGCCGCCGCCTCGTTGCGGTTCATGCGTGCAAGCTGCAGCACGTTGTCGATCAGTCGCGACAGACGCTCGCTCTCGTCGTGAATGAACCCGTAGTACGTTCTTTTCTTGGTTTCGTCGACCCAGCCTTCGCGCAACATCTCGCCATACATTCGGATGGACGTCAGCGGCGTCTTCAACTCGTGACTGACGACGGAGACGAAATCCTGCTGCTGGCGATAGAGCGCAATTTGTCGCTCGGCCAGGCGATACATCAGCAGGAAACCGCCGCACAGCACCAGCGCAATGATGGCGGCCAACCACGAGACCAGGGCGCCCGCGGGTCCCGCCGGCAAGCGCCTGACGCTGAATATCAGCTCGACATCGTCGAGCGGCGCCGAGAGACGGCTGCGATAGAGCAGGGCACCCTGCAGCTGGTCCGCGCTCGAGAGGTGGTCGCGCGTGGCTTCGCCGCTGAACGCCGCGACCACATCACCGCGGTACGCCACCGCCAGGTCACTCACGACCGACAAGGCGGTATCGCGAAATGCCGCGTTCAGTGTGGCGTCCACGAACGCAGCCGACTCGATGAGCGCCCCCTGGATGAACCGCTCCCCGTCCCGCCAGACCGTGCGAAACAGCACGAAATGCTCACCATCGAGCTCAGCGAATGCAAAGGGTTCGATTTCGCTCTCGAACAGGCTGATGCGCACCGGTAGCTCTTTTGCGAGCGACGCGTCTCGGGGCGTCGCACCGTGTTCGGGCAGCGCACCGCGCTCCGTGCGCTTGCGCCGCCGCTCGCCTGGGCCTTCCAGGAGTGTCGTCCGGTCGGCTGGCGCCGGCGCGCTCTTGGACTGATAGCGTGGGTCGAGCTCGAGATCCACGACCCGGCCGAACGCGCGAAGCTCTCGCCGCGCCTGCTGCTCGTTCGCGGGGAGCTCGTCGAGGCGCTCGAAGGCGGCCTGCGCGGCGACCTGCGCGGCTTCGTCGAGCCGGCGGCCGACGGCATCACCGTCGTCGGCCGGTGCGTCGGCGCCTGCAACGTCGCTCTCCGAGGGGGCCGATGACGGCGCCACCGCCTTGCCGGCAGCGTGACCCTCGCGCTCACCGGCGCGCAACAGGCCGTTGCGGCCGAGTATCGTCAGGATGCGTTCCTGCAGCGCGCGACGCTGTGCCAGCTCGGCGCTCGACACACCGTAATCGGCCGCTTGCACGTCGGCCGCCGGCAGCAACGGCGTCGTGAACCTCCCCACGGCATCGACCTGGAAATGGCCGATCAACCCCGGAACGGCCGATGCAACGGGGTACGCCGAGAGCACGGAGCGCTGAACGTAGGGGGCACTCGGGTCGCCCGTGACGATCAGAAACGCGTAGTCGGAAAATGCGCGTTCCTCCTCGACGTCGACCAGCGCCCTGAGCTGGCGATCGAGGCGGCTCGTCATCTCCTCCGCCATGACCCGGTAACGATGGAACGCTTCCCACTTCAGCTGGTCATGCGCCTGCCAAACGAGCACCGCCGTGGGTGCCGCGATGGCAGCGAAGAACACCGCCACGGCCCAGCGCAGGCGCTGTACGCTCCACCGCGCCGCTCGTGCGTGCCGCAAGTCAACTCACCTGCAGGCGATAGCCGGCACCGCGCACGGTGACGAGATATCTCGGCCGCGCCGGATCGGGCTCGATCTTGCGTCGCAGCTTGGCGATGTGAATGTCGACGGTGCGCGTCTCGATGCCCTTGTTGCGCGGATAACCCCACACCCGGCTCAACAGCTCGTCCCGCGAGACCGGCCGTTCCGGGTTCGCGCCGAGATACTGGAGGACCTCCGTCTCGCGACGGGTCAGCGAAACCGACTCGTCCCCCCGTCGAAGCATCAGATTGCGCGTGTCCACCGCGATGCCCTCGCCGAGGTCTATGCGTCCCGCGTGAGCGGCACCGATTCGCGAACGCCTGAGCACTGCCTCGATGCGCAGCATGAGCTGGGCAATCGAGAAAGGCTTCGCGACATAGTCGTCGGCGCCGAGCGACAACCCCTGAATGATGTCCTCGTCGCTGGTCTTTGCCGTGAGCATGATTATCGGCTGGTCGCGGTCTTCTTGGCGAATACGCTCGCAGATCGCGAAACCGTCCATGCCCGGCAGCATGACGTCGAGCAGTATCAGCGCGAAGCTGCCGCCCAGGGCTTTGGCGAGGCCCGTCGCGCCGTCGGCGGCCCAATCCGCCTCGTACCCGTGGTAGACCACGACGTCGATCAGTCCGGCGCGAATAGCCGGATCGTCCTCTACGATCAGAATGCGTAGCTTGCGCGTCATCGTGTGAGCCAAAGCCCGCGCTGCGTTACAGAGCGGCGCCATTGTCGGCGCGCTACCGCCGCCGCGGCAAGCACCGCTTGTAAATTCCGTGTAAATCCGCGCGCTGTTCTTTTACGAAGAACGGCCTACGAAGTCGCTGACCAGGCACCTAGACTGGCGCCCACATTCGTTCGACATCCAGCCCGAGGAGGTGAGCCATGGCACTGATCAACCGCGCAACGCGCCTGTTCCGCGCCGATCTTCATGCCGTTCTCGACCGCATCGAGGAGCCTGACATCCTGCTGCGGCAAGCGGTGCGCGAAATGCAGGACGACATCGACCGAGACGAACGGAGCCTCGAGAGCTTGGTTCACGAGCACACCCAGCTTCAGGAACGGCTTCGCGATCTCGATGGCTCGCTGGCCGAGATCGAGCCGCAGCTCGACACCTGCCTGTCGGCGGACGAGGACGACCTGGCACGTGTGCTGATAAGACGCCGGCTCGAAGCGCACAGGCTGCGGCAATTGCTCGCGCACCGTCAACAGCGCACAGAGCGCGCCTCGAGCGAGCTGCGCCGGCGTCTCGAGGACAACCGCCAGCGCCTGATCGCCACGCGCCAAAAGGTACAGCTGGTGGCGCAAGACGATGCAGACACCCGCTCCGACGAGCCGTGGCCCACGCCTGAGCTGGCGGTCAGCGATGCTGACGTCGAAGTGGCGCTGCTCCAGGAGAAGCGCAGGAGGGCGAACTCATGAACCGACCGTCGTTTGCCGAGGGCGTCGCCGTGGCCGTGGCCGCAAGCGTTGCCGGCGCAGCTGTGTTCTCGGCGCTTGCCCTGACATTCGCCGGCGACACGGTGCTGCGCGCGCTGATCGCTGGCCTGAGCCTGGCCTACGTCGTCTACCTGCTGCGGCGCTCGCAGGAGCGCGTGGGGCGCACCACCGTGATCGGCATGTGGCTCATCGCGACCGCGGGCGTGTGGCTGGCGTCCCCATCGCCCGGGCTGTACGTCGCTGCGCACATCGGCATGATCTGGCTCGTTCGATCGTTGTATCACCACGCCAGCATCCTGTCCGCGCTCGCCGATCTGGCGTTGAACGGCCTGGCTGCGGCCGCCGCTGTCTGGGCCGGCTCGGCGAGCGGCAGCCTGTTGCTGGCACTGTGGTGCTTCTTCCTCGTCCAGGCGCTGTTTGTCGCCATCCCGGCCCGCTGGCGACGGCGGTCCGCCGGCGAGACGGCGCTCCCAAGAGTGGACGATCCCTTCGAACGCGCACATCGGGTCGCGGAGGCGGCCCTACAAAGGTGTGCTTCCCAACGCTGAGCCAAACAGGAGGATACGACGATGCGCTCAACCATTCTCGGAGTTGCGCTGTTCGCCTTTACCGCCACGGGTGTGGCGCTCTACCCGATGTACCACTCAGCCGCCACCACCACCGAGGTGACACCGCGGCTCGCCGCTGGGACCGCCAGGGTCGAGGTGGTGTTCGTGCTCGATACCACCGGCAGCATGAGCGATATGATCGGGGCCGCCAAAGAGAAGATCTGGTCGATCGCGAGCAGCATCGCATCGGCACAGCAAGCGCCGCAGATCCGCATGGGTCTGGTGGCGTTCCGCGACCGCGGCGATGCCTATGTGACACGGGTCTACGACCTGTCCGACGACCTCGACTCCACCTACGCTGCGCTGATGGACTTCCGCGCCGAGGGCGGCGGCGATGAACCCGAAAGCGTCAATCAGGCCCTACACGACGCCGTCCACGCCATGTCGTGGAGCCAGACGCCGGGCACCTATCGCGCGATTTTTCTGGTCGGCGACTCGCCTCCACACATGGACTACGCCAACGACGTGAAGTACGCGGAGATACTGCGCCAAGCGAAGGACAGGGGCATCGTGGTCAACACCGTGCAGTGTGGCAGCAACGTGCACACCACGACGACCTGGAAACGGATCGCGCAGCTCGGCAACGGTCGTTACTTTCCAGTGGATCAGGCCGGCAGCGCCATCACCATCACGACGCCGTTCGACGATACGCTTGCGGATCTGTCGCGCAAGCTCGACGAGACCCGGCTCTACTACGGCTCCGAGGAGATACGGGTGAAGAAGCAGGCCAAGGTGGCGGCCACGGAAAAGCTTCACCAACGTGCTTCGGTCGCGTCGCGCGCGCGTCGCGCCGCATTCAACGCGTCCCCGAGCGGTAAGACCAACCTCTTCGGCGAAGGCGAGCTCGTCGACGACATCTCGAGCGGGCGCGTAGGGCTGTCCGAAATCGACGGCAACGAGCTACCTTTGCCGATGCAGAGCATGACACCGGCGGAGCAGCAGGCGATCATCGCCGAGACCGCCGAGCGACGCGACGAGCTCGCCCGCAGAATCGAAGCGCTCAGCGCACAGCGTGCCGAGTATCTCGCCCGCGAAGTGGACCGTACGGGTGGTGCCGCCGAATCTCTCGACGCCAAGATCTACGGCGCCGTCCGCGAGCAGGCCGGCAGGGTCGGCTTAGACTACGACGCCCCGGCACCTGCTTACTAGTGCCCCGCGAGCGGCGGCCCGGCGTTGTCCCGAGCCGCCGCTCGCGCCCACCGCGACGGCGGCAGCGGGCGCTCGATCCAACGCCACATTCGCGCCACAATCGTGTCGATGGTCCGACGCAAGGGAGAGCGCGCACATGAGCAACTACTCGACATCACCCACCGTCCTCGTTGTCTACGACCGGCCCGAGGAGATTCGTGATCTCCTCGAGCCACGCTTTCCCGAGCTGCGTATCGGCTTCGCCACGAGCGCGGCCGAGATCATCGAGCGGCTTGCCGAGCTGCAGCCGGCGGTGGTGTTCTCCATGAAGCACTCCGGCTTCCCCGGCCCGCTGCACAGACCTGTCGTTCACCATCCCGGCGTTCAGTGGGTGCAGGTCGGCGGATCCGGCTACGAGCATCTGCAGCCATGGGACGCGGAGCGCCTCACCGTCACTCACTGCGCGGGCGTCCTCGCACCTTACCTGGCCGAAACCGTGACTGCGGCCATGCTCACGCTCAACGGCGGCTTTCTGCACTATCGCGACGAGCAGCGACGGACGCGCTGGTCGCCCGGCGGCTTCGCACCGCTTCGGGAGCAGACCTTGCTGGTGGTCGGCGTTGGCGCGGTCGGGGGTCATGTCGCTGACAACGCCAGGGCGCTGGGCATGCGCGTGCTCGGCGTAAGGCGCGAATCGACCCCGCATCCAAGCGTCGACGAGATGCACTGTTTCGATCGGTTCCTCGACGTGGTCGGCGCCGCCGACTGGGTGAGCCTGCATCTGCGCGAGACGCCGGCAACCCGCTTCGTGGTCGACGCCCGCGCCCTCGCTGCCATGCGGCGCGGCGCCAGTCTCATCAACACCGCCCGCGGAGGACTCGTCGACGAGGCAGCCCTGCTCGCCGCGCTCGAGTCAGGTCACATACGGGCAGCGTACCTCGACGTCTTCGAAACCGAGCCGCTGCCCGCCGACAGTCCACTGTGGCGCCGAAACGATGTGCTGATCACGCCCCACGTCGCGGATGCGGTGCACGACTGGCCGCGACGCTTCACTGCCTTCTTCGCCGACAATCTCGAGCGTTGGCTCGGGGGCGACACGCTGCACAACGTCGTCGCCGACACCTGAGCGTTGGCGACACGACGCGGACGGTCTGGTACGAACGACTGCCGCGGTGAAGTAGACGCGCGCCGGGGAGCGTCTTCAACCACCCGCCGCCGGGCGCAGCACTAACTCTACCCCCCCGAACAGCACCGTCTCGTCCTTGTCGCGCACCTCTTCGAGAACGATGGCCAGGGCGTCGTCGACGCCAGAGCTCAGATTGGGATCGCCCTTGAACAGGATTCGCGACACCAGACGCTGGTGCGACGGATGCGAAACGACGACATGAATGTGGCGAGCCCAGAAACCAGCGCCGGGAAGCGCCGTTGCGATCGCGAACTCGCCCTTGTCCCCGGTCTGCAGCCGCGCCCGATAACGATCGTCGTGATAGCTGCCGGCGCCGTCCATCTGCCACAGCTCGACCAGGGCACCCGCGAGGGGCTCACCGCTCGTGCTCAGCACGCGGCCACGCAAGTGCAGCCTCTGCCCCGGGTCACCCGGCTGCCACAACTGCGCGTTGGCCGGCGCGTCGGGCAGGTAGTCCGGGCCCATGCCGGTGCCAGGCGTCGGTGCCAGCGGCGGTGCTTGGGCGGACGCTTTGATCCCGACACAGATGAAGAGCACGGCCACGAGTGCCGCAGATGCTCGCCTTGGGCACACCATATCGCACCTCCTCATCGAGCGTTGATTGCCGGTCGCCGGCCTGCTCAGCGCGGGCCCCGCGCAGCAAGCCGCACTCAATTGTAACCGCCGCTGCGCGCAGACGATGCCCCCTCTCCTCGGACACGCGACCGCAGGGCCTGTTTCGAGACCTCGGGCGACGGGGCTGCGGCTTGACTGCCCACCGGCCCGGTTGCATGATCGCGCATGACCATTCATGGTCAACATCGAGGAGGATGATTATGAATAAGCTTCAGCACGGCGCGCCGTTCATGCTCGCCGCATCGCTCGCGGCAACCAGCACGATCGCTGTTGCCGCCGAGGAGATCTTCATCGGGGGCGCGCTCAGCCTGACCGGCGTCCAGGCACCGCTCGACGAGCCTGGCCTGCGCGGGGCCGAGGTCGCGGTCAAGGCCCTCAACGACGCCGGCGGCGTGCTCGGCAAAAAAATCAAGTTCGTCAACATCGACGGCAAATCGGATCCCGTCACCGTAGGCAATGTCACCGTCGAGCTGCTCGATCAGGGGGCGGAGCTGATCGTCGCGCCGTGCGACTTCGACTTCGGCGGTCCGGCGAGCCGCGAAGCGCAGAGTGCGGGCAAAGTGGGAATCTCGACGTGCGCCTCGGATCCGCTGTACAGCTCGTGGTCCCTCGGTGATCTCCAGTTCACGCTGTCGATGTGGAACACGACCATGGGCGCAGCGGGCGCAGAATACGCTTTCAACGAGCGCGGCTGGAAAACGGCTTACGTCGTCACCGACCAGTTCATTGCCTACACGAAGAGCCTGTCGAAGTACTTCCTCGAGCATTTCCAGACCCTCGGCGGCAAGATTCTTCTCGAAGACACCTACACCAATGGCGACAACGACTTCTCGGCGCAGCTCGCGCGCTTGAAGGCGCTCGGGGAACGCCCCGACGTCATCTTCATCTCGTCCTACGGCACCGACATCGCCATGATGATCCGCACGCTGCGTGAAGCCGGCATCGACTCGCCGGTGGTCGGTGGGGATTCCTATGACGATCCGGCGATTTTCGAGGCGTTGGGCGAGAAGTTCGGCTCGGATATCTACTTCGTGACCCACACCTGGATGGGGCCCGAGTCCAATCCGAAAATGCCGGAGTTCATCGAGCTGTTCAAGGCCTACCATGGCTCGGCGCCCGACACCGCGTTCGTTGCCGTCGGGTGGGACACGGTCATGATGCTGGCTAAGGCCGTCGAGATGGCGGGCGGCACCGACGGCGCCGCCGTGGCCAAAGCGCTCGAGGAGAACGAGTTCGATCTGCTGACGGGCAAGCTCTCGTACAGCTCGGCGGCGGACGGTCACTATCCGGCCAAGGCGGCGGCACTCGTGGCCCTCGCCAAGGGCAAACCCAGCTTCCTCGGCTGGCGCCAACCCGAGAACCCGCCGGCCCCCTGATACTGGAGTGCCCTGCGGAGGGCGACGCAACCGTTCGCTGCGTCGCCCTCCCCGCGGCCGTCCCGCGCCGACGCCACCGCGCCGCTGCCGTTCGACGCAAAGCCGCGACGCCCCTTGACGTTGCCGCGCGGCGGACAGCCAACCGCCGGGCGGAGCGCCGTCAGCGGGGACAGCCCCCGGCCCGGGGACGGGAATTCGCTGTGCCATGACCGACACAACCCTGGCAGGACACGAACTGAGCGTAGACTTCGTCGGCTTGCGGGCCCTCGACGCCGTCTCCATCGAACTCGATCGCGGCGAGATTCTGGGCCTGATCGGGCCAAACGGCTCGGGCAAGACCACGCTCGTCAACGTGCTCTGTGGCCAGATCGCACCGACCTCGGGCCGGGCCTTCTGCAACGGCCAGGACATTACCGCTTTGACCCCGCGCGAGATCTCTCTGCGCGGCGTCGCACGATCCTTTCAGATCGTCAGAGTGTTCGCCAACTTGACCGTGCGCGAGAACCTCGAGGTCGCCGCTGTCTCCCACGGCGCCTCGCGCCGCGCCGCTCAGCGCCAGGCCGACGCCCTGCTGCACGAGTTCGGGCTCCAGCCGCGCTGCGAGGATCTGGCCGGCGTGCTGAGCTACGGCGACAAGCGTCGCGTCGAGATAGCCAGAGCACTCGCCGCCGATCCCCGTTTTCTGTTGCTCGACGAGCCCGCCGCCGGCATGAACGAGCAGGAGTCCGAGACGCTGCTGGAGCTCCTGAGGGCGCTGCCCGCAAGCCGCGACCTCGGCTTGCTCATCATCGATCATGACATGTCGCTCATCATGCGCCTCTGCCACCGGCTGCACGTGCTCGCCTCGGGTCGCACCATCGCGCGGGGCGACGTCGAATCGGTGAGCAACTCGCCTGAGGTCATCGAAGCCTACCTCGGCTCGTCGTATCGCAAGATTCAGGAGACTGCGGGGTGCTAGAAGTCGTCGATCTCGACGTCCGCTACGGGCCGATACGCGCGGTCAAGGGCATCTCGCTGAGCGTCGCTGATGCCGAGATGGTCGCACTGCTCGGGGCCAACGGTGCGGGGAAATCGTCGACACTGCTCGCCATCGCGGGCGCGCTGCATCACACGTCAGGGAGAATCACCCTCGGCGACGAGGACGTGTCGGATCTGTCCCCGGAGCGCATGGTTCGCAAGGGACTGGCCATGGTGCCGGAGACGCGCGACGTGTTCCCCGATCTGACCGTCGCAGAGAACCTAGCCTTGGGCGCCTTCACGCAACGTTACGACAGGGCTGCGGTAACCGAGATGCGCGAACGCATGCTTGCGCTGTTCCCGATCCTCGCCGAGCGGGCGGATCAGGCCGCCGGCACCCTCTCGGGAGGGGAGCAGCAGATGCTCGTCATCGCACGCGCAATGATGTCGCGCCCGCAGATCCTGCTACTCGACGAGCCTTCGCTCGGTCTCGCCCCCACCATCGTCGATCGAATCTTCGAGATGATCGTCCAGCTCAAAGACATGGGGCTAACGATTCTGCTCGTCGAGCAGAATGCCGGCAAGGCACTGGAGGTGGCCGATAGGGCCTACGTGATGCGCCTCGGCGAGATTGCCGCGAGCGGCTCCGCCGCCGAGATCGCCGGCTCCTATGATCTCAGAGCGCTCTATCTCGGCGCCTAGTCGGCGGCTCACATGAAAACGCGAAGCAAGGGCATGGAGCCGGCAACCGTTGCACCCCTCGACGGCCCGGGGCAGGGGCCGTCGTCGCGACCTCGCCAGGCCGGCGGCGGCGACGCAGTCTGCGTCCGCCACGGTGCGTTCCCGATCAGGGTGGACTAGCGCCGTGGCAGCCTTTCTGCAGTTCGTCATCGATGTGCTCAGCCTGGGCAGCGCGTATGCGCTCATGGCGCTCGGCCTGGTGATCGTTTACGGGATTCTGCGGCTCGTCAACTTCGCCTACGGCGAGCTGATCATGGTGGTCGGCTACACGCTGTTTCTGCTCAAGGGCTCACCGCTGCCCTGGCTGGTCATGGCCGTGGCCGCGGTCATCATGGCCATTTTCACCGGTATTCTCACCGACTACGTCGCCTTCCGCCCGGTGCGTGAGAAGTCGGTCACGGCGGTGCTGATCACGTCTTTCGCCTTCTCGACGCTGCTGCAGAACGCCGCCTTGCTGTTCATCTCACCGCGACCACGCAACGTCCCGCTGCCGGATGTCTTCTCGGAGACCCTGCAGTTCGCCGGCGTCATCGTGCCGGTCCGAAATCTGCTGACCATTGTGCTGGCGCTCGCTCTGCTCGTAGTTTTTGCGTTGGTGATGCGACGTACCATTCTCGGCATCGCCATGCGCGCCGCAGCGACCCACTTCACCATGGCGCGCATGCTGGGGGTGCCCGCCAATCTCATCATCAGCACCGCGTTCGCGATCAGCGGTCTGCTGGCCGGCGTCGTGGCGCTGGTATGGTTCGGCCGCATCGGCACGGTGGTTCCGGGAATCGGTCTCGAGCCGCTGCTGGTCGCGTTCATTGCAACCGTCATCGGCGGCATGCGCAGCCTCCAGGGGGCGGTCGTCGGCGGCTACATCCTCGCGTTCATCGACATGGGACTGAATTTCACGTTGCCGCAGGATCTGCTCAAATTTCGAGACGCATTCACATTCACTGCCGTGATTGTGATCCTCCTGTGGCGGCCGGAGGGCTTGATAAAGGGTCCGGCGACGGGGCGTCGCGTCTGACGTGAAGAAAAATCTCTTTACATTGACGTTGCTGGTGGCCCTCGTCGTCGTGCTGGTGGGGGTGGCGGACCTCGCCGGTGATCGATTGATCGAACGCATCGCCACCAACCTTTGCATCAGCCTCGTGCTGGTGCTCGGCCTGCAGGTCTTCATGGGCAACTCGGGCATCCTCTCCTTCTCTCACATCGGCTTCATGGGCGTGGGTGCGTACGCCTCCGGCGTGCTCTCGCTACCGGCCCAGATGAAAGGAATGGCCCTGCCGGAGCTCTACCCGATGCTCGAAGGCGTCCAGCTCTCTCCCTATGTCTCCATTTTCGTCGCCGGCCTGGTTGCGGCGGGCGTCGCAGCCACGGTCGCCTATCCGCTGATGAGGCTGTCCGACGCTGCCGCGGTCATCACCTCGTTCGCGCTGCTTGTGGTGCTGCACACCATCATGGTGAATTGGAGCGCCGTGACCAACGGCCCGCGCACCTTCTTCGGCGTGCCCAAAGTGACCAATCTCTACTTGGCGGGCGCCTTTGCCATCGGCGCCATTGCACTGGCACTCGGCTTCAAGGAGTCGCGCACGGGTTTGTTGCTGCGGGCGGTGCGTGACGACGAAGCCGCCGCCGAGGCGAGCGGCGCCCACGTCTCTCTGCTGCGCTGGCGAGGGTTCGTGCTGAGCGCACTGATGGCCGGCCTCGGCGGGGCGCTGTGGGGCCACTTCATCACCTCATTCTCCCCGAAGGCGTTCTACTTGAAGGAAACATTCGTCATCCTCGGCATGCTGGTCATCGGCGGACCGTCGACCGTCTCGGGGGCGGTGCTGGGCGCGTTCATCGTGACCTTCGCTTTCGAGGGCTTACGCGCGCTCGAGAGCACCATCAATCTGGCCCAGGTGTTCCCGCGCCCCGTCGTGGGGCTGACCGAGGTGACCCTCGCCTGCGGGATGATCGTGCTGCTGATACTGCGCCCCGGCGGGATATTGGCGACGACCGAACTCGGCGCACTGCTGCTCGCCCGCCGCAGCCGCCGTCCCGATGATCGGCAGAGCGGCCCGTGAGCCTGCGGACGACCCACAGCGCGCACGTCGAGACGCAGGCAACGGCGCTGCCCCCCGTCGCGCCGTCGTCCCACACGGCAGGCCGACTCTCCGCTGTGCGCAACACGCACCCGACGCGGCTCGGGACGGCCACGCATGCGCACACCGCTCACGTCGAGCGTTGCGCGGCGTCCCGGGGAACAGCGCGATGACGCTGTCGAACGTTCAGGCGCTGTTCGAGAGGGACGCCCGGGTCATCGCTGATTCGGGAAAGATACGATTCTTCCCGTTGGTGGTCGACCACGCCGAAGGGTCGCGTATCGTCGATGCCGATGGCAAATCCTACCTCGACTTCACATCGGCCTGGGCGCTGGCGAACACCGGTTACAGCGCCGAGCGCGTGCGCGATGCGGTCACTGCACAGATCGGCAAGAGCACTTTCGCCGGTCTAATCTCCGCGCTCAACGCGCCCGCCGTTGCGCTGGCCGAGAAGCTGATCGATCTCACGCCGGGCGCATTCGAGAAGAAAGTGTGGTTCGGATTGTCCGGATCCGACGCCAACGAGACCGTCGGTCGCCTGTTGCCCGTGGCCACCGGCAAACGACGCATCGTTTCGTTCATCGGCGGCTACCACGGCACTACCGGCACCGCCCTGGGCATGTCGGCTCACATCGCCATGGCTTCGGTCGTCAGCGGCGCCAATGTGGTCAAAGTCCCGTACCCGCATCCCTACCGCCCGCCCTTCGGCGAGGACCCCGCCGAATGCGGCGAACGCGCCATTCGTTTCCTCAATGACTACATTTTCAAGACCATATGCCCGCCCGACGACGTCGCCGGTATCGTCGTTGAGGCCGTTCAGAGCGATGGCGGCGATATCGTACCCCCGGCCGACTTTCTACCTATGCTCGAGGAGCTGTGCCGGCGCCACGACATCCACCTGGTGCTCGACGAGGTCAAGGTCGGCATGGGTCGCACGGGGACGATGTTCGCGTTCGAGCACAGCGGCGTCGTTCCCGATGTCGTCGTCCTGGGGAAATCGCTCGGCGGTGGGCTGCCGTTGAGCGCGGTCGTCGCACACCGGGAGATACTCGACGGGGGCTTCTCGGTATTCACGGCAACGGGCACCGCGCTGTGCTGCGCGGCAGGGCTCGCTGCTATCGAGACCATCGAGGCCGACCGTCTGGTGGAGCGTTCGCAGCGCGTCGGCGATCACCTGCGCCGCCGACTCGACGCGCTAGCGTCCAGGCATCCGCTCATCGGCGACGTGCGCGGGCTCGGCATGTTCCAGGGGGTGGAGCTCGTCAGCGACCGGAACAGCAAGGAACCAGCAGCAGCCGCCGCGGCCAAGGTTGTCTACCGGGCCTTCGAGCTCGGTTTGTTGGTGTACTACGTCGGCATGTTCTCGAACGTGCTGGAGATCACGCCGCCGCTGATCATGACGGAAGCGGAGATCGATGAAGGCGTCGAGATTCTCGATGGGGCGCTGACCGACGTCGAAGCGGGTCGGGTCGACGATGCCCTCGTTGCACCCTTCGCGGGGTGGTAGCTACCCTCACCGCACACGAGGATTTCCATGGCATGGCTGATCTGTTGAAGCGTCTCGAAAGCGACGGCATCGAGAATCTCTCGGTGATCTATCACGACTACAGCGGTCGATCCTGCGCGAAGACCGTTCCCGCAGAACGCTTCGGCTCGGTCCTCCGGCACGGCGTCGTGTTCGCACGCGCCAATCTGGGCTTTCGTGTCGACGACCATCAGAGCGAGGACACCGGCTTTCTCGCCGATTCCGGGGATTTTCTCGCCGTGCCCGACCCCGACAGCTACAGCCCGACGCCCTACCAGGACGCCAGCGGGCGTGTGCACGTCTTCATGCGCAACGAGGACGGCACGGCCTGGCAGGGCTGTCCCAGAGAGCGCCTGCTCGCGATTGTGGCGGCCTACCGTGCGCTGGATCTGAGCGTCAAGGTCGGCCTCGAGCCGGAATTCTTTCTCTTCGCGCCAACGAGCGACGGCGAATACCTCCCCGTCGACCACGACGGCATGTTCACGCTCGCCGGACTCGATCGCCATTACCCGTTGTGGAAGACGATCAGCGACGATTTGCGCGCCATGGGCATCGTCCTCGAGCAGCTGGGCAAGGAATATGGTCCCGGCCAGTACGAGGGCACGCCCGCCTACGGCACGCCGCTCGAAGCGGCCGACCGCTATCTCGCCTTTCGCGAGGTGGTCCGCAACCGCGCCCGCGATGCGGGCTACGTCGCCAGCTTCATGCCGAAGCCCTACGCGCATCTGCCAGGCTGCGGACTGCACATGCACATGAGTCTGTGGGACGCTGACGGACGGCGGGACCTGACCCCCGGCGCCAAGGAGCACGAACCGCTGTCGGCGGCGGGGCGACGGTTCGTCGCGGGGCTGCTCGCTCACGCGCGCGGGCTCACCGGTGTCGGCTCGCCGATCGTGAACTCCTACAAACGACTGCTACCCGGTTCCTGGGCACCCGCCCACATTTGCTGGGGAGTCGGAAATCGGGCGGCACTGGTGCGCATCCCCGGCCTTGGCCGGCGCCGCCACGTCGAGTATCGATCGGGCGATAACGCCGCCAACCCGTTCCTCTACCTTTGCGCCCTGCTCGCGGCCGGCCTCGACGGCATACGCAACGAGATGGAGCTGCCGGCAGCAGTCGACCTCGACGTCGGGCATCTGAGCGGCGCTGAGGCGCGAGCCCGTGAACTCGAGTTCCTGCCAACGTCGTTACCCGAGGCGCTCGACGCCTTCGAGGCGGACAGCGTGCTGACCGACGCCCTCGGACCGGTGATCAGCTCGGAATTCCTGAAGGTCAAACGCAGCGAGCTTCGCGCCTACGAGCTGACGGTGCACCCGTGGGAGCGCACCGCCTACCTCGAGACGTTCTGACCGCGACCCCGGCGTGGCCACCGTGCAGCATCGCGGTGTGGGGAGCCTTGTGGGAAGCCTTATCGATGACGATGAGCCCGAAGCCTACGAGCTCGTCAACGGTGGCGGTGCGAGCCGTGTCGTGATCACCTGCGATCACGCGAGCGCGCAGATACCAAGGCGGCTCGGCACCCTGGGGCTACGACGTGAGGATCTGACGCGCCACGTCGCCTGGGACGTCGGTGCGGCCGATGTGGCGCGCAGGCTTGCCGAGCGGCTGGACGCACCCCTCGTCCTGGCCGGCTATTCACGACTGGTCGTCGACTGCAATCGCCCGCTGCACGTGCCCGAGGCGTTCGTCACGCGCAGTGAGGACGTCGCAGTGCCCGGCAACGCAGAGCTCGACGAAGCGCAACGGCGAGCGCGCGCCGACGTGTTCTACTGGCCTTATCATGATGCAATAAACGACCTCGTGACGGCTCGGGCGGCGAGCGCGGTTCCGGTGCTTGTTTCGTTGCATTCCTACGCGCCGGTGTATCATGGGCGGCGCCGGCCTTGGGACGTCGGCGTTCTGAGCCGCACCGACAAGCGCCTCGCCACGCTCGCGTTGGACTGGTTGCGCGCCGAGGGCGATCTTCACGTCGGTGATAACGAGCCCTACCGGATAGCGCTGGACGAGGATTTCACGGTACCGGTCCATGCCGAGCGACGCGGCATACCCGCGACGCTGCTCGAGATCAGACACGATCACATCGAACGCACAGGGGGTGCCGAGGCGTGGGCCGAGCGTCTGGCGAGGATGCTTGACACCGTGCTCGGCCATCCGGCCGTCGGCGTGCTGGGGGAGCCGGCGACGGACGCCTACGAACCTCGATACACCTGACGGAGAACGCTGATGCGGCGCAGTGAGATCGACGCCATCCCCCTCGAGGGTGACGTCTCGTTTCGGCAGCGGGCCGTGGAGCCCGACCGTGCGGCGCTGCTGGTCGTCGATCTGCAGAAGGGTGAGTACAACCCGCGGAAGGTCGCCGAAGAGCCGCAAGATGCCTATCTGTGGGGGCGCCTGCGGGACGTCGTCGTCCCCAACGCCAGGCGGCTCATTGCGGCGTGCCGGTCGCACGATGTAGAGGTGATCTACACCGTCGTCGAGTCGCTCACGCTCGACGGGCGCGACCGCAGCCTCGACTACAAGATCTCCGGCATCTTCGTCGCCAAAGGCGCACGCGAAGCCGAAGTGATCGACGAGCTCGCGCCCCGACCCAATGACATCGTCATCCCCAAGACGTCATCGAGTCTGTTCAACTCCACCAACTTCGAGTACGTGCTGCGGAACCTGAGCGTCGAATATCTCGTGGTGATAGGCATTATGACCGATCAGTGTGTCGAGACGGCTGTACGCGACGGTTGCGACCGCGGTTTTCTCATGACGGTCGTCGAGGACGCCTGTGCGACCCACTCGGCGCAGCGCCACCGCGAATCACTGCTGGGCATGAAGGGGTACTGCCGGGCGCGCACCACGGAGCAACTGATCGCCGAGCTGTCGACGCTCGGTGCCAGACCGCTTTAGAGCACTTCGCGCACCACTGGGCAAAGCACTGCGCCGTGGGTGGCCGCCTTCCGCGGTCGGCCCGGCACAACGGAGCTGACCGCGGTCAGCCGTCCGCGGTCGCCGGCTGCAGAACCGAGCAGGCCGGTGGCCGCCTGCGACGGCCGTCCCGCGGTCGATTCCCGCTCACACCGCGGGCAGGGAGAGCAGCGCCCGCGCCTGCGCGGCGGTCGCGGGCTGCCGGCCCACCCCCGCGCAGATCTCCACCGCCCTGCTGACCAGCTCGGCGTTGCTGGCGGCGAGACGATCCTTCGACAAGCGCACATTGTCCTCCAGACCGACCCGCATATGACCGCCCATCTCCGCACACCACTGCGCCACTTCGAACTGGTGGCGACCGACCCCGGCGGCGACCCACGTGGCGTCGGGTAGCACCTCGGCCAGCTCCTCGACCAGAAACTCCAGCACCCGGCGGCGCGCCGGCAGCGCGTTGCGGATACCCAGCACGAACTGCACGTGAAGGGGGGCGCGCACCAGTGCGCGGTCGAGCAGCTCGCGTGCGTTGTACAGCATGGCCAGGTCGAAGACTTCGATCTCGGGCCGGATAGCGTGTTCGAGCATGGTCTGGGCGAGCTCGTCGATCAGCGCCGGCGGATTCTCGTAGATCGCAGTTGCGAAGTTGACGGAGCCTGTCGCGAGAGAGGCCATATCGGGACGCAGCACGAGCGGCCGGCCGCGTTCGGCGGGATCCCGACCGCGTCCACCGGTGGAGAACTGGATGACCATGCCGGGGCAGTGCTTGCGCACGCCCTCCTGTACGGCCGCGAAAAGCGCGGGATCCGACGATGGTGTCTCGTCGGGGTTGCGAACGTGAACGTGCACCAGCGAGGCCCCCGCCTCGAAGGCCTCATGGGTGGACTCGATCTGCTCGGCAGGCGTGATCGGCACCGCGGGATTCGTGGACTTGCGCGGCTGCGAACCGGTAATGGCGCAGGCGATGACGACAGGATCGGGCATGTGCGTGCCTCCGGAAGCGGCTCGAGCAGGCATGAGTCAGTGTCGGCAGTATACCGCCAAGGGCCGTTGTCTCGGCGATTGGGCTATCGCGTCTGTCGAGCCTGCTCCGGGCACGTCTTCCTTCTCGACGACCGGCGCCTTTGGAACGGGTAATCGATAGGCTCGAATGGCCGCCTGGCACCGGTGTATGATCTGGCCGTGGTGACGAGAAGCAAACGGCACGGCACCGCACCCCGCAACGCTTGCGGCGAACGGATTGCCGTCTGCTTGGTCAGAGCGAAGTGAACGATGCGCCCGCGCACGATCCGCACGACGAGCGGCTGCGAGCCCGCGTCAGCCGCTTTCACCTGCGCCAACGATTGGGCATCGAGCGCGAGAAAGAAGCGAGAATATTCGGCCAGGGATTCAACTTCTTCCATCCCGAGAACTGGTACTCCGCCCACGCCGTGTTGCGGTTCGTTCTTCGTGTCACGGGACTGTACGGGCGCGGACAGCGCAATGCGCTCGCCTTCGAGATCCGGCACAACGACCTGCCGATCAGCGGCCTTCCTGCGAGCTTCGACGGATTCACCGTCCTGCAGCTGAGCGATTTGCACCTCGACATGAATGCCAGCCTTCCGACGAGCTTGATGGAGGCCTTACACCCGCTCGCCTACGACATCACCGTTATCACTGGTGATCTGCGCGCCAAGACCGTGGGCCCCATCGAGGCGGCCATCGACGGGCTGCGTCGCGTTCGCTCTCAGCTGACCGAGAACGTCTTTGCCGTGCTCGGCAACCATGACACACTGCATATGGTCGTCCCTATCGAGGACATGGGCATCCGGGTGCTGCTCAACGAGTCCGTTCCCCTCGAACGCGGTGGCGAGGCGATCTATCTGGCAGGCATCGACGATCCGCACTACTACCGGACCGACAACATGGAGAAAGCGGCTGCAGCGATTCCCGCCGACGCCCCCTCCATCCTGCTCGCTCACTCGCCGGAGATCTACCGGCACGCCGCCCACGCCGGTTTCACCGCCATGCTTTGCGGACACACCCACGGTGGTCAGATCTGCCTACCGGGCGGACTGCCGTTGAGCTACAACGCCCGCTGCCCGCGGCGCTACTGTCGGGGCGCTTGGCGACACGGCGCGATGATCGGCTACACCTCTGTGGGCTCCGGAACGTCGATGGTCGATGTGCGGCTCAACTGCCCTCCGGAAATCACGCTGCATCGCCTGCGCCAAGCACCCCGCCCGTAGCGATCCCGCCATTTTCCACCCCACGGCCGCCGCGCCGCGATCCGGCACGACGCGCCGTCGAGACCGGCGTGCGCTCACCAAGGTCGCTTGCGCATATGCAGCGCGTAGAGCAGCCGCGACGCCAGCATATCGATCAGCGCGAAGGCGACGACGATCACCACAACATCGACCCAATCCAGTCCCAGCGAGGAAGCGAAACACACGCTCGGCAGCAGCGCCTCGAAGAGCTGGTCGAAACCCACGACGCTGTCGCCGCTCGCGACGCCGAGCCGCCGCTTGCAATAGCTCGAAAGCAGATCGCCAAGCATGGCGAGCGCGCCGAAAAGCCCTCCGTAGAGCGGCGACCATCCCAGCAGCGGAGACACCAGCGTCGCAGCGACGATCGCCGCGGCGATCCCGCGCCACGTCTTGTCCGGCCCCAGCAGTGCGCGCCCGTCGCGCCAGACGGTGCGAAGATCCACCGGCGCGTCCCAGCGGCTGCCCAGCACGCTGGCCACGATGATCGGTGCCCCGTTGGCTGTGACCAGCAGCACCAGCGCCACGATGACGGGTTCATAGCGAAGCATGGCTGGCGCTGACGTTGGACTCCAACCGCTTGTGGCCGCGCCGGCGGCTACCGTCTCGGTGGCCGTCACCGCAAGGCGTTGACGCGGCGAGTCGGCGATCGCAGGCCGGGGTGCGACGGACAACGCCGGTGCGGGAGGCGCCGGCGTACGCGCCCTCGCGACGAGCAGGTCTAGCCCCTGTACCGGGGGCGCCCGTCAACACACGGACGGGATCGGGTGCGCGGGGGGCGTTGGGGCCGGCTGCGCCGGCCTCTCAATAGCGACTGAAAAGCTCCACCTTGCCCTCAGCATCGAAGCTCAGCACGTCATAGCCCTTGGGCACGACGCTCGCCATGCCGGGCGACATCCGCGGCATGCCCGGTGCCGTGATACCGAGCACCTCGGGCCGCTCGCTCAGCAAGCGTCGAATGTCGTCAACCGGCACGTGGCCCTCCACGACGTAGCCGCCGACCAGCGCGGTGTGGCACGACTTCAGGCTCGGATTCGTGACGCCGTAGTCGGCTTTGACCGCCTCCATATCCGCCACGTCGTGCGTCTCAACCGAAAGACCGTTGTCCCGCAGATAGTTCACCCACTCCGTGCAGCAGCCGCAGGTAGGGCTCTTGTAGACGACGATTGACTCGGCGGCGGCTGTGCCCGTCGGCTCGCCGGCCGCGACGACGCCCACACCGAGTTGCAGTGTCGCCACGATCCCAGCCAGCGCCATTCCCGTCCTCAACGTATGTCTCATATCGGTACCCTCTTCATCGACTCTCGAGCGTGCATGTCGGGTCTTACCGGTCAGTTACGCAAGTCTAGCCGTCCTCGAGCGTCGCGTACATGCGCCCCGTCGGTAGCGACGGCACAAGGCTAACCGCGCTCAGCCCCAGCAGAGCGGTGCCTCGTTCATGAGCGACGACTGCTCGCGCAGCGACAGCACATGGTCCTCCCAGTAGCGCGTCGTGTTGAACCACGGAAACGCTCGAGGGAACGCCGGATCATCCCAGCGCGCAGCAAGCCACGCCGCGTAGTGGATCATGCGCAGCGTGCGCAGCGCCTCAATCAGGTGAAGCTCGGCGGGATTGAAGTCGAAGAAGCGCGTGTAGCCCTCGAGCAGATCGGCGAGCCGTGCCGTCATGAAGTCCCGGTCGCCGGAGAGGAACAGCCACAGATCCTGGATCGCCGGACCCGTGCGCGCGTCGTCGAAATCAACGATCTGCGGACCATCGTCGGTCCACAGGACATTCCCCAGATGACAGTCTCCGTGTAGACGCAGACAGCGAATCTCACCTGCCCGCGCGTAGCAGTGGCGCACCTGCGCAATGAGCTCCAGGGTCAGCGTCCCGTAAGCATCGATCAGGTGCTCCGGAATGAACCCGTTCTCCAGCAAGAACTCGCGCGGCCGGGCCGCGTAGCTCTCGATATCCACAGTGGGTCGATAGCGGAACGGCCGCGTCGCCCCCAAAGCATGAATGCGGGCCACGAAGCGACCCAGCTGCTCGAGCTGATCGGGATCGTCCAGCTCGGGCGCTCGCCCGCCCCGACACGGATAAAGCGCAAAGCGATGGCTGTTGTGCTTGAGCAACGTGGTGCCCTGCGCATCGGGCAGCGGCGCAACCACGGGCAGCTCCGCCTCGGCCAGCTCGAGGGTGAATTGGTGCTCCTCGACGATCGCCTCGTCGCTCCAACGATTCGGTCGGTAGAACTTGGCCACGAGCGGCGCCCCGTCCTCGACGCCGACGCGGTAGACCCTGTTCTCGTAGCTGTTGAGCGCGAGAAAGCGGCCGTCACAGCGCACGCCCGTCGCCTCGACCGCGTCGAGAATGTCGTCGGGGGACAGATCGGCGAAATCGCGCAGGGTCGCAGCCCGCTCGGTATTTCTCATCACGTCAGATACGTCGAGTGAGCGCTGGTGGGAGGCGAGCCGCAAGCCGGCGTCAGCGGTGCCTGCGACACGGCACAGGGAGCGTCGCCGGCCGCGTGTCCGGCGCTCAAAAAAAGACCCCGCCCGAGGGCGGGGTCTTTGTGTCTTGAAGCGGCTTGGCGTATGAGCGTCGCTCAGACACCGACGACGTTCGTCGCCGCAGGTCCCTTGGGGCCGTTTTCGATGTCGAACTGGACGCGCTGCCCCTCGGTCAGGCTTCGGAAGCCGGAGCCCGTGATGGCGGAGAAATGCACGAAGACATCCTTGCCGCCGTCCTCAGGGGTGATGAAACCGAAACCCTTGGCTTCGTTGAACCACTTGACTGTACCTGTAGTCACGAAATTTCCTCTCGTAAAGATGGTGATGTGAACGTTTGCGTGCAGACGTTTCCTGCAACGATTTGACGGGAGTGACTTCCGCCAGAGACGGGAGGGGAACTTCCGAACCGACTACGAGGAATGTGCTGCCGAGTCGTAATCATACACGATTCTTGCGGTATAGTCACCTCGTGCTGACAAATCCGCCGTGCCCGAACGGACGCGCCGCGCCGCAGCCGCACGCGCCGGGTTCCGAGCCCGCGCCAGGGGCGGGCGTAGCGCTTCGAGACCCCGCGCTCGTCGCCTCGTTCCCGCTGCCGCGGCCAGCGAGACAAGAACGCCCATGGAACCTGCCGTGCCCCGCGCCCAACCGCTGACCCCCGGCATCGGCGCCGAGATCGTGGGTATCGACCTCGCCGCGCCGGCCGACGACGCCTCGATCGCCCGACTCTACGATCTGCTCATCGAGCATCTCGTCCTGGTGTTCCGCGATCAGGTGCTGGGCCCCAAGGCCCAGCTTGCGTTCGCCGCGGCTTTCGGCGCGCTGGACACGCCGCATCACGTCTATCCCAGCGTGCCGGGTCACGAGCCTCTCGTGTTGCTCGAGAACGACGTCGACCGTCCGCCCAACACGGACGTGTGGCATTCGGATTTGACCTTTCGCAGGAATCCACCGTTCGCCTCCATCCTCAATGCCAAGGTCGTTCCGGACGTGGGCGGCGACACGCTGTGGGCGAGCATGTACGCTGCGTACGAGGCTCTGCCGGCCGGCATACGGTCCGATCTCGATGGGCTGAGGGCGGTTCACAGCATGGGTTCGTATTGGAACGAGTTTTACAGCCAGGGCGGTGTCGAGCGGATCGAGGCCGGCATGCGCGAGCTCGGCGCGGCCGTCCACCCCGTGGTGCGTCGCCATCCGGTGACGGGGCGACCCTTCCTGTACGTCAACCGGCACTTCACGATTCACCTGCTGGGGATGTCGAGCGGTGACAGCCAGCGCCTGCTCGCCTACCTCTTCGATCATATCGAGCAGCCCGATTTTCAGATGCGTCTGCGCTGGCGGACGGGGACGGTCGTCATGTGGGACAACCGCGTCACCCAGCACTACGCCGTGCCCGATTACATGCCGAGCTACCGCTGCATGCATCGCGTCACCATCGTCGACGACCGGCGTATGCCCCGGCGCTGAGCGACGGTTTACCGGGTGCGCCGCTGTCTCTCCGAGAGTCCATGCCAGCGGCGGTCGCCGACTTCGCCGCAGAGCGCCTTCTTCACGCCGGGGCCGTACCGAGGTAATCTCGTGCCCGATCCTGTTCCCGAGACGGTCCGAACACCATGAAGATAACGAAGGTCGAGGGGCTTCTCCTGAGCGCCGCGCTTCCCGAAAAGGACATCGTGCGCTGGTCCGGAGGCGAGATCGTCGTCGCGCACGCTGCCCTGGTGCGCATCGAGACCGACGAGGGGGTAAGCGGTCTCGGGGATACCTACGCCGGAGGCTGGTTCTACCCGCGCGCGGCCCAGGCGCTGCTCGAGCACTTCGAGCCGCTGCTGCTCGGCGAAGACCCGCGCGACGTGCCTCGGCTCGCCCACAACCTGTGGTCCAAGAGCCAGTACTGGGGGCGGGTGGGTGCCGCCGTCAACGCGATCAGCGCCATCGAGAACGCCCTCTGGGACATCGCCGGCAAGGCGTGCGGCATGCCGGTGTGGCAGCTGCTCGGCGGTCTCGCCCATGAGAGCCTTGCGCTGTACGCCAGCGCCGGGCTGGACAAGGCCCCTAAACACACGGTGAGCGAGCTCGAGGCGTACGTCGAGCAGGGTTTCAACGCCGTCAAGATCCGCGTGAGCACCGATTTGACAAGGGCGGTGGACAAGGTGCGCCTGTGCCGTGAGACGCTGGGCGACAACGTCGAGCTCATGGTCGACGCGGTGATGGGCTCACACCCGGACCCCTGGCGCGCAAAGGACGCCATCCGCTTCGCACGCGCCGTCGAGGCGTTCGACGTGTGCTGGCTCGAGGAGCCCTGCGCCGCCTGGGACATCGACGGTTACGCACAGGTTCGGCGCGCGACCACAATCCCCGTCTCCGGCGGAGAGACGTCGTATACCGTTCACGAGTATCGCCGCTTCCTCGACGCCGAGGCGCTCGATATCGTTCAGCCGGACGCCTGCACGTCGGGCGGACTGCTCGAATGCACGCGCATCGCCGCGCTGGCGGAGGCACGTGGCGTGCGGGTGGCGCCGCACGCGTGGGGCAGTGCCGCAACGGTGCTCGCCAACCTGCACTGGGCGTTCACCTGTCCGGCCGTCTTCATTCACGAATACCCGACCTGGGGCTTCCCGCTGCGGGACGCGCTGCTCGTCGAGCCTCTGCGCATCGAGAACGGCCGGGTCTACCCGCCCACGGCGCCGGGGCTGGGCGTGGCATTGTCCCGCGACGTTATCGAACGCTATCCGTGGAGCGGCGGCCCGGCAGCGACCATGCGGCGGGATTGAGCGCGGAGCGAACCATGGGCGGCGCTCGAACAGGCTTGCGTCCCTGGGCGCACACTCCGGCCGGGATCGTCCCATGAGCATGGCAACCCGGCTCAGGTCGCTGATAGAGGGCGAGCAACTCGTGCTCGCCCCCGGCGTGTTCGACGGCCTGTCAGCAAAGCTCGCGCAGCGCGCCGGATTCGCTGCCGTGTATGCCAGCGGCGGCGCCATATCCCGCAGCGCGGGCTATCCGGATCTCGGACTGCTCAGCTTCACGGAGGTGTGCGGGCGCATAGGCCAGATCGTCGACGCCGCGGAGCTTCCCGTCATAGCCGATGCGGACACCGGCTTCGGCAACGTGCTCAACGTCTACCGTACGGTGCGCAGCTTCGAACGGCTCGGTGTCGCGGCGCTGCACATCGAGGACCAGACCTTTCCCAAGCGATGCGGTCACCTCGAAGGCAAGACTCTCGTCTCCGTCGCGGAGATGACCGAAAAGGTAAAGGTCGCCAAGGACAGCCTCGCGGATCCCGCCTTCACGTTGATCGCGCGGACAGATGCCATTGCAGTGGAGGGGCTGCCGCGCGCGATCGAACGTGCGCTGGTGTATCTGGAGGCGGGCGCCGACATGATTTTCGTCGAAGCGCCGCAGAGCATCGCGCAAATCGAGGAGATCGCCGAAAGGCTGCCGCAGCCCAAGCTGATCAACATGTTCCGCGGCGGTTTGACACCGACGCTGCCCGCCGAACGGCTTGCAGCGCTTGGCTACCGCGTGGTCATCATCCCCTCGGATCTGCAGCGTGCGGCGATAGCCGCCATGCAGCAGACCCTGGCGGCCATCTACCGTGATGGGGACAGCCGCGCGGTTGAAGATCGCATGGTGTCGTTTGGCGAACGAGAGGAGATCGTCGAGACGGACCGATTCTTGGATCTGGACCGCAGCGCAGAACGCTGATTGCAACGCGGCCGATGAACACGGGCGTCCCGCCCGGCGGCACGAGGTGCCCGCGCCGGCGGAGCATCAGGCACTGAGGAGTCGCAGCTTGAATCGCTCAAACGTGGCAGTGCTAATTTTCGACGGCGTGGAAGTGCTGGACTTCGCCGGACCCTTTGAGGTGTTCTCCCGCACGCGCACGGAGCCCGGCGTCGAGTCGCGTTCGAGCGACGACAGCGCGCCGTTCAGGGTGTTCACCGTGGCCGCAACCGCCGCTCCGGTAACGGCGACCGGGGGTCTGAAGGTGCTGCCCGACTACGCCCTCGACGAGGCACCGGCGATCGACCTGCTGGTGGTTCCGGGCGGTCGCGGCACGCGCGCGCTGCTCGACGACGCGACACTGCTCGCCTGGATCCGGGGCGTCTCGGGCAAGGCGGCGCGGACGACCTCCGTTTGCACGGGCTCGCTGCTGCTCGCTCAGGCCGGCCTGCTCCGCGATCGGCGGGCGACGACGCACTGGGGGGCTCTGGATCTACTCGGTTCGCTCGACGCCAGCATCAGCGTGGATCGCGAAAGTCGCTTCGTGGACGACGGGATCGTCACCTCGGCCGGCGTTGCCGCCGGTATCGACATGGCGTTCTATGTCGTCGAGCAAATTTGCGGCAAAACCGTGGCCGACGAGACCGCCCGCTACATCGATTATCCCCGCGAGCGTGCCGATCAGTGATGGCGGTGCCCCGCGAACGAGACCGGCCGCTGCGCAACGACCCGGCACAGCACCCCTGAGCTCACGCGCTTGTCGCCGCGCCGGCGGTGAGGCGCGGTCGGCGGCCGCCGAGCGCGCTCTACCTTCAGGGGTCAGCGTCCGGCCTGCCTCGCATGGGCCGCCTTGAGCTCGGGAATGACGTCCCGCGCGATGCGCTCGAACACCGGTAGCTGGTCCTTGCGCGTGGGGAAGTAGAGGCCGATCTCGGAGATACCGAGCGCGACCAGGCGTTGCACCTGATCGACGAAAACGTCCTCCGACCCGTAGTAGCTGATCAGCCCGCCGCTGTAGCGCGAGCTGCCATCAAACATGAGATAGGAGCGGCGCAGCGCCTGCGGATCCCTGCCGAGCGCCGCGCAGTGCTCGTCGATGAGCGCCAGGCGTTCCCGCGTCTGCTCGAGCTGCGCCTCGAACGTGTCGGCGAAACTCAGACTGTTCCAATTGTCCGCATAGCGCGCAGCATGACGCATCATGACCGGGCCCATGGCCGCGATGACGAGGGGCGGCCGAGGCTGCTGCACGGGGCGGGGGCTCATCACCGCGCCCTCGATGTGATAGTAGCGCCCCTTGTAGCTGCTGACCTCGTTGGACAGCAGACGATCGACGATCTCCACGTACTCGGGGAATCGCGCAACCCGCTCGCGAATGCTCCAGTTGGGAATACCCATCATGGCGTAGGACGGATCGGTCGCCAGACCGATGCCCAGACCCAGCTCGAGCCGTCCGCTGGAGAGGTGGTCCGCGGTAAGCGCCTGGTGCGCAAGCAGCGCCGGA
>JBFEOO010000040.1:0-32884 GCA_041550555.1 Arenicellales bacterium
CGACAGGGCCCTGTCGAAGCTCGACGCGCTGCACTTCTCGCTTTTTGGCCCATTGTTTGCGTTGTTGCGTGCCGAGCTGCTCGGCGGCCACGGCCGAGTCGCAGACGCGATGCTCGCCGTGAACGAGGGCCTCGAGCGAATCTCCGAGACCCAGGAGCGGTGGGCCGAAGCCGAGCTGCACCGCGTGCACGGTGAGCTGCTCGAGGGCATCGGGGACAGCGATGGCGCCGGCACGCAGTTCGACGCCGCGCTGGCTGTCGCGCGCGAACAGGGCGCCGGACTGTGGGAGCTGAGGACCGCCGTGTCACGCGCGCGTTGGTCGGAACGACGCGGTGACTCGGCCGGGGCCCGCACGTTGCTGGGACCGTTGCTCGATGGCTTTGCGGGGCAGTCCGGCGCCCCCGACGTGGTGGACGCCGAGCTCCTGATGAATGAGCTCGCCTGAACCCGTCGCAACCCGGCCCGTCGACGCGTTGACCCGGCCTCGAGCGGTGTTCGATTCGTCGCGATCGTTGCCTCGCCAGGGAAAAGCAGCAGCATGTTGCAGCAGCGAAGACGCCCCGTCGTGGGGATTCAGAAATTGACGCAAAATCTACGTCGGGCTGCGGACGCCGATGCAACGTTTGACTCAGCCGTTCGATGACCTTGTGTGGTCGTGCTAGAAGCAGCGATCCATTTCCGCTCTCCGCCGTCCGGTCTGAAACGCGAGCTTTTGTCAGGGCGGCAAACCCGTCCGGGGCCGGGCACAGCCCCGGGCCGGCACCCATGTGCAGTTCTCCATCGAGAGCTGAATCCCCGGAGGGGTGCGCCAAGGTAGGCGTTCGTTCGCGCGGTCGCTCGCCCCCCTTGCTAGGGGGCGATGCAAGGTTGCGTGGCGTTTCGGCGCATCGGGTACACGACTGCGGCGGCGGCAACCGGGACGGCCGCATGATCTCGACGCCACTCACTCCGGCAAGCCGGCCTGACGCAGCAGCGCAATCTCTCGTTCACGCTGCTCCGCCATCGCGACCTGGCGGCGGGCATTCGTGCTGGAGAAGTCTGGGTTTATCCTGAGCACTTCCTGGGCCTGAGCACGCGCCGGACCCTCCTCGCCGGCTGCCATATGGATCATGGTGGCGAGGACACGGCACCAGAGGTAGTCCGGGATACGCGTGATGCACTCGCTGACCGCGGTGACGGCGTCGGCATGATTCCCGAGGGCGAAGTGCGCATAGGCGAGCGGGTCGAAATACCAGCTGGGCGGCGACGGATCGAGCCGAAACGCGCGCTCGACCATCTCGAGTGCTTCCCGGGGCCGGCCGTAGCCGGGCAAGAACGTGCCGAGAAGCATGACGGACTGCGCCGAGTTCGGTGTCAAGGCCACCCCCTCCTCCAGCTCACGCAACGCCCGCTCGTACTCCGCTCTCTTCATGACAACCATACCGAGCAGCGTATGCGCCTCGCCCAGGGACGGATCGAGCTCGATCGCCCGCTCCGCGGCTTCGATCGCGCGATCCAGCGCCTCGTCGGGCGAATCCGTCCATCCCTGAAAGGCGGCGATGTTCAGGGCGTGGCCGAGCGCCAACCAGCCGCCGGCAAACGTGGGATCCAGTGCCACGGCCTGCTCGGCCAGCCGGATCGCCTCGTCCACGCCCTCCGGCGTGAATGAATTTCGACGCTGACGCGCCCGGATGAACAGATCATAGACCTCGGGCTTGGTGCTGGATTTGCGCCAGAAACGCGCCTGCTCCCCCTCGGACAGCTTGACATCGAGAGCGGTGACGATTTCGTGGCGTATCTCGTCCTGCACGGTCAGGATATCGCTCAGGGGACGGTCGAAACGCTGTGCCCATACGTGACTGCCGGTGTCGGCGTCGATCAGCTGCGCGTTGAGGCGCAGACGATCACCGACCCGCCGCACGCTGCCTTCGAGAACGTGACGGACCCCCAGCTCCCGCGCGATGGCGCGCACGTCCATCGCCTTGTCCTTGTAAGCAAAACTCGAATGCCTGGCGATCACCAGCAAATCACTGAGTTTGGACAGATCGGTGATCATGTCTTCGGTAAAGCCAACGGCGAAGTACTCCTGCTGCGGGTCGTCGGAGAGGTTGTCGAACGGCAGCACAACGAGGGACGGTTTGTCCGGCAGCGGAAAGGCCTTGTGCTCGATCCGCGCCGGCTCCACCTGCGGCCGCCAGGGCTGCCACCATCCGAGCACACCGGCAATCGCCACCACGAGCGTGGCAACTGCCCCCGATATCCACAGTCGCTGCGATGAGGCCCGGGCCGCCGGCCGCGGACTCTCGGGCGCGGGCACGGACTCCCCGGAGCGCACCGAAACGGAGAACGCGCGCACCGGTTGATCGAACCCCTTTACGTTCTGCTCTCCAAGACTTTGGTATTCGAACGGCATCCGCCGCGGCACCGTCTCTGAAGCCGCGGCCTGAATGACAACCCCTCCTGATTGGGCGAGCTGCTCCAGGCGCTGCGCCAGCACGACCCCCGCCCCGGTCACCGTATCGTCGGCAAATATCTCTTCCCCAAGCGCAATGCCGACGCGAATCGCCGGAGCGATACCGTCATCGAGCCTCGCATTGTGATCGGTATTGGACTGCTGAAAGTGAAGCGCCGCGCACACGGCGTCCGAGGCGCGGGAGAACTCCGCAACCAACGCGTCCCCGCGGCGCTCGCGCGTCGTGCCCCCGTACGCCTTGATCGATGCGGAAAAGCGGTGGAACGCGTCCCGGATGCGCTCGTGCGCGAGCGCCTCGTTTCGCTGCACGAGCGCCGTGGAGCCTGCGACGTCGGCGTGAAGAATGACCGCGAGCTTGCGCAACGTTAGCCCCTCAGCCGGGCCCCGGCCCGAAACGACGATCCGGTGCAATATTATCGCGGGATCCAGCGGGCGGCGAGCGCAATCACCGCGTTGCCGTCATAGGCCAAACGTCAAGCGTGGGGAGGGCTCGCAGGGAGGCACAGGGGCAGCAGCGCTTCGAGAGAGCGAGCGGCGATACCCAGATCGATGGTCGTCGCTGCACCGTCACCGACAACGTTGTCGCCGCGCATGAGGACCACCTGATCGGCAGTCAAAGGGGGGTTGGGAAGCACGGCCAGGGCTCTCGCCAGCGCTGCCCACAGTGCGAACGGAACGGGCATGAGCAACCGGCGGCGACGGCGGTGAGCGAGCACCGTCTCGAGAAGCTCCCGGTAGGTGTAGACGCGGGGACCGCCCAGCTCGAAGACGTGGCCGCTTGCGGCCTGCCTCGACGAGAGTCTGGCAACCGCCAACGCCACGTCACCGACATACACCGGCTGGAGTCGGGTCGAGCCGCGGCCGAACAAGGGAACGACCGGACTGACGCGGGTCATCGCATCGAGCCCGCCGAGCAGCGCGTCGTCCGGCCCGAAGACCACGCTCGGGCGCACGATGGTCGGGTTCCCAAAGCCCGACTCGACGCAGCGCTCCCCTTCTGCGCGGGCCCGCACGTACGCTGACGGCGAGTCGGCGCTGGCTCCGATGCCCGAGAGGTGAACGAACTGTCCCACCGCCGCGCGAGCCGCCGCCCGAGCGACGTTCAGAGCACCGCTCACATGCACGGATTGGAAGGTCTCGACCCCGCGCTCGACGTAAAGGCCGACTGCATTGACCACCGCCGAGGCACCTTCGACGGCCTTGACCACTGCCGCATGGTCCCGCACGTCCGCTTCAACGAATCCAACGTGCCCTGCGTACCCATCGAGCACACACGGCTTGTAGTGGCGGGCAGCGACCCGCACCGCCATGTGCATCTCGACGAGGTGCTTCACGATCTCCCGGCCGACAAACCCCGTGCCGCCGAATACCGTCACCGACGCCGCTGGCACGTCGTCTGTCGATGTTGACACTCCCGGCGACATGGTCTTCACGCTGGCCGAAGTCGGCGTCCCCGTCCTGCCCCGTCGAGCGAGTGCAGCCGGCAGCTTGCGCTTCTCGGACCGCGGCCAGCCTTCGCGTGGGACGCGCCTCGGGCGCCGGCGGAGCGCCCAGCGACGCGTCCGAGCAGCTCTCTACGAAATGAACGTGCAAGCCGCGGCGTGAGGCTCACGGCTTTCGTACCGGCTCGTGCCGAGTCGCGCGCCTTCGAATTGCCAAGGCCGCATCACTCGGGAAATCCCGCCCGGCGCAGATCATCGGCCAACGGGTTCAGCTGCGATGGATCCTGATGCGGCTGCACCTCAAGCCACTGCTCCAGCGAGAATTGCGGCTCAAGGGTTGTGACCTCAAAGGCTTCCCATTCAGCGTCTTGCCGTCGGCCCATTTGCACATAGGTGGCAGCCAAATAGATGTGGTTGTGCAAATGATTGTGATTGTACTCAACCGCCTTCTTCAATGTCGTCGCCGCGTCCCCGTACCGTCCGGTCCAGTAATAGGCCTCCCCGAGGGTGAGAAAGAGCTCGGCCTGCGAGTAAGGACTCAGGCGAAGCGCTTTTCCAACAATGGCGATCGCTTCGCCCGGGCGATCGGTCAACACGTAGACCCAGCCCTGCAGACCGTATGCTTGCGCATAATTCGGGTCGAGATCAGTAGCCTTCTCGAGCGCCTCGATGGCTTGCTCGTGTTGCCGCTGATAGACACGGATATAGGCTTGTGTCCAGTGCAGTTGCGGCAAGGAACTGTCGATCGCCAATGCCTGCTCGATAAGCTCTGCAGCGCGCTCCAAGGGCCTTTCCGACGGCCCATACCAGCCGCGTCGAAATGCATGGGCATAGGTAAAGGCAAGCGCACCATATGCCCGGGAAAAGGCGGGATCGAGATCGATGGCCTGGCGGTACAGTGCGCGCGCCGATTCGTTGTCTTCCTCCGTGTAGCGGAAGAAATGTTGTTGTCCGCGAAGGAAATGGTCGTACGCGGTCACGTTGTTGGTATAGCGCCACGCGAGGCGGGCCTTTTGCTCCTCGGTCAGCTTCACTTCCAGGGCTGACACAATGTGCTGGGTCACGTCGTCTTGAAGAGCGAATATTCCCGAAAAAGTGCGATCGAATCGCGCCGACCAGACATGGCGACCCGTGAGCGCGTCGATCAGCTGGGCATGGACTCTGATTTGGTCGCTTTCTCGTTGAAAGCTCCCTTGCACGACATAGCGCACGCCCAGCTCCTCCGCCGCGCGCTGAGACGTGACGATAGTTCCTTTGTAAACGAACGTAGAATTGCGGGCGATGACAAACATCCCTGGCACTTGCGAGAGGACGGTGATGATGTTCTCGGTCAGGCCGTCGCTCACGTATTCCTGCTCGGGCTGGCCGCTTAGATTGGCAAAGGGCAACACCGCTATCGACGGCTGGTCGGGGAGGGGAAACGCCATGCGCTCAACGGACGCTGGCGCTTCGATCCGCTCCCAGGGCCGTAGCCAGGCAAGCGCCGCGGTGATGAGCAGAATGAGACCGAGAATCGCCACGGCCAAGCTCGTGGTCTTGAATCGTAAACGACGCTCCGCTGCGGGTATCGCGTGACCGGGAGCCTGCGCCACCCTGTAGGCTCGGACGGGCTCTTCGAAACCCTTGACTTCCCGCTCCCCGAGCGGCTCGTAGTGAAACGGCAGTCGTCGCGGTATGGTCTCGTAGGCCGCCCCCTGAATGCAGATCCCGCCCGGCTCCGCGAACTGCTCCAACCGCTGAGCCAGCACTACCCCAGCGCCGGTGACGGTATGATCGGCGATGACGACCTCGCCCATGCCGATTCCGACCCGCAGAACAGGCCGGATGGCGCCATCGAGCGTGGCGTTGCGCTCCGCATTCTCCCGCTGGAAGGCGAGCGCCGCAGATACCGCGTCCGAGGCCCGCTCGAATTCCACCACCAACGCATCACCGCGCAACTCGTGGGGCAGTCCTCCATAAGTTCTCGCAGTGTTCGCGAATCGGCGAAACGCATCTCGTATGCGCTCGTGGGCGAGTGCTTCGTCTTTCTGGACGAGATTCGTCGAGCCGACCACGTCGGCGTGAAGCATAACGGCCAGTTTGCGGCGTCGACGCTTCGCCATCGGTTTCCCCCGAATGACTACGCTTTCTGGCCCAATGATATCGTTAGACTCGGCAAGGGGGAACGAACGGCGGCGATCCGGACGGTCTCGGTCGAAATGACGAGCCGCCGGCCGACTGAGCGGCGACGCATGGGCTCGCGATCACGACATTACGGCAGGTACAGCGTCGCACGCGCGGTTGACGACCCTTCGCCGCTCCTCGGATACTCTCGGAGCAGAGCGGCGAGCGCCATTGCACCAAACTAGCCGCCGCGAGGAGGGCATCATGAAGACCAGCCATACTCTTTTTTTCCTTATTTTCGGCTTGGCAGCGTCGTTCTTTACGTATGCTGAAACGGAGCAACGAACGCCCTATGGGTCCGGCGAGCTCACCGTTTGGCCGGATCTGAAGGAGATAGAGCAAATAAAAGTAATCTGGGACTTCGTCTTCGATGACCCGACGTCAGTGGACGGCGCTCTCAATCCAGTGGTCGCGGTGCTCAATGCGGCCGCGGAGCATGGCCGGGTGGACTTCAAACTCATAGATACCGTCGTGGTATCGCATGGCCCGGAAGCTGTCGTGTGGGCGAAGCAGAACTACGACAAATTCAAGGACATCGTTGATCGGGCCGCGCAGTTGGCGGAGCAGGGTGTCAGGTTCGAGGTGTGCAACAATGTGGCCCGGGCATTGGGCTTTTCCCCTGAAGATCTCCACGGTTTCGTAAACGCTGTTCCCAGCGGCTCCCTGGCGGTGGTTTATTGGCAATTGAAGGGATACTCCGTCATCCACGCAGGCAGCACATCGCCCGTCAAGATCGTCAATCAGTTCAACGAGGGTGATATCAAGAAGGACGCCGAGTAGCGGCACCGGCGTCAAGGCATCACGGGGCCGCGGTCGGGCCGCCGCCCCGACAACACAGACGCCCGCTGGTGCGCTCGCCGACCGCCGCCCAGCAGAGCCGGCGGCCCGACGACGCCACTGAGCGCGTGCCCGATGCCGGTCAGCCCGTGCTGACGGTCAGACCGATCCCGCGCGCTCGAGATCCTCGGGCGAGGCGATCGTGTCACCGAGATCTCGCAGCAGTCCATCCTCGATCCCATAGATCCAACCGTGCACATCGACGGCCTGGCCGCGCCGCCATGCCTGCTTCAGCGCCGTAGTCCGGCAAAGCGATCGCACCTGCTGGCGCACGTTCAACTCGCAGAGTCGCGACTGCGCGGCCGCGGGTTCCAGCCCTGAGAGATCCTCCTGGTGCCGTTCCCGGAGGTCTCGAATACCGCTCAGCCAGTGATCGATGACGCCCTCAGTCGCGTCACCCATGGCCGCCTGCACCCCTGCGCAACCGTAGTGGCCACAGACGATGACGTGCCTCACCTTGAGCGTTCTGACTGCGAAATCGACGACGGACATGCAGTTCAAGTCAGTCTGCATGACCACGTTTGCTACGTTGCGGTGCACGAAAATCTCGCCCGGCAGTAGCCCGGTAATCTGATTCGCCGGCACGCGGCTGTCAGAGCAGCCAATCCACAGGTACTTCGGTTTCTGCTGCGCGACCAGCCGAGCGAAGAACCCGGGATCTTCGCGGTCCATGCGCGCAGCCCATCGACGGTTGTTCTCGAACAGCTCGCCGATTTCGTCAGCGTCCAGATCCCGAGACATATTTCTTCCACCTCTCACTCGCCTCACCCGAGCCAGCGCCCGACCCAAAAGGACATCGGGAACCGGCGATCAGAAGCATACACGATTTCCCGCGATCAACTCCTCGCGATAACTCGTTGGCAGATTCGGCGCGCCGCTGTGATCGCGATAGCCGATTCGCGCGGCCTCGCCCGGTTTGCGCCGCTGCATCACACTCAATAGCAATGCCGAGCGCCTGGTCTTCGCTGTCGGCAAGCATTCGGCCGGGAACCTTGTGCTCTCGCCGGTCTAACGGCTGCCACGCCGTATAGCCTCCGCCCATTCGGTGGCTGTGCTGCAGCCATCGACTCCGCTTTTTGCCTACAGGGCAGAGATTTGCGGCTTCGGCAGAGATACGGCTGCGGTTGGACTCGTGAACGATGAGTCCCAACGGGAAATGTCGGTTATACTATCTCGCGAAACGAATGCACTTGCCGTTCACAGCCAGATCGATGGTGCGTCGAAGCGACGCCAGCACCGGCACGGACCTGACAGTAACAGCTGACGAGAAGCCCCTCCACCTGGCAGCGCCTTCGTCTACGCCATGAGCTCAGATCATCACGTCCCCTGACATGCCTATCGCGCAATCGGGCGCGCCTGCTGGAGTCGTCGGCGCCGCAGTGCCCGTCAAATGGCGGTGGCTTGAGGGGACGGGCCGGGCGCCGATCTGCCAAGAATCTACCACGGTCGCCGGCTTCAGGAATCCAAGTGACAGCCGATCCGTCTAAGCCCGACCCATCCACCATTCTCGATGCGGCGTCGGAGAGCATCATGGTGACCGCAGCGGATCTGGAGCCGCCGGGGCCGACCATCGTGTACGTCAATCCAGCGTTCGAACGGATGACGGGATGGCGAGCCGAAGATGTCCTTGGCAAATCCCCCCGTCTGCTGCAGGGCGAGAAGACCGACCACGCCGTGTTCACCGAGATGCGTGCGGTGCTGACCCGAGGCGAGCGCTGGGAAGGCCAGGCGATCAACTACCGCAAAGACGGCAGCGAGTTCGTTATGGAATGGTCGATCACACCGCTCACCGACAGCGCCAACCGCACGACTCATTTCGTCGCGGTGCAGCGCGACGTCACCGCCCGTGTCGAGGCCGAGCGGCGTATCGCCGAGGCACAGGACCGGGCGCGTGAGGCCGATCGAAAGAAGGCGAATCTGGCGCGATACTTTTCGCCCACCATGGCGCAGACGCTAGCACAGAGAGACCAGCCGCTCGGCGTTGTTCGACGCCAGGAGATCGCGGTCCTCTTCGTTGACATCGTCGGGTTCACGACGCTTAGCGAAGACCTGGCGCCCGAGCGCGTGGTTGCATTGTTGAGATCGTTCTACCGGCGAATGGCGACCGCGATTTTCGCGCATGATGGCTCGATCGAGCGCTTTGCCGGTGATGCGCTCATGGCCTTGTTCGGCGTTCCGCGCCCGACCGGCATCGAGGCGGGCAGTGCGCTGCTCACGGCAATAGCGATGATGGAAGAGCTCGACCGCTGGAACGCAAAGCGCAGTCGTTCGGGGCGCGATCCGATCGATGTCGGCATCAGCGCGAATTTCGGCACCGCGGTGCTCGGTGACATTGGCACTCGTGAATCGATGAGCTTCACCGCCATCAGCGACACGGTCAATACGGCGAGCCGAATGCAGGAGCTGTGCCGCAAGCTCGAAGCTAGACTCGTTGTTAGCCAGTCGTTGGTCGATCGGGTGCGAAGCGAAGGTGGCGGTGGTCTGTCGACGCTGGCGCGCCTGGTCGATTCCGGCAGCCACCATTTGCGTGGACGCACCCGACCGGTCCATGTTTGGACCGATCAGGCGCCTTAGCTGACGATGTGCGCAACGCGCTATGGCTGATGAATCGCGCGAAGGCGAAACAATTGTGACCGACTCCACGATCCGCTGACTCTGAGGGAGTGATGCTAAACAGCAGCGGCGGCCATAGAGCCAAGCGAGCTGTTGTGCTTCGAACGCCATCGGGCGGACACAGCTTTGATCTGCGCGGCTTGCCTACAGAGAGCGGAGGCCCGGCCACGTCGCAGTCGCTGCGCTGCAGCGGGCCGTGCCGGCGGCCAATAAAAAGCCCGGCGCGAGGCCGGGCCAGGACACCTTCCGCCTACGCGAAGGCTCTCAAGGACTGATCGAGCGCATCACAGCGCCATGAGCGCCATAAAGATCGCTCCGATCACGCTCCACGCAGCGGCGACGCTGCGGTTGCTCGCGGTGTGCTCTGAGATGTCGTATCGGGTGGCGGTCATGGCACTGTCCTCATGTTGTGAGCCTCATTCTCCAGATCCGGCCGGGCCTCGTCTGTGAAATTATTCACGCCGGCGCCGATACGCGAGCCCGGCCTGTCTTCGGCTTGCGTCGCGGTTGACGCACTCGACGTGCTAGAGTCCACAGGAGAACTAGCCGTAGAGCAGCGTGCCGAACCTTTGTCGGCTAGCGGGGGAAACGCGAGGTCGGCACGGCGCGCATTGGGAACGATCGGATGACGTGCCGCCACTCGGCCTTTCCGGCTCGAGCCGAGAATGTGGCGCCACTTCGGGGGATGGTTCCATGAATCGCATTTCGATGTTGCTGGCCGTGCTGCTGTGCGCCCCGTACGTTGTGGCCCAGCACACCGAAGCGGGGCCCATTCATATCGAGTCTCCCTGGTCCATGGCCCTCCCGCCGGTATCTCAAAACGGCGCAGTCTATTTAACGATCGTGAACAGCGGTCAGGACGCCGATCTGCTCCTGAGCGCGTCATCCCCAATCGCCGAACGCGTTGAATTTCACACCCACGCGATGAAGGAAGGGATGATGTCCATGCGCGCGGTCGAATCGATCGATCTGCCGCCGGGTCAAACGGTCACCTTCGAAGCGGGAGATCGCCACATCATGCTCATCGGCCTCAAGCGGCCACTCGTAGAGGGTGATCGCTTCCCATTGACGCTGACGTTCGCCAGAGCACCGGCGGCGAATGTGGAAGTCACGGTGCGGGCGGCAGGCGCCCCGCATTCGGGTGAGATGACCGGGGCCTAGCGCCCTGTCCCTCGATGCGAGCCGCCCACCTCTGCGGTAGACCGCCCTATTGCAGCGAGAATATGGTGTCGCTCGAAATAGGCTGACGCTCGACCGCCTGTCATCGATCTTGCTGGCGAAGCAGCGCGGACCGCGTAGCGGTGGCAAGCGGGCGGGCGCGGGTCCCTCGTAGGTCGTTTGCCTTCCTACGTTAGTCGATCGAGCAGGGTTTTGGCGTCCTTGAGATCGTTGGTGTCGAACCCCTCCGTAAACCAGCCGTAGATCGGTGCCAGCAGGTCGTGCGCCGCGGCGCGCTTACCCGCGGCGGCCCAAAGACGGGCCAGGCTCGTGGCCGCGCGCAGCTCCAGCGATCGGGCGCTCTGCCGCCGGGCGATTTCGATGGCCTTCTTGAAGCAGGCTTCGCTCGCGTCCCGGTCGCGCGCTGATCGGTCCAGCAGCAGCACCCCCTGCAGCCGGTGCACTTCATCCTCCCAGCGCGGCTCGTGGGTCCGCTCGATCACCTCCTGCGCCTCGGCGAGCGCGGCCAGTCCCTCGTCCAGCCGGCCGACATCGGCATAGGCCTCGGCCAGCATGGTCAGGAAGTAGGAGCGGCGTACCTCCAGTCTCATGGCGCGCAGGGCGTCGAGGCCCTGACGCATCGCCTCCAAGCCCTCCTCGGCCCGGCCCTGCGCGGCCACCGCCCAGCCGTGCATGACGCCCCCCGTCGCCCGGAAGTGGGGTGCCAGGTCTTGCTCGACGCAGACTGCCATCGTGGCCTCAGCGAACTCCTCGGTCAGCTGCGGCTCGCGGCGGAAGTGGTGCAGAAAGGACGCAAAGGCAAGCGCCGTGATGCGGGTCAACGGGTGCGCCAGCTGCTCCGCAAGCGCTCGGCTCTCGCGGGCCCACTCGACTGCCTGCTCAGGGTAGCCGAGCAGCCACAGGCAGCAGGAGCCGTGGTTGCGGGCACACACGCCGGGGTCGTGACCGCCGAAAAGGGACCCGTGCGCCCGATGCGCGTCAGCATCGTAGAGAACGCGGCCCTGCTCCACATGATCGCGGCACACCAGCAGCTCCGCCATGTGGTAGAGCGTTGTCCACGCGGCGTGGTGTGCCTGCAGCGAAAGAGCGGTATCCGCCTCTTCGCGCGCGAGTTCCAGCAGCTCCTGAGCGAGCTGCTGCGCCGCCCGGACCTGACCTCATAGAGCGCGCTGTCGGTATGGTAGGGTGAGCAATAGTGCGCGAGCGGTGTGTGGTGCTGGTGGGCGAGCCGCTCGCGCAGCGCGCGAACGATTCGCGACTTACCAATTCCCGGTTCGCCCGAGATCAGCACCACCTGGCCTTCGCCCTCCCGGGCGCGCTCCCATCGGTCCAGCAGCAGTCCGATCTCGGCCTCACGCCCAACCAGCGTCGCAAGCGCCCCGCCGTGCAACGCCTCGAAGCGACTCTCGGCCCCGCCCTCGCCAATCACGCGCCAGGCGTGCACGGGTGATCCGAAACCCTTGAGATCCTGCGCGCCGAGGTTGACGTACTCGAACAGCCCACCGACGAGGCGCTGCGTCCCCTCGGCAATCACCACGCTGCCGGGTGTGGCCATGGCCTGGAGGCGCGCTGCCAGGTTCGGCGTCTCGCCCACCACCGTCTCCTCCTGCGCCGCACCGTCACCGATGAGATCCCCGACCATCACCAGCCCGGTCGCTATGCCGACGCGGGCGGCGTGGGCGCTGCCGTGGTCGCGTCCGAGGCTGGCGACGACCGCCGTGAGCTCCAGCCCGGCCCGTACCGCCCGCTCGGCATCGTCCTCGTGTGCGCGCGGCCAGCCGAAGTACGCCAGCATGCCGTCGCCCATGTACCTCGCGATGTGGCCGTCCCAGCGGCGCACCACCTCGGCGCAGCATTCCTGGAACGCCCGGATCACCCGGCCCATGTCCTCGGGATCCAAGCGCGCCACCAGGGCGGTCGACCCCACCAGATCACAGAACAGCACCGTCAGCTGACGCCGTTCCGCGGTAACGCGTTATGAGGCCGGCTCGAGCACGCCTTCGCTCACCGACGCATCGGTCGTCTCGAGTGCGTGTATGGCCTTGAGCAGCAGGCGACGGTGGCCGAGGGTGACGCCGAGCTCTTTGAGGTCGTCGTCGCTCAGCTCGGGCAGGATCTCGGGGTCGATGTCGTTGTCGCGGAACGCCTGCGCATACCGCTCCAGCCCCAGCCCCCGCAACCAATCTCCAATGTCCAAGACGAGCCACCTTGCACCGTAGATGCCGGCAAGTCTGGCAAATCGGCAGCAGCAAGACCAGCACCGAGCCCCTGCGGAGTGTCCGTTGCCGTGTTCAGATCAACACGCGGCGGGTTACATGCCGGGGCCAAGGGGGCGACGCCGCTCAGGCATCGGACCCGATGCCGATTCCCCGTCACGATGGGCGCGAGGGGCCGCCGGCAACGCCGGCTTCGTCGAGAACGAACTGTCGGAACGCCCGAGCCGCGGCGAGCAGGCGCTTGCCGCGGCGATGCACGACGTACCAACGGCGCGCGATGGGAAACGATTGCACGTCCAGCGTCGTCAGCCGTGCTACGGCGAGCTCGAGCTCGACGGTGTGCACCGATACGATGCCCAGCCCGAGGCCCGCCTCGACGCTCTGCTTTATGGCTTCGTTGCCGGTCATCTCTATCGTGCGCGTCAGCGGCAGCCCGTGCTCGCTGAAGAAGCGCTCCATGGCGCCGCGCGTGCCGGACCCCTTCTCGCGTATCAGGAAGGTCTCGTCGGCCAAGCACGCCAACGGAATGCGGCTGCGGCCGGCCAGCCGATGATCGGGAGGCGCAATGACCACGAGCGGATTGTCCATGAAGGGCTCAGCGACGAGATCCAGTCCTTCGGGCGGCTGTCCCATCAGCACGATATCCGTTTCATTCGCTTCGAGACGGCTCAGCAGCGTCTCCCGGTTGGTCACGTCGAGACTCACGCGCACGCGGGGATAGCGCTTGCAGAACTGGGACAGCAGGCGGGCCGCGAAGTAATTCACCGTGGTCGCCACGGTGATGTGAAGCCGTCCGCCCTCAGTGCCTTTGAGGTCGTCGATGAGCTGTTGGGCCTCGCTGAGCTGCTCGGCGACGCCGCGACTCGTGCGCTGCATGGTGCGTCCGGCCTCGGTCAGAAACAGCCGCTTGCCAATGCGCTCGAGCAGAGGTAGCCCTACGGCTTCCTCCAGCTGCCGGACCTGCATCGAAACGGCCGGCTGAGAGAGATGAAGCTCCTCGGCGGCGCGCGTAATGCTGAGGCGGCGGGCGACCGCCTCGAACACGCTCAGCTGGCGCAGTGTGACGTGCATGCTGCAGACGCGCGCCGTTCGCCGATAGCATGCGACGCGCCCCATGACGGATTGATCATCAGCAATAGTTTATCACAATGATCAACGATATCTATTTTAACTTATGACCAAGGCCAAGTATGGTGCTGCGCAGGTGCCCAAGCACATGCGCAGCGTGCGCTCACGAAGGCACTGCGGGGTCGGGCCGGCCGCGGTCGTCCCAACCGATGGATGAATTACCAAACGACGGTGGCCGAGATGTCGAAAGCGATTACCGGCGCGGAGCGATATCGCGCGGGCGTTCTCAAATATCGCGAGATGGGATACTGGGACGCCGACTACGAGCCCAGCGCCACGGACGTGATCTGCGTCTTCCGGATTACGCCGCAGGAGGGCGTAGACCCCACAGAGGCGGCGGCTGCCGTCGCAGGTGAGTCGTCGACAGCGACCTGGACCGTGGTCTGGACGGATCGCCTCACCGACTGCGAACGCTACCGTGCCAAAGCCTACCGCATCAGCCAGGTGCCCAACACCGAAGATCAGTACTTCGCCTACATCGCTTACGACCTCGATCTGTTCGAGCCCGGCTCCATCGCCAATCTGACCGCGTCGATCATCGGCAATGTCTTCGGCTTCAAGCCGCTGCGTGCGCTCCGTCTGGAGGACATGCGCCTGCCGGTTGCGTATCTGAAGACGTTCCCGGGTCCGGCGACAGGAATCGTCGTGGAGCGCGAACGCCTCGACAAGTTTGGCCGTCCACTGCTCGGCGCGACCGTCAAACCCAAGCTCGGTCTGTCAGGGCGCAACTACGGACGCGTCGTTTACCAGGCGCTCAAGGGCGGCCTCGACTTCACCAAGGACGACGAGAACATCAACTCTCAGCCGTTCATGCATTGGCGCGACCGTTTTCTCTATTGCATGGAAGCCGTTAACCGGGCGCAGGCGATCACCGGCGAGGTGAAAGGAACCTATCTGAACGTTACGGCCGCCACCATGGAGGATATGTACGAGCGAGCGGAGTTCGCCAGGGAACTCGGATCGGTGATCGTCATGATCGACCTGGTCGTCGGTTACACGGCGATTCAGTCCATGGCCCGCTGGGCGCGCCACAACGACATGATCCTGCACCTGCACCGCGCCGGCCACAGCACCTACACGCGGCAGAAGACACATGGGGTGAGTTTTCGCGTCATTGCCAAGTGGATGCGCATGGCGGGCGTCGACCACATCCACGCCGGAACCGTGGTGGGCAAGCTCGAGGGGGATCCGCTCACCATTACCGGTATCTACGATGTGCTCCGCGGCACGCACAATGCGATGCGGCTCGAGCACGGGCTGTTCTTCGATCAGGACTGGGCATCGCTGAACAAAGTGATGCCGGTGGCGTCGGGTGGAATTCATGCGGGACAGATGCACCAGCTGATCCATTACCTCGGCGAGGACGTGGTGCTGCAGTTCGGCGGCGGCACCATCGGCCATCCCATGGGTATCGAGGCTGGCGCCACCGCCAACCGCGTCGCGCTCGAGGCGATGATCCTCGCCCGCAACGAAGGCCGCGACTACTTGAACGAGGGGCCCGATATCCTCAAAGAGGCGGCCCGCTCCTGCAAGCCGCTGGAGGCTGCTCTGGACACGTGGAAGGATGTCACTTTCGACTACGCGTCCACCGACACGCCGGACTTCGTGCCGCTCGAAACCGCTACTGCCTGATCAGGAGGGTCGCACCGTGCGCATCACGCAAGGCACGTTCTCATTTCTACCCGATCTCACCGACGAGCAGATCAAGCGTCAGGTCAATTACTGTCTCGACAACGGCTGGGCGGTAAATATCGAGTACACCGATGATCCTCACCCGCGCAACACCTACTGGGAGATGTGGGGGCTGCCCATGTTCGATCTCCGGGACCCCGCCGGCGTCATGCAAGAGCTCGACGAGTGCCGCGCGCGCTATCCCGGGCACTACATCCGATTGAGCGCGTTCGATGCTTCGCGCGGCGTGGAGAGCCTGCGCCTGTCGTTAATCGTGAACAGACCTCAGGAGGAACCCGGTTTTGCCCTCGAGCGCGGCGAGATCGGGGGCCGCATGCTGCGCTACACGACGCATTCCTATGCCGCGCAGCGACCATCCGGTGAGCGTTACTCGTGAGCGCTCCGGGCGCTGATACGGCCACGCGGTCCGAGGCCGCTGCCGCAACGGCGGCGGGCGACGCGGTGGTGGACCTCGACGCCGAGTTCCGCGCCTCGAACGTGCGCGAGGTGCTCGAGGGCCTCGACCGCGACCTCGTCGGGCTCAAGCCGGTCAAGACCCGCATTCGGGAAATCGCCGCGCTGCTGCTGGTCGACCGCGCGCGCCGTCAGCTCGAGCTCACCTCCGAGACGCCGACGCTGCACATGTGCTTCACCGGCAATCCCGGCACCGGCAAGACCACCGTGGCGCGGCGAATGGCGGAAATACTGCACCGGCTCGATTACGTGCGCGAAGGCCATCTGGTGACGGTTACCCGCGACGACCTGGTCGGGCAGTACATCGGCCACACGGCGCCGAAGACCAAAGACGTCATCAAGAAAGCCATGGGTGGCGTGCTGTTCATCGACGAAGCCTATTATCTCTATCGGCCCGAGAACGAGCGCGACTACGGTCAGGAGGCCATCGAGATCCTGCTGCAGGTCATGGAGAACAACCGCGACGACCTGGTCGTGATCCTCGCCGGCTACAAGGAGCGCATGGACCGCTTCTTCCAGAGCAATCCGGGCATGCGCTCGCGTATCGCTCATCATCTGGATTTTCCCGACTACGCCCCCGCGGAGCTGATGCGCATCGCCAAGCTGATGCTCGCTTCGCAGAGTTACCGTCTGAGCGAGGACGGCGAACGGGGGCTGAGCGAGTACATCGCGCGTCGCATGCAACTGACACATTTCGCCAACGCGCGCAGCATTCGCAACGCCCTCGACCGTGCTCGGCTGCGTCAGGCGAACCGGCTGTTCGAGCGCGCCAAGGGCGGCCGCTTGACACGCGATGATCTGATGACCATCGAGGCCGAAGACATCTACGCGAGCCGCGTGTTCCGCGAAGGACGCCCCGACGCCGACATCGACGCCGGGTAGCGCGTGGGATTCTGGCGTTGGCGGGCATTGCAGAACGAGCGTCGCGTGTGGCGTTCTGTGGGTTACACTGGCCCGGCATAGACGCGGCGAGACGTTGTTGGAGAGGCGAGCAGGACAAATGGCACTGATTTCACTGCGGCAGCTACTCGATCACGCTGCCGAGCACGACTACGGCGTGCCGGCGTTCAACGTCAACAACATGGAACAGATGCACGCCATCATGGAAGTCGCTGCCGAGACGGACAGCCCGGTGATCGTGCAGGCGTCGGCGGGTGCACGCCGGTACGCCAAACCCGATTTCCTGCGAGCCATCATCGGGGCGGCGCTCGAGACGTGGCCGCGGATCCCGCTGGTGATGCATCAGGATCACGGTGCGTCCCCCGCCGTGTGTCAGCGCTCCATACAGCTCGGCTTCGCCTCGGTCATGATGGACGGCTCGCTGGGTGAGGAAATCAAGACACCCAGCTCCTATGAGCACACCGTCGACGTCACCCGCGCGGTCGTGTCGATGGCGCATGCGTGCGGTGTGTCCGTCGAGGGCGAGCTTGGCTGTCTCGGTTCTCTCGAGACCGGTAAAGCCGGCGAGGAGGACGGCTCGGGCGCCGCAGGCACACTGAGCCACGAGCAGCTACTCACCGATCCGGACCAGGCCGTCGACTTCGTCGGCCCGGACCAGGGTGGACGCGCTGGCCATCGCGATTGGCACGAGCCACGGCGCGTACAAGTTCTCGCGACCGCCGACCGGGGACGTGGTGGCCATCGAGCGCATCAGAGCGATCCACGCCCGACTGCCCAACACACACCTGGTCATGCACGGCTCGTCGTCCGAGCCGCAGGAGTGGCTGCGGGTCATCAACGAGTACGGCGACGAGCTGGGCGAGACCTCCGGGGTGCCGCTCGAGGAGATCCGGGAGGGCTTTCGTCACGGCGTGCGCAAGGTCAACATCGACACGGATCTGCGGCTTGCAAGCACGGGGGCAGTGCGCCAGTACCTGGCAACGCACCCCAGCGATTTCGATCCGCGCAAATTCATGCGGGCGTCCACGGATGCGATGAAGGTGCTGTGCAAGGAGCGTTACGAAGCGTTCGGCTGTGCCGGCAAAGCGGCGCGCATCACGCCCATGAGCCTCGAGATCATGGCTACGCGCTACGAGAGCAGCGAATCCGGACCGGGGCGCTGGTGACGGTTCCCCTGTTCGGAAGGTCGGTGACGAAGTGCCAATCGTCTCGGGGAGATAACTAACGTGTCCAAGCGCCAGCCCATTATCGCAGTCACCGGCTCGTCCGGTGCGGGGACGACGACGGTCAAGGTCGCCTTCGAGCACATCTTTCTGCGCGAGCAGGTGACCCCCTGCATCATCGAGGGCGACAGCTTCCACCGTTACGATCGCGAGCAGATGCGCGAGGAGGTGGTACGGGCGCAGGCCGAGGGAGGCCACCTGAGCCATTTCGGGCCCGAAGGGAATCATTTCGACAAGCTCGAGGAGCTGTTCCACCACTACAGCGAGACCGGCGGGGGACGGCGGCGCTTTTATCTGCACAACGAGGAAGAGGCGCAGCGCTTCGGGCAGGCGCCTGGCACCTTCAGCCCCTGGGAAGACATCGCTGAGGATACCGACCTGCTTTTCTACGAAGGGCTTCACGGCGGCGTGGTGACGGACGAGGTTGACGTCGCACAGTACGTGGACCTCTTGATCGGCGTCGTGCCGATCGTCAACCTCGAGTGGATTCAGAAGATTCATCGGGACACCGCCGAGCGGGGCTACGACCCGCAGGACGTCGCGGACACCATCATGCGGCGGATGTACGACTACATTCACTACATCACGCCGCAGTTCTCGCGAACCGACATCAACTTCCAGCGGGTGCCTACGGTAGACACCTCCAATCCGTTCGTCGCGCGCGACATCCCCACCGCCGATGAGAGCTTCGTCGTCATTCGGTTTCGGGACCCTGACAAGCTCAAGATCGACTTCCCTTATCTGTTGTCGATGATCAAGGACTCCTTTCTCTCGCGGCGTAACACGTTGGTGGTGCCGGGAGGAAAGATGGGCCTGGCGATGGAGATAATCCTCGCGCCGATCATCGACGAGATGATGCGTGAGCGGCGGCAGTTCGTGAAGGCGGCCGCGCGCGCTGCATGGGAAACTACGGCCGGCTACTAGCACCGCGCCGGCGAGAGCACACCGCCCGCCGACCACCCCTCGGACACCGCCGGCAGCGGACGGGGCCGCCGTGCGAACAACGCTAGCCCTGACGCGCCGCCCCGAGCGGTGAACAGAAGCGCTCGCAACGAGCGCCGCGAATAAACTCCGGCACCTCGCGCCCGGCGCCCCATTCCTCGTCGCAGCCTCAACATCCCGCTGCAGAGCACGCTGGCGGCGGGTTTGACCGCCCTTTGCCGTGCTGAACATACTCGACGCGTCACGGAAAAAAGCCCTGTATGGGGCCCATCCTCGAGATCGCGAAACGACACGCTGCAGAAACTTGCGCCGTCGCCTCATGGCGCGTCGTCCAATCGACGTGACTCCGATTACGGCAGTCCCGTTGCCTGCCATCGATCCGTTTCAGACGATCAGCCGCCCAATTATGGACCGCTGCACTTTGCCAGAAGGGGAACCTGGCATTGGCCCCGGAGAGGCTGCGCGTTCGAAAACCGTTTTACCGTCGCTGTCCAAAACCGCTTTCGACGTAATCAGCGCTCCACGGAACGCAGAAAATCACCAACGACTTCTCGAAAACGCGCTCGTTCTTCGATGTGAGCAGTAATCGGTCCAACTGGTTGTGAGGCGGTCCAAGCCGCGCGATCCATGCGCCTATCGCGGCCGCAGCTGCGGGCCCGTGGCTGTCCGAACCATCGCGTATTTCCGGATGCGGTCGTCGGCGCCCGCCCCGCCGCCACACCCAGTACGATTACGATCGGCCGCCATGATGGGAGTGAGGGCGAATTCACCCGGGCCCATGGGTGGGAGACATCCGGTCCACCCAGTTATACTCGTTTGGCTTCTAAAATCGGTTTACGTACCCTTTGGGCACATCCGCAGCGTACGTGCGCTCCCCGATAACTTCGGTCCCTGATGCGCGCACGGGCGCCCGGTCGCCGGGCCCGCGCTAGCTGCTGCGGGCCCGCAATGATGGTCGGGATACGTAGTCGGTTCATGGGAAATCGGTAACGGGAGAGAGACTGTGTGCTTGATCCATCTGGTAAGCGGCGCCTTCCGGCACCAACCCGAGGAGATTGGTGAGAAGTTGAGTGACGGGGCTCGTCGACTCCTGGACCGGAGCTTCGAGGACGTGGACCCAGACGAGCGCCGTGATTACCACGTCCACATGGTCGGGCTGGGCACGAACGGTAGCGGCATGTCGGTGAACCGCAAGATGTTGAGCTGGCTGTACCCGCTGCATCGTCTGCGAGCGGCGGTGTACATGAGCGGCGCCAAGGTATCCGATCGCAGCCAGGCGGATCAGCAGTACGTCGATCGGCTGGTGAGCCTGATTCGTAACATCGAAGGAGGCGGCAAGGCACACATCCTGGCTTTTGACCATCACTACAATCCAGACGGCACCATCAACCAGGAGAAGACCAACTTCTATACGCCGAACGAATGGGTCTTCGCCTTGGCGGACAGGTATCCCGACGTGTTCGCCCCTACCATCTCGATTCATCCCCACCGTCCCGACGCACTGATCGAGCTGGAGAAATGGGCCAAGCGAGGTGCCCGTTTCGTCAAGTGGCTGCCGAATGCGCACGGCATGAACGCGGCCGACCCCCGCAACGACGATTACTACCGAATGCTGACCAAATACGACATCACGCTCCTGACCCACGTCGGCGAAGAGCAGGCCGTGGCGAGCGCGGACGACCAAGCTTTCGGTAATCCACTGCTGTTCCGACGACCCCTCGAGATGGGCGTCAGGATAGTGATGGCCCACTGCGGCAGCCTGGGCGAAAACGAGGATCTGGACAATCCCGGCAAGACCGCAAAGAGCTTCGACCTGTTTCTGAGACTCATGGACAATCCGCGTTACGATGGCCTGCTGTTCGGCGACATCTCCGCGATGACCCAGTTCAATCGCCTGCCCGGCCCGCTTGCGACAATCATCAAGCGCCCGGACCTCCACCACAGGTTACTGGACGGTAGTGACTACCCGCTGCCCGCGATCAACATCGTCGTGCAGACAAGAGCGCTGGCCAAGCACGGTTTCATAACCAACGACCAGCGGAAGCACCTGAACGAGATCTATCACTGCAATCCCCTGCTCTTCGACTACGTTCTCAAACGCAGCGTCCGGGCCCCTGGAACACGGGCGCGGTTGTCAGCCGATATTTTTCGAGCGAATTCGTCTCTGGAGCCCGCTGTCTGAACGGGTCCTGCTCAAAGCTGATCAGGCGGCCTCCCATCTTGAAACCCTGGAATCCTATTCGTTGTTGGTCAGCGGACGCCCGGGCAGCAGTCAACTCGGGGCGAACGGCATGTTGATACGCATCCGCCAGCTTCGGATCTGCTAATGGCGGCTGATTCCAAGCTCGCCGTCATCCTGCATGCGGATATCGTCGGGTCGACGGCACTGGTACAGAAGGACGAACGCATCGCCCACGAGCGCATTCGGGCTGCGTTCAGTCGTTTGTCGGACAGCGTCGCACACAACGCAGGTGAAACGCTCGAATTGCGGGGAGACGCTCTGGTGGCGCAATTCCAGCGTGCGTCTGATGCCATCGCCGCGGCAATCGCCTTTCAGGAAGACAACGCCAGGCGCAGCGATGCGCGGCGCGAAGCAATCGCAGTCCAGGTCAGAATCGGAATCGCTCTGGGCGAGGTCGTCATTGCGGATCGCACGGTCACCGGCCCCGGGGTGGTGGTGGCTCAACGGATCGAGCAACTGGCCGATGCGGGCGGGGTCTTCATCTCCGGCGCAGTTTTCGAAGCGACCCCAAAGAGGTTGCCAGTGACGTTCAAGAGCCTTGGCGATCAGTGGCTCAAGGGCTTCGACGAACCGGTGCGCGTCTACCGCGTCACGTCGAGCAACGAGACGAAGCACGAGCCCACTGCGCCCCACCCCGTCACGCGCATGCCCCCCGTGCCGGCGCCAGAAACCGCCACACCCGAGCGACCATCGATTGCTGTGCTCCCCTTCAGTAATCTTTCCGGCGATCCGGAGCAGGAGTATCTCGCCGACGGAATGACCGAGGACATCATCACGGGATTGTCCCGATTCCGCTCGCTGTCGGTGACCGCACGCAGCTCGACATTCGCCTACAAGGGCCGGTCACCCGACGTGCGGGCGGTTGCCCGGGATCTGGGCGTTCGCTACGTGCTCGAGGGCAGCGTTCGACGGAGCGGCGACCGGATACGGGTAACGGGACAATTGATCGATGCAGCGACGGGCAATCACCTGTGGGCAGAACGTTACGAGCGTGAGCTGAACAGCATATTTGCCGTCCAGGACGAGGTGACGGAAGCGATCGTCGCCGCCATCGCGCCGGAGATAGGCGACGTGGAGCGGGAGCGCGCACAGCGCAGCCCGCCCGAGAATCTCGACGCATGGGGGCTCTATCAACGCGGCCTGGCCGACTATTACGCATCGACGGAAGCGGGGCTCAGATCGGCTATCGCGCGGCTCGACGAAGTGAACGACATCGATCCCGCTTTCGCTCCCGCCTTCTCCATGGCCGCTGCTGCTCGCTGGCGCTACGTGGTGCATTTCGATCCTGATGACAGGATGGCGTTGCTCGATAAGGCGCTGGAGAAGGCCTATACGGCGATCAAGCTCGACCCTCGGGATCCGACCGGTCACTGGAGCGCCGGCGAGATCCACAGCATACTTGGTGAGCACGACGTTGCGGTCTTGAAAGTCGAGGAGGCGACCCGTCTAAATCCCAACGACGCCATGGCGCGTTATTTTCTCGGCTCGGTTCTGCGGCGCGCGGGACGTTACGAGGAGGCCATACCCCATTTCGACCACGCGATGCGTCTCAGTCCGCGTGACATCTTCATGACCGGCATGCTCACCGACCGGGCCTTCGTACTCTTTGCGCTCGAGCGCTACGACGAAGCACTCGACTGGGCGCGGCGTGCGCGCCTCAGCCCGAATCCGCGCACGATGACCTTCGCAATCTTCGCCGCCGTGCTGTCGACGCTCGGCCGCCAGCAGGAGGCGCGCGCCGCCGTAGCGGATTTCATGGAGCATGCTCCGGGCATGACATGCGCAAAATACCGTAACAACCTGTTCGGAACGCCCGAAGTGATGGCGCGTATGGTTGAGGCATTGGGAAAGGCCGGCTTACCCGAGTAGCCGACGGTGCGAGGTCGTCGCTACGGATCGGTGATCCGGGTTGGGCGCGCCTCGATGGGCGTTTTGCCGACCCCGCGCCGGGGACACCGCGCCAGCACCATGTGTGGCTCGATCAGCCCAAGCCCATGGAGTAAACTGCTGGTCCTCACGCCGAGCAGGTTGAACTATCCGCCAGGCGGAGCAAAAAGCGGCGCGAGCAAGGCAGTCGCTGCCGACTGTCGGAACGTCCAGCGAGGAGGGTCGCATGATGGCAAGCTCGGTATCGATGGTCGCTACGATCGTGAGCGGGGCGGCGGTGCTGCTGAGCGGTTGTATCTCCGTCGGCCAGCAGGCGGACAGCTCGGGCGATCGGCTCCTCGGTGCCGTTGCGGACCTTGGCAATGGAACGGTGTCGAGCTATGTCGAGTACGAAGGCGGTGGCACCCCAACGGCAATCGGACTGGTGTTCTCGGCGACGGCGCTGGAGGGACTTCCCGGTGGTTCGGACGAGCACCAGTGCTACGATCGCGACAAAGACGACGTCATCGAGCCCGCCAGCGAGTGTTTGGAAGGTCACGAGTTCGTCATACCGCTGCCGGACAGCGTGTCAAGGCGACAGGATATTCCATTCAAGTGGGTGCTTCTCAATTGGAATCCCCATGGGCACGTGCCTCCCGGCGTGTACGATCTGCCGCATTTCGACATCCATTTCTTCATGGCGCCGATAGCGGACGTTTTCGCCCTCGAATCGGGACCCTGCGGACCCGAGTTCATGCGCTGCGACCAATACGAGCTGGCGAGGAAACCGCTGCCGCCCAACTACATGCATGCCGATTTCAAGGACGTGGATGCGGCAGTTCCGGCGATGGGAAATCATCTGGTGGACCTGACCTCTCCCGAGCTTCACGGTGAGGTCTTCACGCGCACCTGGATCTACGGTGCCTACAACGGCAGCGTAACCTTCTACGAAGAGATGGTGACGCGCGCTTTCATCCTAAGCCAACCTCGAGCGTGTTTCGCCATCAAGACGCCGCAAGCCGTGCAACACAGCGGGTACTATCCGACCGAATCCTGCGTGCGCCACGACGAGGACTCCGACGAACATACGGTGTCGATGGAGCGCTTCGTCTTCCGGGAGGCGAGCGACCCGCAGCCGATCGCAAAAGGGGCGGCCTTGTAGGCCCCGGCCTCGGCGAGCGATGGCGCTATCCGCGCCGCCCCGCGGCGGCGCGCTCCGCCATCGGCCCGCCCGTATCGAGACACATTCCCCGCCGCCGGCTACCTCGTGTCGCCGCGACGCGCCAGCGCCGGCATTGCCCGGCTGAGCGGCGCAACGCGGGTCGCCGCTGGATCGCACCAGCGAGCGGATTCGTCAACCCGACCTCGACTCGAACACCTTGCTGTCGGGCCGGCCGTTAGTCGACGAGACCAGCCCGACGCAGCCCGTCGCCGAATTTCTGGGAGTCCGCCGGGCGCTGAAACGGCAGTCTGCCGACGTGATCCGCGTGCGAGTACCGCGGATTGATCTCCTTAAGCTCGCGCCAAATCCGCCGAGCCTCGTCCAGCTCACCCAGATGACCCAGTGCGGAGGCGAGGAAAGCGCGCGAGAGGTCCGAGGTGGGGTTCAACGAGAGGCGTTCCCGGAATTGTCTCGCCGCAGTCTCGTAGTCGCCGGCGACAAAGTACGCCGTGCCGAGGAAATGCAGATAGTGCTGCTGCAAGGCGGGGTCGAGGCGCATCGCCCCCTCGATGTAGGGGATCGCCCTGGCCGGTGCTCCCGTGTAGATATGCACGAGGCCGCGCGCATTGAGCGCGAGAGCGTAGTTGGGGTTCAGAGACAGTGCTTTATCGGCTTCGGCAGCCCATCGCTCGTAGTCCTTGTTGAACATGGCAACGAGAGCCGCGACGTAGTGAACGAATGGATCCTTGCCATCCTTGGCGATCGCATCGCTCGCGAAGCGGCCCGCCAGCTCGAGGGACGAACCGGGCGCATCGCTCCAGAGATTCTGATGGTCGAGCATGTACGCCATGCTCAGCCCCGCATAGGCAGCCGCATAGTTGGGATCACATTCGATGGCGCGCCGAAAAAGCGTCGTCGCGTTATCGAACATCGCGCGATTCTTCTCGAGCCCGAATATCAGCTCGCGCCCCCTCAAGAAAAAGTCGTGGGCATCCACGCTCTTCGTGCCGGCATCGGCGATGAGAGACCTCTCCGACTCGCTCAGCGTAACCTTCAGCGCGGCGACGATTTTCTGCGTGACATCGTCCTGGACCTCGAAAATGTCGGTGCAATCACGATCGTAGCGCTCGGCCCAGAGATGACCACCGCTCACACCATCGATCAGCTGCGCGGTGATGCGAACGCGGGCGCCGGCCCTGCGAATACTGCCTTCCAGCGCGAACTTGACGCCGAGCTCTCGGCACACATCGGGAACGTTGAATGCCTTGTTCTTGTACACGAACGAAGAGTTCCGCGCGATGACGAACAGTCCCGACACCTTCGACAGATCCGTGATGATGTCTTCGCTTATGCCGTCGCTGAAATACTCCTGCTCGGGGTCGCTGCTCATATTCGTGAAGGGCAGCACGGCGATGGAAGGCTTGTCAGGGAGCGACAGCGGAGAGCGTTCGGGTGCGTGGACGCCGTTCGCTTCGATCTTCGTCGTCGCCTGAGCGGCTTCTGGGGCCGGAATCTGCGCACCGGCATTGAGTCGTGCGACGAATGCCCTCACCGGCTGGTCGAATCCTTTCAGCGACTGCTCCCCGAGATAGTCGAACGAAAATGGCAGCCGCGTCGGCACGGTCTCCGCAACCGAACCTTGCACCACCACGCCGCCAGGGGCGGCCAGCTGCTCCAGGCGCTGCGCAAGCACCACCCCCGCTCCCGTGATGGTGTTGTCGGCAACGATCACCTCGCCCAGACTAATACCGATCCGAATTTGCGGCTGAAGCGGGTCGCCCCCCCGATCCTCGGCGTGAGGGGTTTCGATCTGAAACGCGACTGCAGCGGTGACGGCGTCGGATGCCCGGGCGAACTCGGCCACCAGAGCGTCCCCGCGGATCTCTCTTGCAGCGCCTTGATAGCGGTCGATGACGCCCGAAAGACGAGTAAAGGCTTCTCGAATTCGCTGATGCGCCATGTGCTCGTCTCGTTGAACGAGCGTCGTCGAGCCGACGACGTCGGCATGAAGAATTACCGCCAGCTTTCGCGATTGGCGATCTCCCACCATCCGCCTCCAATCCCTACGTTCACGGGCACAATGTTATCGTCAGATGAGTCGGCTGGCGACCGCGCCGGCGGGGCGCCCGAAATGCCGTCTCCGCCGGCCGTCGCTCGAGCACGGTCTCGACCCGCCGCCGAGGCACCGGCAGGCGGCTCACGCCCTGGGCATACCGGCAACGCGCGGTCTGTCCGCAGTGGTAAACTACCGCTCACCCCGGCAGCCGAGCGCGGCCAAGGCGAATACACTCACCTCCAAAGGAAGACACCACTATGAGCAGGGTACTTTCCGTTATCGCTTCGAGCATGCTCGCCATGCTGTGCGCATCCTACGCGGCGGCTCAGGACACTAGCATGGGCTTTTTCATCACCAGTGTGAATCCCGGCAAGGGCGGCGATCTCGGCGGACTGGAAGGCGCCGACGCCTACTGCCAGAAGCTGGCCGAGTCGGTCGGCGCTGGCGGGCGCACGTGGCGGGCGTACCTGAGCACCGAGGCCCCCGACAAGCGGGGCGAAAGCGCCCGGCTGCGAATCGGCAAGGGCCCGTGGTACAACGCCAAGGGCGTATTGATCGCCAAGGACCTGACCGACCTGCACTTGTACAACAGGACCATCCTTCTGGAGACGGCGCTCGACGAGAAAGGCCAGCGCGTCAACGGCCGCTACGACGAGACGAACGATCACGACATATTGACCGGCACCCAGGACGACGGCATGGCGTTCTGGCCGGATGACGCTGATCACACGTGCAACAACTGGACCAGCAGCGACACGGGCAGCGCCCAGGTCGGACACCACGATCGTCACGGCGGCGGCAATACGTCGTGGAACTCGGCTCACGCCACCCGAGGCTGCAGTCTGGAGGCGCTCAGAAGCACGGGCGGCGCCGGCTTGTTCTATTGTTTTGCCGCAGACTGATCCGCCGGCGCCGCCCCGCCGAGGCCGCCGAATCGGCGGGGCGCCCGCCGCGATACGAAGAGGCGGCGTGGCGCCTTGCGAGGTTCCGCGCGCGCGCACCGTGCTCGCTTATCCATCGGCCGGGAACCATCTCGACGGGTAATGCGGTCACGGCGATGGCGGGGCCTTCGTCGCACCACAGGGGAGTCCTTCGAAGCGCAAATGTCCAGCGTGTGGCTCCCGAGGCCGCCGTCGCCGTTCTCGGTGAGCGCGGCGGCAGTGCCCTTTACGTCGGCTCTGGCGCAGATGCGCACGCATCAAGCCCATGAGGAGCTGTTGGCGATCGTCCAGCGACGTGGATTTGCCGACCTGGAGCAGTGGGCTCAGACGGGCGACCGCGTGATGAGAGCGTACGTCGCGGCCACGATGGGCGCGGCGGCGCCCCAGATGAACGATCCGATGAAACAGGCCCTCGAGCAGCTGGAGCGCAGCGGTATGTCCGCCTCCCAGAAGGAACAGATGCGGCAGATGATGATGTCGTCGCAGCAGATGATGGGCGCGCTCGACGATGTGCCGGCGGCAGACAAGGCCGCCGTAACGCCTTTCATTCCCATGATTGATGCGCTCGATCGACAGTGACGGCTGCCACGCCGACCGGGCGGGGCGGCGCGGTATTCTCGCCGGGCCCCGCCTGCACGCCGGTCTTATTGGTGCTGTCTGGTGATGGTCCGGTAACTCCAAGACCCGGCGTCGGACTCGCTCGTCCTCACGATTACCGTCACTCGGCAGCCGCCCTGCGGACACACCGCCTGTCGGGGCTACCCGACGCGCGCTGTTGCCGGCTCACACCCAGGGCAGCGAATAGGTCTTGACGTTCGTGTAGCTCTTCATCGCCTCGATGACGCCCTCCTTGTAACCGAGGCCGGAATCCTTTATGCCGCCGAAGGGCGACATCTCGATGCGGTAGCCCGGCACTTCCCAGACATTGACGGTGCCGACATCGAGTTCGTCGACGAAGCGGGTGACGTAGTCGAGGCGGTTGGTGCACACGCCCGACGAGAGGCCGAACGCGGTCGAGTTCGAGACGCGAATCACGTCGTCGATGTCCCGGCAGCGAATGACCGGAATCACGGGACCGAAGGTCTCTTCGCGCACCAGCTCGCAGTCGGCGGGAACCCGATCGACCACTGTCGGCGGAAACAGTGCGCCCCGTCGCGCCTCACCGTAGAGGCGTTGCGCGCCGTGCGCAACGGCGTCCTCGACCCGCCGCTCGAACAGCCTGGCGGCCTGCTCGCTGATGACCGTGCCGACGTCGGTGGCCGGATCCGTGGGATCGCCACAGACGAGCGCTTTGGCCTTCTCCACCAGCAGCGGCACGAGCGCATCCGCGATCGACTCCACCACGAGAATGCGCTTGACGGCGGTGCAGCGCTGACCGGAATTCTTGGTCGCGCCCGCCACCGCGAGCTCCGCCGCCTTCTCGAGATCGGCGTCCTCCATGACGATCAGCGGGTCGTTACCGCCAAGCTCCAGCACGGTTCGTCTGTAGCCGGCGCGCAAGGCGATGTGCTTGCCCACGGGCACGCTTCCGGTGAAGGTGATCAAATCGGCGTGCTGATTGGTGATCATCTCATCGCCAATCACATCGGGCATGCCGGTCACCACGGACAGCATCTGGGCAGGGAGGCCGGCCTCGTAGGCAATGTCCGCGAGCCGCAGCGCCGTAAGCGGTGTGAGCTCGGTGGGCTTGACGACCATGCAGTTGTTGGTGGCGATCGCCGGTGCCAGCTTGTGCGCCACCATGTTCAGGGGATGGTTGAACGGCGTAATGGCGCTGATGGCCCGCAGCGGCTGACGGGTGGTGAAGATCTTACGCCGCTTACCGTGCGGCGTGAGGTCGCAGGAGAATATCTCGCCGTCGTCCAGAATGCAGAGCTGACCGGCCAGGCTGAAAACATCGAAAGCACGGCCGACCTCGTAGAGAGAATCCTTTTTCGAGAGTCCGGACTCAGCGGTGATCAAGTCGGCTATCTCGTCTTTCTCCTCGACCAGCCGCTCGGCGATGCGCCGCAGAATCTGCTGGCGCTCGTAGCGCGTGAGCTTTGCGCAATACCCCGCAGCGAGCTCGAACGCCCGACGCACGTCGGAGACAGTGGCCTGAGGCACCGTGCCCACAACCTCGTTCGTGAACGGGTTGAGAACGTCGATGGTTTCGTCGCGCTCGACGGTTTCGCCGGCGATGCGAAGACCTTCCTGTCGTGGCGGTCTCGCCTTGTCCACCACACTGAGCGTTGCAGTCTTATCTGCTGTCATCGGTCTAGACTCCTACCGCGCGGACCGGCTGTCCGGACTCCGCGCCTTCGAGATGGTTCAGCGCAATGTCCATGATGTCGAAATTGCGCAGTCGGCGGTTGTGGGCCAAGCCCGCCGCACGGCGATTGAAGAGCAGCGGCACGCGGCTCTCCGACAGACCGCCGTGTGAGCGAAGCGGCTCCCCCAGCTGCGTGAGATCATGGTGCTCGGGGGTGCGTCCGATCACCTTGTGCCGCGACGACACGACCATCAGATCCCCGACCCGATCCGGCGGCAGCTCGAAGCGGTCGCATCCCGCCTCACGCGAGTGGACGGCCTCGAAACCGGGAACCGCGGCCAGCCGCGCAATGAGAGCTGAGACGTCGATACCGTCTTCGACATACACGGTGGCGAATCCACCCAGCGCCCCGTGGTGCACGACATACGGGTCGGTTATCGGCAGGATAACGCGCGTCGCGCCCTCGCCCAGCCACTCGTCGAGCATGCTCTGCAGGTAAATGACGTCGGGCTCGCCCGATACGCCGTGCTTCGCCTTCATGCCGTGGTCGGCGGTGATGGCGATGGTCGCGTCCATGGCGTCCATTGCCTCGAGATAGCCGTCCATCATTCGGTAGAAGGCGTTCGCGTCCTCGGTCCCGGGCGCGTGCTTGTGCTGGATGAAATCCGTGGTCGACAGATACATGATCTCGGGACGCTCGCGCTCGAGCAGCTCGACGCCGGCAGCGAAGACGAACTCGCTGAGATCGGCGCTGTAGACGGTGGGCAGCGGCTTGCCGACGAGCTCGAGCACGTGCGCGATCCCGTTCTCCTCGAGACACGCGGCATCGGCCTTCTCGGCCGAGAAACAGATGGAACGGCCTGCCCCGATGGTGAGCCCGTCACCGAGCAGCCCGCGCAGCTTGTCCTTTGCGGTCACCACCGCCACCCGCGCGCCGGCATGGTCGAACGCGGCGAGGATGGTCCCGACACGAAGGAACCTCGGGTCGTTCATCATGACCTCGGCATCCGACTCCCGATCGTAGAAGTAGTTGCCGCAGATTCCGTGCACGGCCGGCGACACGCCGGTGACGATGGAGAGATTGTTCGGATTGGTGAACGACGGCATGGCGGATTCGGCGAGTCGGCTGGTGCCGGCGCGAAGCATGCTCCGCATGAACGGCATCGCACCCGCCGCAACGGCGCGCTCGATGTAGCCACCACCGTCGGAATCATCGTAGTCGGGCTCGCTGCCGTCGATACACACGACGACCAGCGGCCGGGTCGGCCACCGGTAGCGGCGGCCGTTGACTTCGATCACGGGCTTGTCTGGAACCTCACGCGACATCGGCGCTCTCCTGTTGCGGCCACGCGGCGCGGCGCCGCGACCCCACCGGCCGGCACTGCGCCGGGCCGCTCACGCAACCAACGCGCCCCCGGGGTCGCCATGGATCAGGACCTATCAATATCATTTTCAAAGGCGATTTGCATCATGACGGGGCGCGGCGCCGCCCCGTAACGGCCGCGCCGCAGCATTTCTCGCTGCTCGCGCAATGCTTGCCCGCGGCATGGCGGGCAATCCGGATCTGCAGGATACGCGAAACCAGCCATCTCGGCCGGACGGCGCCGGCAACGATGCCGTCGCCCGCTAGCAAACGCCCCGGGGGTACGCTCCCCGCTCCGCGACGGTGCGCTGCGGCGGTGATCCGCCGCTTGCCGCGCCCCGGACCCAGGCGCCGAACGTCCACGACCTCGGCCAACCGATTTACACTACCTGCATCACCGTCAACAGCCGTCTGACGTGGTATCGAGCGTCGCGGCCGGAGTAGCCCGTGTTCAGAAGTCATCGTCCTCGACCTCGCTCCCCCAGTCGACACCGACGTTCCACGCCAGCGAGCAGCTCGCCGCCGTCTTACGCCACCCTGGCTACCCACGCAGAATCGAGCTTCGCGACGTTGCTCGGCGAGCGCGCTTTCGCAAGCGAGCAGAGCGCTGCATCGCCGCGACCGAGGCCGGTTCGCCGCGCCGTGCCAACCACCCGACCGAGGGCGGCCACGCCACCGGCGCCCCCTGGGCAGCGTGGACGATGTCCCATCCGTGGAGGCGTCCACCTCGATCGGGATCACGGGCGTCGTCGGTGGACGCCGACAAGGCAGCACTGGCTTGGATGACATCCTGATTGCCCGGGCACTTCACGTGGCCGGCGTGGTGCTGTGGATCGGCGGCGTCGGTTTCGTGACGACCGTCTTGCTGCCGGCAATCCGTCGGCTGGAACGTCCGGAACAGCGGGTCTCTGTCTTCGAGCGCATCGAGGGCAAGTTCGCGTGGCAGGCTCGGGGCACCACCGTGCTGGTCGGCGCCTCAGGCTTTTACATCACCGCGGCGTGGGATCTCTGGGATCGCTTTCAAAGCCTGTCGTACTGGTGGATGCACGCTATGGTGCTTGTTTGGCTGCTGTTTACGGTGATGCTCTTCATAGCGGAGCCGCTGTTCCTGCATCGGTGGTTCGTGCGCACCGCGCAGGAGAGGCCCGAGCGCCTATTTCACCTCATCGAGCGGTTTCACCGGCTGCTCCTGGCCGTCAGCGTGCTGACGATCCTCGGCGCCGTGGCCGGAAGCCACGGCATGGCGTTCTAGGCTCAATCGCGCGAGCGCGCGCGTCGTGTTCGGTCGCAGCGTCCCGCCGGGCTCGATCGTCGCCCAGCGCTGCGCCGGCAGTCCCGCTAGCGCCCGCCGCCCACGCGCAGCACGGCGCCGGTCACGTAAGAGGCGGCGTCGCAGAGCAACCAAAGAACCGGCTCCGCGATCTCCTCCGGCTCGCCGCAACGCCCGATGGGCACCGTCGGCCCGATGCGCTCGGGCCGTGTCGGATCATTGGACTGAACGTGGATGTCCGTGGCGATCAGGCCCGGCGCGACGACATTGACGCGGACACCTTCGCGGGCCACCTCGTTGGCCGTGCCGATGGTCAGACTGTCGACGGCGCCCTTCGACGCCGCGTACCAGACGTAGTCGCCCCCCATGCCGAGCGAAGCCGCCACCGAAGAGAGGTTGACGATGCCACCCCCCGCACCGCCATGCCTGGTGGACATGCGCCGGATCGCGGCGCGTGAGCAGAGCATCACGCCAAGCACGTTGACGGCGAGCA
>JBFEOO010000041.1:0-32309 GCA_041550555.1 Arenicellales bacterium
AGCAGCTCGGCGACGGGGACGATCTCCTCGACCGTCTCGTGGCCGTGATCCGAGCACACCACGAACAGCACGTCGTCCCCGGCGGCGCGTCGCTGCTGCACGGCTTGCAGGACGCCCGCCACGCAGGCATCGGCGGCACGCAGCACCTCCAGGTGCGCCGGCGAGCCGAGTTCGAGCACGTGCTGAGAGTGATCGGGTTCGCAGATCCACAGCACCCACAGCGGCGTGGTGCGGTCGCTCAGAAAGGCATCGCAGAAGCGTGCGGTGGTGGCGGCATCGCCGGCGCCGTCGTGACTGACATCGAGATGCGCCGGTTTCGTGACCGGCGTCAGACCCGGTCCGAACGAGCCGTTGCGATGGTACAGAGTCCCGTGGCCGTCGGGATCCTGCATGTGGGCCGAGCCGGCCGACGAGTTGGAGTAGATAATGGCGCCGCCGCGCTCGCGCACCCGCTCGGCCAAGGTCGGGCGCTGCAGCGTACGCCCGGTGACGCGCCGCAGCAGATCGCGAAAGCCCGGTGGCCCCACCGATACCGCCTTGAGGCCGGTGCCGTCATCGAGGGCGACGGCGTTGCCGGCAAGGCCGTGGCTGCCGGGGTAGCAGCCGGTGGCGATGGATGCCGAATTGATGCGCGTAGCCGAGGGAAACACGCAACGGTGTTGCGTGAACACCCGCGCTTCGGCGGCGTGGCGGGCGAGCGTCGGCGTGAGCGCGGGCGTCACCATGTCCGACCGCAACCCGTCCACGACCATAAGGACAGCGTATTTCATGCGCAGTCTCGATGTCGGCCCCGAGCGGCGGGACGGACCCTACTTTACCGCAATCCGACGCGATCCGGCGCTTCGCACCCGGGCGGCGTCGTGTCGGGCGGCTCCCGGGCGCACGGCGGCGGCCGCCGATGCGGGTAGCGGTGATCGCAAACCCGGTGTCGGGCACCGGCCGGGCGCAGCGCGAGGTCGCGGCGCTCGCGGCGCTGCTCGAGCGGCGCGGACACGCCGTGTGCATACACTGGACGCAGCGCGTGGGCCATGCGCGGGATTTCGCCGCCAGCCTCGCCCCCGATACCGATGTGCTGGTGGTTGCAGGCGGCGACGGCACCGTCAACGAGACGATCAACGGGCTCGTCGACCCCGGCAGGCTGCCCATCGCCGTTATGCGGGTCGGTACCGGTAATCTGCTCGCGCGCGAGCTGGATCTGCCCCGCAGTGCGCACGGCACGGCGGCGCTGCTCGACGATTTCGAGCTGCGCCGCGTGGACCTCGGCGTGGTGGACCAACTGCGACGATTTGTCGTGCTGTTAAGCGCAGGTGTCGATGCGATGGTGATCCGAGCCATCGATGAGACGCGCAGCGGCACGCTCGGCTTCAGGGGCTACGCGGGGGCGATCGTGCAGGCGCTGCGCCGCTACCGCGTTCCACGGCTGGGCGTGACGGTCGACGGTGCCGGCCCGCTCCCGGCCGCTCTGGTTATCGTGGCCAATGCGGCGACCTATGCGGGATTCTTCCGCGCTGCTGACAGGGCGCGCTGCGACTCGGGACACCTCGATGTGGTCGTGCTGAAGCGCGGTCGCCTGCCCGCGCTGGCGTCCTATGCCTGGAGCGCCTGGCGTGGGCGTCTGTCGCGTCGCGCCGATGTCGGCTACCACACCGGCCAGTCGGTGCGCATCGTCAGCCCCCAGCCCGTGCCGGTCGAGGTCGACGGCGAGTTCTATGGCGTCACGCCCGTGGAGGTCACGGTGCAGGCCGGTGTGCTGCCGCTGTGTGTGCCGCGTCCGCGCCCCGGGCGCTGAGGAGCCGGCGTGTGGCTCGTGGGTGGACGACGAGACGCAAGCCCGCCCCGCTTCGTTCGCCAATCGATGCACTCGAACGACGCTTTCCGCGAGTGAGGTACAGAAGGTGTTTGCAAGAATACCGACGTCATCGACAGCCCGAAGATGCAGAGAACCGTGTGGGATCGCCAGATCGCAGCGGCCGAGAAGTTCTACGAGCCCGGACGGCTCGGCACGTTCATCGCTCTCGAGGGGACCTCCAGCAACGACCAGCAGCAGCCGAGCAATCGCCACCGCGTCGTCGTCTTCAAGGACGGCGGAAACGAAGTCGGTGAAGTGCTGCCGTACCCGACCTTCGATTCGCCCGATCGAGAGGGCCTCTGGGAGCACATGGCGGCCTACTTGGCGAACACCGGCGGCGGCGTGACGGCCATCCCCCACGACGGCAAGCTCAGCAACGGCCTCATGTTCGCCAGCGAGCGGCTCGACGGGCATCTGCTCGACAGGGCGTATGCCAGGGCCCGCATGCGTTGGGAGCCGCTCGACGAAGTCACACAGATACAGGGCGACGGCGAGGCTCACCGCAAGCTCTCGCCCGAGGACGAATCCGCCGGCTACGGCACCCGGGACAAGGGCGACATCGCCGGCTTCGAGGCCAAGACCGGGGCGATGCTGCCCCACGAGCATGCCTGCTCTGCGCTGCAGCTCGGGCTCGCGCAGGCGCAGGAGATCGGCGTCAATCCCTTCACGTTCGGCATGATCGGCAGCACCGATGCCCATACCGGTCTGGCCTCGACGCGCGAGGAGAACCACCGGGGCAAGTGCGCCGGCACGGAGCCGGCCGCCGACCGCTATCGGCACTACGTGATGCAGGCTCTGAGCGGGGACGACAGCTTCTCCACCTTCGCCCGGGAGGAGATTTCCTCGGGGCTCGAGCCGGCCCCGGCTTCGCCGACATCGAGCGGCCGCGGCTCAGGCGCGACGCAGGCGATGCGCTCGGTGGAGCCGTGCGAGCCGCGGCACGCCCGTTGCGCAACGTTCGCCATGGCCGCGCGCCGGAGGCGGGCCGTGCTCGCGCCGATGGTGGCGCCATTCGACCGTCGCCATATCGACGTCCGGGGCCGCGGGGCGAATTCGACAGCCGGTGCTCGCCGGCTTACGATGTGCCGCCGATCGTCCCGACGACCCGTTACTCGTCCATGTCATCGATGAAGAGAGTCCTGAAAGAGCCGCTGCTGCACTTTCTCGTGGCGGGCGCCGCCCTGTTCGTGCTGTTCGACGGCGTCGGCGGGAACGGTGGCGGCACCGCGGAGAACCGCATCGTCGTCACGCTGAGCGATATCGAGCGCCTCAGCGTCCTGTGGCAGCGGCGCTGGATGCGGCCGCCGACCGAAGCGGAGCTCGACGGCCTGATCGAGGATCACGTTCGCGAGGAGATCCTCTATCGCGAGGCGCTGGCGCTTGGTCTCGATCGCGACGACACTATCGTTCGGCGGCGCATGGCCCAGAAGATGGAGTTTCTGACCGAGGACTTCGCCGAGCAGGCCGCGCCCAGCGACGACGAACTCGAGCGGTTTCTCAGCGAGCATCCCGAGCGGTTCTTGGTCCCGGCCCGGCTCACGTTCAGTCACGTGTTTCTGAGCTTTGATCGCCGCGGCGTGCGCGCAGCGGAGGACGCCGAGCAGCTGCTGGTGGTGCTCAAGGAGCGCGGGCCGGAGGTGGATCCGCTGGCGTACGGTGACCCGACGGTGATCGAGCCGCGCCACGAGCGTCTCACCCCGCGGGAGATCGCCCGGCTGTTCGGCGGTGCGTTCGCCGACGCCGTGGCGCCGCTCGCCGAAGGGCGGTGGCACGGCCCGGTGGGTTCGGGTTACGGCGTCCACCTGGTCTACGTGCACGAGCGCGAGGCGGAGCGGATGCCGGCGCTCGAGGAGGTTCGCGAGAGTGTCACGACCGAGCTCGTCGCCGAGCGCCAGCGCCAGACCAACGACGCTTTCTATGAGGAGCTGCGCAAGCGCTACCAGGTGATTATCGAGGAGCCAGCGGCGGGTGAACCCGGTGTCGCGATGCTCAGGGCGGCGGAATGAAGCGCGTTCTCTGGGCGCTGCTCGCGGTGCTGACGGGGGCGCTGGCCCCGGCAGCGGCTCACGAGGTCCGGCCCGGCTATCTCGAGCTTCGGGAGATTGCACCGGACACGTTCGCCGTGGTGTGGAAAGTGCCGATGCGCGGGGCCGCGCGGCTGGCGCTCGACGCCGAGCTGCCCGCGCACTGCACAGCGCAGACGCCGGTCGCGTCCCACCAGGACGGGGCGACCCAGGTCAACCGCTGGCGCGTCAGCTGTCCCGGCGGTCTCTCCGGGGGCACCCTCCGCATTGCCGGTCTCGAGAACACGCTCACCGACGTCCTGGTGCGCGTCGCCTTGGCGGACGGTCGGTCGCAGACGGCGCGCCTGCAGCCCTCGGCGCCGTCGTTCGTCGTGCCGGCGGAGGCTTCATGGACAGCCGTCGCGAAGACCTATCTGGGACTCGGCGTCGAGCATATCGTGCTCGGCATCGACCATCTGCTGTTCGTGTTCGCCCTGCTGTTGATCGTGACGGGAACGCGCCGACTGGTGGCGGCGATCACGGCGTTCACGGTCGCGCACAGCCTCACGTTGGCCGCGGCTACCCTGGGCTACGTGCAGGTCCCGCAGCAGCCCGTGGAAGCCGTCATCGCGCTCAGCATACTGTTTCTGGCCACCGAGCTGGTGCACCGGCGGCAGGGCCGCGTCGGGCTCGCGGAGCGCCGCCCCTGGACGGTGGCCTTCGTGTTCGGTCTGCTGCATGGCTTCGGCTTTGCCGGCGCGCTGTCCGACGTCGGCTTGCCGGAGGCGGCGATACCGCTTGCGCTGCTGTTCTTCAACATCGGCGTCGAGCTGGGCCAGCTGGCGTTCGTGGCGGCCGTGCTGGGCAGCGGCTGGGTGCTGCGCGGCGTCAGCGCTGCGTCGCTGCGCCGCGTCGAGCCCGCAGCGACCTATGCAATCGGTGCCGTTTCCGGATACTGGACCATCGAGCGAGTGGTCGGGTTCTGGGCCTGATGGGCGGGCGGTGCAGCGACGCCACGGCGAACGTCGCTACGGCGTGCTCCGGTCGTTGAGCGGCGCGTCACCGTGAGTCGTCTCTCGGAGCCGGTGCTGGGACGCGTGTCGCCGCGCTACTGGCCGACACGCGTTGGCCTGTGGCTTCTGCAGCGCATCGCGCCGCTCGGCTGTCGCGCTCACGTCCGTATCGGCAGCGCGCTCGGGCGCATCGTGATGTGGCTGAGCCGCAAGCGCCGCCGCATCGTGCGTGCCAATCTGCAGGCCTGCTTCCCGCAGCTGGGCGCGCAGCAGCTCGATAGGCTGGTGCGCGAGAACTTCGAGGCCACGGGCATCAGCCTCTGTGAGCTCGGTCGCTGCTGGTACGCGCCGCACAGCGTGGGCGAGGTGTGCCGTCTGCGCGGGCTCGAGCATCTCGACGCCGCCCTGAAAGCCGGTCGCGGCGCCCAGGTGGTTGCCTTTCACTTGACCAGCTTCGAGCTCGGCGGCAGTGCGCTCGCGCAACGCCGGCCGCTTGCTGCTGTCTACGCACCGAGCGACGATCCGGTGCTCGAAGCCCACTGTCGACGCGGCCGGATGCGCAATGCCGCCGAGCTCATTCCGCGTGAGAACGTGCGGGCCATGGTCCGCTACCTCAAGCGTAACGGCGTACTGTGGTATACCGTCGACGACGACTCGAGCCTCGGCCGCAAGCTATGGCTGCCCCTGCTCGGGGTCGACACCGCGTTCCTGCCCACGGCGTCACGCTTCTCGCGCATCACCGGCGCGCCCGTGCTGCCGCTCACCCAGCGGCGCCTGCCCGACGGCGAAGGTGTCGAGGTCACGCTGCACCCGCCCCTGGCGGGCGTGGCGGGAGACGACGAGAAAGCGGACATGCAGCAGATCGTCGCCTTCTTCGAGGAGTATCTGCGCGCACACCCCGCCGACTACCTGTGGGCCCGGCGCCGTTTCAGAACGCCGGCGCCGGGCGACACCGCCCTGTACGAGGCAGGGCCGCGACGCCGTACGGTCAGCGCCCGGCGCTACCGACACATCCTGCGACACGGCCGGGTACTGGAGAGCGTCGGCGGCAGGCCGCGCACGGTGCGGACGGCCGAGGGCGATATCGTCAAATGCTTCCACCGCGCCGAGCACTGGTCCGTCGACTGGCTGGTGTCGCCGGCGCGGGGCTTTGCCAAGCGCATCGAAGCCTTGCGCAGAGGTGGCCGGCCGGTGCCGCGCCTCGTCGCAAGGGGCTACTGCCCTGCGTTTCGCTGCCATGTGCTTCGTTACCACCCCCGGGCCGGCGACGATGTCGCCCTGCTCATGGATGGCGCCGAAGCGCAGGCGGAGCCGGGCCGCGACGCAGAGGAGCCGTCGCTCCCCGAATGAAGCTTGCCCCCTTGAGGGGCGACCAGGGTGACGCCGAAAAGAGCGCGGCCTGGCCTCCCTAGGGAGGCGATGGGGCGAAGATTTCCTGGGACGCGCAGCCGCGCGTGCGCGGTTCGACGGTGATGGGGTACGCGCCGCTGTCGTAGGTCGCTGCCGCCGTCGCGCGGGACGGCGGCGTCATTGCTCAATCACCGTTTGCTACCAGCTGTTGCGCAGCTCACGCAGCTTGAGAAACACGGTTTTGGCGTCGGGCTCGTCGGGCAGATCGGGGAACGCCTCGCGCAGGCGCGCGATAACGGACGGGCTGTGCAGGCGAAAAAACGTGTTGACCTCTTTCTCCAGTGCCAACGTCGACACCAGGGCGTTGCCGGGATCCTGGTTCTGCACGGCTTCGAGCAGCCCTTTGGCGGCATGGTTGTCGGGCTCCCGGTCGAGGGTAAAGTTCAAGTTGTTGACGATGTAGTCGTGACCGGGATAGATCCACGTGCTGCCGGGAAGCTTGGCGAGCTGCTCGGCGAACGTGTGGTAGAGCTCGTTCGGGTGTCCGCCGTGGTGGCAGTTGCCGGCGCCGGCATTGAACAGGGTGTCGCCGCAGAACAGCGAGGGTATCTCGGTGTGAGAGAGCAGGCACACGTGACTCATCGTGTGGCCCGGCGTGTCGAGGACCTCGAGCTCAACCGTCCGACCCACCTTGACGATGTCGCCGGCGCTGAGACCGCGGTCCATGTCCGGGATGCGGCCGGCAGCCCGCGCGTGGGCGAGCAGCTGGGCGCCCGTTGCCTCGATCATGGGGCCATTGCCGCCGATATGGTCGCCGTGCTCGTGCGTGTTGACGATCTGCGTGATGTCCCAGCCTTTATCCCGGGCCGTACCGAGGCATTTCTCGTGGTCCAGTGGATCGACGGCGAGCGCCTCGCCCGTCTCCCGACAGACGATCAGGTAGTTGAAATTGCGATAGGCGTTTGCGGTCCAGATCTGTTCTACGATCACGTCGGCGTCCTTCTGTTCGCTCGGGTTGGGTGTCGTGCGCGCCGGCGCCGGCGGGTCAGAGCGGGCGCGGTGCGATGTGATGGATACGATCGAGGTCGTCGCCTTCGATTCGGTACGCCTGTCCGAATCCCTTGACGTAGAGTCCGCTCTCGGGATGCAGGCGAAACAATACGAAGTCCTTCAGCTGGCGCAGCGTGTCGACGATCTCTCCGAAGCGTGCCTCGAAGCGATCCACGATCCCGCGCCAGAGTGGCGCCTCGCGCCCGACGAGTTCGGCGCTGCACTCGAAGACCAGACGGCGTCGCGCGAACGCCTCGGCAGCCTGCGCCTCGTCCTCGATCAGCAGCGCACTCGCGCAGGCCGTCGCCCTGAGATTGCCGGTGTGCTGGGAGAGCTCGCTTACGAATACGTACATGTCCCTGCCGCCGTCGCCCGCCACGAAGGGCGCATAGCTCGCATGTGGCCGCCCTTCGGCGTCGACTGTCGCCAGGTGCAACGCGCTGCGCGTGGCCATGAACTGCCGATACTCGTCGTCGATGCGTGTTTGTCGGCTCACCTCGCGATTATAAGGCCAAACAGCGGCGCGACGGCCCGCCGCGTGCAGCGCTCAGCCCGCGGCGGCGAGCCGGTCGAAGCCTGCCGTGAGGTCGGCGATGAGATCGTCGGCGTCCTCGAGACCCGCATGCAGACGCAGCAGCGGCTCTTCGGCACGCCACGTCGTCGCGGTGCGGACGCGTTCGGGGTGAGCGGGGATGACGAGACTCTCGAATCCACCCCAGCTGCCGCCGATGCCGAACAGCTCCAGACCGTCGAGCATCGCCGCCACGGCTGCCGGGGAAACCTCCCGCAGCACCACGGCGAACAGACCGCTCGCGCCGGAGAAGTCCCGGCGCCAGATCGCATGACCGGGGTCGGCCGGCAGCGCCGGGTGCAGCACGCGGGCGACCTCGGGTCGAGCGGCGAGCCACTCGGCGAGACGCAGCGCGTTGTGTGCGTGCTGCCTGAGCCGGGTCGGCAGCGTGCGCAACCCGCGGATGCCGAGATAGGTCTCCTCGCTGCCGGCGCAGTGGCCGAAGTGCACCTGGCAGGCGCGCAGGCGTTCATAGCTCCGCTGCTGCCGGGCGATGACAACGCCGAGCATGGCGTCGGAGTGTCCGATGACGTACTTGGTGCCGGAATGCACCGAGACGTCGGCGCCGAGAGCGAGCGGCTGGAAATAGAGCGGGGTGGCCCAGGTGTTGTCGACGATGGTGGTGATGCCGCGGCGCCGTGCTGCCGCGATGATGGCCGGAACGTCCTGCACTTCGAAGGTGAGCGAGCCCGGCGACTCCATGAAGATGACACGGGTGTTGGCGCGACACAGCGTCTCGATGTCGGCGCCAAGCAATGGATCGTAGTAGCTGGTCTCTACCCCGTAGCGGCGCAGCACCTCGTCGCAGAACAGCCGGGTCGGGGAATAGACGCTGTCGCTCACGAGCAGGTGGTCGCCACTGTCGAGGAAGGCATTCAGCGCCACTGCCACGGCGGCGATGCCCGAGGAAACCGAGACGGCGCCGTAGCCGCCCTCGAGACCGGCCATGGCCTCCTCGAAGGCGAACGTGGTCGGCGTGCCGAAACGCCCGTATGAGATACGGCCTTTTTCACCGCGGTGGCGCTGATGGTCCTCGAAAGCAGCGACGCTCGGCGCAAGAATGGTCGAGGCGCGATAGGCGGGCGGGTTGATGAAGCCGCCCTCGGCGCCCGGATCCCAACCGAGGCGAACGAAGTCGGTGTCGAGCTTGCGACGCCGGCCGGTCAACGATCCGCTCTCCAAGTGATGCGCACACTCACGTCACGAGCGTGCCGGTGTGGCGCGGAGTCCCCCGCGCGCTGCTCGCCGCGCCCATGCCACACTGCCCCGCGGGGCGGCGCGTGGCCCGCCGGCACCTCGGCCTTGCCGCCGTGGAGCGCGCCGATCAACGCGCTTCGGTGTTGGCCCACGGTACCCGGAACACCAGCGCGTAGAGAGTGGGTACGACGACCATGGTGAGCAGCGTGGCGATCATCAGGCCGAAGATGATCGTTACCGCCATGGCTACGAAGAAGGCGTCGAGGACCAGCGGGATCATTCCGAGAGCGGTCGTCAGCGCCGCCATGGACACGGGGCGCAGACGGCTGACGCCCGAGCTGATCAGCGCGGTGAGCGGCTCGGCGCCTTGACGTTTCTGGACCTCGATCTCGTCGATCAGCACGATCGCGTTCTTGATCAGCATGCCGGAGAGGCTCAGGAAACCCAGCATGGCCATGAACCCGAAGGGCTGGTTGGTCACGAGCAGACCGAGCGTCACGCCGATCAGCGACAGCGGTACGACGAGCCAGATGACCAGCGGCTGCCGCAGGGAGTTGAACAGCGCGACGGTCACCAGCACCATCAGCAGCAGGAAGATCGGCAGACTCGCCATGATGCCGGCCTGCCCGCGGGCCGAGTCGCGGTACTCCCCCCACCAGTCCAGCGCGTAGTCCGGCGGCAGCTCGAGCGCTTCGACCGGCCCGCGGATGCGGTCGAACAGCACGCTGGCGGGTCCGCTGCGGGGGTCGGCGTGCACGGTGATGGTCGGTTTACGGTTGAGCCGCTGGATGATCGGGTCCTCGAACACCGTCTCGAATCCGGAAACCACCTGCCGCAGCGGTATCGACTGCTGTGCGGCAGGGCTCCAGATCTGCAGATTCTGGATCGAGGCAATGTCAGCCCGCTCGGCCGGCTCGGCGCGGAAAAAGATCGGCAGCAGATTGTCGCCTTCGCGATAGACGCCGACGGGCAGCCCCTCGAAGCCGTGCCTGATGGTATTGGCCACGTCCGGTCGGCCGATGCCGGCCCGATTCGCCTCCTCGTCGGCTATCACCGGTTGGATCACCTTGACCCGCTGGCGCCAGTCGGTGCGCACCGCCTTGGCACCGCCGTCGCGGTAGAGGATGGCCTCGGTCTGCTCGGCGAGCCGACGCAGCACGTCGGGGTCGGGGCCGCTGAAGCGAGCCTGTATCTTGCCGCCGCCGCCGGGACCGAGGATGAACTTGCGGGCGTAGGCGAGCCCTTCGGGCACCCGCTCGGGGAGTTCGGCCTCCACGCGCTGCACGAGGCCGTCCATCACCGCGTAGTCGTCGACGTCGACGAGGAACTGCAGATAGCTGCTGTCCCGCTTCTCCGGCGAGTAGGTGAGCAGAAAGCGCATGCCGCCCGAGCCCGCGAAGGTCGTCACGTGCGTCACGTGGTCGAGCCCGAGCAGCAGCGCCTCGACCTCGGCGGCCGTCGCGACGGTGTCGTCGATGTGCGTGCCGCTCGGCAGCCACAGGTCGACCATGAACTGGGGCCGTGTCGAATCCGGGAAGAAGGACTTGTCGACGGATTGGAAGCCTCGCAGCGAGACGGCGAACAGCACGACCACCACCGCGACGGTGAGCCAGCGCAGCCGGATGCAGCCGTTGAGCAAAGCACGGTAGACCGTGTACAGGGCGCCGCCGTAGGGATCACGCGGTGCCTTGCCGGGATCCTGCTTGGGTGGCTTGAGGAACATCACGCCGAGCACCGGCGTTACCGTCACCGCCGTCACCCACGACAGCCCCAGGGAGATCAGCACCACCTGGAACAGTGAGCGGCAGAACTCGCCGGTGCTGTCGTCGGACAGACCGATGGCGCCGAAGGCCATGATGGCCACGGCGGTCGCCCCGAGCAGCGGCCACATGTTCTGCGACACCACTTCGATGGCGGCATCGTCTCCTTTCATACCGCGCTGAATGCGCACCAGCATGCCGTCCACCACGACGATGGCGTTGTCGACCAGCATCCCGAGCGCGATGATCAGCGCGCCGAGGGAGATGCGCTCGAGCGCCACGTTCCACGGCCCCATGAAGATAAAAGTGCCCGAGATGGTCAAGAGCAGTATGAATCCGATCAGCAGCCCGCTGCGCAGCCCCATGAAGATCAGCAGCACGGCGACGACGATGGCGACGGCCTGCACGAGACTGATCATGAAGCCGTTGATGGCGATCGTCACGGCATCGGACTGCAGCGAGATGATGCCGAAATCGATGCCGAGCGGAATCTGCGGCAGCAGCTCCCTCGCGCGTCGCTCGAGCGCCTCGCCCATGGTGACCACGTTGCCGCCACTGACGGTGGACACGCCGAAGCCGATGCCCATCTGACCGTCGTAGCGCAGCACCGTGCCGGGTGGCTCGACGTAGCCCCGCGAAACCGTCGCCAGGTCGCGCAGATAGATCTGCTGCCCGCTCTCGTGGCCGGTGATCAGCAGGGCCTCGAAGTCCGCGACCTCGTCGAACAGACCGGTCGGCTCGATGGCCAGGTACTCACGGCCCACCTCGGCAAAGCCGGCGTCGACCACCAGGTTCTTGTCGCGCAGTGAGGCGACGATCTGGTCGACGCCGACACCGAACTGTGAAAGGCGGTCACGGTTGGGCTCGATGTAGACCGCTTCCTTGCGTTCACCCCAGAACTCGATCTTGGCGACGTCCTCCACCAGCAGCAGCTCGCGGCGCAGAAACTTCGCCACTTCGCGGAGCTCGGCGGGGGTGTACTCCGAGCCGTAGATGGCGATGAACACGCCCCACACGTCGCCGAAGTCGTCGTTCACCACCGAGGGCCCGGCACCGGGCGGCAGCTGCGACTGCACGTCGTTGACTTTGCGCCGCAGCTCGTCCCATACCTGTGGCAGAGACGACTTGCCGTACTTATCCTTGATGCGCACCGTGACCGTCGACACCCCGCGGTCGGACTTGGATTCCACCTCCTTGAGCTGCCCGAGCTGCTGCACCGCACGCTCGATCAGGTCGCTGACCTCCTGCTGCACCTCATTGGAGGAGGCGCCCGGATAGGGCGTCAGCACCAGCGCTTCCTTGATGGTGAACTCGGGATCCTCGAGACGCGACAACCCGTTGAAGGAGGCTGCTCCCCCGAGCAGCAGCACCAGGGTGAGGACCAGCGTGGTGGTGCGGTTGCGCAGCGACCAGGCGGCGGGATTCATGCGCTCGGGTCCGGCGTGTCAGCCCTGGAAGCGCCGGACCTGCTGGCCTTCCTGCAGCTGCTGAACGCCGGAGATGGCCACCAGCTCGCCGTCCTCGAGGCCGCCCGTGATGCGAATGCTGTCCTCGCGCATCTCGCCGAGCTCTACAGTCTGGCGGGTCACCGTCATGCTCGCGGGGTCGACCTTCCACACGTACGGCTCGCCACCGGCGTCGGTGACCACCGCATGGGTCGGCAGCCACACGCCGGCGTCGCGCAAGGGGCTGATCACCACCCGCGCCGTCATGCCCGGCAGCACGGCGGCGTCGTCCGGCACGTCGAATGCCAACGTCACCTGGAAGGTGCGGGTAACGGGGTCGGCGGCGGTCGCCATCTCTGTCACCCGGGCGGGGAAGTAGCGACCGGGGAGCGAGCTGACCTCGACCCTGGGCTCGGCGCGCGCGGTGAGCTCATCGACCGAGACACCGCGCGCCCCCGCTGAGAAGTCCCGCTCGGGCACGCTGACCTCGATCTTGAGGAAGCTGATGTCCTGCAGCAGCAGCACCGACTGCTTCGCCTGCACGTTCTCGAAGTCGTCGACCAGCTTGCGCGAGACCAGGCCGTCGAACGGTGCGCGCAGCACGGTATCCTCGACCGCCTTCTGCGCCTGCGCGAGGCTCGCTCGCGATACGCCCACGGCGCGTCGGTCGCCTTCGATCTTGTCGGCCGAGATGGCGCCCGGATCCTGCTTGAATATGTTCTCGCTGCGCTGCAGATCGGCCTCGGCCTTGCTCAAGTTGGCCTGCACCTTCTCGAGCTCGGCCTGGTAGTCACGGTCGTCGAGTCGGGCCAGCGGCTGCCCCACTTCCACCTGCTGCCCCTCCTGGACCATGAACTCGATGATGCGTCCCGCCACCTCGAAGCCCATCTCGGCGTTCTGAGCACCCTTGATGGTGCCGGGAAAGTCGCGCGTGACGGCTGCCTGCGGCCCGCCGACCGTCACCATCTTCACCGGCCGCACGACCTCTTCGACGGCGGGAGGCTCTTGCTCGGCGCAGCCTCCGAGCAGCGCCGCGGCTACCGTCAACAAGCCAATAAAGTTTGCCCCTCGAGCGGACATCAACGTCGTTCTTCTCATCACTCTCCCCCGCAGCCGAGCGCGGATCGTGGCGTCAGCCCGGCGCGCTTCGGGACGGTGTGTTCAGGGGGGGCAGACTGCCGTGCGGGCACGTTCCAACGCCGCGGCGGTGCTGCGCGACCTGGCTGGGCGCGCGAGCTCACCGGTCGAAGCGGCGCAGCGAATCGGCGGCCTCGCGCGGCGGCGGCACGTCGACCGCGTCCGGCGACAGCAGCCCGCCCCAGTCGGTGCGTTCGGCCATGGTGTTGGTGGTCTGCTCCGGCACGAAGTCGTTGCCTTCCCGGATCTGCCAGCCGCCCCCCAGCGACCGGTACAGCGCCACGAGGTTGAGGGCGATGTCGCCGCGACTGCGGATGTGGTCGTCCTGCGCGCGAACCAGCGACTGTTGCGTGTTGAGCACGCGGGTGTAGTCCACGGCACCGTCGCGGTACTGGATCAGCGCCAGGTCCACCGAGCGTTTGGCCGCCGCGACGCTCAGCCCGAGCGCGGCCGCCTGCTGCTGGAAATTGAGAAACGCCACCATGGCGTCCTCGGCCTCTTGGGCGGCGCGCAGCACGGTTTCCTGGTAGTTGACGATCAGCTGCTGCAGACGTGCATCCTGCACGCGCACGCTGTTCTTAATGCGACCGTAGTTGAACACGTTCCAGGTGAGGGTCGGGCCGCCCTGGAAGAAGAGGGCGTCGCTGTCGATGAGATCATCGCTGCCGCTGCGTGCGGTCGCCGGGCTGTCGCCCGCGGCCAGTCCGATGGTGCCGAACAGGGCGATGCTCGGGTACAGGTCGGCCTTGGCGACGCCGATGCGTGCGCTCTGGGTCCAGGCCTCGAGCTCCGCACGTCGCACGTCGGGCCGACGGCGCAGCAGGTCCGCCGGGATGCCGACGGCGACCCGGCTCGGCGCTATGGGGATCGCAGTCGCGTCGCCGAGCATGGCGCGCACTTCGCCGGGCGGGCGCCCGAGCAGGATGCTGAGCGCATTCTGCGCCTGGCGCAGGCCGGCCTCGAGCACGGGTATCACTGCCTCCGTGCTGCGCAGCAGGGTCTCCGCCTGCCGCACGTCCAGCTCGGTGGTGGCGCCGTTGCGAAACAGCACGTCGGCGATCTCGAGGCTGCGCTGCTGGATCGCCACGTTCTCGCGCGCGATGGCGAGGCGTTCCTCGAAGGTGCGCAGGGCGACGTATACGGCGGCGACCTCCGCGGTCAGGGTGACCAGAAAGGCGTCGTAGTCGGCGATCGAGGCCAGCAGGTTGGCGTCGGCCGACTCGATGGCGCGTCGGAACTTACCCCAGAAGTCGGCCTCCCACGCCACGCCGCCGTCGACGCTGTAGTCCCAGTAGTTGAGATCGCCGAATACCGTGTTGGCGCGATTCTCGCTGCCGCGGCTGTAGATTCCCGCGGCGTTGGCCGTCTGGCTCTGAGGATACAACCCCCCCACCGCGACACCGAGCTGCGCGCGCGCCTCGAGAATGCGCAGCCCCGCGATCTGCAGCGGCAGATTCTGCCGGTAGGCGGCCTCGATCAGTCCGTCGAGCACGGGATCGTTGAATGCCGTCCACCACTGCTCGTAGTCGGTTGTGCTGGTATCGAGGTTGGCGCTCTGGGCCTCCTGCCACTCGCCGGCGACATCGGCGTCGGGGCGAACGAAATCCGGCCCGACCATGGTGCAGCCGGCGCCGAGCGACGTTGCCAACAGCGCGGCGCACAGCGGCAAGGCCAAACGATGTCGAGGCGAGTTGTCCATCGCGTTCACTCTACGATTTCGTTGACGGCGCCGCGAGGCGGCACATGGAAGGGGGCGATGCGCTGTGCTCGCCCACTCGACACCGCCGGACGCGCGTTGCGGGTCACGCCCCGCGGGTGTCGAAGGATAACAGCCCGCCTTTTCTAAATCGAGCGTACGGGTGCCGGGCGGAAACCCGCGCACCCGGCGGATGCGCCAGCGCGACGGTGTCGGCATCGCCGCGCTGGCGCCGCGCCGCGGGGCCGCGCCGCCCCGGCGCTCAGCGCCAGCGTTGCTTGAGCGCCGGGTACTCGAGCGCGAGCCATTGCAGGGCGACGAGCGTCTTGGCATTGACGATGCGCCCGCGGCGCAGGAGCGCCAGCGCTGAGCTCACGGACATCACGTGCACCTTGATGTCCTCGCCCTCCTCGGGCAGGCCGTGCACGCCGCCGAGGCCGCCGGTGCGGGTGCGCCCGCCGTAGAGGGTGACCGTCTCCGAGCTCGCGCCCGGCGACGACAGGAACCGATGCACCGGCACCAGATCGCTGATCACGCAGTTGGCTTCCTCGCGGGCTTCGCGGCGCGCCACCTCCTCGCTCGATTCGCCGTCCTCGACGATGCCCGCAACGCACTCGAGCAGCCACGGCTGCCAGCCGGCGGCGTAGGCGCCGGCGCGGAACTGCTCTATCAGCACCAGCTCATCACGCACCGGATCGACCGGCAGCACGGCCGCCACGTGGCCACGTTCGAACACCTCCCGCTCGAGCGCCGGGCTGTCACGTCCGTCGTGCAGCCGGTGCCGCAGTCGATAACGATCGATGCGAAAGTAACCCTGGTAGACGTTCGCGCGGGCGATGATGTCGACGTCGTCACGGTTCATGTTTGTTCTGTCTTCGCGGAGTCTTCGGCGGTGCCGCCTGGCACCGCAGCGCGATGGCGCCTCCGGCGACGCATGTTGGGCATCGCGGACCGCGCGCCTGTATTATACGGCGCCAGGCTCTGAGCGAGTTTCGGTGTTGTGCCGTAATACGGGAGATGCGCTACCGGGCAGGTCCACGGCGTTAATTTCGATTTCCGAGGAGATGTGCAGATGGCAAACGAAGGATATCACGAGCCGATCGAGAAGCTCAGGGACGAGACCCGCGACATGCACCGCGCGATCGTCTCGCTCATGGAGGAGTTGGAAGCCGTCGACTGGTACAACCAGCGCGTCGATGCCTGCGAGGACGACGAGCTCAAAGCCATTCTTGCGCACAATCGCGACGAGGAGAAGGAGCACGCCGCCATGGTGCTCGAATGGATCCGCCGACGCGACCCCGCCTTCGACAAGGAGCTCAAGGACTACCTCTTCACCGACAAGAGCATTACCCATGGCTAGGCGGGGCGAGACGCGACCGTTCCGGCTGAAGCGCCCGTGCGCCGTCGGTGCGCAGCGGCAAGGCCCGTCGCCGGCCGATCCCGCGCTCAGAACGTGCAGGACAGACCGACGCTGAAGAGGTCGCAATCGCCTACGGCGACGTCGTCGAAGCGCTCCCACTCGCCCAGCAGACCCAGCCCGTTGGCGAAGTCGTATCGCAGGCCGGCGCCGTAGGCGAGCTCGGTGCCGCTCTCGGTGGCCGTGTCGCCGCCGAAGTCGAGGTCGACGTCGTAGGCGCCGAGCTTGCCGAACAGCGCGAACGCGTTGCCGAGCGGCAGCAGCCCGACGACGTAGCCGGCGAACCCGTCCTGGGTGGGACGAGCCGAAGCCGATTCCCGCGACGTCGTCGGTGGTGTCGCTGAGATCGGCTTAGCCCGCCTGGAGCGCGAAATATGAGCCGAAGCCGTAGCCACCGTTGAGCTTCCAGGCGGGATCGGCGCGCCGGGCAGTCCGAGCTGCCGTCCAGCGCCACGATCGTGTCGCCGCGATGCGGCGGGCGAGCGCGTCGCGGCGATGGCGGGCGGCGTCGTTCGCCACGCCGAGCGTGGGCGTGGAGCGATCCCCGCAGCGCTCACGTCGCGCTGGTGCGATAGGTCGTCTTCGGCAGCACGCATAGCATCTCGAAGAGAAGGTTCGCGGCGAGCAGCGCCGTGTTGCCGCTCGGGTCGTACGCCGGTGCAACCTCGACCAGGTCGCAGCCGACGAGATCGAGGCCGCGACAGCCGCGGACGACTTCGAGCGCCTGCGGCGTCGTCAGCCCTCCCGGCTCGGGGGTGCCCGTGCCCGGCGCGCAGCTCGGGTCGAGGCCGTCGATGTCGAAGCTCAGATAGGTCGGCCCCGGGCCGAGCTGCTCTCGCACCTCGGCCATCAGCGGCACAAGCGAGCGGTGCCAGCACTCCTCCGCCTGCACGACGCGAAATCCCTGCCGCCGGGGCCAGTCGAAATCCTCGGCCGTGTAGCCGGTGGCACGCAGCCCGATCTGGACAACGCGCCGCCCCTCGAGCAAGCCCTCCTCGACGGCGCGTCGGAAGGGGGTGCCGTGCGCAATGGGCTCGCCGAACATGACGTCGTTGACGTCCGCGTGGGCATCCACGTGAACCATCCCCAGCGGTCCGTGGCGCCGGTGCAGGGCGCGCAGGATGGGCAGCGCCACCGTGTGGTCGCCGCCCAGCGTCAGGGGAACACAGTCGTGATCGAGCAGCGCGTCGTAGGCGGTCTCGATAATGCGTATGCTCTCGGTCAGGCTGAACGTGTTGATGGCGACGTCGCCGATATCGGCCACCTGCATGCTGTCGAACGGGGCGGCGCGCGTCGCCATGTTGTAGGGGCGGATCAGGCATGACTCGGCGCGGATGGCCCGCGGCCCGAAGCGCGCTCCGGGACGGTTCGAGGTGCCGATGTCGAATGGCACGCCGATGAAGCAGGCATCCAGACCAGCAGCTGTCTCTTGCGGCGGTAGCCGCATCATCGTCGCCGGTCCGCCGAAGCGGGGCATGGCGTTGCCGCCCAGGGGCTGATTGAAAGAGTGACTCATCGCTGTTGTGCTCTGTGCTCGAGGCAAGCGCCGACTGCGGGCATTATCGCGGCTCCACCGAGCGAGGGGCAATGCGTCGCGCGGTGAGCGGACGGCCGGCGGCGCGCACCGTTGAACGGGCGGCCGCCGTCGGCGCACAATAGCGACGTATGAGCGACGACAGCAAAGAGAGCATGGACATCGACGACGACGCCCCGCCGCCCGACGCGCCGTGGACGGCGCATCTCAAGCATGGGTTGCGCTGGCTTGATGCGACGCGCGACTATCTGAAGGTGCCGAAAGCCGTGCAGCGCGAGCGCTACGCGCTGTGTCGCGCGTGCGAGGAGTTCAACGAGCTGACCAAGCAGTGCCGCGTATGCGACTGCTTCATGCCGCTCAAGACCTGGATGAACGTCAGCCCCTGCCCGAAGGACAAGTGGACGCTGATCTGAGCGGCACCGAGCGGCGGGCGCCACGCCGCCGCCGAGGCGCAACAGGCGCGCCCGCTCAGTCCGTGAACAGGTTCTGCAGGCGGATGTCGAACCAGAACTCGTTGAGCACCCAGCCCGCTTCGGGGCGATAGAAGATGAAGGTCCAGCTGAGGGCGTGGCGCTCGAACTTCTGCAGGTAGCGAATCCGGTACACGGAGTCGCCCAAGCGGCCGTCGTCGATCAGCTCGCTGCCGAGTGATGCGCCGAGCTGCTCGAAAGCGGGCATGCGCTCGCTGACCTGCTTGAGCAGCGCGTCGAACTCCGCTTTCGTAACCACGACGTAAGGCTCGAGCAGCCGCAGCCCCCCTTCGAAGTCCCCGGCGACGACCTTGTCGAGAACGCTGGCCGTGAGCCGCTTCGCCTCGCGCGTCGACGCGACGCTCGCGGCATGCGACGGCGACGACGCGCCCGCAACGAGCAGCGCGGCGAGCAGGAGCGCTGCCAGCGTGCCGGCCGCGCGCGACGTTCCGGCACGGGTGCGACGGTCGTGTCGATTTTCGTGCATCAGCGGTCTCGCAGGTGAATGGCGCGGAAAGTGTGCCGGGGACGCGTGTCGAGGATGATCCCGAGCATAGAGTTCATGGTCGTGGCGTCGTTGTCAAAGTCCCGGTGCGAGGCGGCCGTGGTCCGGTCGCGATGGTCGCGGGTGTTGTAATGAACGACGCGCTGCTTGATCCCGGTGCGGCGTAGCTCGCCCAGGTGTCGCTCCATGCCCATGAGCGGAACGACGGCGCCGCGCTGCTCATAGGAGCGGGACACCAGGTAGAGGAGCGATTTCCGGTAGATCACGGCCACGTCGTCATTGCGCTCGCTCGTGTCGTCGAGATGAAAATGATAAAGCCGCTCAACGACACGCTGTCTGAGGGCCGGGTAGATGCGCTCGTTGAAAAGCGCGGTGGTGCACGCTGGCGCGAGCAGCACGAGGTTGGTGATGGGCGGGCCCTGCTGCTCACGCCAACGATCCATCAGATGGGCGAGCCAGACGGCCCCGGCGCTGTGGCCGGCGAGATGCACGCGCGGGCGGCGCGACGGCGGCAGCGCAACGAGGGCCTCGGCCAACAGGCTCAGCGTGCGGGAGCCGGCGCCCGCCGGCGCGAACGCCTCCCCGGCGCCGGAGCGCATCTCCTGCCACAGGGCATGGCCGAGCGGGTGCGTCAACCGCTCCAGCATGCAGTCCCACCAGTCGCTCGGACCCGCCGCACGCCGCTCGGCGAGCGGTTGTTTGGCGCGCAGCACGTCGCCGATTTCGTCCCACAGCCCCGTCTGCCAGAAGAAGTGCAGCTCGTGGATGCGATTGGCGGCGAACACCGGGCGCCACCTCGCCGCGCGCGCTGCCGCGACCTTCACGTCGTTGAGCCCGCCGTGGGCGTAGAGCACGAGATGCTGCGGGGGCCGGGCGGGCGCGCCGGCCAGCGCGCGGGAGACCGTCTCTTCGACGTGCGCCGGTGTCGAGGGGTAGTCGCCCCAGGGTTCGAATCGGCCGTCGTCGATGTGAACGTAATGGTCGCGGATCTCGTGCTGGGCCGGGACCGACCTGCGGCGATCCGGGCCTGCCGCGGTTTCGGGCTGGCGCCGGATGAAACTGACGCGCTTCTCGACCGGCAGCGCCAGCTGCGCTACCCACGCATCCCACAGGTTCGCCTCGAAATCCTGGTAGCTCCAGATTGCGCAGCCGTGATACGCCACGTCGTCCAGTGCGAGGCCACCCCACGCCGCACCCCAGGAGTTCTGGATCACGAAGCCGTCGGGTGTGTAGCCGAGCACGGCGAAGGCGTGTCCCTCGCCCGCCTCCCGGGCGGGGTCGTAGGGGATACGCCCGTTGTCGAGCTTTCCGGGCTGCCAGCCGACGTGCGTCGCCGCCGTTACGAAAACCGCCCCGGTCTCGTTGATGGCGGCGTGCAGGTCGGAGCGCTTCGCCAGCACGCGATAGTACGCGCCGAGCGGATAGGCGAGCGCGGCCTCCTGGCGCGCGGCGTCGAGAAAGCCCGCGTCGCCGGGCGCGTACGGCCACGCGCTCTCCGGGCAGACGCCGTTCTTGTGCCAGCCTTTCATGGTGCCGCGGGCGCTCGAGCCTTCATAGTCCTCACCGGGCCACTGGTCGTGGTGGCGGGCCATCTCGTAGAGCATGCGCGCGCTGACCGGCTCGCCCCGACCCATGAGGCGGTTCATGTAGTCGATCGTGGCTGCGAGACCGAAGCCGCAGCAGGCGCCATCCTGACCCTGATCGCGCAGCACGATGCACTCGACGCGAGGCAGCACGCGTTCGGCAAGAGGCTCGAGCATCGGCTGGTAGATGCGGTCGCGGAAATCGAGCGAGTCCCGACGTGTGACGAAGCGCTCCCTCAAGGCGAGGGGCTCGCGTGGGAGGCCGTCGCCGGACCCTGGCTCTCGAGCAGTCGCTCGAGCAGCCGCGGTGCCATTTCGGCCTCCAGGTTGGCGAAGGCGATGCGCAGGAAGGACTCCTGACCCGGGCCGAACATCGTGCCCGGGAGACACAGCAGACCGTGGGCCTCCGCCAGCCGTTTCGCGACGGTGTGCGACGACTCCGCGCCAAAGGGGTGCTTGACGTAGGCGAAGTACGCGCCGATTGACACCAGACGGTAGCGTAGTCGCGGGTCCGAGAATATGCGCTTGACGGCAGCGACGCGCTCGTCCATCAGCCGCCGGTTGTTCTCACGCCATTCGTCGAGCTGCTCCAGGCCGAACAGCGCCGCCTCCTGGCCCAGGCGGGGGGCGCAGATCGTGATGCAGTCCTGCAGCTTGAGCAGCGCGGCCCTGAGCGTCGGCCCGCAGGTCACTGCGCCGACGCGGTAGCCGGCCAGACTGAATGCTTTGGAAAAGCTGTAGAGCTGCACGAAGGTCCCGCTCCAGTCCGGCTCTGCGAACAGCCGGTGGGCGGGGCCCCGCGGGCCGCGGAAATCCTTGTACGTCTCGTCGACGATCAGCGCGACACCGGCCTGCCGTGCCAGCGCGTAGAGCGCCGCCAGCAGCGATGCGGGGTATATCGCCCCGGTGGGATTGTTCGGGCTCACCACGGCGATGGCGCGGCTGCGCGCCGTCAGCGCGCGCTCGAAGGCATCGATGTCGGGCACGCCGCTGCGCGCTTCGTCGAAGGGCACGTGCACGGGGCGGATGCCTTGCATCTCGAGCCACATCTGGTGGTTGAAGTAGTAGGGGAGGGGCAGCACGACTTCGTCACCGGGCGCTGCCAGCGCGGTGACGACCGAACAGAACGCCTGATTGCAGCCGGCGGTGATGAGGATGCGCTCGCCGTCGAGGCGAGCACCGTACTCACGCGCGAGGTGTGCGGCGAAGGCGTTGCGCAGAGCGGGCAGGCCGGCGATCTCGCTGTAGCTCGAGGTGGTCGGCTCCATGGCGCGGCGGGCGAGAAACTCGCGCAGCGGACCGGCTGGCGGGTAGCTCGGCGCGGCCTGGGCGACGTCGAGCAGGGGACGCTGCGCCGGGAAAGTGAGCCCGGCGATCCAGCTGTGCGCCACCGCGACAGGCGGCGCGGCGGCGCGGACGACGTTGGCGTTCAGGCGATACGACATGTTCGTCATGCCGCTCGGGTGAGCGGCAGTCGGATTATCTCAGGTGCGGCGTGCTTTGGACACGGGGGTCCGAAGGCCTGGTTGCGCACCGGGTGCCGCGCGCTGTAGACGGGGTGGTCGGCGCACCCGAAAGCGCTGCTTGCCGGGGGCGCAACGCTTGCCACGCCGAGTGGGGGCGAGTAGCTTTGTAGCGGTCCGTGCCAACTCGCCGTGGCTTGTCATGACCGACCGCACATCGAATCCGCAGGCGCACGATTTCGTTGCCTGGTTCCGCCAGTCATCGCCGTACATTCGCGCGCACCGCGGCCGCACCATGGTCATCACCTTCGGCGGTGAAGCCCTCGAGGAGGAAGGCTTCTCCAACCTCATTCACGACATCGCGCTACTGAACAGTCTGGGTATCCGTCTGGTGCTGGTTCACGGCGCGCGGCCGCAGATCGAGGCGCGCCTGCGCGAGCGGGAGCTGAGCATTCGCTATCACAAAGGGCTGCGAGTCACCGATGACGATGCGCTCGGGTGCGTCAAGGAGGCTGCCGCCAACGTTCGTCTGGAGACGGAGGCACTGCTCTCGAGCGGCGGCAGCGCCCTGCCCGGCGCGGGGGCTAAGGTGCGCGTCGTGTCCGGCAATTTCATCTCGGCATCTCCCATCGGCGTGCGCGACGGCGTCGATTTCGGGCACAGCGGTGAAACCCGTCGCATCGATGTCGACGGCATCGGACGCCAGCTCGACGACGGCGCCATTGTCCTGCTCTCGCCGCTGGGTTACTCGCTGACCGGAGAGGTGTTCAATGTGAACGCCGAGAGTATCGCGGGCGCCGTCGCCATCGCTTTGAAAGCGGACAAGCTCGTGTGTCTGATCGAGAACAATGGGGTGCAAGGATCGCGCGGTGAGCGGATCGATCAGCTCACGCTGGCGGAAGCGGAAAAGCTGCTGCGTTCCCGTCGCAGGCTTCCCGAGGACGCCCGCGGGCACCTGCAGCAGGCGGTGCGGGCCTGTCGATCCGGCGTGCGCCGCGCTCACCTGATCGGCCGCCGGGTCGACGGTGCGTTGCTGCTCGAGCTGTTCACTCGCGACGGCACGGGAACGCTCGTCACCGACGAGACCTACGAGGGGATGCGCGCCGCCACCATCGACGACGTCGGCGGCATACTGCAGCTGCTCGAGCCGCTCGAGCAGGAAGGCATCGTGGCGCGCCGCTCGCGGGAGCGGCTCGAGCAAGAGATAGACCACTTTGTCGTCATCGAGCGCGACGGCGCCGTCATCGCCTCGGCCGCCCTCTACCCGTATGCCAAGGAGCGGTTCGGCGAGGTCGCCTGCCTGGTGGTCGAGCCCGCCTACCGAAACACCGGCCGCGCCGACGCGCTGCTCGACAGCATCGAGCGGCGGGCCAGAAAACGGGGCCTGCGGCAGCTGTTCGTGCTGACCACGCATACGGCGCAGTGGTTCCGCGAGCGTGGCTTCGGCAAGGCGCGCATCAGCGACCTGCCGCTAAAGCGGCAGGAGCTCTACAACTACCAACGCAACTCCCGCGTTTACCTGAAGCCGCTGTAGACGCCGCCGTCCGTCGGGCCGCGGTTGGATGGCGGTTGCAACAGGGAGTCTCCCGTTACCGGAAGATCAGCGACGGGAGCGGGCGAGGGCGCCCGCTCCGGTCGATTCCACAGCCAATACCGAGGATCAGCCGCTGACGCCAGCCGGGCGCACTGACCGAGGGCGTCGTCGGTATCTGGCCCGGTGTTTGGTCCGGCTCACGCCGCGCGACGCCGTCACGTCGCCGTGGGGAGCGCCCGCATCTGCTCGCGCAGACGATTCACGGCGACGAAGAACTCGCGCATCATGACGACCCAGTAATACATCCCCTTCTGGGTCAAGCGGTAGCTTCGCTCATCCTCCTCGATGGCGCCCAGCGCCTTGAATGCCCACAGCTCCTTGCCCAGGGCGCGTTCGACGTCCACGCCGTGCGTCTGGCGCAAGCGTGCCTTGGGCAGCGTCACGCCGAACAAGCGTATCAGCAGCTCGTAGAGCGCCCGCTCGCGGGCGCCGAGTCGACGGCGCGCGGTCAGCCCCGTCGTTCCCGACTCGACCCTCCGGATGTACTCCGGGATGGAGAAGGTGCTGGCGTAGAGCGTGCCGTCCGTGTAGCTGAACGCGCCACTCCCGATACCGGAGTAGCCGTCGCAATCGACGATGTACTCATCGATGGCGCCGGACGTCCGAGAGAAGCACCACGCCGACGTCGGGCGGTAGTTGTGACTGAGGGCGCGCACGATCGTTTCGTAGGCACGCTGCTCATGGCGCTGGCTGACCGGACCCATCTCACGCGCAATGTTTTCGCGTGTCCCGGGCGTGGTCATCAGCGGGTAGAACGACAGCTGGTCGAGCGAGAGATCCTCGTTCAGGATGCGGAGATCGTTCTCGAGCGAGCTCGGCGACTGATGCGGCAGGTTGAATATCATGTCCGCATTGAGCGTGTCGAAGAGCCCTCGCGTTTCCGCCAGTCGCGCCTTGATGAAGGCGCTGTTGCCGTAGGGCTGGAGACGGCCCATCTCGGCCAGCAGCCGGTCGTCGAAGCTCTGCACCCCCACCGAGAGGCGATTTACGCCCGACTGCTTGAGCAGTGAGACCACCTCGGGACGAAGATGGTTGGGATTGGTCTCGACGGAGATCTCCCGGACGCCGAAGAGCTCGCGGGCGAGCGCCAAGGTCTCTGCAAGCTCGTCGGGCATCACGGTGGGTGTCCCACCGCCCACGTAGACGCTGGAGAACGCGCAGCCGTGGTCGGCGTAGATTCGCATCTCTTTGCGTAGGCACGCGTAGTAGCGCGCGGCCCCGCCGACGGGTAGCAGCACACGATGGAACGAGCAGAAGGGGCACAGCGACTCGCAGAACGGGACGTGCATGTAGAGCACGCGCTTGACGCTCGGCGCCCCGGGAGATGGCACGCCGATTTCAGGGTGGGCATCGAGACGCATGGCGTTGCCGCTCGCGCGTCGCACGTATTGCGTCAACAGGCGCTCAACGATCACCGGCCGACCTTCCCTGCGCAGTCACCGCGCGGCGGCGGCGAGCGGGCGCTACAAGCGTTGCGCAGCGCCACCCGACTCGGAGTGACGCTGCTCGCGCCACTCCTGCCACCTCTGTTCGAGCGAATCGAGCATTCCTTCGATCTCGTTCTCCCAGAATTCCGGTTGCAGGAATGGCGGCAGCTCGCCCTCGCCCGGCCACGCGCGCGGGCTCGAGTCCGGGCCGGCGGTCCCCGGAGGTTCGGCCAGCGTGACCGTAAGCGGACGCTCATCCCCGGCGCGGATGATCACGATGGAGATCTCGTCCCCGGGGTCGAAGTAGTTGAGTGCGCGACGGACGTCCCCCGCACCACGAATGTCCTTGCGGTCGATTCGGATGATTACGTCGCCAGGCGCCATGCCGGCCTTCGCGGCCGGGCCTTCCGCGGCGACCTCGGCGACGAGCACGCCGAGCTCGGGCGGAGCGCCAAAATAATCGCGCAGATCCTGGGTCAGGCGCTGCATGCCGATGCCCAGATAGCTGCGTGGCCTCACTGACGCCGGCCTCTCGCGTTGGCTGCGTTCGGTGGCGAGCAGCGCAACGTCGGTGGTGGTGGGACGGCCGTCGTGGACATACGTGAGCGACACGGTGCTTCCCGGCTCGAGCTGGCGCACGAGCCAGTACAGGCGAGGCACGGAGTACACGGCATGACCATCGAGCGCGACAACGATATCGCCCTCGACCAGTCCCGCCCGCGCGGCGGGGCCATCAGGCATCATCGCGACCACGCGCACACCGTGATCGAGACCCGCCGCCGCGAGCTCCTGGAAGGGGATCTGCTCGACCCGAATGCCGAGGCGCGGCCGTTCGGGGGGCGCCGCCACGGTTGGCGGAAACGCCGATTGGGCGTATGCGTCAGGCACCATTCCACCTGCAACGGTGAGGGTCAGGAGCAGCAGTACTGATCGTAGGTACATCCTCGAGCACCTTCGGGTTGGGTTGGCGAGCCGCTGCGCGAGCACGCCGAAGCGTCATCACCGCCGCCTGTCGGTCCGGGCGATGGCGCTGCGCCAAGCGGCTGGCGATGCGCTCGCCACGGCGGGCGGCGAGCGTCGCGGCATTTGCCTACCATACCCGAATTGTCCGTTGGCGTGCGATGGCAAATTCATGACAAAACAACGCGCCGGTTGCAGAAGCGTATAATCATCCGCGGCAATACTGCCGAGCGAGACTGTTCGGGACCCCAAGCGATGCCAGGCGGTACTGGCTGCCATGCCCACCAAATCGAGTAGCCCTGCTGCAAGCGCCGCGTCCGCGGCGGCAGGGCTCGAGCAGGTGGTGGACTCGCGCGCGGGCGACAAATCCGCGCTGCACGAGCGGCACCTGAACGCGCAGCTCGTTAGGGTGCTCAGGACCATCGGCTTCGATCGCAATTACGTCCGAGCCGAGGGTCCGTATCTCTTCGACGAGTCGGGTGCGCGCTACCTGGACCTGCTCAGCGGGTTCGGGGTATTCGCTCTCGGCCGCAATCACCCGAAAGTGATTCGCTATCTGAACGACGTGCTCGCGGGCGAGCTCCCCGACCTCGTGCAGATGGACGTCTCGCTGCTGGCGGGCATCCTCGCGGAGCGGCTGCTCGCCGTCGTGCCAGCGGGTCTCGATCGCATCTTCTTCGCCAATTCGGGCACCGAGGCCGTGGAAGCGGCGATCAAGTTCAGCCGCTACGCGACGGGGCGTTCGAGGATCGTCTACTGTCGCAACGGATACCACGGACTCACCCTGGGCTCGCTGTCGGCGACGGGTGATGCGTATTTCCGCGAAGGCTTCGGACCGTTGCTGCCTGATTTCGTGGAAGTGCCTTTTGGCGATGCGGAGGCGCTCGAGGGCGCGCTCGACGGTGGGGATGTTGCCGCATTCATCGTCGAGCCCATTCAGGGTCACGGCGTGCACATTGCCCCCGACGGCTATCTGGCGGATGCCGCCCGCATGTGCCGGCAGCGCGGCGCGTTGCTGATCGCCGACGAGGTGCAAACAGGTCTCGGCCGCACGGGCCGCTGGTGGGCGGTGGAGCATTGCGACGTCGAGCCGGATCTCTTGTGCATGGCCAAGGCGCTGTCGGGCGGCTTCGTTCCGGTTGGCGCGGTGGCCTGCCGCGGCTGGGTCTTCGAGCGTGTCTTCCACCGCATGGATCGGGCCATGGTGCACGGCTCCACGTTCGCCAAGAACAACCTCGCGATGGCCGCGGGCATCGCGACCCTCGAGGTGCTCTCCGGCGAAGGGCTGATCGAGAACGCCGCCCGGGTGGGCGAGCGACTGCTGCGTGAGCTGACGCCGCTCAGCGAGCGCTACGATCTGGTCAGGGACGTTCGCGGGCGCGGCATGATGATCGGCATCGAGTTCGGCGAGCCGGAGGGTTTGGCTTTGCGCACCTCGTGGAAGATGCTCGAGATGGCGAGCAAGGGGCTGTTCTGCCAGCTGATCACGATCCCGCTGCTGACGCGCCACCGCGTGCTGTCGCAGGTCGCCGGGCACGACACCCACGTCGTCAAGTTTCTGCCGCCGTTTACCATCGGTGACGAGGACTGCCGCTGGATCATCGACGCGGTTTACGACGTCGTGGCGGACGCCCATCGGGTTCCCGGCGCGGTATGGGATCTCGGTAAGTCACTGGCCCGCCATGCCATGCGCGCCAAGGCCGGCGGCGGCCGATAGCGGCGCGGGCGATGCGATCGCACCGCAGAGTTCGGGACGGCCGCGCGGGGAGAAAGTGAAGGGCGACGCTGGGGCGACGTCGGGTGTCGACCGACCGCGCGGCGCCCCGCGTTTGTTTCATCCGCTGTGCGGCAGCAACCTGGCAACGCTCGTGCCGCTGCTGCTCGGCAACGGACCCCTGGCGCCGAGGCACTTTGCGCGAGGGGCGCTGGCCCTGGTCGCGAGCGTGCTGCGCTTGCCGTGCACGACGCTCGAGCGCATCGCCGTGGCGCTCGTCCGCCGTCGCCGTCCGCCGATCCCGGCACCGCTGTTCATCATCGGGCACTGGCGCAGCGGCACCACGCACCTGCATAACGTGCTGAGCCGAGCGCCTCAGTTCGGCCATATTCCACCGCTCGCCGCCGGGCTGCCTTGGGAGCTGCTGGGACTCGTGAGGCTGTTGCGGCCTTGGCTCGAGCGGGCGTTGCCGGTGAACCGTTACGTCGACAACGTCGCGGTCGATCCCGACTCGCCCCAGGAAGACTCGATCGCGCTAGCCAACATGCTGCCGCTGTCCTACTACCACGGCATCTATTTCCCGCGTCGCTTCGAGCACCATTTCTGGCGCGGCGTTTTCTTCGAGGGTTGTAGCCCCCGTGAGCGACGTCGCTGGCAGCAACGATTCGTTTATCTGCTCGAGAAGGTGAGCATCGATCAACGCGGGCGTCCGCTGCTGGTCAAGAATCCCGTCTACACGGCGCACGTTCCGCTGCTGCGCGAGCTCTGGCCCGATGCGCGCTTCGTGCACGTGTATCGTGATCCCTATCGGGTCTTCCCATCGACACGCCATTTCTACCGCACGCTTCTGGCCGAGCTCGCCCTGCAAGCATTTGACATGATCGATCTCGACACGCTGATCCTGGAGGGTTACGTGCGCATGATGGAGACGTTCTATGGCGATCTGCCGGGGCTTCCCGAGGGCAGCCTGGTGGAGGTCCGCTTCGAGGACTTCGAGCAGGCACCGCTGGAGGAGCTGGCCCGGGTGTACGACTCGCTTGGCCTCGAGGGCTTCGCGCGCGACCGCAGCTGCTTCGAGGCCTATCTGCAGGGCACAGCGGAGTATCGGCAGAACCGCTACCGGGTCACTGCGGACGACGTCCGACGGGTGGAGCGCCATTGGGGCGGCTTCGCGCGACGTTGGGGATACGCGTCGCCCACGCCGAGCCCGTAGCGTTTCGAGCCCGGGGGCGTCTAGCAAGGGAAGAAAGGGGAAATGGCGCGGTTTCCGTCGCGAGCGAGCGCGACACGTCGCCGCGCGTGGTGCAGGAAATCGGTCCCGTGCGTTCGATCTTGCGCGGAAGCGTGCTGTGCCGCTCGGGCGGGCTCGCCGTTCTCGGCCTCGCCGCCCTAGGCGCAGGCTCGAACCGATGGCTGCGTGCCACGGCGCGTGGCCGGAGCAGCGGGACGAGAAGAGGTGCGATGTGCGCGTGAACGCCTTGAGTCGGCGTGCCGAGTGCCCACAGCCGGCCGCTGATCGCCCGTCGCTGACGCCCGGGCACGCGCAGCCGCTCACTCGGCGACAGGGCGTACGGCGAGCGCGAGCGGCTCACGGTCGCACGGTCGATGGCCACCGGCCCTGCTACGGCGAGGAGTCGCCCTTGTTGCCGAACAGCTTCTCCAGCGCTTGTCGGGCGTCGTCGTCGGCGGACTTCGTCCCGGGTTCCGGCGCGGCGGGTTCGTCACCGGCGAGGTCGTTGGCGAACAGCTTCTCGAGCTCGCTGCGTGCAGCGGCGCTGCGGGTTTCGCCCCGATCGTCGAAAGCGCCGCGGCGTGGCCGGAACCAGTCACAGAAGTTGCCCCGATCGGGCTCGAGCACCGGGTCGGCCCGCTCTTCACGACAGCCGTGGCGCAACGCGCGATCGTAGTGTCTGCACATGCGGCACGCGTGCAGCTCTTCGCCGCACGCCGGGCACTCAGTGTAGCGGCGAATGGGAAATGCCAGCGACTTGAGCGACGCGCCGCAACGCCAGCAAACATAGCCGGTGCTCACAGCGGTTCGCCGCGCGTCACCACAGCGCGCGATTCAGCGCGCTGAGCGACGTTCGCTGCCGGCCATGGTTGTCGAAGTTGTCGTCGGCGAGCCATTTGTCGAAGTTGGCGCGAACCCCGGGCCATTCGCTGTCGATGATCGAGTAGTAGGCGGTGTCCCGGTTCCGGCCTTTGGTGATCATGTGATTGTAGAACACGCCCTCGAAGCGGAACCCCAGCCGCAGGGCGGCGCGACGCGAGCCTTCGTTGAGCGCGTTGCACTTCCATTCCAGGCGCCGGTACTGCAGGTCGTCGAAGGCACGGCGCATGAGCAGGAACAGCGCTTCCGTGGACTGGACCGTATTCTGCAACGGCGGTGCGAACCAGATGTGCCCGATCTCGATGACGCCGACCAGCGGGCGGATTTCCAGATAGCTCGCCATGCCACCGTAGCTGCCGCTGAGGCGGTCACGAATTGCGTAGAAAACAGGGTCGGCGGAGGCGGCGCAGCTGCGCTGCCAGGCGCGCATGGCGGCAGCGTCGTCGAACGGCCCGTAGGGCAGGAACGCCCAGAGCGCCAACGCCGCGTCATCGGCGTGGCCGGCGGCGAACAGCGCCTCGGCATGCTGGCGCGGGTCGATGGGCTCCAATCGTGCCCACGCACCCTCCACGAGCGGGCGGCCCGGGTGCAGCGCCGGCGGCAGCGGATCGACCGGGGCGGCGCCGACGGGCCGGCGACTGCGCTGACTGGCTTGGTCGGACACGAAGGGCTCCTGCAGGGGGTCCGGCACCGCGGGCGTCCGCAAACCGCTGCTCACCGAGAGGGTTCTTGCGCAGCGCGACGGTGCCATCGAGAGATCGCGGGAAACCCACCGTTCTCCGGGAGCGCGAAGGTCGCGCTTCTCGCCTGCGATGCCTCGATGATCCTTGCGCCGGGCGCTCGGCGTTTGCCCTAGCCTAAGAAATCCCCCTTTGGCGTTCAAGAGGCTTCTGGCTGATGCGATATTGGGTACACTGCGTGCCCGGCAGCTGCGGGGGACGGCGGGCCGCCCCGCTGCGCCCAGCGCCGGGCGCGGTCGCGCCGCCGGGGACGGGGCTGGCGCGAGGACACGATGCCAACGGCGTGCTCGATCGCGATCGAGCGCTGGCGGCTGGCGGGCGAATTCGAACCAGGGAGTAGTGCGATGATACGCATGCTGATGGCTGCTGTGCTGGGGTGCTGCGTTGCCGGTGGGACGGCCGCCGACACGGACCCGGAGCAGCCTCCGAGCTTGGCGCTCGAGCTGGTGGCCGAGGACCTGAACGCACCCGTCTTTCTGGTCGCCCCGTCCGATGGCTCGGGGCGCCGCTTCGTCGGCGACCAGATGGGGATCGTCTATGTGCTCGATGCCGAGGGAAACCGCCTCGAGACTCCTTTTCTCGATCTGCGTGATCAGATGGTGACGCTGCTCCAGGCCTTCGACGAGCGCGGGCTGTGGGCGCTGGCCTTTCATCCCGGCTTCCCGCGCAACGGGCTGTTCTATGTGAGCTACAGCGCGAAGCCCCGTCCCGACTCGCCGTTCAAGGGCGAGACGGCCCATACCTGGCGGCTCTCCGAGTTCGAGGTCGCTGCGGCCGAACCCAATCGTGCCGATCGCACCAGCGAGCGGGTGCTGCTCGAGGTCGACTGGGTGAACCGCAAGCACAACGGCGGTGGTCTGGCCTTCGGCCCCGACGGCTATCTGTACGTCGGGCTCGGCGACGGCGGCGGTGTGCATGGGGTGCCCGACGTCTACGTTGCACCCAAGCCGAAGACGGACGATCCCAATCGACACGTCGAAGAGATCCCCGAGGATCCCTTCAAGATTCCCGAGCGATTTCACCACTACGATCGCTACGCGCAGGACACCAGCCTGCTGTACGGCAAGATACTGCGTATCGACGTCGATCGGGGCCATCCCGGCTACGCGATACCCCCGACCAACATCCTGCGTGGCCACGACGGGAGCCGTGGCGAGATCTATGCGTGGGGTTTCCGCAATCCGTTCCGCCTGTCGTTCGATCGTCTCGGCAACGGCGACATGTTCGTCAGCGGAGTTGCCGAGTCGTTCTGGGAGACCATCTATCTCGTTGACCGGCCCGGCAACTACGGCTGGGCCGTTCGTGAGGGCACCCATTGCTACGAGCGGGCGCGCGCTTTCGACCCGCCCGAGGACTGCCCACGGCGCGGGGCACTGGGCGAGCCGATCCGCGATCCCGTTGTCGAGTACGCCAACTGGTCGGTGAAACGCGCCGAGTCGACCGTCGACGCGGAGCCACTGGGCACGGCCACGCTCGGCGGCTTCGTCTACCGCGGAGCCGCACTGCCGCAACTCTATGGCCGGCTCGTCTTCGGCGATTTCAGCACGATCCTGGAAAGGCCATCGGGACAGCTGTTCGTGGCCAGCCCGCCCGGGGTGTGGCGTGCTCCGTGGTCAATCGCGCGTCTCATCGAGCTCGACGTGCGTCTGCACAGCCTCGGCGAGGACGCCGACGGCGAGCTTTACCTGCTGACGACGGCGTTGGGTATCCCCGTGGGCAAC
>JBFEOO010000042.1:0-32244 GCA_041550555.1 Arenicellales bacterium
CTGGAACGTTTGGCGCCCGACGGCGTTGCCGCCCAACTGCGCGTGTCCCGAGCCCATGGCGGCACCGCCTTCGAGATCGCGTTCCGACCCACGGTCGCGCGGCTAGCGCCGGGGGCGTTTCTCGAGATACGCGTCGACGGCGATCCTTGGCTCGTGCTCGAGCCGCAGTCGGACTTTCGCACCGCCGCGCGCGACGGCGTTCACGTCCTCGAGCCGCGGCTGACTGCAGCGCTGCTCACGAAGATGAGGGCGGGTTCGAACCTCGCCGTTCGCTATGTCGATGCCGATGGGGTCAAGCGGCGCTATCGTTTCTCGCTGCGGGGACTGAGCGCGGCGCTCGCTTTCGTGCACGCAGAGCAGGGCGCGGCGCCTGCTGCGGGCGCCGCTGCGACGCACTCGCCGGCGGCGCCGCACAGCTCCGCGGCGGGCGAAGCGCCCGCCAAAGCGGTGCCATCGGCGGTGCCGCCGCCTCGCCTCGCCGTGCCGTCACTGCCGCTGTCGTATCAATGTCGGGGCAACGAGCCGTTCTGGGAGCTGATCATCGACGAGAACGTCGCCCGCTTCGCGAGGCTCGGGGACGCGGGCGAGCAACGCAACCTGGTGGGCTCCTATCAGCTTTTGAACTATCTTCCCAAGCGCCAGTTCGTCTGGCGCGGCGCCGAACCCGACACGCGCGACACGGTCGCGCTGGTGACGGAAAAGCGTTGTCTCGACACCATGTCGGACCGCGAAGGTCAGACGGTCTACCCCTACGACGTGCGGCTCTCGCTGCCCGACGGCACCGCGCTCGTCGGCTGCTGCAGCGCGGGCCCCGCGGGCGACAGCGCCATCGACACGGACCAGCTTCCCACCGCCAACATGCAATCGAAGCCGCCCCAGGACTGGTCCCGCCTGGTCCCGCTGCTGTGGGCCGCCGTCGATGCGTGCCTGCGTCGGGGTGCGGGCACGCAGCCTGCCGTGACCAAAGTGTGGCCCACGGACGGGGATCGCGTGGGCGTGCGGCTGCGCAGCGCCGATGGCGGCGCCTCGGACTGCATCGCCCTCTCCGATGGCTCGACCATCGAACGCCTGGTGCCCCTCGCCGAGCTGACGGCGACACCGCTCGCCGAGGTGCAGGTTCTGTTCACGCCCGCCGCACGACCCCCGCCGGCCGGCGCTTGCTACGCGCACGAACGCGTGGTGGACGAGGCCGGCGAGACGCTCGGCTGGGTGTCGTATAACGAGTGCTGACCCCGGACCAACGCAACGGACATGCCAATGGCGTTGAGACAGATCACCTCTCGCTCGTCCGCCGGAAACCCAACTTCGCACGAACCGACGCCCTAACCGTTGTGCGAGAAGGCGACATCATGGCAAACCGCTGCTGGAGCATGGCTGCGATGAACGTCGCGGCAGGCGCACTCGCCGCGCCGCCGTTGACGTTGGATGGCGAGATGGAGTCGGCGTTCGCGCGCGGCTGACGGCTCTGCGACAAATGGTACGAGGTCATCGACGCCGATGACCCGAGCACGCCGCACCCGCTTTATCCTGCCGAAGGCACGTACACGAAAGCGAAGGACATTGGGGGTGCAAGGAGTGCCACGGCCGGGATTACAGGGGCAAGGACGGTGGTGATGCGAGCGGCAGACACGCAAGCGGGGTCGAGGGCATGCGGGGCTTCTCCGGCAAGGATGCAGCCGATGTGGTGGCACTGCTCGAGGCGCCCGAGCACGTCTACGGGGACAAGATCTCCGATGCCGGTCTCAACGATCTCGCCAATTTCGCGCAAGGGCCAGGTCGACACGCATCGCTACGTCGACCGCTCCACCACGATGCCCATAGGCGGAGACAAGGCGAAGGGCGAGCAGTACTTCAATACGGTCTGCGCCAACGGTCACGGCAAGCAGGGCAAGCAGCCGCCCGCAATGACCCCGATGGGCGCACAGATGGGCAGCCCCTGGGAGGTCATGCACATGATTCTCAACGGCCCACCCGGCGAGGAGATGCCGGCACTGCGCGCTTTCGACCGGCAGGTCGTCCTCGACATCATGGCCCACTTGGCGACGCTGCCGAAGAAATGATCGGCCAGGGCGAGCCCGGGGTCGCCCTGGCGTCTCTGCCCAGCAGGCGCAGACACGGGCTCGCCGACCGAGCGGCCAAGCCCGTCCTGCGGCTCGCGCGCGGTTCAGCGGGCGCGTATGCGAGTCCCTACGGGGGCGGGCGGCGCGCGCAGCGCCGAGCGATGCCTGCGCGACATTCGCCTCGCTAGGCGTGAGCCGGCGACTGGTGCAGAATCACGCCACGGAGACGGGATCAAGGAGGCAGCAGAATGAAGCTGTCGGATTTCGAGGTGCTGAGCTTTGACTGCTACGGGACGCTCATCGACTGGGAGAGCGGCATCCTGACTGCGCTGCAAGGCTGGCTCGAGCGCGAAGGCGCTGAGGTGGGAGAGGCGCGGCTGCTCGAGCTGTTCGCACACCACGAGTCACACCAGCAGGCGGCCACGCCGGCCATGCGCTACCCGCAACTGCTCGCCACCGTTCAGCAACGGATCGCCGAGGAGCTCGCTGTTCCCGTTACCGAGGACGACACCCGGGCCTTCGGCGAAAGCGTCGGAAAGTGGCCGCCTTTTCCCGATTCGGCCGCAGCGCTCGCCTACCTGAAAAAGCACTACCGACTGGTGATCCTGTCGAATGTGGATCGGGCCTCGTTCGCGGCCAGCAATCGCCAGCTGGACGTCACCTTCGACGCCATATTCACCGCCGAAGACATCGGCTGCTACAAGCCGCACCCGCGCAATTTCCAGCACCTCATCGAGGGCATCGAGGCAATGGGCTTTCGCCGGAGCGACATCCTGCACACGGCGCAGAGCCTGTTCCACGACCACGTCCCTGCACAGCGCGCCGGGCTCGCCACCTGCTGGGTGGAACGGGCACCGCGCGCCGGGGCAGGGGCCGCCCGAGCGCCCGCGGAGCCCGTGACGCCGCATTTTCACGTCAAGAGCATGGCGGAGCTGGTCGCACGGCATCGGGCGGGCGACTGACCCCAGGCGGAACCGCCCACAGGGCCCCGCGTACCACCTTTCCGAGCGCGCGCCGCGCTGTCGCGGAGCGCTCCGCCGAGTCACGGCCGGCGCCAATCCCCAGCCAGGGCCGCCGTCGGAACCGGCTGTCGTTATTGGCGTGCCGTTCGTCTGGACTCGCCGCCACGAATCTGTTATCACGTCACCGTGAAGTCGCGCCGGGCGGCACTCGGCGCCAGCCGAGCGGCCGTCCCCCAAGAGGAAGCAACATGAGAACGGTGCGCAGCGAACGGCGTCGCGACGTGCGGGTCCCGCTCATCGAGCGGGTGCGCTTTCGCGCCGCCGGCATGCGGTTCTTCGGGACCGGGCGGATCCTCAACATCGGCAAGAAAGGGCTGCTGCTGGCCACGCGCCAGACGCTCGCCGTGGGGACCCCGCTGCATATCGAAATGCCCGGTCGGGGACCCGACGAGTACATACAGCTGCGCGCGCTGGTGGTGCGGGCCGCAGCGCAAGGCACGCCGCGGCGGCTGCTCGCCACCACTCGCCGTCAGTTCGGCTGCTCGATCACCGCCGTGGACGACGCTTCGTCTGACGACGAAATGGCCCGCTGCGGAACGGCGCATCCCGAGCTGGAGCCGACGGCCATGGAGGTGGTCGACCTCTCACAACAGGTCGATCCGCTCGCCGACGATTGGGTCGAGCGGGCGCTGAGCCTCACCGAAATTGCGACGAAGACGGCCTCCGACTGGGTGCTGTGCGAGCGCCGCCGAAGCGATCGCCGTTTCATCTCACTGCCCTGGATCGGTGCCGAACGGCGGCACGCAGAGCGACGTCAGAGCCCCTCGCCGTCCGTCGGCGACGACTCCACCCGCCGCCGAGGGTAGCGGCTCGTCGGCGGCCCACGAGCGGCCCGCACCGCTCAGCACACCCGTCAGTCCGTCTCCGGCGTGAGCAGGCCGCTCACGCGGTACGCCTCGGCCGCCTCGCGGACGTAGCGGGCGGTCTCCGCCGCCCCGTACGATTGCTCGAGCTCCTCGCTCAAATCGAGCAGCTGATAGTAGCTCGATCGGTTCGGCCGCAGCGCCTCGTAGATCTCGAGCAACCGCTCGTCCGGTATGCCGGTCAGCTCCGCCGCACGACGCAGGTTCTGCGCCAGCTGGTGGAATCCCGCCGCCTGCGCCACATCGGCCTGCATACGCAGGGTGTCGCCGTGGATGGCGAGATCGAGCGGTGCCACGGCCCCTTCGCGCACGGCCTCGAGCGAGATGTCGTCGAGCGGCTTGCCCGTACGAGTGCGCAACGACGAGCGGTGGTGCCGACCGAGAGGATATCGTGGCGACCCATCGGACGGCCGGCTCATCGGAAGGCCACCTGCAGGGCAACCGGACGGCGTTCAACACCCTCCGTGCGGATCGCCTCGATCTCTCGGTTGTGCATGAGGGTCGTATGGACGATCAGACGAAGGCGGGCGGTGTTGTCGATCTTGACGGGCACGGGCCGCGTCGACACCCCGCGCGCATAGCGCGCGGCGTTGCGACCGATGGCGCGGTAGGACTCGAGCGTCAGATTCGGCGCCTGCGGAAACAGCTCGACGTTGTTCAGTGGCGCCAGACCGCGACGCTGGATCACCGTCGTGCCGCGCGACTGCAGGCCGACGCCGATGCCCGAGCCGCTGACCCGTGCCGCCTCGAACCCGATCGCTGCGCAGTCCGCGCTGTGATAGATCTTCACGACACGCGCCGTGAGCCCTTCGTCCTCGACGCCAGCCATCAGCGCGCGCAGGACGTCGGCGTGCGAGAGCCCCGCCAGCGTGCGCCCGAGCGTCGTGCCGAAAGCCGGCCCCAGCGCGATGACGACCTCGTCCTCTCCACCCGGCTCGGCCGAGCCGACCTCGTCCAGAACCAAGCCGCCATTGTCGCCATCGTCACCCAGCAACGCCTCTGGCGGACGCGCTTGCGGCAGGTCGCACAGCCGCTGCCAGCGCGAGCCCTGCAGGCGGTAACCGGTACCCGGGCCCTGGTAGTCGTTAGCGTCGTTCACGGCGCTCACGACGTGGAAATGCGGATCGATGATGGCGGACGTCTGCAGGTAGTCACCGCTGATGCGCTCGCGCTGCATGTGCAGCACGCGCTCGGCGATGTCCTCGAAGCCGTTGCGGGCGAGCGTCCTGATCACGTCGACCGCCGTACGCGGACCGTCCAGGAAGGCGTCCGCCGCAGCGAGGTCGGCGGCGAGATCGCGGTCGGGCACGTCGTCGCTCGAGTCGGCCGTGACCGCCGCCTCGACCTCGGAGTCGGTGATGGGCGGGAAATCGAACTCGCGATAGACCACCTGCATCGCCTGCGCCGCCCGTTCGCGCACGGCCAGCACCGCGTCCTCCGACACGGGTTCCATACCGCCATCGACCTGCATATCGCGCTGGATTACCAGCCAGTCGTCGAAATCCTCGGCCTCGAAGTTGCCGCCCCCGAACAGATTGTCGTGCTTGGGAATCGAGCTGTAGCCGGACGTGATGAAGTCGGTCCCCGGCAGCAGCTGCAGCATCAGCTTGGCGGTCTTGCGGATGTCCGAGTGCGACGCGAGTGCGTCGTTTCCCGAGGCCACTTCGAGTCCCAGCGCCGCCGCAATGAGGTTCTCGGCGAGCACACCCCGCACTCCACCCGGCAGTGACTCCGGCAGCGCGATGCAGCTTATGGACCCGTTCTGCACACCCTGGCTGCCGGCGCCCTTGACCATCATCAGGCATCGCGTCTCCAGGTAAAGCATCGACTTGCCTTCGGCGTAGCCCATCAGCGCCTCGGAGCCGGTGCCCGACGTGAAACGGATCTTTACACCGCGCGACGCGTAGGCCGCGGCGAGCAGGCCCTTGGACCACGGCGTGTCGTCGCCGTCGAGGAACGAGGACACCGTGCCGTAGACGGAAAGCGTCTCCGCGTAGGAGGTCAGTCCCTTCATGGCCAGCCGCAGGCTGAGCGCCTCCTCGACCGCGCACTGGGTGAGCACCCCCGGCCGCCCGGTCTGCGAGCCGACCAGCAGCGTCAGGGCGTTCAGCGGCGCATTGCGCGCCACGCGCACCGTCGTCTCCTCTTCGGCGAAGCCGCGCAGCGCCGCCTCGGCAGCGTCCGCCGCCAGCAAGGCCGGATGCTCCTTCCAGTTGGTTACGTGCGCCTGATTGGCCGGGGTGCGCCGCTGTCGCATCTTCTGCAGCGCCATCATCATCTCGACGACGTTCAGGTGCGCCACCACCTCGACGACCTTCGCCGGCGTCGCGGCGCTGAAAAGAGCGGTCAGCTCCTGTCGTGAGACGTTGATGTCCACCAGCGCTCGGGCGAGGGCCAGCGAGTCCATCGCCATCACCTGCGGGGCGCGCTCGACGTCAATCGCATACTCGGCGATGAAGCGGTCCACGAGATCGAACTGCTCAACGCGGCGACCGTCCATCTCCACGATGCGCCCGTCGGCAACCGCCAGGCTCGGTGCCGGGTCGGCCGGGCTGCCCATCATCATCAGCCCAAGATCGGGTCGCTCGTGGACGTAGGTTTCCTGGTTTATACCGCGCGCAGCGCGCTTGGTGAATCGTCTGGAGCGCCTCATCGGATCACATCCTGCAGGGTGGAACGGCGTCTGCTCGCCCGCCATCTTAGCGGCGGCACAACCCCCCTCACAACCAAACAGCGGCCCGGCCCCATACGACTCGGCCACGCCGGGTGACGGCCGTGCGCAACGACCGAACCGGCCTGACGAGAACGACTACACGTCGGGCAAGACAGTGCTGCCGGTCTGGCCCGAGCGCAGCCGCTTCAAGTGCAGGGCAGCGAGCCGCAGCTCGGGGTAGCGCTCGACGACGTCGCTGAAAATCTCCAAGGCGCGCTCGAACTCGCCCCTTGCTGCCTCTTGCTGGTAGGAGAGCATCTCGCTGAGCAGCAGCAGAACGTCGTCCTGGACGGGTATCGCCTGGCTCAGCAGCACGTCGACCGCCCGCGCGGGGTCGTCGCCGACCAGCAGATCGATCATCGTCTCCTGCAGCGGCACGGCGCAGCGCACGAGCCCGCGCTGTCGTCCGAACCCGCTCCCCGGTGAGGTTGCTTCCGGCTCAGCTGTCCAGACGCCGCGCCGCCTCGACGAAGTTCGCCGCCGCCGCCGCAATCTCCTCGATGTGACGACCCGGTCGGTAGAGCGCCGAGCCGATGCCGAACCCGCTCGCTCCCGCCTCGTGATAGGCACGCATCGCCGCGGGGGATATCGAGCCCACTGGCAGCACCTTCACCGCTGCCGGCAGGACGGCGCGCAGCGCCCGCAGCACCGGCGGAGGATTGGCCTCGGCGGGAAACAGCTTGAGTGCGTCGGCACCTGCCTCGATGCTGGCGAAGGCCTCCGTAGGCGTTGCGATGCCGGGCACGCATACGAGACCGGCCTGCTTTGCAGCCCGCACGATGCGGGTGTCGGCGTGGGGCATCACCACGAGCCGGCCGCCGGCGCCCGAGACCTGCGCCAGCTGCTCGGCCGCGGTCACCGTGCCGGCCCCGACCAGTGCCTGGTCGCCAAAACGACGCGCGAGCAGGGCGATGCTCGCGCACGCATCCGGGCGCGTCAGCGGCACTTCGAGGACGCGAAAACCCGCGTCGTACACCACCTCGCCTACCGCCACCACGTCCTCCGGCGCGACGCCACGCAGGATCGCGATCAACGGCATTGTCGAGAGCGCCCGATCGAGCGCCGTCACGAGATCAGTCCGGCTCGTCGGGCCACGCGAGCGAGTCCCCGGAAGCTCGCACCGTCGTCGGCGACCACCGCCGCCACGTCATGATCGGCCAGCGCCTCGCGGTACAGCCCGCAGAGCTCGGGGCGTCCGGCCAGCACCACCTCGAGCGGGGATCCGCTCAGCACCAGGCCGGCCGCCACCTCGTGGCCGAGCAGCACCCCGGAGAGAAAGGCGTGCAGCGCGGTGCCCGGCAGGCGTCCGACAAGGTTCAGCGCCCGCACCGAGAACAGGTGGTGGAGCAGTCCGCCCGGCTCGCGGGCACGCGCGAGCCCCGCACGAAAACCACTCGCATCGAAGGCCTCACCCTCCATGAGCTTGGCGAGGATGGAGTGACGCCCGAGCAGCTCAAACACCTCGCCGGTCATGTGCGTCGCGAAATGCTCGATCGACCGACCGCGGACGACGACCCACTTGCTGTGGGTTCCCGGCAGGCATACCACGGCATCCTCGGCGTCGGGCGCCAGCGCCCCGAACACTTGCACCTCTTCGCCGCGCATCACGTCGGGTGCCCGCCCGACGCCCGCGACCATGGCGCCCGGTACGATGGACACCCGCCCTGCGTAGCGGCCCGGCGGGTGCACGAGGCCTGCCGCGAGCGCCGGCTCGTCGCAGGGACAGGGCAGGTAAGGCGCCTCACACCAGCCTTGCCGGCTGCCCACCATGCCGCAGGCGACAACCGGGCAGGCCGCGAACTCGCCGAGCCACGGGCCGACGACATCCTCGAACACCGCCTCGAAACGCCCGGCTGCCACGGCCAGCACCCCGAGCGGCCGCGCCACGGCCCGCAGCACGGCGCCGTCGCCGTCGAGCACCGCGGCGCGCAGGTTGCTCGTTCCCCAATCGATGCCGATGAAGGCAGCCTTGCCGCTCACGAGCGTTTGCTGCTCAACGGCGACGCTCGCGAAGCGCGTTCGGCGGTGTCACGCGCCGCCGGACTTCTCGACGCAAGGGAGGCGGCGCTGCCAGGGGGACTCGCTTGCCGCCGCCGCGGCGGCGGAACAGGGGCAGCCGGGACGCCGCCCGAGCAGCGGTAGCGACGGCGAGCATGCGGCTCGCGGACGCTGCGCTCACCGCCGCAGCGCCGGCCTACATACCCATCTCAAGACGCGCGACCTCCGAGGCCCGCTCCCAGGTCCAGCGAGGCTCGAACACGAAGGCAACATGAACGTTCGCCACCGTCGGCAGGAGCCCGACGCGGCCCTTGACGTCCTGGGCCAGCACGTCCCCCATGCCACAGCTCGGTTCGGTGAGGGTCATGTCGATAAACACCTCACGGCTGCCGTCGTCGCGCTGCTCCACCCGACACCCGTAGACGAGCCCCAGGTCGACGACATTGACTGGAATCTCGGGGTCGAAACAGCTCCGCAGCTGTTCGTAGACGGCTTCTTCGAACTCGGCGGCGCTGGCGTCCGCGCACAGCGTTGGCCTGGGCGGCGGCTGCTTGCCAATGGCGTCGGCATCGTCGCCATCGATGCGAAACAGACGTCCGCGGATCAGCACCGTGAAGCTGCCGCCCAAGGCCTGCACGATGGACCCGGCGGACCCCTTCGGAAGGTCGACCGCAACGCCCTCGGGCACGGCGATCGCAGAACAGTCCCGCGAGAAAACGATCGGCTCGCTCGACGACCTACGGTACATGGCGTGGAGTCTCCATTCTCATTCGGCAACGTCTCTGCGGCGCTTGCCGGCGTCGACGAAGCGCCAGCTCGGATTATACGTCAGCCATGGGCACGGGCGCGGCAACCGGCGGCGCCCGGCAACGGCGGCGCGCGCCGCCGCCTCAGCACCCGTCCCCTTCCCGATCGAGCACCCCGTCGAGCCCGCGGCGATACTCTTCGGGGCTGAACTCGTGCCCGCAGACCATGCAGCGAACCGGCCCGAAGGGCTCGTGCTCCGGATCGAAGCCCCCCGGCATGGTGTTCTGGGCTTGCCCGCAGCGGGGACAGGGAACGGGCCTCAGATTCGTTGTCATGAACGCGGTCACCTCCTGAGTAGTTTGCCACGACGCGTTTTCCGCCGACCAGCGCGGACGCGGCTCGCCGATGAGCTCGGCACAGCCGAGCTGCAACGCGGCCCGCGGCCGCCGCCCATCGAAACCTCAGGTGTCGATGGCGGTGCCGGCTCCCGCCGCCCGGGCGCGCGCTCGTGCGAGCGTGGCGATGGCGGTGTCCTGCGCGCCGGTCCCGGTGAGGTCGCACACGGTCAGCTGCCCGGCATCGCGCCGCCCGGCCGCCAGGCCGGCGACAATCTCGCCGAGCTCCGGAAACGGCGCCTGCGCCGATACGACGCCCGCCGCGACCGCGTGGTGCAGCTCTCCGAGCACCGCGCACTGCGCCCGACGATCGCATACGTAGAGATCGGCGCGGGCAATGACCGCCGGCGCCAGCTCGTTCTTGTGCTCGGCATCCGAGCCCATTGCGGTGACGTGCTGGCCCGGGGACAACCACTCGGCGGCCAGCAGCGGCTCGCTGCTCGGCGTCGTCGTCACCACGATGTCCGCGCCGCGCACCGCCTCGTCGACCGCTTGCACGGCGCTTACGCTCATGTCCAGCTCGGTGGCGAGCGAGGCCGCGAGCGCCTGCGCCCGCTCGTAGCGTCGCGCCCAGATGACGGCGTGTTCGAGCGATCGCACCAACGTAAGTGCCTTGAGCTGCAGCCGCGCCTGCACACCGGCGCCCAGGATGGCGGCCGTTCTCGCGTCATCGCGCGCCAAGTACTTCGCCGCCACCGCCCCGGCCGCGGCGGTACGCACGTCGGTGAGATAGCCGTTGTCGAGCAGCAGCGCTTCCACCAGGCCCGTTGTCGCGCTGAACAGAACCATCAGGCCGTTGACGCTGGGGAGACCCCGCTTGGGATTGTCGAAGAAACCGGGGCTGATCTTGATGGCGAAGCTGTCCACGCCGGGGAGGTAGGCCGTCTTGACGTCGACCTCGCCGTGGTGCTCGGGGATGTCGAGCCGCATTATCGGCGGCATCACCACGTCGCGTGTCGCCAGCGCAGCGAACGCCTGCTCGACGCAGGCGATGGTATCGGCGTCGAGGGCCACCGCTCGGCGCAGCTCCGACTCGGTCAGCACTCTGATGGTAGGCATGCTTCGCTCCAGGGCGCTATGCGCGCAAGCGGACCCTCATCGTCCCGGCGGATCGTCGTCGGTGCCGGACACCAGCCGCAGGTGCGCACCCATGTCGATGTTGCACCCGCTCACGACGATCACCGTGACACCGCGCGCGGCCGCCAGCCCGGCCTTCACCGCGGCAATACCCACGGCACCCGCACCCTCGACCACCTGTTTCTCCTCGCGGTAGGCGTGGCGGATGGCGTCGGCGATCTGCGCCTCGCTGACGAGCACCATGTCGTCGACCAGCTCCTCGACCATGGCGAAGGTGTAGCGGTTGTCGAGGCCGATCCCGCCGCCCAGCGCATCGGCCAGCGTGGGTAGCTCTTCCACGCTGATCGGCACGCCGGCCCGTTGGCTCTCGTACATCGCGGCGCCACGCTCCATGGTCACGCCAATCACCCGAGCCGATGGCCGGATCGTCTTCACGGCACGGGCAACACCCGCGATGAGACCGCCGCCGGATAGCGGCACCACAACCGTGTCCACGTCGGGCAGCTGCTCGAGCATCTCCAGCCCGAGCGTGCCCTGCCCGGCGATTACCGAGGGATCGTCGAAAGGCGAGACCATCGTCATGTGATCTTCGGCGACCAGGCGATCCACCTCGAGCTGGGCGTCGTCCTGCGACTCCCCCACGACGCGGACATCCGCCCCGAGCGCGCTGATACCGTCGATCTTGTTCTGTGGCACCAGCCGCGACAAGCAGATGACGCAGCGCACCCCCGCCGCCCGCGCGGCGTAGGCGAGCCCACGGCCGTGGTTGCCCGTCGACACGCCCACCACCCCGCGGCGCCGCTGCTCGTCAGAGAGGCCGAGAACGGCATTGGTCGCGCCGCGCAGCTTGAAGCTACCCGTGATCTGATGGTGCTCGAGCTTCAAGTAAACGGGCACTCCGGCGTCGCGGCCAAGTGCCGGCGACACCTCCAGCGGCGTAGCGCGAACCCGCGCGCCGATTCGACCCCTTGCTCGAAAGACGTCCTCGAACGTGACCGTGCTCATAGCTCGCATTGCCGAGTATCGCTGCACCTTAACGCGTCGTCAGCTCAACCGCGCATGCGCGCGCCCTCGGGATCGAAAACGGGCCGGCAGCGCACCGTCGCCGGACGCCGCTCGCCAAGGATCTCGATGACCAGCTGCGCGCCGTCTTGCGCCAGCGCGAGCGGCACATAGCCGAGCGCCATGCTGCATCCGCTCCAGTGCGCGTAGCCGCCCGACGTCACCGAGCCGCAGACGCCTTCGCCGTCGAGCACGGGCTCGTCGGCGAAGGCGTCGACACCGGCGTCGTCGACGACAAGGCCGACCAAGCGCCGGGTCGGCCCTTCGTCTCGATCGCGCAGCAGCGCATCGCGACCGGTGAACTCGCCCTTGTCGAGCTTGACGAAGCGCTCGAGCCCGGCTTCCAGCGGCGAGAAGTCGGGCGTGTATTCCCTCGTGAACGTGCCGAAGCACTTCTCCAGTCGCAGCGAGTTCAGGGCACGGGCCCCGAACAGGCGCAGGCCGAGGTCCTCACCCTCCCGACGCAGCCGCTCGAAGAGCGCCAGCTGGTAGTCGGGACTGACCCATATCTCGTAGCCCAGATCACCCGTGAAGGATATGCGGCCGACGAGCGCCGGCACGGGACCGAGCGACATGGCGCGGATGTCGAGAAAGCGAAACGCCTGCGCCGACACATCGGCGGCGGCGACACGTTCGAGCAGGGCGCGCGCACGGGGGCCGGCAATGGACAGCCCGACCATGTCGCGACGTCGGCTGCTCAGCGCGACGCCGCGTGCCGGCAGCTGCGCCGCGAACCAGCGCATGTGATACGACTCGGCGATACCGGAACCGAACAGCAGGAACCGCTCGCCAGCCATGCGCGCGACCGTGAAATCGCCGATGATGCGTCCGCGCGCGTTGAGCATCGGCGCCAGCGCGATGCGGCCTGCCGCGGGCAGACGGTTGGCCAGCAGGCGCTCGAGCCAGCGCTCGGCACCGGGGCCGGACACCTCGTACTTGGCGAAATTCGAGGTCTCGACGAGGCCGACGGCGCTGCGCACGGCGCGGCACTCCTCGGCCACCGGTGCATGGGCGTTGGAACGCCGGAAGCTAGGCCGCTCGTGGGGCTCGGCGCCGGGCGGCGCAAACCAGAGCGCGTGCTCGAGACCGAAGGCCGCGCCGAACACGGCGTTGGCCTGCTTCAGACTGCTGTAGATGGGGGTGGTACGCAGGGGCCGCGCCGCCGACAGCTCTTCGTTGGGAAAGCTGATGCGAAAACGCCGCGAGTAGTTCTCTCGCACCTTGGCCTTGGTGTAGCTGGGCGTCGCGAAGTCACCAAAACGGGCGACGTCCATGGCCCACACGTCCAAGCCCGGATCGCCGTCGACCATCCAGCGCGCGAGCGCGAGACCGACGCCGCCGCCTTGACTGAAGCCCGCCATCACACCGCACGCGACCCAGAAGTTCGGCAGGTTTGCCACCGGACCGACGAGCGGATTGCCATCCGGCGCGAAGGTGAACGGCCCGTTGATCACCTTCTTGATGCCGACCTCGGCCAGCGCCGGGAAATGCTCGAACGCCACCTCCAGGCTCCCGGCGATGCGATCGAGATCACTCGGCAGCAGCTCGTGGCCGAAATCCCACGGCGTCTCGCGCTCGGACCAGGGCACACCGTCGCGCTCGTAGGTGCCCAGCACGACCCCTTTGCCTTCCTGGCGCATGTAGATCTCGCCAGCGAAGTCGATCGCGTGGGCGATCTCTCGCTCGCGCGCAGCCACCTCGGGCACGTCGTCGGTGACCAGGTACTGGTGCTCCATGGCGAGCAGCGGCAGCTCGATCCCGACCATACGTCCCACCTCGCGCGCCCACAGCCCACCCGCGTTGACGACGTGCTCGGCGAGCAGACTGCCCTTCTCCGTATCCACCTGCCAACCGTCGGCGCGCCGGGTGAGCGCCGTGACGCGCGTGTGTCGATAGATCTTCGCGCCGCCGACGCGCGCGGCCTTCGCGTAGGCGTGGGTCACCCCGGCAGGATCGACATGGCCTTCGTTGGCGTCGTACAGCGCACCCACGAAATGCCGCGGATCGAACAGCGGCATGCGCTCGTTGGCCTCGGCCAGATCGACGAACTCGAGCTCCATGTCGAGGTAGCGCCCCTTGGCCCGCAGCGTCTTGAGCCAGTCGAGCCGCTCGGCGGTATCGGCCAGCATCACGCCGCCGGTGAGGTGAATGCCGCAGGAGTGGCCGGAGATCTCTTCGAGCTTGCGGTACAGACCGATGGTGTAGCGCTGCAGCTTGGCGACGTTGGGATCGCTGTTGAGCGTGTGCATGCCCCCGGCCGCGTGCCAGGTGGAGCCGGAGGTGAGCTCCGAGCGCTCGAGCAGCACGACGTCGGTCCAACCGGCCTCGGTCAGGTGGTAGAGCACGCTGGCACCCACTACACCACCGCCGATGACGGCCACCTGTGCATGTGTCTTCATCGATACGCGATGCTTCGCGGCGCGGGTCGCGTCATCCAGCCCCCCGCGTCGCGGCCCGGTGTTTGAGCCATCGGCACGCGCTGTTCGCACGCGCACCGGCGCGGGCGCCTCCTCTCCCAGCAGCGCACGGTAATGGGTATTGCAACCGCCTGCAACGTTTTGCGCTACGATAGCGCGACCCCTCGCACGGCGGGCGTGCGGGGTGCCGAGCGAGCGCGGACCGACGGCAGCCTTGAACTACATCAGCACACGCGGCGGCGTCCCGCCGATAGCCTTCGACGACGTCACTCTGAGCGGACTGGCGCCGGACGGCGGCCTCTATGTGCCCGCCACGTGGCCGTCGGTGAGCGGCGACGCGCTGCGGGGGCTCGCCGGCTGCAGCTACGCCGAGCTCGCGCTCGAGATCATCGCCCGCTTCAGCGGCGCGACGCCCGAGCGCACCGCGCTGGCCGGGCTCGTCGAGCGGGCCTACGCACGCTTCGACCACCCGGCGATCGCCCCGCTGACCCAGCTCGACGAGCGGCTTTGGTTCATGGAGCTCTTCCACGGCCCGACGTTCGCCTTCAAGGACTTCGCGCTGCAGTTCCTCGGAGCGCTCTTCGAGCATCTTCTCGACGCTCGGCAGAGCCGCTGCACCATCGTCGGGGCCACGTCCGGCGACACGGGCTCGGCGGCGATCGAGGCGTGTCGCGGCCTCGCGCGCGTCGAGCTGTTCATGCTGCACCCCGCCGGCCGCGTCTCCGAGGTGCAGCGCCGACAGATGACCACGGTGGACGCCGCCAACATCCACAACATCGCGCTCGAGGGCACGTTCGACGACTGCCAGGCGGTGGTCAAGGCGCTGTTCGGCGACGCGGCGTTCCGCCGCCGGCATGCGCTCTCGGCGGTCAACTCGATCAACTGGGCACGGATCGTCGCGCAGGTGGTGTATTACTTCCGCGCCGCTCTGGCGCTGGGTGCTCCCGAGCGGGGAGTCGCCTTCGCCGTCCCTACCGGAAACTTCGGCAACGTCTTCGCCGGCTACGCGGCCGCCCGCATGGGGCTGCCGGTCACCCGGCTGATCGTCGGCTCCAACCAAAACGACATACTGACTCGCTTCTTCCGCTCCGGCACCATGGCCGTCGAGGAAGTGGTGCCGACGCTGTCTCCGAGCATGGACATACAGGTGTCGAGCAACTTCGAGCGGCTGCTGTTCGAGCTGGTGGAGCAAGACCATGCGACGCTCGCGGCCACCATGGCTCGCTTTCGCGCCGACGGGCAATTCTCGGTGGCGCCCGACGTCTGGCACCGCGCGCGCGAACTCTTCGAGGCCCACCGCTTCGACGACGAGGAGACGTGCGCCGAGATCCGCGCCACCTTCGAGAAGACGGGGCAGATCCTCGATCCGCACAGCGCCATCGGCGTCGCCGCCGCACGCAGGCACTGCGCCACGTCCGCGACGCCTGTCATCGCGCTCGGCACCGCACACCCGGCCAAGTTCAACGACGCCATCGAGCGCGCCATCGGCCGACCGGCACCGCTGCCGCCGCGCCTCGAGCACATCCTGGAGCTCGAGGAGCGCTACCACGCCCTGGCGAACGACGTCGAGACGGTGAAACGGTTCATCGACTCTCGCACGGCCGATCGCGCTTCTGCGGCGAACGCGTAGCAGCCGCCGCCGGCCTCGTTCCACAGCCAGGCATGCCCCCGGCGCAGCGAGCACACGACGCCGGCACGCATCCGCGCCCGCGGCAGGTCTGGTGACAGCGCGCTCGGCGCCACGAGCGGACAGGCAACCGCCCGCCCCGCATCATCGGCTCGAGCCGCGCCGATCCCCGATACGAAACCGATGGCGAGCGGTATGGCCGTGATGCGTTACGACCGCCACCCCGTCCGTCTCGCTAGTCGGCGGTGGCCTGCTGCGCGATGCGCGCGAAGCTCGCATCGAGCTCTTCGGCCATGGCATCCAGCTCGGCATTCTCGTAGGGATTGAAAACGCTGCTCGGCGTTCGGTAGGTCAGCGTCGCGCTGCCGTCGTCGTTCTCGGTGATGTAGAAGCGGATGGGCGCCTCGATGCCGGCGGCCACGCTTGCCGCGAGCATGCGCACCGCGTAACGCGGATGAAACACCATGACCACCATGTTGCCCGGTATCTCGACACCGATGCTCTTGGCCCCGAGCGTGGCGCTGGCACGCGCGACGATGCCCAGCTCGTTGCTCTGTATCGCGGTGTCGAGTCGCTCGACCAGCGCCGAGTAGCTGTGGCGCGTCGGCGTGACGACGGTGTCGGGATAGGGGGTCGGATTCTCGGCGCGGGTCGGCGGACTCACACCCAGCGCCGACAGCGCGACGAGGCCGGCAAGGCCGACCGATAACAGTTCTCGTGACACGGTTTTTTCTCCCTGGACGTGGTTGACGGCGTCACCGTCCGACCACGCAACGCAGCGCGAGTTCGCTGGGCGCTGAACCGGGGCCGTTCCGGTGTAGCGCCGCCGGCGCCTCACCGCGGCACCACCACCCGCGAGCATACGGCACGCACCTCGTCGTAGACGCGCTCGTGCTCGTGCTCGTAGCGCCTCGACAAATGAAACGGCACCAGGTGGGTGACGGCAGCGGCTGTGGCGATCTCGCCACAGGCGCGCGCGGTCAGATGCCCCGTGCGCCGCGCCTGCGCTGCGTCCGCCTCGACGAAAGTGGCCTCGCAGAACAGCGTGTGGGCCCCGCCCGCGAGATCGACGAGACGCTCGCGATTCCGAGCGGTGTCGGCAAGATCTGTCGCATAGGCGAGCTTGGGGCCAGGCCTGGCGATGATCAGCGCCTCGGCAAGCGCGGCCACGGAGCCCGAGCGGCCGTCGGGAAGCGTGACGCGCCCCTCGTCGTCGCCGCTTGCAATACCTCGCTTGAGCGCCGTGAGCCAGGGACCGGGGGCAAGTCCCTCCTGGGCCAGCCGCTCCTTGCGAACGTTGAGCAGCGTCGGCTGCTCCAGGGCGAAGGCGAGCACGGGCGTGCCGTGATCGAGCGTCACCGCGCGGACGCGGAACGAGGGCTCGTCGAGCAGGACGCCACCGTGGCTATCCCGCCCTGCGGCCTGCGACGGGCTTCTGTCCCCGGCGGTTATCGTGAAGCGGATCAGGCGATCGTCGTGCAGCTCCGCAATCTCGAATCGCGGCGCATTGTCACCGACACGGTCCCACTCGACGCCCTGCAGCAGACCCGCGACATGGTCGGCGAGACCGGGCGGCCCGTAGAGGCGGCAGGCAGGGAACCGGCCGATGCGCGATCGCAACAGCCACAGAAACCCGCCGATATGATCGAGGTGCGCGTGGCTCACGAACACGTCGCTGACCTGATGCGCGACCCGCGCCGGCAGCCGCGCGCCGTCACCGAGATCGAACAGCAGGCTCCTGCGTTGGTGACGCAGCCGCACGTGCAGCAGAGGGTCGCCAAAGACGCCGTTGACGAGCGTGGCGACGACTGCACCGACGCGCACGAGCGGGGTGCCTGGCGCAGACGCGTCGGCGGAGCGGGGGTAGGGCGCGACGTCGGGCGCTGCGACATAGCGCACCGCAGCGCCTGCGAACGGCGGCGCCGTGTTGAGCAGGCCCTGCGCGTCGCGCCGGGCGTCACGCAGCAGCAACGCCGAAACGCGATCGACGCCCGGCGGCAGGCGTAGCTCGAGCAGCCCCGCGCGCCAGCCCGCGATCTCGCCCATGGCGAGCGTGCGCTGCGCCGCCAGCACCCCTATCTGACGACCCTTCCAGGCGCTCTCGACGTCGTGCGGCGGGGGCGTCCCGACCCAGCGCACGTCGTCGAGACGAACCCGCACCGCGTGCGCGCCGGTGAGGTACCGCTCCCACATGCGCGTGCGACGGCGGGCGCGCTCGCGCTTTCCCGCCCGACGCGCGGCCGGCGAAGCCGGCACCCTGATTACTTCGCAGCCCGCCACCGCCAGCTCGTGGTCGAGCCGCACGGCACCCGCCTCGCGCTGCAGCACGATCGCGGTATCGATAGCAAGGACCTCGATCAAGCTTTCGGTGAGCTCGGCCCCAGCCACGCCGCGTACCACGCCGGGCGCGTCGAGCAACAGCACGCCGCGGGGTGCATGCCGCTTTGCCAGGCGCTCGACCGCCGCCAGCAGAGGCAAGCGGAAACGGCCTGCATCGAGGCTGCACAGTGCCTCGAGATCGACGAGATGCCAGGCGTCTCCACGCCACTCACCGAAACACACCGCGCCGGGCACACCGAACGACGGCGAGCCGGGGTCGGCACCGAGACACCATGCCTGCTGCCCGGCGGCGACGATTTCCCGTGCCAGTGCCGTCGCCAGCGTCGATTTACCCACGCCGGGCGCGCCGAGCAGCATGACGCGTCGGGCGCGAGCCCCCAGCGCGTCGGCGACGGCGGCCGGCGTGCGGTCGTTCAACGGCACAGCTTGGATGATCTGGCGCCTGGACACGTCATCCCCCGCAGCCGTGCGCCGCGCCGTCGCCGGCGACGCCGTCGACGACCCGCTGCGACCATCAGCGATCTGCTTCGGCGCGGCGCGCAATGGCGCGCGCCATAGAGCGAAAGACCAAGGCGTGCACCGGTGTGAAAGCGTACCAGTAAAGCAAACCCCAAACGCCGGCAGGATGCCAGTAGGCGGTTACGGCAATCGCCGTCTGCGTCTCGCCCCGGGGCTCGAGCTCGAACTCGAGCACTCCGGAACCCGGCGCCTTCATGCCGAACAGCAGCGTCAGCCGTCGTTGCGGCTCGACACCCGCAACGCGCCACGAATCGATGGTGTCGCCGACCCTTATCTCGCTCGGGTGCCGGCGCCCGCGCTTGAGACCGAGACCGCCGACGAGCCAATCCATCACCTCGCGCAGCGTCCACAGTACCCCCAGGCAGTAGTAGCGATTCTCGCCGCCGATGGCGGACACCTGCCGCCACACGGCGGCCGCGCTCGCCCGAGCCGTCGCGGTGCCCCGAGCGCGTTTCGCGTAGAAAGCGTGATCGGCGCGTTGGCCACGAAAGCGCCACGCCCCTTCCACCCAGCGCGCGGCCACCCGATGGCACCGCTCCGCCTGCAACGCCGCGCGCACGGCCTCCTCGTAGCTGAGCAGCCGCTGCGGGACCCGCGCCCGCAGCGCCGCGCTGTCGGCCCGGATGTCGTTCCTGAGCCCCTCGATGAGCGCCCGCGCGACGTTGCTCGGCACGGCGGTAACCAGCCCGAGCCAGTAAGACGACAGCCGCGGCGAGAGCAGGGGCACGTGAAGAATGCGCGGGCGCTTGCCGACGACGGCACCATAACCTCGCATCAGCTCCTCGTAGGACAGCATCTCGGGACCGGCGACGTCGAACACGCGGCCCGCCGTCTCGGCGATCTCCGGCACCCGCACCAAATACTCGAGCAGGTTGTCGAGGGCAATCGGCGGGGAGCGCGACTGTACCCAGCGCGGCGTCACCATGATCGGCAAGTGATTGACCAGGTCACGGATCACCTCGAAGGCGGCCGAGCCGGCGCCCACGATCACGCCGGCCCGCAGCTCCGTGACCGGCACGCTGCCCGACGCCAGGCGCCGCCCCACCTCGCGCCGCGATATCAGGTGCTCGGAATCGGCATCCTCCGGCACCAGCCCCCCGAGATAGACGATGCGTTTGACCCCTGCCCGGGCGGCAGCCTCGGCAAACAGATCGGCCGCGCGCAGATCGAGCCGCCCGAAGTCGCGACCCGCCGCCATCGAATGCACCAGATAGTAGGCGACGTCGACGCCGCGCAGTGCCGGCCCGAGCGTGGCGGCATCGAGCGCATCGGCACCGATCAGCTCGACGCCCGGCCAGCAGCGCCCCTCCAGCACGGAGCGGTCGCGCGCGGCAGCGCGCACGTGGTAGCCATGTGCTGAAAGACGCGGCACGAGATTGGTGCCGACGTAGCCCGTAGCGCCGAACACCAGCATCGAAAGCGCCTTGCTCACCCGCTCACGCCCATGGAGAACAGTGACGACCACCTCTGCTGCGCCGGACATGGCGCGGCGCGCGCTTCCGGCACCCAACCGCTCGCTGGCGGGCGCAGGCGATCCGTCGCCATGGTGCGCCCCTCACGCCACGTATTAACGACAGGCGAGCGCCGAGATGGAAAACAGGTGCATAATAGCGTTCGCAGCGGGCGGCCGTCGCGCCGATCCGCAGCTGACCACTGCAATCCCTATCGAAATCGGCGGGTCGACAACAAGCCGGGAGCGGTCATCCAAGGGAGACTGACACCATTGACGTTGCCACTCGAGAGTCAAACCGAGCGAATCAGAAGACTTCTGGACGCACGGCTCGCGGAGCTCGTGCCGCCGGAGCATCGACACCCTGAGCGACTGCACCGCTCCATGCGCCACAGCCTGCTGGCTCCGGGCAAGCGCATTCGCCCTATGGTGACGATCATGGTCACCGCCCATATGGGCGGGCGCGAGGAGCTCGCGCTCGACCCCGCGTGTGCTGTCGAGATGGTTCACACGGCGTCGCTCATTCTCGATGATCTGCCGCTCATGGACAATGCCACGCTGCGGCGCGGGAGACCGGCGAACCATCGCATCTACGGCGAAGACACGGCGATGTTGGCCGCTGTTGCCTTGCTCAACGGCGCGTACGCGGTGATCGCCGAGGCGCGCCATCTCTCCGCGGCGCTGCGCGCCGAGCTGATCTCGGTCCTGGCGAACGCGATCGGCAGCGACGGCATCGTCGCCGGGCAGGAGTCCGATCTGCACGCCGATCACAGCCTTACGGATTTCAACAGTCTGCTCCAACGCCACGCGCAGAAAACCGCCGCGCTGTTCGTCGCTGCGGCAGACATCGGGGCGAGGATCGCCGGAACGGCCGACGACCGGCTGCATGCGGTGCGCGAGTTCGCCCACAACCTCGGACTCGCCTTTCAGATCCGCGACGACGTCATCGACATTGCGGGCGATCACGGCATGGGCAAGGACACCGGCCAGGACGCTAACAAGACGACGTTCGCCTCGCTGGTGGGCGGCGAACGCGCGCTGGCGCTCGCCGGGCGCTACGCCGACCAGGCCAACTTCGCGCTGCGCGATCTGGGACCGGCGCTGGCGCCGCTGGCCGAGCTGACGCGAACGCTCGTCGAATCCGACCAGAACGAGCGCACGCGCTTTGAACCCGAGTTCGCTCGCGCCGCTTCCTGAGGCGGCGCCGCCGGTCGACGACAGCGGCACCGCTGTACTCGAGGTGCGCGGCGCCCGGCGGCAACTCGGCCGCCATCCAGCCATCGCCGGTGTCGATCTCGCCGTCGCCCGCGGTGAGATCTACGCCCTGCTGGGCGCCAACGGCGCTGGCAAGACGAGTCTGTTGCGGGCCATCAGCGGTCGCCTCGCCCTCGATGCGGGCAGCATTCGCGTCGCCGGTCGGGATCCACGCCGCGACCGCGAGGCGCGTCGTGCGCTCGGCGTCGTTCCCCAACAGCTCGCGCTCTATCCACAGTTGAGCGCGCGTCAAAACTTGTCGGTGTTCGGGCGCCTGGCTGGCGTCGCGCGCCGAGGGTTGACGGCGAAGGTCGAGCGCGCGCTGGACCGTGTCGGTCTCGCCGCCCGCGGCGACGATCGCGTGGCCGCGCTCTCGGGCGGCATGCAACGGCGGCTCAACATCGTCGCCGGCACGCTGCACGAGCCGCTGGCGTTGGTCCTCGACGAGCCCACCGTCGGCGTTGATCTCCACGCCCGCCAGCGCATTCACGACCTGCTTCGTGACCTGCGCGGCGACGGTATCGGCATCCTGCTGGCAACGCACGATCTCGAACAGGCGAACGTGCTGGCGGACCGGGTCGGCATCCTGGCTCGCGGCCGCGTGTGCGCAGAGGGCGCGCCGCGCGAGCTCATCGAGGACGCTTTCGGCGACGCGCAAGAGCTCACCGTCACGCTCGGCGAGGCCGCCGACGCCAGCGGCCGGCGGCTGCTGGCCCACGAAGGGCTTGCGCCGCTCAGTGACGGCATGACCTGGGAGCGCCGGCTCGAGCGAGGCATGGGGCAGGCCGCCGCGCTCGGCGCCAGGCTGGCCGAGGCGGGCCTCACCGTGGCATCCATGCGGGTGCGCGCACCTACGCTCGCCAGCGTCGTCCTGCGTTGGACGGGTGAGGAGCTCGAGCCGTGAACATCGCGGTCTTCCAGGTCATGCTGCTGGGTCTGGTCAGGGATCGGGGCGCGCTGGCGATGGGCTTTCTCATACCGGCTGCTTTTTTCATCGTCTTCGCCACCGTGTTCGCCGCCGCGAGCGGCGTCGACATGAGGGTGCAGCTGGCAATCGCCGACGAAGCACACAGTGCGACCTCTGCGACGCTCGTGGCAACGCTGAGAGGGCTGGATGTCATTGACGCGTCCGGCGACCGCGAGCTGACCGCGGAGCAGGTTCGTGCCCGGGTGCGGCGCGGGAGCGCGGATGTCGGGCTCATCATTCGCGACGCCGCCGGCGTGGGCAGCAAAGCGGAGGGGGAAAGCCTGGTCATTGTCGGTGACCCCGTGCGCGGCGTGGCGATGTCGCTGCTCGCCGGCCAGCTGCAGCGGATGCACGCGCCCTCGGACAGCGAGGACGCAAGCGCCGGCAGCGGCGGGCCGGCGGCCGTCGAGCACGAGTATGTCGCGGGCGTGTCCGCAGACCTCAATCACGTCGCCTACTACGCGGGAGCCGTGGCCGTCCTGTTTCTGCTGTTCTCCGCAGTCCACGGTGCGGTGACGCTGCTCGAGGAGGAGGAGGCGGGCATTCTCGACCGCGTGCTGGCCGGGCCCGCCGGGGCGGCGACGCTCGTGAACGGCAAGTTCCTGTTCCTGGTTGCGCAAGGGGTGGTCCAGGTGGCGGTCATCTTCGTCGTCGCCTGGCTGCTCTATGGCATCGATCTGCCTGGACACGTCGTGCCCTGGTCGCTGGCCACGCTGGCCGCGTCGGCGGCCGCAGCCGGACTGGCGCTGGCGCTGGTCACCGCCTGCACGACGCGACGCCAGGCGCAGACGCTGGCCAACGTGGCAATCCTCATACTCTCCGCCATCGGCGGCAGCATGGTGCCGCGCTTCCTGATGCCGCCGTTGTTGCAGGATCTCGGCGCGTTGACGCCCAATGCCTGGGCACTCGAAGCCTACTCGGCGATATTCTGGCGCGACGAGCCGGTGGCGTCGCTCGGCCTGCCGATCGGCATCCTGCTCGGCGCCGGGATGCTGGGCCTCGCCCTCGCCCAACGCTTTGCCCGCCGCCTGCAGACGCTCTGAACGCAAGGACGCGCGCCGCGTCGTTGCCGACCTCCCCGCCGGCAGCCCGCAGTCGCCTCGGCACGCCGTCTCCGACGGCTGGGCTGACGGCATCGCGCGCTCGGCCGTCCTCGTGGCGCTGTCGACGTCCTGCTAAAATCGGGCACCACCGACGTCGACTTTGTGGAAGCATTCTCGATGCCCGACGCTGCAGACGTGGCCGTCAATGCGCTGTTGTTCGCGGCTGCGCTCGTCGCGATGGAAGGGGTCGCTTACCTCGCGCACAAGCACGTCATGCACGGTCCGCTGTGGTGTCTGCATGCCTCACATCATCGTCCCCGCACCGGCGCGTTCGAGAAGAACGACCTGTTTGCCGTCTTTTTCAGTGCCCCCGCCATCGTCTGCATTTACCTCGGCGTAAACAGCTACGGCCCGTTGCTGTGGGTGGGCCTCGGCGTCACGGCGTACGGGGTCGTGTACTTCGTGTTCCACGACGTCATCGTGCACCGACGCATCCGCCTCCCCTACAATCCCAAGGGTGGCTACATGAAGCGCATCGTGCGGGCGCACTGGATACACCACAGCACGCGCGAGCGCGACGGCGCGGTGTCCTTCGGCTTCATCTACGCACCACCGCTCGAGAAGCTCAAGGCGAGCCGCTGAGAGGGCACGGCGACGGTATGCCGGCTCGTTCGGCCGCAGCCCCTGTCAGAAGAAGTAGTAGCGCTTGAGACGCTGGCGCAACGCGGGCGGCGAGAGCCTGGGCCCGGCGACGTAGTAGACACGGAGACCGTCTTCGCGCGCCATGCACGGCTCGCACCGCAGTGTCCCCTCGTGCCGCACGACGGCGAACAGCGCGTCGAGCTCCTCCGCCTCGAACCCGACGAAGACGCCCGCAGTGATATTCAGACCGTCGGCCCACAGGTGATAGCTCATGTGGCCGCTATGCGCTTCGGGCAGGACGTTTGCGTGGTCGAGGTGATTCAACGCCCCCGCCTGGCCGTAGTAAGCCGCGAATAACACCGCGTTCTGGCGCTGCTCGCGAGGAAGTCGTGCATAGACGTCGGTGACGAGGGCAACGAGCTCCGGCCAGCCGTGCATCTCGGCGAAATGCGGGAAGTAGCTGCGTATCATGGCCGGCTGCCCGCCGGCATAGCCGCGCTGGCCATCCCGGATCCACGTGGCGAGCGCCTGCAGCTGCTCGCGCGGCAACACGGGGGCGCCGATTGCGATCGCCGGCGCCCCCAACGCGAGCAACGCGATGACGGCGCCGGTGCCAAGCAGCGGGCGCGTGGGCAGCCCGAGCCAGCGTTCCCACGCCACCGCGCCCGCCGCCACCCACAGCACGGCCAGGGGTGCGGCGAAGTAGAACTTCACGTGCGCCGCAAGCATGATCGCCAGACCCACGGCGGCGGCCGTACCGGCGACGCGCAGTGCGCGGTCGCGCGCGAGCAGCGCCCACGCCGCACCGCACAGCCAGACGATGGCGAAAGCCGGATTCATGGTGACGAACAGCCCGGTGAGCGTGTCGCTCATGACCAGTGTCCCGGCGCGCTCCGTGTTGTAAGCACGGGCAAATTCCACAAAGGGCAGTCCGTGACCGAGCTGCCAGAGCACGAACGGCAGCGACACGACGATGGCGACGGCAACGGCATGCCAAAATTCACGCCGCGCCAGCACGCGCCGTTCCCAGGCGAGCAACCCCAGCACCACGCCGACGCCGAAGAGGGCCATCGACAGCTTGGTCATCAGACCGATGCCCACGATCAGGCCGAGGGCCAGCATGCGTCGATACTGCCGCTCGTTCAGGTAGCGAATCAGCAGCAGGAAGCCGAGGCTCCACCACAGCTGATCGAAGACATTCATCGTGAAAACCGCGTGGATGGAAACGAACGCCGGCGCCGTCACCGCGACGACGGCTGCCAGCCACTGAGCGAACGTCCGCCCGCCCAGGGCCCGCACGATCTCGAGCGTGACGAGCGCTACCCCAAGGCCCGCCACAGCCGCCGGTGAGCGAATCGCCCACAGCGAATCACCGAACAGCGTCGTGGCTGCGGCGGCAAACCATGCACTCAGCGGCGGGAAATCGACGTAGCCGAACGCCAGCCGCTGCGCTGCGTCGAGAATGTACAGCTCGTCGGAGAGATAGCCGTAGCGGGGCGCGGCGAGAGCGAAGACGACGAGCTTCGCTGCGATACAGAAACCGTACGCGCCGAGGTGCCGTGCCGGCGGCGGCTCCGTGCGGCTCATCCGCCTGCTCCGCATCGCATCGCGCCGATCTGGTGAAGCTCGCCCGACGCGCCTGCGCAACGTCCCGAGCGGGGACCCTTCTCGACGTGCCGGCGCATCGTCCGTGACACGTGCAGCGGGCACCCGCCGGTCAGTCGGCGAGTCGCGGTGCCCGCTCGCTGTGGGTCCAAAGACCGACGCGCGGCCGCGGTCGGCGGCGCCGCCCGACAGCAACCGCCAGCAGAGCTCGAGCGAGACCGGTGACGGCCAGCGCGGCCTTGCGCGCGCCGGAGACCACGGCACGCCGATCCCAGGCATGCGCACCGCGTTGCATGACGATGCGGCCGATGTCTCGATACACTCCGCGGGCGCAGGCGACCGCCCACGCGCAGCGCACGGGCAGCTCGGCGAGGCCTTGATCGGCGGAGGCGTAGTAGCGGTCGGCTTCCGCGAGCAGCCTTGCGACCACCGCGAACACCGCCTCGCGGTGAACGGGGTCGCCGACCTGCGCCGGCGGCACCCCCGCCTGCACGAGCCAGCTGCCGGGCAGATAGACCCTGCCCGCCGCGGCGTCCTCCACGACGTCGCGCGCAATGTTGGTGAGCTGGAAGGCAATGCCGAGGTCGGCCGCCCGGTGCAACGTTTCCGGCGCATGCACACCCATCACGTGCGCCATCATCACGCCGACCACGCCAGCGACGTGATAGCAGTAGAGCAGGGTATCGTCGAGCTCCGCATACTGCCTGCCGGCGACGTCCATGGCGAATCCCTCGAGCAGCTCGAAGGCATGGTGCGGCGGGATATTGTGCTGAGCGACGACACGCTGGAGAGCGGCGAACACCGGCTCGCTCATGGCCTCGCCCTGCAAGGCCCGGCGCGTCTGCTCGCGCAGGCGCTCGAGACGTGCCCCGGCGCCGCCGGTCGCGCCGCCGGCGGCCATGCCGTAGCGTTGACCGTCGACCTGATCGTCGCAGTAGCGGCACCAGGCATAGAGCATGTAGGCACTCGCGCGAGTCGGCGCATCGAACAGCCGGGCGGCCGCTGCAAAGCTCTTCGAGCCGTGCGCGATCATGCGCTGACTGTGCGCGACGACGGGATCGCTCTGCTGCGGCCTAACCGGCACTGCGCTCTCCTGGCAAGCCCAGATCGGCGAGTATCAGCCCTGCCGTGGCCTTGGCCGAGTTGACGACGCCAGGGACGCCGGCGCCGGGATGCGTGCCGGCACCGACGAAGTACAACCCGCCAATGCGGTCATCGCGATTGTGCACCCGGAAATAGGCGCTCTGGGTGAGCACCGGCTCGAGCGAGAACGCCGAGCCGAGGTGGGCATTGAGCTCGCTCTCGAAATCGGCCGGGGTGAAGATACGTGAGGTCACCAGATCGCGACGCAGATTCGGAATGTAGCGGCGCTCGAGATAATCGAGGATGCGGTCGCGATAGCGGGGCCCCTCCACGTTCCAATCGATCTGCGCCTTGCCCAGGTGGGGGACCGGGGACAGTACGTAGAACGCCTCGCAGCCGGGCGGCGCCAGGCTCGGGTCGGTGATCGTGGGCGCATGCAGGTAGAGCGAGAAGTCGTCGGCGAGACGTCCCGTCTCGAAGATGTCGGTGAGCAGCTCCTTGTAGCGCGGGCCAAACAGCACGTTGTGGTGGGCAAGCCGCGGGTGCCGCGCGCGCGTGCCGAAGTAGATGAGGAACAACGACATGCTGTAGCGCTTGCGCAGCAGGGCAGAGCGCGGCCGCGCGGCGCGGGGCTCGGCGGCGAGCAGCCGACTGTAGGTATGCACCACATCGGCGTTGCTGGCCACGACGTCGACGTCGGCGCTTGCGCCATCGGCGAGGTCGATACCCACGACGCGACCGCCCCGGGTGCGAATCCGCTCGACGGCACTGCCGAGCCGCACCTCGCCACCGAGCTCTTGGAACAGACGCACCAGGGCCTCGACCAGCCGACTTGTTCCTCCGCGGGGGAAGAACACCCCCCAGCGGCGCTCGAGCACGTGGATCAGCGTGTAGATGGACGACGTCGTGAACGGATTGCCGCCGACCAGCAGCGAGTGGAAGCTGAAGGCCTGGCGCAGCTCGGGATCATGGACGTAGCGGGAGACGATGTCGTATACGCAGCGATAACTCTGCAGTCGCAGCAGCTGCGGGGCCGCGCGAATCATGCTCCACCAGTCGAGAAACGGAACGTCGGCGAGCTTGACGTAGCCTTCCTCGAAGACGTCGGCCGCATAGTCGAGGAAACGCGCGTAGCCCGCGACGTCAGCCGGGCTCTTGCGCGCGATCTGCGCATTGGTGCGCTCGGCATCGTTGGTGTAGTCGAAGCAGTAACCGCTCTCCCAGCACAAACGATAAAACGGATCCACGGGCAGCAGCTCGACGTAGTCACCGAGCTCTCGGCCGGCCACCGCGAACAGCGCCTCGAGGCAGTCCGGCGCCGTGATGACGGTGGGCCCGGCGTCGAACGTAAAGCCCTCGTCCCGGTAGACGTAGGCGCGGCCGCCCGGAAGATCCCGCTTCTCGACCAGCAGCGTCGAAACGCCTGCCGCCTGCAGGCGAATGGCCAGGGCCAGCCCCCCGAAGCCGCTGCCGATGACGGCTGCCCGGCGGCGGCTCACCGGCCCGCCCCGGGCACGCCGAGCGCGATGGCCGGCCGGCGCCGACGCACGCTCGCTTCGGAGAGACACCCCAGCGCACGGTGCACCGGCACAGGCGGCGATCCGCTCAGCAAGCGAATGCGGTCGGTAAGGCTGAGACGCCCAGCGTAGAAGCGGGCGATGAGCGGCTCCGGCAGCGCGTAGAAACGTTGCAGCACGCGAAAGCGCTCACTCGGCGCGGCAGCCACGAACAGCATGCGGTTGAGCAGCCGGAAGAACGCCTGGCGCCGCCAGCCCTCCCGCGAGCGCTGGCGCACCAGCCGGTCCAGCGCCACACCGTCGAGCGTCGGACTGGCCGCGATCTCGTCGGCGAGCCGCACCGCGTCGGGCAGCGAGTAGCCGGTGGTGGCGTGAAACAGGCACGCTCGCAGCCCGCTGCGGGCCACGGCGGCGGGGGCCTCGGCCCAGAACCCCTCGATGTCGCCCGCCAGCACGATCGGCAGCACCCCCTGCTCCTCGCGCTCGACCGCCGCGACGGTCCAGCCTGCCGCACGCGCATAACGCTGTACCTGTGCCCGCAGCCCGTCGCTGTCGAGCTCGGGGTCGTCGCTGTAGCGGGTGTCTTCGACCAGCACCACGTCGTCGTCCAGTGGCAGCACGTAGAGGAAGCGGAAGCCGTCGACCTGGGCCACGGTGGCGTCCATCAACAGCGGTCCCGACAGACCGTGCCGGCCGGCGAGACGCACCTGCTGGCCCAGAAACTTCTGATACGCCACCGTCAGGTGCGGACTGTCCACGGCACCCCGCCCATCGACCACCGCCCGCGCGTCGATTCGGCTGCCGTCTGCGAGCTCTACCCCCGTCGCCGTCACAGCGGCAACCTGCGCACCCAGCCGAACCCGGTCGCCGAGCGCCTCGCCCACGACCGCGTCGAGGCGCATCGAGCTGATGCAGTGGTAGCCGCCATGGAGCCGTCGCGTAAAGTCCGGGAAGCGAACGTCGTAGTGGGGCCACGACCGCGTCACCAGCGGACCGATCCACCCGCGCTGGGCCGCGGTGAGGTCGGAATCATGGAACGACCAAATATGATTGCCACCCAGTCGTGCTTCGCGCTCCAAGACGAGCAGCCGCAGCTCCGGGCGCACGGTCAGCAACCGCCAGGCAATGAGGCTGTTGGCGAGACCGCCGCCGACCAGAATCAGGTCGACGTCGACGGGCCCGGGGCGACGCGGTGATTGAGCACCCTGCAACATGGCTGCATTGTCGGTCATTCGTCGGCGCCGCGCACGTCGGGGACGGCCAAGGCGGCGCGCGATCGCGCGCCGCTCTGCTATCATCGGTCAGGCAATGCGCACTCGACATCACAGGGCTGCTGCCGCGCGCCCGGGCGCACCTCGGTCGTGAGCTGGCAGACTTTTCTGGCCACCACCGCGGCGCTCTACGTGATCATCGTGGTGCGCTACTTCGCTGTGGCCGGGCTCTTCTACTGGGTGCTGTGGAAACGCGATCCCGCCCGCGTGCGCGCCCGCAAGCTCACCTCGCTCGAGCCGGGGCGCGACGTCATCGCCCGCGAGATACGCTGGTCCGTGATCACCTCGATCGTCTACGCGGTGCCGGGCAGCTTCGTGCTCGAGTCGTGGAAGAACGGCGGCACGGCGCTGTACACCAGCCTCGATGCGCACGGCGTACCGTATCTGCTGGCGAGCGTCGTCGTGTACCTGTTCATTCACGACACCTATTTCTACTGGACGCACCGCGCCATGCACCGGCCCAAGCTCTTTCGCCTATTGCACAAGGTGCACCACGAGTCGCGGCAGCCGACGCCGTGGGGCGCGTTCTCCTTCCATCCCTACGAATCCGTCATCGGCGCTGCCGTCATTCCAGTTCTGGTATTCGTCATCCCGATACACGTCGGCGCTCTGCTTTTCGTCCTCGTCGTGATGACGGTATGCAGCGTTCTCAACCACGCCGGCTACGAGGTCTTTCCCGACCGCTGGCTGCGCGGCCTGCCCGGCAGGCACCTGATCTCGGCCGCCCATCACAACCTGCACCATCAGCGCTACAGCTGCAATTTTGCGCTCTACTTCCGTTTCTGGGACAAGCTCATGGGCACCGACCGGCTCGAGCAGGCGTACGACTTTCTGCGCCCGCCGCTCGCGCTCTCGGAGACGGCGCAGCCGCGGCCCGACTGAGGGGCTGCATCGAGAGCGCGTCGCCGGCTGACGCTCGCCTGCGGTCGGGCCGTCAGCTCACCGCGATGCGTGGCACACGCGCGGCGAGCGAGGTGACGATCTCGTAGTTGATGGTGCCGAGCCTGGCGGCCAGCTCATCCGCCGTGACCGACTCCTCGCCCTGACGTCCGACGACGACGACCTCGTCGCCTGCGGCGACGTGCCCGCGCAGGCGTGTGACGTCGATCAACGTCTGGTCCATCGTGATGCGGCCGATTTGCGGGCAGCGGGTGCCGTGTAGCAGCACGTCCAGATTGTTGGAGAGACGCCGGCTCAGGCCATCGCCGTAGCCAATGGGCAGGGTCGCGATCAGCGAAGGTACCCGCGTGTGATAGTCGTGCCCGTAGCTCAGACCCACCCCCGCCGGTACTTCCTTCAAGAACGTCACCCGTGTCCTGAGCTCGAGCACGGGCTCGAGCTCGCTGCAGCGGGGGTTGAGCATGGTCGGCGACGGCTTGAGCCCGTAGATCGAGATGCCGGGCCGCACCGCATCGAGCCGTGCGTCCGGCACATCGAATAGCCCCGCGCTGTTGGCCAGGTGAAAGTAACGGATACCGAAACCGCCGACCGCCTGCATGACGCCGCGAAAGATCTCGAGCTGCGACACTGCGCTGCGCTTGTCGGCCTCGTCGGCACGGGCGAAGTGGCTCATGAGGCCCCGCACCTCGATCCGCGGGCGTGTCCGGCAGTGCTCGAGGAATGCGACCGCGTCGTCGGGTCTGATGCCGATGCGACCCATGCCGGTATCCACCTTGACGTGGACGCGGACGCTGCGGCCCGCCCGCTCCGCAGCGCCGGCCAACGCATCGACCATCGCTACCGTGCACACGGCGGGCTCGATGTCATGGGCGACGAACAGCTCGGCGTGCTGGGGCAGCGGCGCCGACAGCGTCACGAATCGCGCCGCCACGCCCGCGTCGAGCAGCGCCAGCGCCTCGCCGACGTGCGCGACGCACAACGTGTCGTAGCCGAGCGCGCTGAGATGCCGCGCAACGAGCTCGGCGCCATGGCCATAGGCGTTCGCCTTGATGGCAGGCCACATGGGTCGCTCGCCCGCCAGCCCCTGCAGCAGTCGCATGTTGCGGGCGAGACGTGCGAGGTGCACGTACGCTCTCGTGTGATGGGTGTCGCGCCCGGAATCCATCACCGACCGCGGCGCCGCTGCCGGGGCTCCGCGCCCTGTGCCGTGGGCGGCGACGCGATCCCGCGCCGCCCCACCAAACGCTTGTCGACGTAGGGTGACGTCATGGCCGCAAGCAGCGCCCCGTAGTCGACGCCGAAGGCAATATCGTCGCCGACCTGCAGCGGTCGCCCGCTCTCGCTGACGTCGACGATGAGCTCGTCGCTCGACGCCCCGATGATGGACATCCCCGCAGCGAGCGGACGCAGGCCCTCGGGGTCGACGTCCTGACGGCCGATGGCCAGAATGGCGCGATCGCGCTCGCCCCTATCCACGAAGTGTGGCTTTCTGCCGAACGCATCCGTGCCGAGCTCACCCACCGGCACGGACGGTTTGCGCTTGAGCTCGACCACCTCACTGTGCAGCGCGAAGACGTCTTGATGGGTATCCGGCCACGGTGTGCGGTGCATGGTTTCCCGCCCCAGCAGTATGGCCTCCCCGATACGCACGTGATTGATCCGGGCCGGCATC
>JBFEOO010000043.1:0-31890 GCA_041550555.1 Arenicellales bacterium
AGGATGCCGCGTCGGCGCCAATGGCGGCGCGTTGCGGAGGCGATCGATGTCGACGACGCCATCGAGCGGATGCAGAGCGAGGGCCTCGCGGTCTGGGTGGCCGACCTGCCGCGCAGCCCCGATCTGCTGACCATCGAGCGGCACCTGCAGGCGCGCAGCCGGCAGCTTGTCGAGGAGCTGTGCCGGCTTCTGCCGCGCGAGTGGACCGCCTTCAGAGAGTGGTTGCGGCACATGCCCGATCTGGTCTGGCTGCGGGCCGTGATGCGCGCCCGTGCCGGCAGCGAGATCGGCGATCTCGCCGGCGCGCTGGGGGAATTCGTCCGCCTTCCGGCGGATCGGCGCGCAGCCGCAGTGGCCGCTACGCCCTTGCGGCCGTATCTGGACGACATTGGCTCACCGGAGTCGCTCTGGCTCGCCGACTTCGCCAGGCACGTGCGCCGTCTGCCGAGCGCCGACCGCAGGGCTATGGCGCGCATCGCCGGACGCATCCGCAACCATCTCGAGCGGGTGCGGGAGCTCAGGGAAAGCCAAACCGAGCGGCGGCACCCCTCGGGCGCGTCGACGCCGGCGGGTGCCGGTGCCATGTGGCAGCTGCGCGATGCGCTCGCGCGCGACCTCAGGGATATGCTGGCCGGCAGTCCGTTCAACGCCGGCGTTGCCGTCGTCTATGGCGTGCTCGAGGTGCTGCAGCTCGAGAAGGTGCGGGCGCTGTTGATCGCCCGCCACCAGGGCTGGGCTGCCGATGCGGTGCTGGCCGAGAGCGGCGAGGACAGGGCAATAAATGTTTAGACCTGTCAACATGTTATGGGTGGATCTTCTCATTGAACGTGAGGCGGCTCCCGTGATCATGGATCACCTGGCAGAAGCCGGTGTGATCGAGCTGCAGGGGGCCGTCGGATCGCTCCCCGACGGTGAAGCGCTGGGCGCCGAGTACACGGCGCGACTGCGACGGCTCGAGAGCCGCTTGGCGCCGATGACCGGTGATCTGCCGACTCCCGATCCGCGGCAGCTCGCGCCGTTTTCCCGGCGGGCGCCGCTGGCGGCCGTGATTGACGATCTGGAGGATGCCTGCGTGCGCTGGCTGGACGGTGCGGCCGTGATCGTCGCGGCGCTGCACCGGCTCTCCGCGGAGAACGAAGATCTGGAGCTCCTGGCAAGCGCACTCGCCGCGCTGCCCGACGATGCCATCGAGCTGTCCGCCCTGGAGGGCAGTCGTGGCACGGGCGGGGTGCGTCCCTTCCTGGCGATCGTCGCCGAACGCAGCGACGACGCCAGCCGACTGCTTGAAGCAAGCCGCAACAGCCTGACCGCCGCCTACCCGAGCCGCGACGCGGAGACGGAGCGGACCGTGCTGATCGGCCTGTGTCCGAGCGCGGCGTGGCCTGCGCTGGAGCATGTCCTGCAGGAATGCGATGCCCGGCTGTTGTCGATTCCGGCGGCGCTGCACGGCGCACCGCGCCAGGCTCGCGCCCAGCTTGCGACGCTGATCGGCGAGCGCCGTCAGGAGATGGCACGGCAGCGCAAGGCGCTTCGGCGTTTGAACCGTGAGACCCGGATCGCCGGCTATTACTGGCTGTTGCGGCGGCATTTGTGGCTGGCGGCGGCGCTAGAGAAGACGCAGCAGGGACGGCGCTTCGTCGAGATCGGCGGCTGGGTGCCGCGCAATCGCTTCGACGAGCTGCGCGATTGTCTGCTCGCGAGCGGGGCGCCGCACCTGATCCGCGGCGGCGAGGCCGCGGGGCACGGCGTGCCGCCGGTAGTGCTCGATAACCCACCCTGGATGAAACGCTTCGAGATCTTCGTCAGCGGCTTCGGTATGCCGTCGCGAGACGAGGTCGACCCGAGCCCGTTGCTCGCCGTCGTGACACCGCTCATGTTCGGCTATATGTTCGGCGACGTCGGCCAGGGGGCGGTGCTGGTCGCGGTCGGCCTGCTTGCACGCCGCCGCGTGCCCGTGCTGGGGCTGCTGGTGCCGGCCGGTATCAGCGCCGCTCTGTTCGGACTGCTGTTTGGTTCGGTGTTCTGCTACGAGGGCTTGCTCCAGCCTCTGTGGCTGCACCCCTTCGACGCCCCAATGACGGTGCTCGGCGTGCCGCTGGTGTTCGGTGCCGCGCTGCTGCTCACGGGCATAGCATTCGCCGGCATCGAAGCGCGCTGGCGGGGCGCTGTCTCGAGCTGGTGGGTGCTCGAGTTTCCGCTGCTTATCGCGTTCGCCGCGGTGGTGGCGGGGGTGTATTCGCTTGATGCGATGTGGATCGGTCTGCTCGGTGCCGTGGTGTGGACCGCCGCCGCCAGTGTCGTCGCCGGCGCCGGCAAGGCATCGCTTGTGAAAGTGATCGCCGGGGCAGCCGCACACGTCGCCGAGCTCGTCGAGAACGGCCTGCAGCTCGCCGTCAACACGCTCTCGTTCGCACGCGTCGGTGCCTTCGCGCTGGCGCACGCGGGCTTGAGCTCGGCGGTCGTGACCTTGGCGGGCATGGCCGAGGGCACGGTGGGGCAGGCAATTGTGTTCGTGCTCGGCAACGTGCTCGTCATCGCCCTCGAAGGCCTCGTGGTGTCGATCCAGACGACGCGTCTCGTCATGTACGAGTTCTTCAGGCGTTTTCTTCGCGGGCAAGGGCGCCGTTTCCGGCCGCTCAGCCTCGAGCACCACCCGGGGATCAGGTGACTGCGCTGGCACAGACGTGCGCAGTCGGCGGCACCTCAATCCGGAGATCCACAAGGGGATCCGCATGCTGCATCGTGAACTGAGAGTTCTTCTCGGCATCGTCGTGCTCGTCGCGGGGTGCGCCACCCTCGCGTACCTCACGCTGGCGGTATTTCCCGAGTCCCTTTTCGCCGCCGAGACCGCGGGCGGTGTTATCGACCCCGATGTCCTCAGCTGGGGGTACGTGGCTGCGGCCGTCGCCACGGGCGGCTCCGCGCTCGGTGCCGGCATTGCCGTTGCCGGGGTCGGCGCGGCGGCGGTCGGTGCCATTGCCGAGAAACCCGAGATGTTCGGACGGACATTGGTCATGGTGGGTCTGGCGGAGGGCATCGCCATCTATGGGCTGATCATCTCCATCATGATCCTCAACCGGCTTGGGTGAAACGGCACCGCATGCGCATCGTTTATCTGGGTGACGAGTTTTCGGCGACGGCGTTTTCGCTGTTGGGGGCGGAGCCGCTGATTGCGCCGCATGATGCGGAGCGGATCTGGGAGACGGTGCTCGACGCTCGCCGCCGCTCGGACTTGCTGATCCTGTCGACGGAGTGCGCCGCGCGCATCGAGACCCGCCTCGAAGCGCTCATCGAGGCAGCGCCGCGGCCGCCGCTAGCCCTGTTGCCGCCGCTCGACGCCGATACCCCTCTCGACGACAACGTGCTGCTGCGGGCGCGGCGTGAGCTCGGTCTGGGGCCACAGTGACACAGAGGTGTGCGTCGTGCGGCTGACCCCGAGCGTGGCGTGCCCATCGCGGAGGGCGTGATGAGCGACGTGCTCGACAGCTACGACCCGCAGCATCTCGAGGAATTCCTGAGCAAGATCGACGCCGACCGCGTGCGGGAGGTGACGCGCATCGCGACCGCCACCGCCGAGGAGCGCGAACGCATTCGTCGCGGCGCCTACGCCGAGTCGATTGCCTTCCACCGCGACCAGGCGGAGCGCGTGCGGAGCCGCGAGCAAACCGACCGCGAGCGCGCCCTCTCGCGCACGCACAGTGAGATCCGACGTCGGCGCTGGGCGCTGCTCTTCGACCTGGAGCAGCGCGCCCGCGAGGGGCTCGAGCGCCGCTGCGCGGCGGCCTGGGGCTCGCCGCCGGGCCAGCTGCGGTGGTGCTCGTACTGGCTGCGCTTCGCTCGCGACGCGGCCCGCGGCGAGAGACTCGAGGTCACGCTGGGAAACGGCGCCTCACCCGAGACGGTGCGCACACTGGCGCGCGTTCTCGCCGAGTGGAGCCCGGCCGGGAAGGTGGCGCTCGACCCCGAGCAGTCACCTGGAATCGTCGTGAGCTGGCGGGATCGCATTCTCGACGGCCGCTTCCGTTCACATTACGACGATCTGATGGTGGGCGTGCTCGCTGAGCTTGCGGCGCTGCTGCACGGTGACACGGAGCGGGCGGCCCCGTGAGTCGAGGCGAGGTGTTCTGGATCAGCGGCCCCGTGATCAAGGCACGCGCCGAGGGCCCCTTCCAGATGAAGGAGGCCGTCTATGTAGGCCGCGACCGTTTGTTCGGCGAGGTGATCCGGCTCGACGCCGATGCCGTCACGGTGCAGGTATTCGAAGACACCACGGGATTGCGCCCCGGTGCGGTCGTGGAAAGCTCCGGCATGCCCCTGGCGGTCGAGCTTGGGCCCGGACTGCTCGGCTGTATGTTCGATGGCATCCAGCGGCCGCTCGACGCGTTGGCCGACGTGCAGGGTGATTTCATTCGCGTTGGGGACACGCTGGCGAGCCTCGACCGTGAGCGGCTGTGGTCTTTCACGCCGCGGGTCGAGTCCGGGCAGCAGATCGCAGCGGGCCACGCCCTGGGCGAGGTCGCCGAAACCACCGCTTTCGTTCATGCTATCCGGGTACCTGCCGGCTTGACGGGGGTCGTCGAATGGGCGGCGAACGCCGGCGAGTATCGCGTCGACGAGCCGCTGGCACGCGTTCGCGACGGCGACGGCGACGAGCATGTGCTGACGATGGTGCAGCGCTGGCCGATCCGCGTGCCGCGCCCCTGCGCCGCCCGCGCCTCGCCCGAGCAGCCGCTGTTCACCGGCCAGCGGGTTCTCGATACTTTCTTCCCGGTGGGCAAGGGTGGCGCCGGAGCGCTGCCTGGGGGATTCGGCACCGGCAAGACGGTGCTCCAGCAGACGGTGGCGAAATGGTGCGATGCGGACGTCATCGTCTACATCGGCTGCGGTGAGCGCGGCAACGAGATGGCCAGCGTGCTGAACGACTTCCCCGGACTCGACGACCCGCGCACGGGTCGACCGCTGATGGAGCGCACGGTGCTCATCGCCAACACATCCAATATGCCCGTCGCGGCGCGCGAGGCGTCGATCTACACGGGCATCACGATCGCCGAGTATTTCCGCGACCAGGGGCTGCACGTCGCGCTGTTCGCCGACTCCATCTCGCGCTGGGCGGAGGCGCTGCGCGAGATCTCTGGACGGCTCGAAGAGCTGCCGGCGGAGGAAGGCTACCCGGCCTATCTGCCGACGCGGCTCGCCGAGTTCTTCGAACGCGCCGGCCGCATGACTACGCTGGCCGGCGCCGAGTCGTCGCTCACTGTCGTTGGCACCGTGTCGCCGCCCGGCGGCGATTTCTCCGAGCCGGTGACCGCGCATGCGCGGCGCTTCGTGAAGGGATTCTGGAGCCTTGACCGCCACCGCGCCCAGGCCCGTTTCTATCCGGCCATCCATCCGCTGGACAGCTACTCGGAGTACGTCGAGGCCACGGTGCGATGGTGGGAGGAGCACGGCGGTCTGCGCTGGTCGGCGCGGCGCTCGCGCATGCTCGCGCTGCTCGAGGAGCAGGCCCAGCTCGAGAAGATGGTCAAGATCGTCGGACGGGACGCACTGCCCGCACCTCAGCGATTGACGCTGGTCTGCGCGGAAGTGCTGGTGGAGGCGTTTCTGCGTCAGTCGGCCTTCTCGGAGAACGACCGTTTCTGCCAGCCCGCAAAGCAGGTCGCGATGCTGAACCTGATCGATCGCTTCATCGATCTGGCCACGCGCGCGGTCGAGCAGGGCGCCGACCCCGACACGCTTCCGGCGCTCCCCGTCGTGCGCCGGATTCAGCGCATCGGCGACGACGTGGCCAACGACCGCCTCGGCGAAATCGAGACCACAGCGGAGGAGCTCGAACGCGAGCTGGGCGCGCTCGCCGCAACCACCGGCGCGGCAGCGGGCTGACGCGATGGTGCAGCCCGAGCGCCATTTGCTCCATACGGGGCTGACGAGCATCCGCGGCCCGTTGGTGTTCGTGCACAACACCGCCGGCGTGGGGCTCTACGATCGTGTCGAGGTGTTGAGTGGCGGACAACGTCCGCGGCTCGGGCGGGTCGTGGCCGTGGCTGAAGACGATGTCGTCGTCGAAGTCTTTCAGGGCACCGATGGCCTCGCGCTCGGCACTTCACGGGTGCGGTTTCTTCCCGAGCCGGTTCGCCTCAGTGTCGGCAAGGGCATGCTCGGGCGGGTATTCAACGGCGTCGGGGACCCCATAGACGGCGGGCCGCCCATCGTTCCCACGCATCGCCCACGCGTCGACGGCGAGGCGATCAACCCCGTGCGCCGCAGTGTGCCGACGGAGTTCATCGAGACGGGTATCTCGACCATTGACGTGATGAATTCCCTGGTGCGCGGTCAGAAGCTGCCCATCTTCTCCGGCAGCGGCCTGAGTCACGATCGACTGGCGTCGCAGATTGCCCGATTCGCCCGCCTGCGGGGCGCCGATGCCGACGAGTTTGCCGTCGTGTTCGCCGCAATCGGCGTCACGTTCGACACCGCCAAACGCTTTCAGCAGGACATGGACGAGCAAGGGGCGCTCGAGCGCGTCGCGCTGTTCCTCAACCTCGCCAGCGATCCGAGCGCTGAGCGGCTGCTGACGCCGCGGGTCGCGCTTACCGCAGCCGAGCATCTGGCGTTTCGCGAAGGACGGCACGTTCTCGTCATTCTCATCGACATGACGAACTACTGCGAGGCGCTGCGCGAGATCTCCTCGAGCCACGGCGAGGTGCCGAGCCGCAAGGGCTACCCCGGCTATATGTACTCGGACTTGGCCACTATCTACGAGCGTGCCGGACGTCTCAAAAGCGGCGGCGGGTCGATCACGCAGATGCCGCTGCTCAGCATGCCCAACGACGACATTACCCATCCGATTCCCGATCTATCCGGTTATATCACCGAGGGGCAGATCGTGCTCGACCGCGATCTCGATCGGCGCGGCGTGTTCCCGCCGGTCAAGCTGCTGCCGTGTCTCTCGAGGCTGATGAGCGACGGCATCGGTGCCGGACGGACCCATGCCGATCACCCGGCGCTTGCGCAGCAGCTCTATGCCTCCTACGCGCAGGCCCAACGGCTGAGGCTGTTGTCGAGCGTCGTCGGCGAAGAGAGCATGAGCGGGGCAGATCGCAAGCTGTTGCGCTTCGGTGACGAGATGGAGGCGCGTTTCGTCAATCAGGGTGGTGAACGGCGCAGCCTCGAGACGAGCATGGACATCGGCTTCGCGCTGCTGAGCGATTTGCCCGACGAGAGTCTGGTAAGGCTGTCCGATGCGCAGCTCGATGATCACATCAGGACGCGGCGCCGTGGCGGGTGAAGCACCGTCGAAGATGGACCTCCTCGAGCGGCGCGAAGAGCGGCGCCTGGTCGTCGAGGGCAAGACGGTCCTGGAGGAACGCCGCGACCTGCTGGCGCAGGCGATGATCGAGGCCATCGCTGAGGCCGAGCGGGCGCACGGCGACGTTGCGCGACAGCTCGCCGAGGCGCGCGGATGGCTGCGCCACGCGATGTTGCGCCACGGTCTGTATGGGCTGCGCCGATTCGCCCGCCCCGGACGCTGGCCGGACCCGCAGTGGGTGGAGCGGCGCCGCGTGGGCACAACGGTGCTCGAGACGGGCAGCGTCGCCGAGGACTCGCAGGCGCCGGCGCTCGGCTCGGGATGGGAAGTCTCGCTCGAGCTCGAGCAGCTCGTCTCGGCCATGCACGTGCTCGTCGAGCTGCTGCGGCGGTTGGCCGTGCTCGAGAACAACCTGATGCGCCTGACCGCTGCATTTCGCCGAACGCAGCGGCGCGTCAACGCGCTCGACCACATTGTGCTGCCGGAGCTCGACGCGGCGATCCGCAATGTCGAGGCCATGCTCGAAGAGGCCGATCGCGAGAATCTCGTGCGCTCGCTGATGGTCAAGCGATTGCGCCAAGCGTGGTGACGATTGGCCGCCGTCAGCGGGGACTGCTCGCGACGAGACGACGCACTCGGTGTGCCACGGGGGCACCGCCGTCAGGCCCGCTCGAGCAGCTCGAGGGCGACGCGGACGAAATCCCGCTCGGTCACGATGCCGAGCAGGCGCCCGTCCGACGTCACGAGCAGGCACCCGGAGTCGTTGGTAAGCAGCCGGCGCATGGCCTCGGTCAGCGGCGCTCGCGGATCGATGGTCGGTGGCTCGCCGTGCATGATGGTGCGCACGGCGATGGCCGTGTCCGCCTCAGTGGCGACGCTGTGCCGTTCGCGGGCGCCGAGGATCTCGCGGGCGGTGAGCAGTCCGACCAGCTCGCCGTCCTCGGTCTCCACGGGAATGTGCCGGACGTGCTTCCAGCTCATGACGCTGCTGGCAAGATCGATGACATCGTCGGGACGCACGGTGAAAACGTCGCGTGTCATGATTTCGGAAACGGTGCCCGAGGCGCGGGTGGCGCGGCCCAGCCGCGGAGGCAGGGCGGCGCTTTCCCATCGATGCACGGGATCGCCGCGGCGTTGATTCTCTGCCATCAGCAGCACCACCTCTCGCCACAGTGCCGGACCCGGGCCATCGCGCTCGCCGATGGCGTCCAGCAACCACGCTGATCCTGTTCGCCTCGTCTCGACGCGCTCGGTGACGGTGCCGAGGTAGCGATCGATGTCGCGCGTTGGCACCCCCACCTGCGCGAGGCCGAGGCGTGCCCGGGGTAAGAGCTCTTCGAGCAGCAGTGCACGGGCGCCGACGCGTCGCCTGTCGAGCCAGGTGAACTCCGCATCGAGGCCGTGCTGCGCCGCGGCGAGAAAGTTCGCTTTGGCGGCAGCAAACGGCAAGCGGGCGGGTACATCGCGGGCACAGTCCTTCATGGCGAAGAGCACGCCGTAGAACAGCGCTGCGTTGGCCGTCTCGTCGATGATTGTCGGGCCAGCGGGGAGTACGCGGCTCTCGATGCGCAACGTAGCGCGCCCATCGGCGACGCCGTAGCAGGGTCGATTCCAGCGCCACACGGTGCCGTTGTGCAGGCACAGGGCGGAAAGCGCCGGCGCCTCACCCCGCGCCACGCGGGCAGCGGGTTCGGGCTCCGTGGCCCTGGTCATGATGGTCGGGTAACGCGCGGCGTTGTCGTGAAAGATCTCCACCAGTGAATCGCCAAGCCATGTCTCGCCGAAGCACACCCGCGGCGGATTCCCACGAGCGACTTGGACCCCGCTGCGCGCGTCCACCGCGCGCTCGAACACCGCCACACGGGTCTCATGCCACAGGCGCCTGCCGAGCAGACACGGCGAGTTGGTGGCGGCCGCCAGCAGCGGGGCCGCGGTGAGCTGCATGAGGTTGTACAGGTGCGCACCCTCCGCAGGACTCACCTGCAGGTGCAGCTGCAGACTGGTGTTGGCACCTTCGAGCATGACGTTGTCTTGGGTAATCTCGAAGGCATCGAGCCCGTCGATCACCACGGTAATGGCACCGCCGCGTGCTCGAGAAATGGCGTCGTTCAGAAGACGGAAGCGGGGGCCGGGCGACAGATTGTCGAGGCTGAGGTCGTCGCGCGAGAGGCTCGGCAGAATGCCCGTGAGCAGCACGCTGGCGCCGAGCGGGGCGGCCGCCGCGGTTGCCGTGTCGAGAGCGCGTTGCAGCTTGTCCTCGAGGCGCTGCAGGAAGTGGCCGTCGAGCGGCTCGGGATCGAGGTTGACTTCGAGATTGAACCGCGCGAGCTCGGTCGTGAAATGGCGGTCGGTGAGCGTGTCGAGCAGCGACTCGGCGACGGGCGCAGCGCGACCCTCGGCATCGATGAGAAACATCTCCTGTTCGACGCCGACCCGCTGCGGCGAGGTTTCGATCAGGCCCCGCTCGATCATGCTCTCGAGGACGCGGATCTCCTCGAGGATGGCTCTGGTGAACGCGCGCGTGCGGGCTCCGTCTGCGGCGCTCTCGACGTCGTGTTCGCCCACCGTCTGCCTCCTGAGGCCCCCTGCGCGGGCGCCCCGAGCGCCGCCCACGGCCCGCTGCTCATTGCGGTCAGCTGCTAGGCGCGCTCGCCACGGGCTTGAGGCCGGTCCGGGAAATCGCGGCGTCGCCGATTCGCTGCGACGAACGCAACGCGCGATTCAGAGGCTAGGCGTCGCATCACGTTCGTCGCGATCGTCTTCGAAGCGGGTCTGGCAGTCGATGCATCGTGCAGCCGCTGGCTGCGCGTCGAGCCGGGCCGCGGCGATGGGCTCGCCGCAGTCGACGCACACGCCATAGCTGCCGTTGCGGATGCGGACCAGTGCCGCCTCGACCTCCTCGAGACCGTGCAGATGCAGGTCCGCCGAGGCGAAGTTGAGGTCGCTCGCGTGCGTCGCCACCGACTCGTCGCCGCGATCTCTACCGCCGCCGCCAAGACTCGCGGGATCCTCTCGCCGATCCGATTGCAGCCGCTGCCCGACCTGCTCGCGTAGTCTCTTGCGCAGAGCCTCGAGGGTGAGCTGGCGTGCAGAGAGATCGCCACGCGCGATGGGTTCTTCCTCAGAAGGGCTCATCGGGCGGCGGCCATCGCGACGAAGTCGGCCTCCGTGATGATGCCGACCAGCTTGCCGTCAGCAATGACCGGAAGGCAGCCGATCTTCTTCTCGAGCATGACGCTCGCGGCATCTCGCGCCGGCGTCTCTGGCGAAGTCGTGTAGAGATTGCTACTCATGGCCTCTTTCACAGGCAACGACTCGAACATCTTCTCCGCCAGCCGCGATCCATAGCCCAACGCGCGCAGCAGGGCGCCACGGAACAGATCGCGCTGCGTCACGACACCGCACACTTCGCCGTCGTCGTCGATTACCGGGATATGCCGAATGCGCTGCTGTTTGAGCAGGTTCTCGGCGACGGACAGCTTGTCATTACGGCTCAGAGTGACCACCGGCCGCTTCATGATATCGCGCACCAGCGTCTGTGAACTATCGGTCATTGCTCGAATCCGTGGGTTTGCCGAAGGGATGCCGAAACGGACCCGGCCGTTCGAGCTGAGCGGTGACCTCAGCTCGCCCGGAGTCGCTCCGGCAGCCGAGAGCGGATGTCGTCGACACTGAGCAGGGTCAGATCCTTGTCGATCTGGCTCGTGATCAGTTGAGTGATTGGCCGGCTGAGTTTATCGCGCAGCTGCCCCAGAAACGCCGGAGCGGCTACGATGACCAGCTCATCGAACTTGTGGACGACGCGCGCTGCCTCCAGAAAGTCGGCGAGCTCCGTCGCGAAGCGGATGTGCTCCTGGCGCTTCGGGTCAACCCTGGATTGCATTGCGTGACGACCCTGCCCCCCGCTGTCGAAAGCCCGCCCGGGGAGATCCGAGGTCAGCTCCCGATCGTGCAGACGTCCTTCGGGATGAACCAGCCCATCGATTTCGTTGAGCGGGCCGGTCGCCGAGCTTGTCTCGAAGATTCGGGCCCGTGTACCGTCCGCTACCACTACCCATGTCGTCATCGTAGTGAACCTTCTCGTTCGACTTCCACTCCGCAGCCTGTGCGCAATCGACCCGCGCATGTCTCGGCGATGGCGCGGCGTCGCTCGGGCCGTGCCCACGCCCAATTGCCGGTATCGCTGAGCTTCGATCGATCGGGCTCGCGCACATCGCCGTCGCTCAGCCCGGGCCCGACACGCTGACGCGGGGCCCCGCTGCTTTCCGCACGGCATCGCTCCGCCGCGTGGCCCAGAGCTTTCGTTACGCCGGGCGCATCGCGCGATCGTCGTTGGCATCCCCAACGCCCCCGCGCTGGCCTGGAGGAGGTTCCCCCACGGGGAACATCGGGAGACCTCGATGCCGCCACGCCCCGCATCGCCATCGAGAGTAGCGCGCAACGGTCCGCCACGGCAAGCGGTCCACCGGCGAATTTACGCCCCCGCGACCCCTTGCGACGAGCTCTGTGGTGCCGGCCGTGCCTCCCCGGCAGGAATCTTCGCCGGAAGGCCTCCGGCGGCGGTCAGTGCAACGCCGCCCGTGGGCCGCTCGCCGTCAATGCCTCACGCTCGCCGCCGCCCTCGGCAGCCGCGTGCAGCCGTTCGAGATCGACGATACCGACCCGGCGTCGATCGAAGTTGATGATGCCCGATTCTTTCAGCCCGGCGAACTCGCGACAAACCGTCTCCATGGCAAGCCCGAGGTAATTGCCGATGTCTGCACGCGACATCGCCAGGGTGAACTCTCTCTCCGACAGCCCGCGGCGTCGCAGGCGATCGGCCAGCTGAACCAGAAACCACGCAAGCCGCTGCGCCGCCGTACGCCGCGCCATGAGCAGCAGCAGCTCGTTGTCGTGCTGCATCAGTGCGCTCATCTGCCGAAGCAGCTCGTTGCGCCAGGCCGGATCGGGTCGATGCACGGCGTCGAAGCTGATAAAGCATACGGCAGAGGTGTCCAGCACCTCGGCAGTCGCCTGATGACGCCCATCGGCGAGCGCGTCGAAGCCTATGACGTCCCCGCTCATGTGGAAGCCGAGCACCTGCTGATCACCGCTCGGTGAGACGGTAAAGGTCTTGATGGCCCCGGCCTTGATCGAATAAACGCCTTTGGCGTGACCGCCTTGGTGATAGACGCGATCGCCGCGGTGGAGCAGGCGCACCACCACGTCGGCTGCCGGCTGGGCCGATCCGAGCATTACCGCCTCGCGCCCGAACGTCTCTTGGTTTACGGCGCTGCTGCTGAGGTGTTCTTGAGTCAACATGGTTCCGCCTCCGTGATGTTCCGCTGCGATTCGGTCTGTTGTTGTTCAGGCACTCTACCCACCGATGGATGCGGGGAAAATTCGTAGATGCGGAGCGGGATATACGTAGTTTTACGTATCGGGTGTGCGGTCGGCGGCTGTTAGCATATTCAACGGCTCAAAAGACGCGGGATGATCTGCATCATCTCCGCGGCCTGGGGCTTTGGGATAATTGACACTAACCTGTCCGGGAGGCGCGACAGCAGCGTTGTCGACATGTTGACCATTCGAGACTGCTTGGATCTCTGCGATTTCGAAGAAGAGGAGATCGCTGCGATTGCGGAGCATGAGCACATACCCGAGATCATCGCGATCGAGCTCGCCGAGTATCTGATCCATACCGAGGAAGGGGTGCCGCGTATTCGCCGCATCATTCTCGACGACATTCGCGACGCCGCGTCCCGAGGCGATGCGGCTCGCGCCGAGCACCTCACGCTTGTGCTCAAGCACTTCATTGCCACCCACCCCGAGTATCCTGCGGCCCGCCGGGAGACCAAAGCCAGGGGGTCTGGCGGTTAGCCACCATTGGGAGCGGCGCCGGTGCGCGATTCATTGCACGTCGTTTGTCCACACTGCCGCGTCACCAACCGTGTGCCCGCAGCCCGGCTCGACGGGGGTGGCCGATGCGGCCGCTGCAAGAGCGCGTTGTTCGAGGGCGAGCCACTGGCGCTCGAGGCCGCAAGTTTCGATGTGCACGTCGCCCGAAGCGATGTGCCCATCATCGTGGATTTCTGGGCGCCGTGGTGTGGGCCGTGCAGGACGATGGCGCCGGTGCTGGTCGAGGCGGCTGCGCAGCTCGAGCCCGAAGCACGCATTGCCAAGCTCAACACGGAGGAGGCGCCGACGATCGCGCAGCGCTATGCCATTCGCGGCATTCCGACCCTCGTCGCCTTCGCCGGTGGCGTGGAGATCGGACGGCAGGTGGGGGCCATCGGCCTCCCACAGCTGCTGCGTTGGGCGCGAGGCGTTATTGGTCGGCATGCAGCCTGAGACGTGCCCCTGCGCCAGCGGGCCTCGGGAGCGTCCCTTCAGCGTGTTTGATCTGAGTCAACACATGGCAACGCTTTCTCTGGGATTTTGACGTGACGTCCACAAGTCCATCCACTGCTTGGCCTGATCGCCGCGTCGAGGCGCTGTACGACGGTAAAGGTATGACCACAAGGTCTCTGAGCAACGGTCACGCAACCATCCATATCGTCGAGCAGGATCCGGCGGTAGCGAAGGGCCTGTGTATGCTGTTTCGGGCGCTCGATGCGAGCGTCAAGACCTATCCTGACGCCGAAACCTTCCTCGATGCGCCGCCGGGCAGCGATCAGGGCTGTCTCATCATCGAGATGAACCTGCCGGGTATGGACGGTCTTGCGCTGCTCGACCGGCTTCGTGCGGAGGGTGTCTCGTTGCCGGCGATCATGCTGAGCAGCAAGAGCGATATCGCGACCGCTGTGGAGGCCATGCGCGCCGGCGCGTTTGATTTTCTGGAGAAACCCTTCATCGATCGCGTCCTGCTCGAGCGAGTACGCGAGGCGTTGACAATCGGCGCCGACACCGCGAAGGGCGTGGGCCCCACGTAGAGTTTCCGCTGAGACGGCGGCACTCTCCGCGGCCGTTGTCGCGCACGTCGCGCTGCATCGGCGAATGCTTCGTGTGCGAGACATCGCCAGCGGACTCGCTGCCCGATCAGAGAACGTCGCCACCCGCTGGTTCGCCATGGCGCGGCCCATGGCCGCTCGTCCCGTTTTCGACGGGCCCATCTCTCTACCCCCAGCAGCGATTCTGTGCGGCCTCGTCGGCGCCGTCGCTGCCGGATGCTCGGCACTCGCTGCGCCGGGCAGGGGCTCGGCGGCGTGACGGCGTACCGCCCGCTTCGCTGCCGCGAGCGAGCCTGCCGACGGAGTCCCGCGATGTGGCGCCGAAATGATCCCTTGGCTACAATGCCATGCTCCTGAACGTCCTGAACGGTTCCGCTGCCACCCCATGTGTTGTGATGCCGGCATTGATCTTGCGCGCGGCCGTTCTTTGACGGACAGGCGACGGCACGTGAGCGTTGACGCGCCGGCTTGCGGTGACGGTGTGCAGCTTGTGCGAGTGGCGGCAACGAACCGCGTTGCAAACCGAGCTGAAATCACGCGCCGGCGCTGTGTGGAATTGCGCGGCGACGCCGACGGCGTCCACGAGCGGTGCCGGGGCGGACCTTGACTCCCGGGGCCTTGCAAGCGCTCGCGAACTGTTTCCCCGAGCCGATGCTGTGGGTGCGCGCCGACGGACGCGTCATCGGCGGCAACGATGCGCTGACGGCCCTGCTCGGGATCGCTGCCGACGATCTGGCGATGCGGTCGCTCGACGATATTGTCGCGGACGCTCGCGATGTCGTCGTGGCCCTGCTCGGCAGCTGTGTCGAGCAGGGGGCGAGTTTAGGGCGGCTGACGCTGCTCGTGGAAGGCCTGCCGGTCGAGTTCGAATGCTTCGCCGCGCGACTGGGTGCCGAGCCGGACGGTTCGGGGTACACGGTAGTGCTGCGCTGTGCGCCGGCGTCTTCGCAGCAGTTCGCTCTGTTCGAGCAGCAGCTTGCTGCGCTGCGCGCAGAAGTCGACGACCGTCGGCGCCTGCAGGGCGCGCTCGAGGTGGCCGAGGCGGCGGCGCGCGCCGTGGTGGACACGGCGGTGGACGCGATCATTACCATCGATGCCCAGGGCATCATGCATTCGGCCAATGCCGCCGCCTGCAGCATGTTCGGCTATCGTCCCGAGGAGCTGCTCGGCCGCAATGTCAAGATGCTGATGCCCGAGCCCTACCGTGCGCAGCACGACGATTTCGTGCTGCGCTACCTTGAGACGGGCATCAAGCGCATCATCGGTATAGGCCGAGAAGTCGTCGCCAAGCGCAGAGACGGTAGCCGCGTCCCCGTCGAACTCGCGGTGGGTGAGTTCAGCGTCAACGGCGAGCGACGCTTCACCGGACTGTTGCGCGATATCAGTGATCGCAAACGAATGGAGGAGCAGCTGCGCCAGCGGGAGGAGACGCTGCGCGTCACCCTCGAGCAGGCGCCTACCGGAATCATCACCATGGACCTCGACGGCGGCATCGTCAGCGTCAACCGCGCCTTCTGTCGCATTCTGGGTCGCGAGCAGGACGATCTGATCGGAAGCCGTTTCCGCGAGCTGTGCCACGCAGACGACGCTCTTGCATGTGACACGGCGATGGAGCGCCTGCTGCGCGGTGGTGCCCCGTCGGTAGACTTCGAGTCTCGCCTCAAAGCGGCAAATGACGCCTCGGTGTTCGCGCGGATGTTCGTGGCGGCCGTGCGCGACGCCTCGGGCCGCGCCTGCAATCTGATCGCCCAGGTGGTGGACCGCAGCGAGGAAGTACGGCACGCCGAGGAAGCCCGCGAGCACCGCGAGCGGCTTGCCCACGCCGCCCGCGTCATGACCATGGGCGAGATGGCTGCGGGGATCGCTCACGAGATCAACCAGCCATTGGCGGCGATCGCCAGCTATGCCCATGCATGTCGGCGCATGCTCGAGTCCGGCGAGTTCGACGATCCGGACCTGCTCGAGGCGCTGCATGAGGTCGGTAGCCAGGCGGAGCGCGCCGGCGAGGTCATTCGCAGGCTTCGCGCCATGGTCAAGACCGGGGAGGAAAGACGCGAGGTGGCGGATCTGAACGAAGTCGTTGCCGAAGCGGTTCGGCTCGCCACCATCGACGTTCGGGCGTTCGATGGCCGCATCGATCTCGAGCTCTCCGCTGGGCTGTCGCCGGTGAAAATCGACGTCATCCAGGTACAGCAGGTGCTGCTCAATCTCGTTCGTAACGCCATCGACGCGATGAGCGACGTGGACGTGCCGGACAAACGCGTCCTCGTGCGCACGCGCGCCGCCGAAGGCGAGACCGTGGTGGTGGATGTCGTCGATGAGGGAAAAGGCCTGTCGGAGGAGGTGGCGGAGAAGCTGTTTCGACCTTTTTTTACGACGAAGGGGTCGGGCATGGGCATGGGGCTGTCGATCAGCCGATCGATCATTACGGCCCACGGCGGACGCCTGTGGTTCACGCACGGCCCGCACGCCGGGGCCACATTTCATTTCTCGCTGCCGACCATCGTCGAGGAGCGACATGCCGCAAGCGGCTGAGCCTACCGTCTTCGTCGTCGACGACGACGAGGCCGTTCGTAAGTCGCTTCGCCTGCTGATGAAATCGGTGCGCCTCGCCGCAGAGACGTTTGCCTCGGCGCAGGATTTTCTCGACGCGTACGACGCCTCGCGACCCGGCTGCCTGGTGCTCGACGTGCGCATGCCGGGTATAAGCGGTCTTGATCTTCAGCAGAAGCTCAATGAAATGCAGGCGACTCTCCCCATCATCTTCATCACCGGGCACGGCGACGTGCCGATGGCCGTGCAGGCCATGCAGCACGGCGCCGTGGAGTTCCTGCAGAAGCCGTTTCGGGATCAGGACCTGATCGACAGGGTCAACGCAGCGCTCACGGACGACGCTCGCCGGCGCACCGCCGTCGGCGAGCGCGCGGAGATCGCGCTTCGCATGCAGAGATTGACAGCGCGCGAACGAGAGGTGATGGACCGTATCGTCAACGGTCAGTCGAACAAAGTGATCGCCATCGAGCTGGGAATGAGCCAGCGCACCGCTGAGCTGCACCGGGCGCGGGTCATGGACAAAATGGCGGCGGATTCGCTCGCGGAGCTAGTACGCCTGGTGCTGCGCACGCAGGAGCGAGGCTGACCGGCGTCCTACTTCACGGTCAGACAGGCGCATTCGGCCAGGTGCGCAAGCTTGTGCGATACGCTTCCCAGCACGAGGCCCCGGATGTCGCCGAGACCGCGGCTGCCCATTACGATGAGGTCGGCGCCGACGCGCTGCTGCACGTCGATGATGCACTTGGCCGGGTCGCCCGCCTCGATGACCGTGTTGATGCGTTCTTCGCGGACGCCGAGCTTGCGGGCTTCCTTGCGGCAGCGCTCGGTGATGCGCTCGGCGAGCAGTTCGAACAGCTGCTCAGAGGCGGCGCCGCTCAGCCGTTTCTCCTGGCCCAGCGTGGCGGCCAGATTGGCCGGTACGTTGCCCGTCCGGGGCCCGCTCACCGGGGTGCTCTCGATCAGATGCTCGACCTCGGCCATGTGCCGAAACGCCTCCGGCACGTGGCCGTGCATGAGCACGTGGACGAACACGAGCTTGGCATCGTACTTCGCGGCGATATCGCTGGCGAGCTGTGTGGCTCGGTTGGCGTGATCCGATCCGTCAGTGGCAACCAGTATTGTCTTGAACATGGCGACGTCTCCTCGCCCCGATTGTCTCCCTCCCTCTGTTGGGAATCAAGCCACCACGCGCGGAGCGCGAGCAAGTGCTCGGTGAGCGCCCGAGCCCGAAAACGGGGCGCCGCTGCGCCCGGGGGTGCGCAGCGGCGGCGGCGCCCGCGACCCTCAGTCGCACTCGCGCTCGCTCCCGCAGCGCTGACCGAGCCGCGCCGCGCCTGTCTCGGCGCTCAGAATTTGTCCGGTGACGGGATTGGGTCGGAACGTCGTGCAGCCTTTGAGTCCCATCGCATGCGCAGTGCGGTACAGGCTTCGAAACGACGCGAGATCGATGTCCTCCCGCACATTGATGGTCTTGGAGATGGCCTGGTCGACGTAGGGTTGCAGCGCGGCCTGCATCTCGAGGTGTGCCGCCGGCTCCAGCTCGAGCGCCGTGACGAAGGCGGCGGGCAGCGGCTCTTCTGATGTCATGCGTTTGTATTGCGCCCAGGCATAGTCGTTGACGTCGTGGGTGCGGTAGTGGCCGTCGGCATCGAGCACGCGTCGCTGAAAACGATAGCCGTAGATGGGCTCTATGCCGCTCGAGACGTTGTTGGCCAGCAGGCTGATCGTGCCGGTGGGGGCGATCGCCAGCAAATGGCTGTTGCGCAGGCCGGTGCGTGCGATGGCCTCGCCGATGTCGGCCGGCAGCGTGCCGATGAAGTGCCCCGCGCAGTGGCGCGCCGCGTCGAGAGCGGGAAAGGAGCCTTTCTCAGCGGCAAGTGCCGTCGATGCGCGATAGGCGCTGTGGCAAACCGTGCGCAGCACCTCGGCGGCCGCGGTGCGTGCGGCCGCCGAACCGTAGTGAAGGCCGAGCATGGCCAGCGTGTCGGCGAGACCGGTGATGCCGAGCCCGATACGCCGCGTGTTCAGCGCCTGAGCGCGCTGCTTCTCGAAGGGGTAGCGGGATACATCGATGACGTTGTCGAGCAGCCGGACCGCAATCTGCGCGCATCGGGTCAGGCGCGCATGGTCAACACGCGCCGCGGCGGTGAAGGGATCATGCACGAATCGCGTGAGATTGAGCGAGCCGAGGTTGCAGGCGCCATAGGGCGGCAGCGGCACTTCCCCGCAGGGGTTGGTGGCGCTGATGGTTTCGGCGTACGACAGCGGATTGTCCCGATTGATGCGGTCGATGAACAGCACGCCGGGCTCGGCGCAGTCGTAGGCGGCGCGCATCAGCTTGTCCCAAAGCACGCGCGCAGAGACGGTCTGCAGCACGCGGCAGGGGACCGGCTCGGTGAATCCGGGCCATTGCCGCTCGACGACGGCCGTCGATTCTGCGGACGCAGCGTCGTCGTCGCCGCCGAGCGGAAACACGAGCGGCCACTGGTCGTCGTTCTCGACAGCATCGAGCAGGGCATCGCTCACCAGCACCGAGAGATTGAAGTGGCGAAGCTCGCGTTGGTCATACTTCGCCGTCACGAACTGCTCAATGTCGGGGTGGTCGCAGCGCAGCGTCGCCATCATGGCCCCGCGACGCGCCCCCGTCGACAGCAAGGTCGCGCACGTGCTGTCCCAGATGCGCATGAAGGACACGGGGCCCGACGCAAAGGTCGCCGACGCGTGCGCACGCGTCCCCGCCGGGCGCAGCGTGGAGAAGTCGTAGCCGACGCCGCCGCCCTGCTGCATGGTGATAGCGCCCTCGCGCAGGGCGCTGAAGATACCGTCCATGGAGTCCTCGATCACACCCATGACAAAACAGTTGAACAGCGTCACGTTGCGATCCGTTCCGGCGCCCGCCAGAATGCGCCCGCCGGGAACGAAGTCAAACCCCCGCAGGAGCTCGTGGAAGCGCGTCGCCCACAGCTCCCGGGCCGCTCCCTCCGGCTCGGCAAGCGCCCGCGCGATTCGCTGCCAGGTATCGTCGAGGTGGTGATCGTGGACACCGCGATCGTCGCGATACTGGTACTTCGCGCGCCAGATGTCGTGCGAGAGCGGACAGAGCCAGTTGTTGTCGCCGGTGTTCATGGGTTCCCGCCATGGCGGGGCAGGCGGCAGGGGCGACGCACCGATACGTGCCCTCCTCAGGCCACCAGCACCAACGGCCCGTTCAGCACCTCCAGCAACGCCTCGGCAGCGGCGGGTGTTCGCAGGGAGTCACCCTGCGGCAGGACCAGCAGCCCGCAGTCGCGGGATTTCACCGCGTTGCGAATGCCATCGATATCGGCCGAGGCCACGTCGAAGAGCCGCACCGCTACCTCGTCCCCGACGATCTGCCGCGCCTGGGCGCTGAGCGTGCCGGCCTGGGCCGGCCGCGGCGCCGGAATCAACACGTTGAGGGGGAGGTGGTCGGCACGGCAGGCATCGCGGGCAAGCTCGAGCGCGCGCGAGGCGGCCTCTGAGCCGTCGTAGAGGGTCCACACGGCGCGCCGCGACGCCGGCGTGCGCCGCGGATAGCGCAGACCCCGTATGCAGCCGAGCAGCAGCACGTCGGCGCCGGAGCTGGCCTCGATCGCTTCGGCCACATAGTGGCCGCGCACGATGCGGAGCGAATAACGTATTTTGAGATTCTGGGTCGCCGTGTCGAGCACGCGCCGCACGCGCTGGGCGAAGAGGTTGAGCGTCTGCGCCACCTGTGGTTCGCTCATCGGACGGTCGCGGCCGCTGGTGCGGTCGAGCTCGCGTGCGAACGGCAGCTCGGCGAGATGAAACAGATTGACGTCTTCGACGAACAGCGTCTCGAGCTGGGCGCTCCGCCGTGCAGCCAGCGCCGCGGCGGTCTCCAGCGCCGCCAGCCCCGCGGGCGAGGCATCGACGACCACCAGGATGCGATGCAGCGATTGTTCCGTCGCGGCCATCGCTACACCTCCTCGCCTTCCGTTTCGTCCTCGCCCGTTTCGGGATGCGCAAACTGCTGGCGCAGTTCGGTGAGCGCGGACAGCCGCAGCTCGGCGCGACCGTTGACGGAGTCTTCGGGAAAGCGTCCTTCTTCGTCCCGTTCTCCGGCCGGGAGACCCGTCAGCAGCTCGAGGGCTTCGTCGACGGTTTCGACCGCGTAGATCGCAAACTTGCCTTCGCGCACGGCCTCGACCACGTCGGTGCGCAACATGAGGTGGCGGGCGTTCGAGGCAGGAATCAGCACCCCCTGATCATCGGTCAATCCGCGTTCGCGGCAGATATCGAAGAATCCCTCGATCTTCTGGTTGACGCCGCCGATGGCCTGCACCTCGCCGAGCTGATTCACCGAACCCGTTACCGCAAAAGACTGGACGATGGGTACGTCGGCGATTGCCGAGATCAGGGCGCAGAGCTCCGCCAGAGAAGCGCTGTCGCCTTCGACCATGCCGTAGGATTGCTCGAATACGAGACTGGCCGACAGCGACAGCGGCTGCTCTTTCGCGTAGCGGGCGGCGAGAAAGTTCGAGAGGATGAGCACGCCCTTCGTGTGAATGGAGCCGCCGAGCTCCGTCTCGCGCTCGATGTCCATCAGCTTGCCGTCGCCCAGGCGGGTCGTTGCCGTGATGCGCGACGGCTGACCAAAGGAGAACGTGCCCAGATCAATCACGGACAGTCCGTTGATCTGACCGACCTTGGTGCCCGCGGTGTCGATCTTGATGGTGTTTTTCTGAATGTTTTCGTACAGACGTTCGCGGACGCGATCCGAGCGGCGTATCTGCGCGTCGATGGCGCGCTGCACGTCTTCGCGCGTGGTGCGGGTGTGCTGGACATCGCCCGCCCAGTAGTCGGCCTCGCGAAGCAGGTCGGAGAGGCTGCGCAGATGGACCGAGAGCTTGTCGGCGTCCTCGGAGAGACGGGCGCTGTGCTCTATGACGCGCGCCACGGCGCCCTGCTCCAATGCGCGCAGCCCTTTCTCCTTGAGAATACCGGCGATGAAGCGGGCGAACACCATCGCTGCGCTGTCGTCGCGATCGATCGCGTCCTCGAAATCGGCTGCGACCTTGAACAGGTCGCGAAAGTCGGGGTCGTAGTGGCTGAGCAGGTAGTACAGCATTCGTTCGCCGATCAGCACGACCTTGACGTCGAGCGGAATCGGTTGCGGCTCGAGCGACACGGTGCTGATGAGGCCAAAACGTTTCTCCAGTGATTCGATGCGCAGCTCACGCGAGCGCAACGCCCGCTTGATGGCGTCGTAGGCGAACGGCTGCATCAACAGCTCGTGCACGTCGAGAATCAGGTAACCGCCATTCGCTCTGTGCAGATCGCCGGGCTTGATGAGCGTGAAGTCCGTGGTCAGCGTGCCCATGTGCGCCTGATACTCGCAGCGACCGATCAGGCTGGCGTGGGTCGGCAGATCCTGATAGATCACGGGCGCGGCAGAGAGATCGGTGTGGTCGATCAGCACATTGACCCGGTAGCGGTGCAGGGCTGCGGCCTTCCCGCCTCCGCCGGTCAGCCCGAGAATGACCCCCGGCCCTTCGCCTTCGGAGCGGAACTCCTTGATGTTGTCGACGATGTTTCTCTCCACCGCCTCGAGATACGCCACGACGTCGGGCAGGTCAGCGTGACGTTGCTGGATCACTTCGATCAAATGCCCTGCGGCGAAGCTCGCGAACTCGCGGTCGAGCTCCTTGACCTTTTCGCGCATCTCCTTCTGCCACTGCGGAAACTGGCGTACCGCCCGCTGCAGCTGCTTCTGCAGTTCCTCGACGGAGTGCTGGATGCGTTCTCGCTCGGATTTCGACAGGCGCTCGAAATTGTCCGGACGAATGACCTCGCCGTCCTTGTCGAGCGGCGCGAAGGCGAAGCCCGTGGGGGTGTGGATGAACTGTATATGGTGCTCCTTGGCCTGCTGGGCGATGTCCGCGAGCGTCGTGTCACGGCGTTCGCCGAGCTCCTGCTCCAGCTCTTCGACCCGGGATCGGTACTCTTCGGAGTCGAACGCCGCCGGGATGGCGTTGCCGAGATCCTCGATGAGCTGATCCATGTCGGCGCGCAGCTTCGCGCCGCGGCCAGGCGGCAGGCGTAGCGCGGTCGGCTTGTGGGGCTCGTCGAAGTTGTACACGTAGCACCAGTCCGGCGGCGTCGGTCGCTGCTCCGCCTCTTTCGCCAGCATGCGCTGCACCATGGTGAACTTGCCGGTGCCCGGGGTCCCCAGTGCGTAGATGTTGAAACCGTCGCCGTCGATGCCGGTGGCAAAGCGAACCGACTCGAGCGCCCGATCCTGTCCAACGAGCTCGTCGAGCGGGGTGAGTTCATCGGTGCTCTCGAAGGGCAGTTCGTCGGGAACACAGCGCCGATACAGCGATTCGGGGGGAAGCGGCTGGGGTCGAGTCATCGTTGAACCGTTACGACCTCGGGTTGCGCGTTCACTCGGATTTCGCGGGTGCGCCCGCTGTTTGCAGAATTTCGCGTACCTCGGCGTCGCTGACGTCGGACCAATTTTCGTACGCGTCGGCCACCGCGTACATGAGATCGCCGCGCACGTTGGCGCAGTAAACGGCGTCCGCAGCCGGGCCTATGGCCTTGAGCGCCCCGCGGTGGCCGGTCGGAACGGCGACTACCAGCGCTGCCGGCGCGAGGCGGCGCAGCGCGTGGAGAGCCACGCGCAGCGTGTATCCCGAAGCCACGCCATCGTCCACGACGATCGCCGTGCGAGCCGAGACCGCAGGTGGGCGATCTGCACTGAGTTCGCCGCAGCGTCGCTGCACCTTGCTCCGGGTACGGGCGACGCCGGCGTCGACCTGCTCGGGACGAAGCCCGAGTCGAACGATCATGTCGTCGTTGAGCAGCATCGTACCATCGAACGCCACGGCGCCATAGCCGGCCTCGGTGTTCCACGGCAAGGTGATTTTGCTGACCACCGCCAGCTCCAGCGGCAATCTCAGCCGGTGTGCGACCTCGACCGCTACCGGCACCCCCCCGGCAGGGACTGCCACAACGCTGCCGTCGCAGCCTTCATAGGCCTCGAGCATTTCCGCCAGGATCCGGCCGGCGTCAGCGCGATCGCGAAACACGTGCTCGCGCCCGCGCAGGGTCGATCGCTCGATTACGGGATCCGGGGGCAACGCTGGACTCCGATCGCGATCACCGCCGGCGCCGTTCAGGCCGCGAAATCCTTGAGCCGAACGGGCATGTAGCGGTTGCCCCACGTGCCGGGGGTGGGATCGAATACGCCGGCGCATGGCGTGCCGCAGTCCCGGCAGGCGCCGGTCGTGTCCAGATGCCATGCCGTGAGCCGGTGCCAGTCGCGGCCAATGAGCTTGACCCCGCAGCCGTGGCAGTAGGTGCTCTGTCCGGCCTCGTCGTGGACGTTGCCGGTGTAGGCATAGCGAACGCCGTTGGCCATGGCGATCTCGCGGGCGCGCGTCAGGGTCCGCGGCGGCGTGGGCGGCGTGTCACGCATCTTCCAATCCGGGTGGAACGCGGTGAAGTGCATGGGCACGTCGGGCCCGAGCTTGTCGACCACCCAGCGGGTCATGGCGTCGATCTCGTCCTCGGAGTCGTTCTCGCCGGGGATGAGCAATGTCGTCAGCTCGGTCCACACGGAGGTCTCGTGCTTGAGGTAGATCAGCGTGTCGAGGATAGGCTGCAGATGCGCGCCCGTGAGCTTCCAGTAGAACGACTCGGTGAAGGCCTTGAGATCGACGTTGGCTGCATCCATGTGGAGGAAGAAGTCGCGGCGTGGCGTCTCGCAGATGTAGCCTGCCGTCACCGCGACGGATTCGACGTTTTGCTCATGGCACGCTTTGGCGACGTCGATCGCGTATTCGAGAAAGATAACGGGGTCGTTGTAGGTGTACGCCACGCTGCGGCAGCCGAGCGCGCGGGCTGCGGCAGCGATGGTCTGCGGCGACGCCTGATCGGCCAGCGTATCGATCTCTCTCGACTTGCTGATGTCCCAGTTCTGACAGAACTTGCAGGCCAGATTGCAGCCGGCGGTGCCGAACGAAAGCACCGGGGTACCGGGGTGGAAATGGTTGAGCGGCTTCTTCTCGATGGGGTCGACGCAGTAGCCGCTCGAACGGCCGTAGGTGGTCAGAACGATGCGGTTGTTCTCGTTGGCGCGAACGAAACACAGGCCGCGCTGACCCTCGTGCAGACGGCAGGCGCGCGGACAGACGTCGCACTGAATACGGCCGTCGTCGGTCTTGTGCCAGTATTGCGTCGGCACCGTGTCCGATGCGATGCGTTCCTCGACCATGGTGGCGCTGCTGCTCCGCTTGGCTTGTTGGTGCCGGCGATGTTAGGCTGGATGCTGACGGCAGGCTACCAAGCTGCCCGTTACGGAGGATTGATCTCAATCAACATCACCGGCGTACCGGGACAGCGTAGCACGCGTGCGGGGGCGCCCTCACGCTCGTGCCCTCGCACGTTCCCCCGCCCCCCTTGGAAGCCAGCCATGCCCAGACGCACCAAAGGCCTCTTGCAGTGGACCGTCTCGATGGCGCTCACCGCCATGCTCGTGTCAGCGCCCGCTGGTGCTCAGGACAGCACCCGATCGATCATGCTCGAGGTTTTCGATGCGCTGGCCTATCTGTGGCCGCTCAGCCTCGACGAGGAACGCTTCGCCGACAACGCCCAGCGCGAGGCGGCCTTGCTCAAGGTCGACGCGCTGCTCAACGCGGTCGATGCACTCGAGGCGCACGCCCAGGAGCGCGACATGGGTTTTCGGCTGCTGACGCGGTCGTTCGGGTATGCGGCGAGCCAGCTAAAACGCTACTACGACCACTCCCGTCCGGAGGACGCCCGGTTCTTTCTCGTCGACCTGACGCAGAACTGTGTGGCGTGCCACTCGCGGCTGCCGAAGGCGCGCGAGTTCCCCTTTGCCAGCCGCCTGCTCGACCGGATCGACGCGGACGCCTTGGATCCGCGGGATCTGGCGCAGATCCAGATCGCGACCCGCCAGTTCGAACGGGCACTGGATACCTGGGAGCAGCTGTTCGGGGATCCGCTCGTCGAGCCCGTCGATCTGGACCTCGAAGGCGAGTTCATCGACTACCTCACCGTGAGCATTCGCGCGGTGGGTGATCTCGCGCGTGCCCGCCGGACGTTCGAGGACTTGCTGGCCCGTGACAATCTGCCTTTTTATCTGCGTCGTCACATGCAGATCTGGGTGGCGAGCCTGGCGGAGCTCGCCGACGTCGCCGCGCAGCCGCCGACTCTGGCGCAGGCACGTGCGCTCTTCGACCGGGCAAGCATGCTCAGCACCGTGCCCGCCGGCCGTGAGCGGGCAGTGCACGACCTGGTTGCATCGAGTCTGCTGTACCGGCTGGTTGAGGACTCGAAGGAACGGGATGCGGCGGAGCTCGCCGAAGCGTACTACTTGCTCGGCGTTATCGAGACGCGCACCGCGGAGCCCAAGGCGGCGGTGCCGCAGATGGAGTTTCACTTCGAGGCCGCTATCCGTCACGCGCCGCACGGCGAGTTCGCAAAGCCGTCCTACGCCATCCTCGAGGAATACAGCCTGCTCAACTACGGCGGCATTCCCATCGATCCCGACGCCGACGCGATCATGCCGCTGGCCGAGCTGCGCAAGCTGATCGGCATCGAGCGCTGAGCTCATCGCAGCCGCTGCCATATCGGTTCGGCGCCCGATCGCACATGCCGCGACTCGCCTTCACGCCGTGCCTGGACCTATCATGTCGACGAGCTCATAAGGTTTCACGTTTATTGTCTTAACCTATTGCTTATAAATGATAACTTAGCTTTTACCCAGGGCATTGCTCGCGTCGATTTTTCTCGGCGACCCGGTCACGAACGTGGTCTGCGACGCGCGCGACGGGTCGCTCTGTGCGGTGTTGACGTTGGGGCACTTCGGCTCCACTCTGCGGCGCAGCGGCGACGGCGGCAGTCATTGGGAAGCGCTCGCGGTTACGAGGTTTACCGAAGGCGTTCCGGTGACCGCTGAGGCGACAGCCGCCCCACGGAGCGGTGCGTCGGTCGCCTCGCTCTGCGAAATGTGGACCCTGGCGGTGGGCGGAGCGGATCATCCCGGCCGCCTGTGGGCGGGAACGATCCCCGCCGCGGTGCGCGTTTCGCACGACGCGCGACGTTCGTGGCAACCGAAAGAGTCGCTGTGGACGAGGCCGGAGCGCGCGCACTGGTGCGGGGACGGCGAGGACGAGGCGGGGTTCTACTCGCTGTGCGTCGATTCCCGCAACAGCGCCGGGCTCAGCGTGGCGGTTTCGTGCGGCGGCGTCTGGCAGACACGCGACGCCGGCGCGAGCCGGGACTGCCGCTCGCCGGGCGTGCGGGCGAAGAGCATGCCCGCGGCTCGCCAGCTCGGTCCAGTGATGGCGCGCTGCGTAGCTGCAGCCGAGGTCGGTGGCGTTGCCAGCACGCCGACGCATCCATGTCTGGTAGGACATTTACGCGACGAGTAGACTTTGTCCTGTTTCCAACTCCTGAGGAGGGCTGACCATGAGCAAGTTCGTCAACGTTCGTTTGCTTGGTATTGCCGCCGCACTGTCGCTGAGCGTTGCCCACGGCGCCGACAGCGTTGTGGTCGAGATGCATCTGGTTGCCGCCGAGGGGGTTGGCGAAGCCATCGGCACGGTGACCGCCACCCAGCGCCCCTACGGGACGCTGTTGACTCCGAGCTTGAACAAGCTGACGCCGGGGGTACACGGATTTCACGTCCACGAGAATCCGGACTGTCGAGCCAAGGAGAAGGACGGCAATCCGGTGCCGGGCCTCGCTGCCGGCGGGCATTACGATCCAACCGGCGCCGGTAGCCACCAGGGTCCGTTCGGCGAAGGTCACCTCGGTGATCTGCCCGCCCTCGTTGTCGACGCCGAGGGCAACGCCGCGGCGCCGGTGCTCGCTCCGCGGATCAGAGTGGCCGATCTGCGCGGACGCGCCCTCATGATCCATGGGGGTGGCGACAACTACTCTGACATGCCGGAGAAGCTCGGCGGCGGCGGTGCGCGGATGGCCTGCGGCGTCGTCGAATAGGCGTCGTGCTGCGGCGCCGTCGAGCCGCACGGCCCCGTCGCCACGGCAAGGCGGGCGCGCTGCGCCCGCCGGGCCGGCTGGCCGCGCGAGTGGCGCGCCTAGCGCTCCCGGGGAATCGGTGTCGAGGCGCGGTCGGCCGTGTTCAGGCGGTGCAGCCGCGAGGCGGACGCCAGCATGAAGGGGAAGGTCGGTTCGCGACGGCAAGCCGTCAAGGCGTCGGTAGCCGGCCTTTGGCGAGGTAACGGTTATGCACGATACAGCCATTCGCAACGCGCGTATCTGTGACGGCACGGGGGCAGCCATCGTCGACGGTGAGCTGGCGATCGACGGGTCGCGCATTGCCGCCGTGAGCGCGCGGGTCGGTCCCGCGCGCGAGAATATCGACGCCGGCGGACTGGTGCTCGCCCCCGGCATCATCGACAACCACACCCACTACGACGCCCAGATCACCTGGGACCCCTACGCCAGCCCGAGCCTCGGACTCGGCGTCACGACGCTGCTCATGGGCAACTGCGGCTTCACCATCGCACCATGTCGGGCGGGCGATCGCGAGCAGACGCTCAAGAACCTCACGCAGGTCGAAGGGATGTCGCTCGACGCCTTGCTCGCGGGCACGCGTTCGGACTACGAGACCTTCGCCGACTATCTGGGCATGCTCGAATCGCTCGGTGTCGTCCCTAACGTCGCCGTCTACTGCGGTCACTCCTCGGTGCGCACCTGGGTAATGGGGGACGATGCGGTCCGGCGCGAGGCGAGCGACGCCGAGATCGCCGAGATGTCCCAGCTGATTGCACAGTGTCTGCGCGACGGGGCAGTGGGGTTTGCAACGTCCACCTATGAAAGTCACAACGGTTGGGGTGGCATACCGATGCCGTCGCGCTTCGCGTCGCGCGGCGAGCTCGAGCGGCTCGTCGGCACGCTGGGCGACGTCGGTCGCGGCTGCTTCATGCTGACCAAGGGCAACCCGACGCCGGTGCCGGTGCTCGAGGAGATCGCAGCGCGCGCCGGCTGCCCCGTCGCAGTCGCCGCCATCCAGTACGACCAGGCCAATCCTCGCCGCGCATTCGGCGACATGCAGGCCATCGGTGCCGCCGTCGAACGCGGCCGGCGCATGATGGGGCAGGTCGCCTGCACGGCGATCACCATGGACTTCACGTTGCGCGGCGCCTACGTCTTCGAGGGTCTCGCCGCGTGGAAGCCTGCGATAGCGCTCTATGATGACAGCGACGCGCTCGCCGCGTTTTTTAGCGATCCGGCGTTTCGCGCAGCGATGAAGAACGAGCTGATCTCTCCCAGAGCCATCAATCGCTTCACCGATCAGTGGGACAAGCTCGAGATTCTCGAGGTGGCCGATCCGGATCTTCGCGGCTACGAGCACTGCACCGTCGCCCAGGCGGCCGCCGCCGACGGCGTCGATCCGCTCGACTGGCTGCTCGACTTCGGTGCGCGAGACGGATTCGCGACCTTGTTCAACGCGCAAATACTCAACGACAACGAAGACGAGGTGGCGAGGCTGCTCAAGGATCCAAACAGCACCATCGGCCTCGCCGATGCCGGCGCGCACCTGTTCCTGTTCTGCGACGCGGATTTCGGCTTGCACCTGCTCGGCCACTGGGTGCGGGAGCGAGGCGACTTCTCCCTCGAGGATGCGGTGGCCGAACTCACCAGCCGTCAGGCCGACGCCTACGGCATCCGCGAGCGCGGCAGGCTGGTGGCGGGGCACTATGCGGACCTGATTCTGTTCGATCCCCGTGTCGTCGGCCGCGGAGAGAAGAAGCGCCTGTGGGATCTGCCCGCCGGCGCATCCCGCCTCATAAGATCCGGCAAGGGGCTCCACGGCGTCTGGGTGAACGGCGTGCGCGTCGCAGACGCAAATGGCGTGTTGGAAAACGACGCGCGACCCGGCATGGTGCTGCGCGAGTTCGACGCGTGACGCCGCCGCCCGGTTTGCGGGCGCCCCTTCGGCTCGGCGATCGTGTCGTGTTGGCCGACAGGCGGCGTTGTCCGAGCTGTGCCTCTGGGTCCCCCCTTCACGCCATGCAGTGACACATTGGAAAATTGATCTGGATCTATACTTCGTCGACAAGAACCGGCTCGAATATGCTGCTATGACAGCATGGCTGAGCAGTGTCGCGAGGCGGTTCCAGGGCATTTGCCCGGACGGCAGGGGTGACGCTGGCAATGACCCGTCGGCCGGGCGCTGCGCAGCGCGACTGCCAGGCTGGCGCACCGGTGCGCGGTCGGGTTCCACCTCTACGGGCAAGACGCAACGTCTCAGGCAGCTCAGTCGGCGGTGGCTCTGGGCGGTGGCGCTGCTTTCGATGGGCGCCCGCGGGGAGCTCGACCTCGACGGTGGGATGAAGGCCTTCGAGACAGGGGACTACGCGGCGGCCTACGAAGCATTTCGGCCCCTGGCTGCTTATCACGGCTACGAGCAGGCGATGAATCAGCTCGGCGTGATGTACGAGCATGGTCTCGGCATCGAGCGCGACGGGGCGCAGGCGGTGGCATGGTACGAGAAGGCCGCTCTGCGGGGTCATTCGAAAGCGATGTACAACCTCGGGATGTTGTATGCCGAGGGGACGGTGCTACCGAGGGATCTGGTCAAGGGTCTTGCCTGGATCGGCGCTGCCAGCGACCACCGAGAGGACGATGCGGTAATGGCCGCCAAGACGCTCGTGGCTCGGATGAGTGACGAGCAGATCGCCGCAGCCAAGAAGCTGCGTGAGCAGATCAACGTCCGCATCTACGCGCATCCAGCAGAGGCGCCGGCCGCAGCATCGCAGCCGGCGTTGACGGCACCGCCCCTAGCCCAGTCGCGTCTGCTGAACAACGAACAGATTATCGATCTGTTTTCAGGCAATACCTCGACCCACGAGTTTCGCGAGTCGCCAATGCGCGAGCATTTCCAGGCGCACTCGAGTCGAAAGCGCGCGTTGGCGGGACGAAAAGCGAAATTCAAGGGCGAGTACCGCGACGGCTACTACAAGGGCAAATGGTGGGTCGAGGGCGACATGCTTTGCCTCAATTACGCGAAGATCGAAGAGTTCGACGACTGCTTCTGGCTCGAACGTCTGAGCGACGTTGAAGTGCGCTCGTACAGTCGCAAGACGGGCGCCACGGTCATCGAGCGCATCGAGCATCGGCGTTGACCCGGGGGGGCAGCAGAGCGCCCGATGCGAGCGCGGCTGATCTTCTGATCGAAAAGCTGACGCCGAGCGGTGGCTGGGCGGCTACCGGGACAGGCGGCGGCTCGTGTCAGTGAAGACGCCGCCTTCATTGCAGGTGTCCGCACCGGGCCCGGCGAACGCGCGGGGCGAGATGCCGCGGGCGGAACCTCGGTTTTCGGAAAACTCTGCTGACGCCGATCCTGGCATCGACCGGCAAGGGAGCGGGCAGTGCGGCGCTCGCTCTTGCGCCCGATCTCGAGCGGTTGCAGCGGCGAATCGTTCCTTGCTGCAGCGATGCTGCGGTAAGCTGTCCAACGACCGGGCATTCTCTCGATAAGCAGACGTCCAGGGGGCGCGGAGCAATGCCGTCTTTCGGCCGACAGCACAACGGAGCCTTCCGCTCCAGCGGTAGCCGCCGGCGCTCCGGGGCGGGCGCGTCCCGTTACGCGCCGTGGTTGGTGCTGGCCCTCGCGGTAGCGTTTGGGGCGGGGCTGCGGGCGGAAGCGCAGCAGACAGCGTCATGGGAAGTCAGGAGGGCAACGCAAGACGTCTCTCGGCAGTCGGGGCTGGCGAGCGGCATACAGAGCGCAACGGTGATCGTCAATGGGGATGAGCTGTTCCCGGTGGTCGGGATACCGTCGTTCCCGGCGAGGTGGCGCGCTCGGGAAATCGCAGCCAGGATCGAGGCGCTGGCGAGAGATTCCGCCTACGAGGTGAAGAGTCTCGTCGCGGTCGACCACGAGTTCGGTCACGCGGTGTTGCCAGCGCCGGGGCAGGAAGCCGTGATGGTGATAACGCCCGAGGACACACAGCTCATCGGCATTGCCGGGGCCATCGTGGCCGACGTCTACAAGACCCGAATCGCGGACGTCATCGAAGCCTACCGCTACGAACGCACACCGGCTGTTCTGGTGAAGAA
>JBFEOO010000044.1:0-30481 GCA_041550555.1 Arenicellales bacterium
CCATCTGCTGGCCCTTGGCCGACCTGCCGCCGAACAACGTCCGCCCGCTGAGCAGCAGATCGGGACGTGCATTCACGAATCGTTCGTCGACCAGAAAGTATTCCTGCTCCCATCCCAGCGTCGAGAACACGTGGGTGAGGGGCCGGGATAGCGCCGGCCATGCCCGAGATCCTGATACGCCGCGTTCGTTTGCCTGAATGTCCGTTGACGCCCCGCAGTTCGCACCCCCGCGCGATGTGTCCACCCACTGGCGCAGTAGGAGCGTAGTATGATTGCTGCTGTGTCACAATGGTTGCTGCGGCTGGTCCCGCGGGGAGGCACGCGGCTGGCTGCCCGCGATCGGTCGGTGACGGAGTTCTCCTGAGAGGATATCAGCGAATGGAGCAGAACATCTTCGCCTATATCTGGCGGTACAGCAAACGCCAGCAGATCATTGCGCTCTCGATCACTGTGGCGTCGTTCCCGCTTCTCTATTTTTCCCTCGAAGTTCCCAAGTTCATCATCAACGAGGCGCTCGGCGGCGTTAATTTTCCCAAAGAGATTTTCGGCGTGAGCCTCGATCAGGTCAGCTATCTGCTGATGCTGTGCGCGCTGTTTCTGGCACTGGTCGTGGGCAACGGTATCTTCAAGATGCGCATCAACACCTACAAAGGTGTGATCGCCGAACGACTGCTGCGTCGACTGCGCTACCAGCTCGTCGATCGTATCCTGCGTTTTCCGCGCACGCATCTCCAGAAGGTCTCCCCGGGCGAGCTGATTCCGATGATTACCGCCGAGGTGGAGCCGCTCGGCGGACTGATGGGTGACGCCATTGCCCACCCTGTCTTTCAGGGCGGGCAGATGCTGACCATCTTGGTGTTCCTGTTCGTGCAGAACCCGGTTCTGGGCATTTCGGCCGTGGCGCTGATTCCAGTGCAGGCCTACGTGATCCCGCGGCTGCAGCGCCAGATCAATCTGCTGCACAAGGAGCGCGTCAGACGCGTGCGCAAGCTCGCCGATCGCATCGGTGAGACGGTGGTCGGTGTCCAGGACATTCATCTCAACGATATCTCAGCGTACACGCGCTCGGAGTTCGGCGGTCGACTGGGCGAAATCTTCCGCATCCGTTTCGATATCTATCGCAAGAAGTTCTTCATGAAGTTCATCAACAACATGATTAACCAGATCACCCCGTTCTTCTTCTACTCGATCGGAGGCTATCTCGTCATTTCGGGAAACTTGACGATCGGCGCGCTGGTCGCGGCGCTCGCCGCCTACAAGGACCTGACCACACCGTGGAAGGAGCTGCTGGACTTCTACAACCAGACCCAGGAGGCGGGCATTCGCTACCAGGCGGTCATCGAGCAGTTCGCCCCCAAGGGGCTCATGGACGAGGCGTTGCAGCAGACGCGCCCAGAACGAATCACCGATCTCGACGGTGTCATCGCGTTGCGCAACGTGTCGTGGGAAGACGACGACGGCCTGCGCGCATTGACCGACGTTTCGTTCACGCTGCCGAGCGGTTCGGCGACCGCAATCGTCGGCCCGGACGACGAGGGGCGTGATCGGCTCGCGCAACTGCTGAGCCGGACCTTGACGCCGACCTCCGGTACGATTCTGGTGGGCGAGCGGGATCTGGCGACACTGCCCGAGGCGGAGACCGGGGCGCGGATCGGCTACGTCGGTCCCGACACCCATATCTTCAGCGGTACCATCGGCGGCAACATCGACCTCAATCTCAAACGCAACCCGCCGACCCGCGCCGACCCCACGCCCGAGCAGGCGCACGAGGTGCGCGAGGCGAAGGCGTCGGGCAACAGTCCTCACCCCTTCGACATGGACTGGATCGATTACGCGAGCGCCGGGTTTGCCGATGCCGCCGAGTTCCAGGCCTGGTGGCTCGAGTCGATTCGCGCCGTCGGCGCCGAGGATGCGTTGTTCGTTCGCGGGCTCAATGCGACGCTGAATGTCGAGGACCGGCCCGACCTCGCGGATCGCCTGCTCGAAGTGCGGCGGGCGGTTAAGGGGCGACTCGACGACTCCGAGCTCGCCGCGCTGGTGCGGCGCTTCGAGCGCGACGCATACAATGCGTACACGACCGTTGCGGAGAATCTGCTTTTCGGGTTGCCCACCGATGAGCGGCTGGCGGCGGGCAATCTCGCGACGCATCCCTATGTCAAGAGCGTTCTCGAAGCCTGCGCTCTGGCCGAGCGTTTCGAGCAGATGGGTTTCGACATCGCCGGCACGGTGCTCGACATGTTCCAGGACCTGACGCCGGGACATCCCTTGTTCGAGCAGTACGAGTTCGTGGACGAGGAGTCGTTGCCGCGGCTCAAAGCGATCCGCGCGCTGGCAGCCGGTGGTCTGAACAAGTTGCCCGAGGCCGATCGGGAGCTGCTTACGGCGCTGCCTTTTCGGCTGATACCCGAAAAGCATCGACTCGGCCTGATCGACGAGGCGCTGCAGCAAGAGCTGGTGGCTGCCCGCAAGTATTTCCATGAGCACTTGCCCGCCGATTTGCAGAACGGGGTTGCGGTGTTCGACGAGGACAGTTACCTGTCGAACGCGTCGGTGCTGGCCAACATTCTGTTCGGGCGCATCGCCGCCTCGGAGCCGGGCGCCGACCAGCGCGTGCGCGGCCTGATCGTGGAGGAGCTCGACAAGGCCGGTCTGCGCGAGGACGTCGTTCTGCAGGCAGCCGGTCTGGAAACCGGCACGGGCGGGTCGCTGCTGCCGGGTCCGACTCGGCAGCAGCTTGCGCTGCTGCGGGCACTGACGAAGCGCCCGAACATCCTCATTCTCAACCAGGCCTTGGCCAGCTTCACCGCTGAGGAGCGCCAGGCGGTGCGGCAGCGTATCCGCGACCTGCTTGCTAGCGCCACGCTGATCTGGATAGACAAAGCGGTGAGCGACGCCGAGGGTTTCGATCAGCTGCTCGAAGTCCGTGACGGCCGCGTCGAGCATCTCGGCGCCGAGCGGGCGGCGGTCGAGCCGGCGGTTGAACCGCCGGCGAAGGCGGAGGAGGACAAGAGCGATCTGCAGCGCGACATGGGGCTGCTCTCTAGACTGCCGCTGTTCTCGGGTCTTACGCCTGCGCTGCTCAAGCTCCTCGCCTTCACGAGCGAGCGCCGGTCGTTCGCGGCCGGTGACGTCCTGTTCCGACAGGGAGACCCCACCGACGGCGCCTACGTCGTGCTCTCGGGGGAGCTCGAGGCCGTGCACATCGCAGACGACGGCAGCGAACAGCTTCTCGGGCGCATCGCGCCGAACGAAGTGGTTGGCGAGCTGGCGGTAATCTGCGACGTGCCGCGCACGGCGATGGTTCGTGCGGGCCCACAGACATCGACCCTGTTCCTTGGACAAGATCTGCTGCTGGATTTGATCAACAAGGACGTCGGTGTCGCGTCGGCGTTGCTCAAGACCACGAGCAGGCGATTGGCCCAGGTGTTGAGCAGGGGCGCGCCAGCCTGACACCGGTATCGCGGTGTTGCGGCGGGACGCGATTTCGGGGAGCACGGCGCAGTGATACACTGGCTTCACTAGGAGGACGTTATGCAGCTCCGATTCTGGGGCACGCGGGGGTCGATCGCCAAAGCCGGGCCCGATACCGTTCGCTACGGCGGCAACACCTGCTGCGTCGAGGTGCGTTCGGCACGGGGAACGCTCGTCGTGCTCGACTGCGGCACCGGCGCCCATGGGCTGAGCGGCGCGCTGATGGAGGCGGCCCGCGGCCCGTTGCAGGGCAGCATGCTGATCACCCATACCCACTGGGATCACATCCAGGGCTTTCCTTTCTTCGCTCCGCTGCGGATTGCCGGCGCCGAGTGGAACGTATACGGGCCGCACGGCGCCGGGCGCTCGCTGCGTGACACCATGGCCGGGCAGATGCAGTACAGCTATTTTCCGGTTTCCCTCGAGGATCTCGGCGGCACCGTGCGCTTTCATGATTTGGTCGAGGGCACCTTCGAGATCGACGACATTCGCATTACGGCCCAGTACTTGAACCACACGGCGCTCACCATCGGCTATCGTCTCGACGTGGACGGCGTCAGCGTCGTGTACGCGACCGATCACGAGCCTCACTCGCGGCGGCTCGCCGTCGGTGAGCCCATTCAGCGCTACGGTGAGGACGAGCGGCACGCCCGTTTTCTCGCCGGCGCCGATCTGGTGATTCACGACGCCCAGTACACGGCCGCGGAATACCCTTCGAAACTCGGCTGGGGGCACAGTACGGTCGAGTACGTCGTCGACGCGGCGCGATCGGCGGACGTCCGCCGGCTCATGCTCTTTCACCACGATCCCTCGCGCGACGATGCCGCCGTTGACGCGCTGGTGCGACTGGCCCGCGAGCGGCTCACCGCCTCGAAGAGCGCTCCCGTGGTGGAAGCGGCGGCGGAAGGCCAGCTCGTCACCCTCGCGCGGCCGCAGCGGCGCCCGTCGAGCGCAGCTGGCCCCGACAACTCGGCGCTGGCGGCAGTGCGCCCGGCGCTCGTAGGGCGACACGTCGTGCTCGGTGCTCGCAGCGCAGTGGCCGAAGTGTTCGAGCAGGCGGCGCGCGCGGAGGATGTGCCGCTGAGCCGGGCGGCGGCGCCCGGGGATGTCGTCGCGTGCCTGGAGGCGCAACGGCCTTCCGTGGTCATCCTCGAGAAGGGATTCGTCGAAGACGTCGAAGAGGAGGCGCTCGATCTGTGCCGCCGTATCCATTCCCGCGCCAAGGAGCTCGGCGTAGAAACGCAGCTCGTCCTGGTCACCGAGCAGGAGAATCCGGCTGATCACCGGTTGGAAGCAAAGGCGGGCGTGTCGGATTGGCTGAGCGAGCCGCTGGATATGACCTACGTGCGAGCGCGGCTGCGTTCGTGGATTCTGCGCACCGCCTGTCGCTGGATCCGTGCGCAGCAGCCGGAAGGCGAGCACGAGCGCGTCCGGGCGCTGCACGGCCTGGCGCTGCTCGATACCGTGCCCGAGGAACGCTTCGATCGCTACACGCGCATTGCGGCGGCGCTGTTCGACGTGCCCATGGCCGGGGTCAGCCTGGTCGACTCCGATCGCCAGTGGTTCAAGTCCCGGGTCGGTCTGGCGTCCGAGAGCCCTCGGGACGTCGCCTTCTGTGCCCACGCCATCCTCGACGAGAACGTGCTGCAGGTGCCCGACACCCTCGAGGACGCCCGTTTCGCCGACAACCCCCTGGTGAGCGGCGCACCGCACATTCGCTTCTACGCGGGCAGGCCGCTGTCGCTAGCGGACGGCAGTCGTATCGGCACGTTGTGCATCGTCGATCAGCGGCCGAGATACCTCGACGACGAGCAGCTCGCGCTGCTCGATGATCTGGCGGCCCTCGTCGAGGCGGAGCTGACGGTCGCCGCCGGCAAGCGCGCGGCGCCAGACTCCTAGCGAAGGTCCTGTTAACCGCTTTAGGCTGCCCTAGGGCAGGACTTCCTGCCTTGCGTGCCACTCGCCCTCCTCCCTCTGCACCGCTTGGCGGTGAGCGGCAATCTCACCGTTGAGTGCCTTCTCGATAGCGACCCCGACTGCCTTCGCTGTCTCGACACGCGGCAGAAAGACATAGTCGGCGCCTGCGGCGTACAAGGCCTCGGCCGCCTGCAGCTCGATCGCATTGGCGACGATTACGGCTTTGGGATTCATGTGGCGCACCGCCTCGACGAGCTTGCAATTGGTCGTGCCCTTGAGCAGATCGTCCGGAATCGTGCATACCACCACCCGCGCTTTGTCGATGCCTGCATGGTGCAGCGTCGCCGTGTTCTGCAGATCACCGTACTTGACGGTGGGGCCCAGCACGGCGATGCGGGGATGCACGTTGACGTTGAAATCGACCACGAGGGTTTCTGGCAGCAGCTCGGGATGCGAGTCACCGAGCTCGTGCAGCAGCGACGAGGCGACGCGATGAAAGCCCAAGAGGGCGATGGCGTACGACTCCTCCTCACCGGCCTTCTGCCGCGTCGGTGCCCTCAGACCGAAGCGCTCGAGCAGTGGTGAGAGACGCTCGTGCAGGGCGTCGGCGCCCTGGTACAGGGTCGGTGTCAGCAGTGCGGTGATCACGAACGCGAAGATCACCACGCTGTTCAGACCGTCGGAGATGTGGCCGAGCTGCATGCCCAGAAAGGCGATGACCAGGCTGAACTCGGATACCTGGGCCAGACGGGTCGAAGCGACCGTCGCGTTGCGCCGGTCGAGACCGCTCATGTAGAGCAGCGGCAAGAACACGACGTAGCGGGCGAGCAGCGCCAGCGCCGCGAACAACACGGCGAGCACGAGCACATCGATGGATTGCGGCATTGGAATTCCCATGCCCAGGCCGACGAAGAAGAGCGTCACGAAGAAGTCCTTGACGACGCCGACCTTGGCGACGATCTCCGTGGCGTATGGCAGGCTCGCGATGCTCGCGCCGGCGATCAGCGCGCCCATGCCAGCGCCCACCGACAGATGGAGGTTGAATCCGAAGACGGCCTCGGTGAAAGCATCGATGTTGATGCCTAGGAACACGACGAGAAAACACCATGACACCGCGACCACCAGGATGATCTCGGGCATCTTGGCGATCCAGCGAAAGCCGATGGGCACCACGTACTTGGCCAGCAGAACGGCGATGGCTATCAGCAGGGCGATGCCGAGGAACGACAGCAGTATCGGCGCGATGCTCGGGTCATCGAAATTGGGCTGCAGGGCGATGACGATGATCGCCCAGACGTCCTGGAAGATCAGCAGTCCCAACGAGATGCGGCCCACCTCAGTGTCGAGCTGGAACGTCTGCTGAAACAGCTTGACGACGAGCAGCGTGGACGACGCGGCCATCACGAAGCCGACATACAGCGGCGCATAGCTTCCGGCCGCGAGCAGCTCGCCGCCGACGCCGAGCCACACCAGGAGCTTGGTGGCAGCGACACCGAAAGCGATGCACAGCGGGTACTGGAGCAGGCCCGAGACGATCAGGATGCGACCGCTCGCGAGCAGCTTGCGCACGTCGATCTCGAGGCCGATCACGAACAGCAGCAGTATCAAACCGAGCTGGGCGATGGTGTCGATGTTCGCCACGTCCGTGACGAGCCTGGCGCCGATGGGACCGGCCACCACTCCGGCAACCAGAAACGCCGCAATCTCGGGGATGCCGAGGCGTGTGCAGGCAATGGCGAACACGCCGGCGAGCAGGATGCAGTAGCCGATATCCCGGACCAGCGACGGCAGCTCGCCGCCGGCGGCAAGCGCCGGCGCGGGCAGCAGTGCCGCCACGGCGGCGAGCGCGATGAACGCAGGATAGATTCTCGTGCTGGGGATCATGGCCTCATCGGTGTTGTGTATCGACCACTCAACATGCTCGCGCCAGCGGCGGCGACGCCCCGGTCAGCCGAAGCCGCGCAAGGCGAAGCCGAGAGAGCGTCTACGCGAGTCGGAACGCGCGGACCGTCTGCCAGCAACCCATTGTAGCGGCCCGCCTGCGGCCGAGCGACCGACGCCGGGCGCCGAGTGGAGCTTGCCGCAACTCCCGAGCGCCGTCCACAATGTCACGACGAGTTAATGCCAGCGCCGCTCGGGCAGCGCCAGGAGGAGGTGTGTCGAGCAACTGCGTCAGCGCATCGGCTGTCGGCGCTGCGCCAGCAGCAAGGTTACCACGGCCGCACGCGCAGGGCGCGGGATGAGCGTCTCGCGGCGAACGCCCGCGAGGGCCATTCGCCGACGCGCCCGGGCGCTGGCCAGGCTGTCGCTGTTCGCGAGCCTGTCCGAGGACGATCTCGAGCGGCTCGCCGCCGCCGCCCGCGAGGTGCGCTACGAAACCTCGGCGTACATCTGTCGGCGCGGGGAGCCCGGCGAGCACCTGTTCGTGATCACGGCCGGCCGCGTGCTCGTCAAACACGGCGCGCGCGTGCTGGCGTATCAGACGGTCGGTGACGTCGTCGGGGAATTGGCGGTGCTCGATCATCGCCCCCGCTCGGCGGACGTGGTTGCCGCCGAGCCGACGCAGCTGCTGGCGCTCGGCGGTCGGGAATTCCGGGCCCTGCTCAGGCAGGGGGGTGATCTGGTCACGCAGCTCCTCGGCGTGCTGGCGGGACGGGTGCGCGACACCAGCGCGCGCCAGGAGCGCGTCGATCAGCTGGTTCGCGCCTACCGCGAACGCGGCCATGCGCTGGCGTCGCTCGATCCGCTGGCCTTCAAGCCCTCGCGCACGCACCCCGAGCTGACGCTCGAGCACTATGGACTCGGCGACCAGGACCTCGATGGAGCGTTTGCCGTGGCGCTCGGACGTGAAGTCGAACGTCTGCGTCTGCGCGAGATTGTCGAGCGACTGCGCGCCGTCTACTGCGGCGCCCTCGGCGTGCAGTACATGCACATCGACGACCTCGGCGTACAGAGCTGGCTGCGCGAGCGACTCGAGGATCCCGCTTACCACCAACCGCTCGGGCGCGATGCGCAGCTGCGCATACTGGCCAAGCTCACCGACGCCGAGATCTTTGAGACGTTTCTCCAGCGTCGCTTCGCCGGCGCCAAGCGATTCTCGCTCGAAGGGGCGGAGACGCTGATTCCGCTGCTCGACCAGGCTATCGAGAAAGCCGCTGCGCTGGGCGTCGAGGAGATCGTCATCGGCATGGCACATCGCGGCCGGCTCAACGTGATGGCCAACGTGCTGGGAGAGCCCGCCGCCCGCATACTGAGCGAATTCGAAGGCATCGACCTCGATCGCAGCTACGGTATGGGTGACGTCAAATACCATCGCGGCTTCGCAGCCGATCGTGTCACGGCGGGCGGACACCGCGTGCACCTGTCGCTGTGCTTCAATCCGAGCCACCTGGAGGTCGTGGGTACGGTGGTGCTCGGCCGCGCCCGCGCCGACCAGGATCGCATTGCCGATCGATATGGCTCGCGGGTGTTGCCGCTCATCGTGCACGGCGACGCCGCGTTCGCCGGCCAGGGCGTCGTGCAGGAGCTGTTCAACCTGAGCACGCTGCCAGGGTACGCGACGGGGGGCGCTCTGCACGTCATCGTCAACAATCAGATCGGGTTCACGACGCCGCCGGAGGAGGGTCGATCCAGCCAGTACGCCACCGACGTCGCGCGCATGCTCCAGATCCCCATCTTTCACGTCAACGGCGAGCAGCCCGAGGCGGTGCACCGGGTGATCCAGCTGGCGCTCGACTTCCGCAGCACGTTCCACCGCGATGTCGTGATCGATATGTACTGTTATCGTCGCCACGGTCACAACGAGCGGGACGAGCCGGCGTTCACCCAGCCCCTGCTCTACGCGGCCGTGGCGCCGCGGGAGCCGATTCGAGTGAGCTTCGCGCGCAATCTGGTGGCGCTCGGTGAGGTGGCGGAGCAGGAAGCCGACGACATTGCCCTGCAATCGCGGCGCTCGCTCGAGCACGAGCTCGAGCGGCTGCGCCAGGGTCAGCTCTCCCAGGCGCGGATCCGCTCCGCTCGCGGTGTCTGGGAGCGCTATCGCGGGGGGGCGGAGAGCGATGTTCCGGAGTGCAAGACCGCGCTCACCCGTGAGGAGCTCGTCGAGCTATTGGCGGGCCTGTCAACGCTGCCGAGCGGCTTTTCGGCGCACCCGCGGGTAAAGCGACTGCTCGCGGCCCGTCGTGCGATGGCGGACGGGGCGCGACGCGTGGACTGGGGTGCAGCGGAGGCGTTGGCCTTCGCGTCGCTGCTGGCGCAAGGGGTGTCCGTGCGCCTGAGCGGGCAGGACAGCCAGCGCGGTACCTTCGCGCACCGTCATGCCGTGATTCACGACGCCTCGACCGACGCCCGCTGCGTCCCGCTCGAAAGGTTCGCCGATCAGGGGAATCGTTTCGAAGTGTTCAACAGCCCTCTGAGCGAGACCGCCGTGCTCGGATTCGAGTTCGGCTACAGCTTGAACCGTCCCGACGCGCTGGTGCTCTGGGAAGCCCAGTTCGGCGACTTCGCCAATGTCGCGCAGGTCATCGTCGACCAGTTCTTGAGCAGCTCGGAGGAGAAGTGGGGTCGACTGAGCGGTCTCACGCTGTTGCTGCCGCACGGTTTCGAAGGCCAGGGACCCGAGCACTCCCACGCGCGTCCGGAGCGATTTCTGCAGCTCGGTGTCGGCGACAATCTGCAGGTGGTGATGCCGAGCACAGCCGCCCAATTTTTCCACTGCCTGCGGCGGCAGGTGCTCAGGCGCTGGCGCAAGCCGCTTATCGTGTTCACCCCCAAGGGCCTGCTGCAGCATCCCTGCCTGGCCTCGACCCTCGACGATTTCTCGCACGATGGCTTTCGACGCGTCATCGGCGACGACAACGCACCCGCCGCGGCGTCCGCCGCCAGGCTGGTACTGTGCTCCGGTAAGCTCTACCACGAGATCGACGCCGAACGACGCAAACGCCAGCGTCACGATGTGCACTGTGTTCGTCTGGAGCAGCTCTATCCGTTTCCCGCCGAATCGCTGGGTGACGTGTTGGCGTCCTATCCTCCGCAGGTGCCGCTGGTGTGGGCGCAGGAGGAGCCGGAGAACATGGGCGCGCGCGCATTCGTGCGCGAGTATCTGAGCGCCCTGCCGCAGGTCGGTTCCCGCACGATCACCCACATTGCGCGCCCGCCGTCGGCCAGCCCGGCCACCGGTTCGCTGGCAACCCATACCGCGCAGCAGAGCGAGCTCCTCGATCGTGTCCTCGCGGGCGGCTGAGACCTCGCGCTTGCTCGGAGCGAGGGTTTCCGAGGGCTCAAGTGAGGTTGCGCCGATGTCGCCCCTGCCCCGCTCGCGGGCAGAACCGCAGTGGCGGTGAACACGGTGCCAAGCCGGCGCGCCATCGCCGCGGGGTTCGGCGATGGGGCCGCGCGGTTGCGACGCCGATCATGCCGCCAGGTTAAGGTTCATGAGCTTCACCGCCCGCTCGCTCACGCTGCGCAGCAGCGCCATGGCCGTGTCGCTGTCGTGACGAACGAGCTCGAGCAAACGCTCGGCGCTCAGGAACAGCGTTGTGCTCTCGGTCGTGGCGCGCCAGCGGTCCGCGGCGCGGGGGCGCGGATGCCGCGTACACGCCGGTACGTGACCTCGAAAACACGGTCGAACTCGGTCTCGTCGGGCACCGTCTCGTCGAGCCAGATCAACGTGGCATCGGCAAGAAGCTGGCGTACCCTGCGCAGGACGCGATAGCGTTCCGCATCGCCGAAGTCCCCAGTACCTGGTTGAGGACGATGAGATGCGGACGCTTGGCCAGCGCACGCGCCATGGCTACGCGCTCGCGACCGGTGACGGGCAGCAGCGAACCGTCGCTGCCCGTCGGGACGTCGGCGACCAGCAGCACGACGTCGCGGCGCAGCTCCGCGGCGTCGAGCTGCGCCATCACCAGCTCTCGCACGCGTGCCTCGGCTCCCGCCTCGGCGGCGGCGACGCGTCCCAGCAGCACGTTGCTCAGCACGGGCCCATTCGGCAGGTCGCGATCTTCGTCGAAGAAGACGATGGCATCGCGCAGGGTGGCCGGCAGCGCTTCGCGGAACACCCGGCGTGCTGCGACCACGGCGACTTGCAGCCGTGCGTCGATCAGACCGAGGCGATGGCGACCGGGATGAGCTGCAAAGCGAGTGAGAGCAGGGTGTCGCGGTCCGCCGCGCCGGATTCTCGGCGCTGTGCGCGGCGCCAACGTGCATCGCCTTGCGCTGCGGAAAGAGGTCCTCGTCGACAAAGCTGAATTGCTCGAAGAAAGAATGGCCCGGGGCCATGTCGTGGAACATGTCGAGCAAGACGCCCGTGAGCTCGAGACCGACGTCCTGCAGACGAGGGCGGAGGCGCGTGGTCTCCAGAACCTCCTGCAGATAGGGTTGTGCGGCAAGGGTGCCGAGGGCGAGACGCTCATCGGAGGGCGCACCGAAGAGGATGTTATCGGCAACGGTGGCGTAGGAGTTGTAGGCGTCGGGGTGGAAACGCTGTACCAGAGGCGTCAGGTCGTCACGGGCCAGCTCGTTGCCCAGCGCGCGGCGTAGTACCTCGAGAAGCCGCTGCGCTAGTCCTGGGCGCCGCCACGGGTCGAGCACGGCATTGCGGCCACGTTCGAAAATGTTGCGGCCGAGGCGCGCGGCGCGGGCCTCGTGCGCAGAGCCTGCCGGGTGCGCTATTGTCCTATTTACGGAGCCACGACGGAGCGCCGCCGTGATTGTTCTGTTCACCGATTTCGGCCACGAAGGCCCCTACGTCGGCCAGCTGCACGCCGTGCTCGCGGCCCGAGCACCGGGCGTGCCTGTCATCGATCTGCTGCACTCGGTGCCGAGCTTCGACGTCGAGGCCGGCGCCTACCTGTTGCCGGCATACGCCGACGCCGCCGTCTTCCCCCACGGCTGTGTCTTCGTCTGCGTCGTCGATCCCGGGGTCGGCACGCCGCGGCGCGCCGTCGCCCTGCGCGCGGATCGGCGCTGGTATGTCGCTCCCGACAACGGCTTGCTGGCCCTCGTTGCCCGTCGGGCGCGGGCCGCGGAGTGGTTCGAGATCGTCTGGCGGCCGGAGCGCACGTCGGCTACTTTCCACGGCCGCGACGTGTTCGCACCGGTGGCCGCACGCCTTGCAACGGGCGAGCGCGGCGATCTCGAGTTCGTCGGCGATCCGGCAACCCTGGCGACCGTGCGCACGTCCCGCGCCTGGCCGGACGACTGTCCCCGCATCGTCTACCTCGACCATTACGGAAACGCCGTCACGGGCCTGCGCGCCACCGTGCTCTCCGCCGATGCGCAGCTGCGGATAGGCGCGACGACCTTCCCTCGTGCCCGGACGTTCGGCGATGTGCCCCCTGGTCACGGTTTGTGGTACGAGAACGCCAACGGCTTGGCCGAGATTGCGGCCAACGGCGCGAGCGCGGCGGCGACATTTGGACTGTCACTGGGTGACACGGTGGACGTGTGCCGTTAGACGGCGGCGCCGCAGCGATTCGCTATCGGAGATGGTCCATGTGGAGACAGGCGCCGATGATTCGGCAGGCGTCGTCGATCCCGCTCGGACGCACCGCGGGGTGCGGCGCCTGCTCGAGCAGCGTCGTGAGCGCGGGCGCAAAGTCACCCGACAGCAGCTGCTCACGCGATATCTCCCGGCTCGCGCCGACCCCCTCGAGCCAGTGGACGAGATAGCTGTCCTCCGGCCAGTCGGGGCGTCGCGTGTAGAGCACAGCGGTGGCATTGCATGCTGCTTCGGCGAAGGTGCCGTAGCCCGGCTTGCCGAGTACGGCGTCGCAGCTTCTCAGCACGTCGATAAAGGGCATCTCGAGCGCCTCGAACGGAATCATGTCGGGGCGCGAGGCTGTGTCCTGGGTGGGGACGATCCAGCGCACGTCGGGCAGATGCGGCCAGCGGGCGAGCGGCAGCTCGAGCGGCGTGCCACCGTAGGCGACGAGAACCAATCGCGATTCGGCCGCAAGCTCGAGCTGCGCGTCGAGTGCAGCGCGGCGGTCGGCGCCGACCTCGGCGATGGGGCCGATCGCCCGAGCGTTGGCGAGGTCCCGCATCGGCATCGATGGCAACGGCTTGAGGAAGTGGCCCGCGCTCAGGTACGCCGCGTGCATGGCGTCCATGATGGCCCCCGACTCGCGGCGGTTGCCGCAGTAATGCCGGTAGATGTCGAGCCAGTTGAGCGAGCATAGCGCCAGCGAGGCGATCTCGGCGCGCGCTGCCGCCGCCAGTGGCAGATAGGGAACGTCGGCAAGCACCAGCTCCGGGGCGAGCGCGGCGATGTCCCGGGCCATGCGATCGACCCGTGCCGGCCAACGCTCGTGGAATGTCCGGTAGGCCCGGGCAGACGCCTCGACGTCGACCTCCATCGCCGAGCGCATGATCATGCCGACGTCTGCGTCGAGACAGCGATAACCGAACGGGGTGGTGATACGTGCTTTGATGCGTGGCTCAGGCAGGCTCGACCAGACGTGCAGCTCGAGATCGGCAGCACGCTCGGCGAGCGCGTTGGCAAGGGGCGCCGTCTGCGCCAGGTGGCCGAAACCGTGTGCGGATACGACGACGAGTATACGGCGAGATCGATCCATGGGGCCGGCGGCGGACGCCCGCGTCGGTTGTGCTAGTCTAGCTAGCCGATGGAAGAGGCCGCGAGTATCCCATGAGCGACCCGCTGGACGAAGACGCACTGCGCTACCACCGGGCGTCGCCCCCCGGCAAGCTCGGCATCGTCGCCACCAAGCCGCTCGCCAGCCAGCAGGACCTGGCGCTGGCCTACTCCCCGGGCGTCGCCGCGGCCTGCCGGGAGATCGCCCGGGACCCCGCGCAGGCAGCGACGCTGACGGGTCGCGCCAATCTCGTGGGGGTGATCTCCAACGGTACCGCCGTGCTCGGTCTCGGCGCCCTCGGACCGCTGGCGGCGAAACCCGTCATGGAAGGCAAAGCGGTATTGTTCAAGAAGTTTGCCGGTATCGACGTGTTCGACATCGAGGTCGACGAGCGCGACCCGGACAGGTTGGTGGAGATCGTCGCCAGCCTCGCCCCCACCTTTGGTGGCATCAATCTCGAGGACATCAAGGCGCCCGAGTGCTTCGTCGTGGAGCACAAGCTCAGGGAGCGGCTCGACATTCCGGTCTTCCACGACGACCAGCACGGCACCGCAATCATCGTCGCCGCCGCGGTGCTCAACGGCCTGCGCGTCGTGGGCAAGCGTATCGAGGAGGCCAGCTTGGTCACCGCCGGCGCCGGCGCCGCGGCGCTTGCCTGTCTCGATCTGCTGCTGCGACTCGGTCTGCGGCGGGACAACGTCATTTGCACCGACATCGCCGGTGTGGTGTACGAGGGCCGGCGTGAGGAGATGGACCCCTACAAGGCGCGCTACGCGGTCCGCACCGATGCCAGGACGCTCGCCGAGGTCATCGAGGGTGCCGACGTGTTTCTCGGGCTGTCGGCGCCCGGTGTGCTCGAGCCGGCGATGGTGGCGCGCATGGCGGAGCGGCCGCTCATCCTGGCGCTCGCCAATCCGGTCCCCGAGATACTGCCCGACGCGGCCCGGGCGGTGCGGCCTGATGCCGTCATCGCCACGGGACGCTCGGATTATCCGAATCAGGTGAACAACGTCCTGTGCTTCCCGTATATTTTTCGCGGCGCGCTCGACGTGGGCGCGAAGACCATCAACGACGAGATGAAGATCGCCTGCGTGCACGCGTTGGCGCGGCTCGCCATGGCCGAGCAGACGGAGATCGGCGTCAAGGCGTACGGTGGCGCTACGACACGCTTCGGACCCGATTACATCATCCCCAAGCCGTTCGACCCGCGCCTGATCACGGAGCTGGCGCCGGCCGTGGCGACGGCGGCCATGGAGAGCGGCGTCGCGTCGCATCCTCTCGCCGATATCGGCGCCTATCGCCAGCGCCTGACGGAATTCGTGTTTCGCTCCGGGTTCGTCATGAAGCCGATCATCGACCGTGCCAAGGCGGATCCCAGACGCCTGGTGTTCGCCGAAGGCGAGGACCGGCGCGTGCTGCGCACCGTGCAGCAGCTGGTCAACGAGGGCCTGGCGAAACCGATCATCATCGGCCGCCCCGGAGTAGCGGCCAAACGCATCGACGAGCTCGGTCTGAGCATCCGAGCGGGCAGGGACTTCGAGCTGGTCAATCCCCAGCGCGACCGCCGTTTTCGCGAGTACTGGTCGGAGTATCACCAATGCATGGGGCGCAAGGGCGTGTCGCCCGCCGACGCGCAGACCGTGGTGCGGACCCAGAACACGGTCATCGCGGCGCTGATGGTCCGGCGCGGCGAGGCCGACGCCATGCTGTGCGGAACGCAAGGGGCATACCGCGATCACCTGCGCCACGTCGTCGACGTGATCGGTCTGGCGCCCGGGGTCGCGGCGGTGTCCGCCCTGACGGCGCTGGTGCTGCCGAGTGGCACCTTTTTCGTCTGCGACACCCATGTCACACCGCACCCTTCGGTCGAGGAAATCGTCGAGATGACAGTGTTGTCGGCGCAGGAGGTGCGCCGTTTCGGAATCACACCCAAGGTGGCGCTGCTGTCGCACTCGAATTTCGGTACCCGCGACGACCCCCCGGCAGTCAAGATGCGCGACGCGCTGGCGCTGCTGCATGCGCGGGCGCCGGAGCTGGAGGCGGAGGGCGAGATGCATGCCGACGCCGCGCTGTCGGCGCAGATTCGCGAGATCACCTATCCCCAGTCGCGGCTGCAGGGGAGCGCCAATCTGCTGATCATGCCGGATATCGACGCAGCGCATATCTCGTACAACCTGCTCAAGATGCTCGGAGGCGGCGTCTCGATCGGGCCCATGCTCGTGGGTGCCGCCCGACCGGCGCATGTGGTGACGACGTCGATCACCGTTCGCGGCCTCGTCAACATGGCGGCGATCGCGGTGACCGAGGCGCACACGCAGAGCGCGCCCGTACGCGGTTAATTCCACGAAGGGCGCCATACATGAGCGTCACCAGGCGGGTGAGGGCTTCGTCTGCGGTGGTCGCCTCGCTGTGGCTGGCGGCGGGGCTGGCGGATACCGACATCGGCACCCTTGCGGAGCATTGCGCAGCGCTGCGCTGTCGCTGAGCGGCGCGCGGGACGCCCGTCTCGGCAGCGCCCTATTGAGTCTGCCTACTCCGCCAGCAAATCGGAGCGGTCGAGGTACGGACAGGAGCGCAGGAATGCGTCGAGCGCTCGCTGCGCATCGGCGGCGGTAGCGGCCTGCCGCGCTGCCTCGCGCAGCCGGCGAATCTCGCGAGGGATGCCCGAACGCTGCGCCAGAAGATGATTGAACTGCGCGTCGCAGGCGGGAATCGGCGACGGGTAGCTGCGGATTTCGGCTTCTACGCCGGCCAGCCGGTGGGTCAATGCCGCCTCGAGCCGGCGCCAATCCGGCCCTGATGTTTCGTCGCCGGCGGGCGTCATGGCCGGTTGCCCACGCCAGTGGGCGGCGCCGGGCGTGGGTCGACGCCGCGCTGTCTCACCCGGCGCTGTCCGGCGTCACCGCCGGGCCTCGCGCGCTCGCCGCAGCGGTGGCGGCGACCACGGTCAGCCGCGCACGATGCCGGTGCCATTGTGACGCAGAAAGTGCCACTGCCCGTACGTGTTCTCGAGGTTGAGATTGACTGCGGCCGAGGCGTCGGTCGAGCCGTTGCCGATCTCCGCGATGGCGAATTCGATGCCGTTGGGCATGTCGATGCGTACCCGGTGCTCGTCGCCGGTGGCCGGGCTGCGGATCGGACTGCCGAGCGACTCGACGACGCCGGGGATGACCACTCGGGCGCTGCGTTTTTCGATGTCGACGTCGAACTCGAAGGGCTTGAAGAGAGGCGTATGGATGGTGTCGGACATGGCGTGGAACACCCACCAGTGCGTGGCCGCCTCGTTCGTGTGCTTGCCGGAGAGGATGTTGAGCAGAGCGTCGCGCTGAGCCTCGTCGGCGCGTTCGTCGATCACCGACTGGATCTCACCCTTGCCCTCGAAGATCGCGCCTGGCCACGCGTAGAACTGCGCCGCGTAGAGTCCGTCGAGACGGACGTCGCCGAAGTGACCCTTGTCGACGCGCAGCGCCTCGAAGCCACGGCAATTTCCGTGCGTTGGCAGTGACTCGAACTGGCACGGGCACGCCCAGTCGCAGTTGCAGTTGCCGTAACTCGGCCCCTCGAGGTACCAGTCGATCATTGTCATCTCGTTCCTCCTCGCTCCGTTGCAGACGGCTGACGACCATTATGCGCCCCAGCCCGCCGGGCGGCAAACCGCACCGGTGACGAGGTTGGCGCGCCTGCGTGCTTCAGCTGGCTGCGTCCGTGGTCGCGCCGAGAAAAGTCTCGATCGCCTGCAGCACGGCGTCGGGTCTCTCCGCGTGCAGCCAGTGTCCGGCGCCGATGATGCCGACGATCTCGGCGGCGGGGAACAGCGCGCGTATGACGTCGCGGTGCTGAGGGAGCACGTAGTCGGAAAGCGTGCCGTGGACGAACAGCGTCGGTCCGACGTAACGGGCGCCCGCCGCCGGCGCGGGGAAGTCGACCAGCTCGTCCACGGCGGCGTCGAGCGCGGGCAGATTGATGCGCCACTGCAGAGCGCCCTCGTGCTGCACCAGGTTCTGCAACAGAAACCCGCGCACGGCGTCGTTCGGAACGCGGTCGCGCAGTTGCGCCGCGGCATCGGTGCGTCGTCGGACGCCTCCGAGAGCAACGCCCCTCATCGCCGCGATCAGATCGCCGTGCGAGTGACGATAGCGTACCGGCGCAATGTCCACGACGATCAGCCGCTCGACCACCGCGGGATGGGTCAGCGCCAGCATCATGGCCGTTTTGCCGCCCATGCTGTGACCGAGCACGGCTGCCTGCTCGAGGCCGCGCTCGGCGATGAAAGCCCCGACGTCCTCGGCAAGCGTCGTGTAGTGCATGTCGTCGGCCCAGGGCGATGCGCCGTGATTACGGGCATCGAGCGCAAAGACGTGGTGGCGCGATGCGAGTGCCCGCGCGATGCGCCGCCAGTTGGCCGACGAACCGAACAGCCCGTGCAGCACGACGAGCGGCCGACCGGCGCCGTATTCCGTGTAGTGGAGGCTGAGCGCCACGTCTACGCCGCGTCACTCGCCGGTGCGCGAGCAGGCGTCTCAGCGGACGGGGCAAGAAGCCGGTCTAAGCCCATTTCCGGAGAACGGGCTCGGTACCAATATCCGGTGTCGCCGCGTCCATGACCCGTTTTGCTCTCGCAGTGTTGCGCAACGTGGTGGTGACGCCATTGCTGGCTGGCGGCGTCAGCGTTTCCGCTTGGGCAGATACAGGTCCGTGATGGTCCCCTCGAAGGCCTCGGCCGCGAAGCCCACCGTCTCGGACAGCGTGGGATGCGGGTGAACGGTAAGGCCGATGTCCTCGGCGTCGCTGCCCATCTCGATGGCCAGCGCCACCTCGGCGATGAGATCGCCCGCATTGGGGCCGACGATGCCGGCGCCGATGACGCGCTTGGAGGCAGGGTCGAAGAGCAGCTTGGTCATGCCCTCGTTGCGGCCCAGCGACAGCGAACGGCCGCTGGCCGCCCACGGAAACACCCCTTTGCCGTAGTCGATCTTGCGGTGCTTGGCCTCCGTCTCGGTGATCCCGACCCAGGCCACCTCGGGGTCGGTATAGGCTACCGACGGTATGACGCGGTTGTCGAAACCGCTCTTCAGCCCGGCGGCGACCTCCGCCGCCACCTTGCCCTCGTGCACGGCCTTGTGCGCCAGCATGGGCTGCCCGACGATGTCGCCGATGGCGAAGACATGCGCCACGTTGGTGCGCTGCTGGTCGTCGACCGCGATGAACCCGCGCTCGTCCACCCGAACGCCGGCACTCTCCGCGCCGATGGCCCTGCCGTTGGGCTGGCGTCCGACCGCGACGAGTATGGCGTCGAAGACCTCCTCGCGCGGCGCGTTCTTGCCTTCGAAGGCGACGGCGAGACCGTCGTCGCGCGCGCTCACGCCGGTAACCCGCGTGCCCAGGTAGATGTTGCGGTAGAGCTTGGCGATGCGCCGGTGCAACGGCTTGACGATGTCGGGGTCGGCACCCGGCATGAGTTGGTCGAGCAGCTCGACGACAGTGATTCCGGCACCGAGCTCCTGATAGACCGTCGCCATCTCGAGGCCGATGATGCCGCCGCCGATGACCAGCATGCGCTCGGGCATCGCGGCGATCTCGAGCGCCCCGGTGGAGTCGAAGACGCGAGGATCGTCGGACGGCAGCCCCGGGATGCGCACCGACTGCGAGCCGGCGGCGATGATGGCCTGCTCGAAGCCGACCTCGACGACGCCCTCGGCCGTCTGCACCGTCATGCGATGGGGCGCGGTGAAGCGACCCACGCCCTGAACCACCTGCACCTTACGCTGCTTGGCCAGCCCGGCCAGGCCCCCGGTGAGCTGGTCGACGACACCCTGCTTCCACGCGCGCAGCCCGTCGAGGTCGATCTCGGGCGCGCCGAAGCGGATGCCGTGTGCAGCCATGTCGCGCGCCTCGGCGATGACCTTGGCGGCGTGGAGCAGCGCCTTCGAGGGAATGCAGCCGACGTTGAGACAGACGCCGCCAAGCGTGGCATAGCGTTCGATGAGCACGGTGCGCTTGCCGAGATCCGCCGCACGGAAGGCCGCCGTGTAGCCGCCGGGACCGGAGCCCAGCACGACGAGCTCGGTGTCGATGTCCGGCGCGGCGGTGCTGCTGGCGCCGGTTGCCGCCGACGCCGGCTGAGAGGGTGGGGGTGGCGACGGTGTCGCGGCGGCCACCGGTGGGGCCTCCCCGGCCGCTGCCGACCCTGCGTTCGTCGACGACAGCGCCAGCGTGAGAATGGGCGAGCCCTCGGAGACCTTATCGCCGGGCTGAACGCGGAGTGCGGCGACCACGCCGGCGCGCGGCGCCGGCACGTCCATGGTCGCCTTGTCGCTCTCGAGAGTGATCAGCGGATCCTCGGCGGCGACCGTGTCGCCGGGCGCCACCAGCACCTCGATCACATCGACGTTCTCGAAGTCGCCGATGTCGGGAACGGTTACTACAAAGGTTTCGTCCATCTCACATCGCTTCCTGGTGCGGCGGGCGCCGTGCGCCCCGATGTGCAATCGCCGGGCAATGGCGAGGCGTGACAGCGCGCCTTGCGAGCTCCATGGGGCGCGCGCCCAAAGGGGGCGCGCGGTGCTTTGCCCGAGCCCCGTCGGTGCTGCGGACCGTGCTTCTCGCGCATCCCCGGCAACCGCTGTCGGCCAGACCCTAGAGCAGCAGGCGCCGTGCGTCCTCGAGCGTGGCGCACAGATAGGCGTTGAAGCGCGCTGCTTCGGCGCCGTCGACGACACGGTGATCGTAGGACAGGCTGAGCGGCAGCATGAGTCGCGGCGCGAAGCGCTCACCGTCCCACACCGGCGTCATGCGGGCGCGGCTCACCCCCAGTATGGCCACCTCGGGCGCGTTGACGATGGGCGTGAAGGACGTGCCGCCGATGCCGCCGAGGCTCGAGATGCTCATGCAGCCGCCTTGCATCTCATCGGGTTTGAGCTTGCCGTCGCGTGCGCGCCGGCTGATCTCGCCCATCTCCTCGGCGAGGACCATGATGCCTTTCTTGTCGACGTCGCGCAGCACCGGCACCACCAGCCCGTTCGGGGTGTCGACGGCGATGCCGATGTGAAAGTACTTCTTCAACACGAGGCTCTGGGCGTCGCTCGTCAGGGAGCTGTTGAAGCTCGGAAAACGCGCGAGGGCCACGGCGACGGCCTTGGTAATGAAGGCCAGCATGGTCACCCGAATCTCCGCCTTGGCTGCCTCGTCCTTGATCGACTGGCGAAACGCCTCGAGATCGGTGACGTCGGCCTCGTCGTGGTTGGTGACGTGAGGGACGTTGAGCCAGGCGCGCTGCAGGTGCGGGCCCGAGATGCGCTTGATACGGGGCAGCGGCTGGATGTCCACCGGGCCAAACTTGGCGAAGTCGACCTCCGGGATCGCCGGGATGCCAACGGGCGCGGCGGCAGCTGGCGCGGCCGCCCCTGCGAGGCGTGCCTTCACGTACGCCTGCACGTCCTCCTTCAGGATGCGTCCCTTGGCGCCGCTGCCGCGGATCTGACTGAGGTCGGCGCCGAGCTCCCGCGCGAAACGGCGCACGGCCGGGCTCGCGTGCGGGGGCACCACGCCGGCTCGCTCGACGGGCGGTGGCAACGACGACGGCGGCGACGGCATCTCGGGTGGTGGCGGCGGCTGCTCGACGGGGGCCGCCGCAGGCGGCGCCTCGGCGGCCGGCTGGGGCGCGGTCGGCGCGGCCGGCGCGGTGGGCGCGGGGCCGGGCACGAGGGTCAGGACGGCCGAGCCTTTCGAGACCTTGTCGCCGACCCGCACCTGGACTTCGCTGACCACGCCTGCGGTGGGCGCGGGCACGTCCATCGTGGCCTTGTCGCTCTCGAGGGTGATGAGCGGATCCTCGGCATTGACGGTGTCACCGGGTGCCACCAGCACCTCGATCACGTCCACGTCAGCGAAATCCCCGATGTCCGGCACGCTGACCGCAAGCGGGGCGGCGGCGGGCGGTGCTGCCGATGGTGCGGGACGCGCGGGGGCGGCCGCGGGTGTCTGCGGCGGCTGCGCGGCGGGCGCCTCGAGCGCGGCGCCCGAGCGCGCCGGACCGGTCGACGCCTCGGCGGCGCCACCGGTCTCGAGCACCAGGATGCGCGAGCCCTCCGACACCTTGTCGCCGACCCCGACCATGAGCGTTTTGACGGTGCCGGCGGTGGGCGCGGGCACGTCCATCGTGGCCTTGTCGCTCTCGAGGGTGATGAGCGGATCCTCGGCGTTGACGGTGTCACCGGGTGCCACCAGCACTTCGATGACGTCGACCTCCGAGAAGTCGCCGATGTCCGGCACTACGACTTCAGTGACGGTGCTCATTTGCCATGCTCTCCAGTGCTCTCCGGGATGGGCGCCTGCGTCAGCGGGCGCGGCATCCAGGCCGCGGTCTATGCCGTCAACGGATTGGGCTTCTCCGGATCGATGTCGTACTTGCGGATGGCATCGGCGACGACCGACGCAGCGATGACATCGTCGTCGGCGAGCGCCTTCAGCGCGGCCACGGCAACGTAGTAGCGGTTGACCTCGAAGAACTGACGCAGCTTGGCGCGGGTGTCGCTGCGACCGAAGCCGTCGGTGCCGAGCACCTCGTAGCGCTGCGGCACGAAAGCGCGAATCTGGTCCGCGTAGCTGCGGATGTAATCCGTTGCGGCGACCACCGGGCCGCGGCCCTCGCTGAGGCATTGCGCGACGTAGGACAACCGCGGCCGGCGAGCTTCGGGATGAAGCATGTTGTAGCGCGCGGCGTCGCGCCCCTGGCGCGCCAGCTCGTTGAAGCTGGTGATGCTCCAGACGTCGGAGTGCACATCGAAGTCCTCGGCGAGCAGCTCCCCGGCAGCGATGACCTCGCGCAGAATCGTACCGGAGCCGAGCAGCTGGACGGCGGGCCTCTTCTTGCGCGACCGCGGCGCCTTACGCAGCCGGTACATGCCCTGCAGGATGCCCGCCTCGGCACCGTCGGGGAGGGCCGGATGCGGATAGTTCTCGTTCATGCAGGTGATGTAGTAGTAGACATTGTCCTGGCGCTCGAACATACGCCGCAGCCCGTCGTGGATGATCACGGCCAGCTCGTAGGCGAAGGTCGGGTCGTATGACACGCAGTTGGGGACCGTCGACGCGAGAATGTGGCTGTGACCATCCTGGTGCTGCAGCCCCTCGCCGGCCAGGGTGGTGCGACCGGCGGTGCCCCCGATCAGGAACCCTCGCGTCTGCATGTCGGCGGCAGCCCAGGCGAGATCGCCGACGCGCTGGAAGCCGAACATCGAGTAGAAGATGTAGAACGGCACCATCGGGATGCCATGATTGCTGTAGGCGGTCCCCGCCGCCATCCACGAGCACAGCGCACCGGCCTCGTTGATGCCTTCCTGCAGCACCTGTCCTTGCTTGTCCTCGCGGTAGAACATCAGCTGATCGGCGTCCTCGGGCTCGTAGAGCTGGCCGAGCGGCGAGTAAATGCCGAGCTGGCGGAACATGCCCTCCATGCCGAAGGTGCGCGACTCGTCCGGGACGATCGGCACGATGTGCTTGCCGATACGCTTGTCGCGGGTGAGCGCCGCGAGGATGCGCACGAACGCCATGGTCGTCGAGATCTCACGATCGCCGCTGCCCTTGAGCTGGCCCTCGAAGGTCGACAACGGCGGCACCTCGAGGGGCGCGCAGCTCGTGCGCCGCGCCGGCAGGTAGCCGCCGAGCGCTTCGCGGCGCGCGCGCAGGTAGCTGATCTCGGGGCTGTCGTCGAGGGGACGGTAGAACGGCGCCTCGGCGACCATCTCGTCGGATATCGGGATGTTGAAGCGGTCGCGGAACGCGGTCAGCGCATCCTCGCCCATCTTCTTCTGCTGATGGGTGATGTTCTGACCTTCGCCGGCCTCACCCATGCCGTAGCCTTTCACCGTCTTCGCAAGGATGACGGTGGGCTGGCCTCGGTGCTGCACGGCCGCTGCATATGCCGCATAGATCTTGTGCGGGTCGTGGCCACCACGGTTCAGTCGCCAGATGTCCTCGTCAGTCATGTTGGACACCATGGCCTTGAGCTCCGGGTACTTGCCGAAGAAGTGCTCGCGGGTGTAGGCGCCGCCTTTGGCCTTGAAGGCCTGGTACTCGCCGTCGACCGCCTCCTCCATGCGCTTGCGCAGCAATCCGTGGACGTCCCGCATCAGCAGCGGATCCCAGTACGAACCCCAGACCACCTTGATGACGTTCCAGCCCGCTCCGCGGAACTCACCCTCGAGCTCCTGGATGATCTTGCCGTTGCCGCGCACCGGTCCGTCGAGTCGCTGCAGATTGCAGTTGACCACGAAGATCAGGTTGTCGAGCCGATCGCGCCCGGCCAGCGATAACGCGCCCATGGACTCCGGCTCGTCCATCTCACCGTCGCCCATGAACGCCCACACCTTGCGATCGGCGGTGTCCGCCAGCCCGCGGTTGTGCAGATACTGCATGAAGCGCGCCTGGTAGATGGCCATGATCGGGCCGAGCCCCATCGAAACCGTGGGGAATTGCCAGAATGTCGGCATCAACCACGGATGGGGGTAAGAGGCCAGCCCCTTGCCGTCGACCTCCTGGCGAAAGCCCAGCAGATCGTCTTCGCTGAGTCGGCCTTCGAGATACGCGCGGGCGTAGATGCCCGGCGCGGAGTGTCCCTGGATAAAGATCAGATCGCCGCCGTGGCCGTCGTGCGGGGCCCGCCAGAAGTGATTGAAGCCGACGTCGTAGAGGGTCGCCGAGGAGGCGAAGCTGGCGATGTGGCCGCCGAGCTCGCTGGAGCGCCGGTTGGCGCGCACCACCATCGCCAACGCATTCCACCGGATCAGCGAGCGAATCCGCCACTCGATGGCGGCGTCGCCGGGGCTTTGCTGCTCCTGGGCAGGGGCGATGGTGTTGAGGTAGGCGGTCGTCGCCCGAAACGGGATGTAGGTGCCGGAGCGCCGCGCCCTGTCTATCAGCGACTCGAGCAGATAATGGGCGCGCTCGTGACCCTCGCGGTCGAGCACCGCTTCGAGTGCCTCCAGCCACTCCTGGGTCTCGAGCGGATCGACGTCTTCGAAGATTATCTCGTTCATCATCTGGCAGGTTCCTGCATCCGATGCATCGGTGACATCACCTGGAGGAATTCTATCATCCGCCTCTGTTGGCGGGCGGTGATCAGCCGGTATCGCGGCGCAGGTCGGGGGTCGCCGGCAGCAGCTGGCGCAGATAGGCGCCCGTGTGAGAGCCTTCGCAGGCGGCGATCGTCTCGGGCGTGCCCGTAGCGACGACGTAGCCGCCCCGGGCCCCGCCCTCGGGGCCGAGATCGATGATCCAGTCGGCGGTCTTGATGACGTCGAGGTTGTGCTCGATGACGACGACCGTGTTGCCGTGCTCGCGGATGCGGTGCAGGACGCCGAGCAGGTGTTCGATGTCGTGGAAATGCAGCCCCGTGGTGGGTTCGTCGAGCACGTACAGGGTCTTTCCGGTATCGCGCTTGGACAGCTCGCGGGCGAGCTTGATGCGTTGCGCCTCTCCGCCGGACAGCGTGGTGGCGCTCTGGCCGAGCTGCAGGTAGCCGAGACCGACGTCGAGCAGCGTCTCGAGCTTGCGGCGAATCGACGGGACCGGTCGAAAGGACTCCGCGGCCTCCTCGACGGTCATGGCCAGCACTTCGCTGATGGTCCGACCCTTGTAGCGGATGTCCAGCGTCTCGCGGTTGTAGCGCTCTCCCTTGCAGACGTCGCAGGCGACGTAGACGTCGGGCAGAAAGTGCATCTCCACCTTGAGCAGGCCATCGCCCTGACAGGCCTCGCACCGCCCGCCACGCACGTTGAACGAGAAGCGACCCGGGCGGTAGCCGCGCGCACGGGCTTCCGGCGTATTGCTGAACAGCTCTCGAATGGGCGTGAACAGCCCGGTGTAGGTCGCCGGATTTGATCTCGGTGTGCGGCCGATGGGGCTCTGATCGATGTCGATCACCTTGTCGATTTGGGCGAGTCCCTCGACGCCGTCGTGGGGCGCCGGCCGGGCGCGCGACCGATACAGCCGCTGCGCGGCTGCCGGGAACAGCGTCTGGTTGATCAGTGTCGACTTACCGGAACCCGAGACGCCGGTGACGCAGCAAAGCAGCCCGATGGGAATCTCGACGTCGATGCCTTTGAGGTTGTGCCCGCGTGCGCCGCGCACGACCAGCATGCGCTCGGGGTCGGGCGCTAGCCGTCGGGCGGGGACGGCGATGGTGCGGGCGCCCGAGAGATACTGCCCGGTGAGGGAAGCGGGATTTGCCTCCACCTCGGCCGGTCTGCCCGCAGCCACCACGCGGCCGCCGTGGGTGCCGGCGCCGGGGCCGAGGTCGACGACGTGATCGGCGCTGCGAATGGCTTCCCCGTCATGCTCGACGACGATGATGGTGTTGCCCAGATCGCGCAGGCGCATGAGTGTGCCCAGAAGCCGTGCATTGTCCCGCTGATGCAGGCCGATCGAGGGTTCATCGAGAATGTAGGTGACGCCGACGAGCCCCGATCCGATCTGCGACGCGAGGCGGATGCGCTGTGCTTCGCCGCCGGAGAGCGTTTCGGCCGCACGATCGAGGGTGAGGTACTCGAGCCCGACGTTGATCAGGAAGCCGAGCCGGGCGCGGACCTCGCGCAAGATCTTCTCGGCGATCTCCGCGCGGTGCCCGCCGAGCCCGAGGTCGGCGAAGAAGGCGAGCGCCTGCTCGATGGACATGGCGGCGACCGCATCGATGGAGCGTGCCCTGACGAACACGTGGCGCGGCTCGGTCCGCAGCCGGCTGTCGCCGCAGCCGTCGCAGCGCTGGGAGCTGATGAAACGGGCCAGCTCCTCCTGGAGCACCACGGATTCGGTGTCGCGGTAGCGGCGCTCGAGGTTGGGAACGACCCCTTCGAAGGGGTGGCGGCGCCGCGCACCGCGCTGCGTCGGGCCGAGGTAGGTGAATTCGATACTCTCGCCCCGGCTGCCGTAGAGCACGACGTCCCGCACGCGCGCGGGGAGGTCGCAGAAAGGTGTGCTGATTTCGAACCCGTAATGCCGGGCCAGGCACTGCAGCATGTTGAAGTAGAACGCGTTGCGACGGTCCCAGCCGGAGATGGCGCCGGCGGCCAGGCTCAGGGTCGGGTCGTGCACGACGCGCTCGGGATCGAAGAACTGCCGCACACCCAGGCCGTCGCAGTCCGGACAGGCCCCCGCGGGGTTGTTGAAGGAGAACATGCGCGGCTCGAGCTCGCTCAGGCTGTAGCCGCAGTGCGGGCAGGCAAAGCGCGCGGAGAACACGATCTCGCTCTCCGCCGTCTCGGCGTCGGGGGCCAGCACCACGATCTTCGCGCGGCCGTCGGCCAGACCGAGCGCCGTCTCGAACGATTCGGCCAGCCGCTGCTCGACGCCGGGCCGCACGACCACGCGGTCGACGACGACCTCGATCGTGTGCCGGGCGTTCTTGTCCAGCGCCGGCGGCTGCTCGAGGTCGATCACACGGCCGTTGATGCGGGCGCGAATGAACCCTTGACTGTTCAGCCCGGCGAGCAGCTGTTGATACTCCCCCTTGCGATCCTGGACCACTGGCGCCAGCAGCAGCAGCCGCGTTCCCGACGGCAGCTGGCCGACCTGGTCGACCATCTGGCTCACGGTCTGCGCCGCCAGCGCGGTGTCGTGGGTGGGGCAGCGCGGCTCGCCGACGCGGGCGAACAGCAGCCGCAGGTAGTCGTAGATCTCGGTCACGGTGCCCACGGTGGAGCGCGGATTATGTGAAGCCGCCTTCTGCTCGATGCTGATGGCCGGCGACAGCCCCTCGATGCTGTCGACGTCGGGTTTCTCCATCAGCTCGAGGAACTGTCGCGCGTAGGTCGATAGCGATTCGACATAGCGCCGCTGACCTTCGGCGTAGATCGTGTCGAAGGCGAGGGATGATTTTCCGGAGCCCGACAGGCCGGTGATGACGCTGAGCCGGTCGCGCGGCAGATCGACGTCGATGTTCTTGAGGTTGTGAGTGCGAGCGCCGCGGACCTGGATGGTTCGGATCATGACTCTGGGTCGCAGATAAACTTTGTTACTATACGCCGCCCTCGTTCGCCGACGCAAAACGCGAGGCCCAACCTTTGCAACGTCACGCCATGTCGCGGCTCGAGCGCCGCGCCGTGATTGGTCTTGCCGTCATCTTCGGGCTGCGCATGCTCGGCTTGTTCCTGGTGCTGCCCGTTCTGGCGCTCTACGCGGAGGACCTCGCCGGGGCGACGCCCGCGGGGATCGGCGTCGCGCTCGGCGCCTACGGCCTTACCCAGGCGCTGCTGCAGATCCCGTTCGGTATGGCCTCGGATCGGTTCGGTCGCAAGCGGGTGATCACGGCCGGGCTCGCGGTGTTCGCCGTCGGCAGCGCCGTGGCCGCTCTCTCCGAGACGATAGTCGGCCTCATTGCAGGGCGCGCCCTGCAAGGTGCGGGGGCCGTGGCCGCGGCAGTGCTCGCACTGGCGGCGGACGTCACCCGTGAGGCCCAGCGCACCAAGGCCATGGCCGTCATCGGCGGCACCATCGGGGCGATGTTCGCCGCGGCACTGATTCTGGCGCCCTTGCTCGAGGGCATCATCGGCGTGGCTGGCCTCTTCTGGCTGACGCTGCTGCTGGCGCTGGCGGCGTTGCCCGTCTTGTGGTTCGTGGTGCCGACCCCGCTGCGTGGGGGACCACGACCCGGCTACTCGCCTACCCTGGAGCAGCTCGGCGCGGTGCTGCGCAATCCCCACCTGCTGCGCCTCGACATCGGCATCTTCGTTCTGCACATGGTGCTGACGGCGCTGTTCGTGGTGGTTCCCGTGGCGCTGGTGGGCAATGCCGGGCTCGCCGTGGGCGCGCACTGGAAGGTCTACGTGCCCGTATTGGCGCTATCGCTCGTCGGCATGGTGCCGCTGGTGCTGCTGAGCGCGCGGCGACGCCTGGCCCGGCCGCTGTTCGCCGTCGCCGTGACCATCCTGCTTGCAAGCCAGCTGCTGCTGGCGTGGGGATACGGCTCGCTGGGTGGGCTGCTCTTGGGGTTATGGGTGTTCTTCGTCGGCTTCAACACGCTCGAGGCGATGCTGCCGTCGGCCGTCTCGCGTTTGGCGCCCCCGGCCACCAAGGGTACGGCGCTCGGCGTGTACAACAGCTTCGAGTTCGCGGGTGTGTTCGCAGGCGGTGCCTGCGGCGGTCTGCTGCACGGGCTGTTCGGTCTGCAGGCGGTCTTCGTGTTCTGCGCGGTCCTCGCCGTGCTGTGGCTGGTGATCGTGCTGATCAGGCCTCCGGGGCGGCTCTTCGAGAGCGTCGAGGTTCCGCTCGCCGCGACCAACGAACGCCCGCTGGGCGAGGTGGTGGAGCGGCTCGAGGCGCTGCCCGGTGTGGTGGATGTCACGCTCTTGCCTGCGGAGGGTGTGGCATACTTGCGCGTGGATCCGGACAGGTTCACGCGCGAGCTGCTCGCCGGTATCACGGGCGAGAGCGGTCTGCTGCAGGATTCGTCCAGGGAAGGCGACCCTTCGTAGGGGCAACCGAGAGGAGAACACAATGGCACGAGGCGTCAACAAAGCGATCTTGGTCGGTAATGTCGGCCGCGACCCGGAGGTGCGCAGCACCAGCACCGGCACGATGGTCGCCAATTTCTCCGTCGCCACCAGCGACAGCTGGTTCGACAAGCAGAGCGGCAAAAGGGAGGATCGCACCGAGTGGCACAATGTCGTGGCCTGGGGACGGCTGGCCGAGATCATCGACCAATACGTCAAGAAGGGTCAGCAGGTCTACATCGAGGGTCGCATCCAGACCCGCAAGTGGCAGGACCGCGACGGCAACGACCGTTACACCACCGAGATAGTCGCCAACGACATGCAGATGCTCGGCGGTCGCGGTGGCGCCCCGAGCGCGGACGCCGACGACTTCGATCAGACTGCTCCGCCGCGCCCCGCTTCCGGCTCGTCCAAGGCCGGTGGCACCACGGAGGACTTCGACGACGACATCCCCTTCTAGGTGCGGCGCGCCACCGATGCACGGGGCCCGCGTCCTGAGCCGGCCGCCGAAGCGGTTGCCGATCAGCGACGCGCCTGCGGGCGCCGACAAGCCCGTCGTGGGGTGCGCTTCGACGTCTCGGGCGGGGTGTCGGTCGGGGCCGCGACCGTGCGCGCCGAACGGCCCACTAGGCAATCATGAACAGCACGATTGAGCGACGCTGGGGTGCAGTCGCCGAGGCGGGCGAGGACGCTCTGCGTCTGGCCGACGCCGCGCTCGCCGTCGCCATCGACGAGTATCCCCAGCTCGATACCGCCCGATACCTCGAGCGGCTGACGATTCTCGCCGATCGTGTCGGCGCCATGCTGTGTCCGCTCGAGGAGGAATTCGGCGCCGTCGCCGCCATGCACCGTTGCCTGTTCGAGCAGGAGCGATTTGCCGGCAACACGGCCGACTACTACGATCCGCGCAACAGCTACCTGAACGACGTCCTCGACCGGCGTCTCGGCATTCCCATTACGCTGGCGATCGTCTATCTCGACGTCGCCGAGCGCCTCGATCTACCGGTAAAGGGA
>JBFEOO010000045.1:0-29881 GCA_041550555.1 Arenicellales bacterium
CCATCGCGTCGATGATCACCGCGTTGACGGTGTGTACGTCGTACCGCTCGGCGGCCAGTGCCCGCGAGCGCTGTCCCATGGTATCGACCAGCGACGGATTGCGGAGAAAGCGCTCCAACGCGTCCGCCAGCCGACGGCTGTCCCGGGCCGGAACCAGGAAGCCGTTGACACCGTCCTCGACCGTCTCTCGGCAGCCGGGAATATCGGTCGTGACGACGGGCATCCCCATCGCCAGCGCTTCGAGGATCGATCGCGGCGTACCTTCACCGTAGTAGGTCGGCAGCACGAAAACGCCGGCCGCCTCGAGACAAGGGCGGATGTCGTCCAGCTCGCCCTGATACTCCACCGGCGTCTTGCGCAGCATCGCATCGAACTCCTCGTGCGAAATACCCGAGGGGCCGCCTTCGAACGGCCCGACGATGACGAAGCGCGCCTGGGGATAACGCTCGCCGAGCGCGCGCGCAGCGGCGGCAAACTCCGCAATACCCTTCTCGCGGAGCAGCCGTGCGACCAGGACGAACGTCATGCTGTGCTGCGGGCGATCGTGCCGCGCGAAGCGATCGAGATTCACACCCGAACCCGGGATGGTCACGACCTGCTCCGGCCGCACCAAGCGCGCAGCCAGAAAGCGTTCGCTGTCAGCGGCGTTCTGGAAGAACACCTTGCGATTGCGTGCCAGCGCCAGGCGATAAAGCCACTCCACGGCACGGCGCCGCGCCCGTCCTAGCCACGTCTCATCGAGATAGAGGCTGCCGAGCCCGGTGATCATGGAAAACGCCGGCATGGCGCCGAGCCAGCGGGCGGCCAGAGAGGCGTAGATCACCGGCTTGATCGTGAAGCTCAGCACCGTGCAGGGCCGATGCCGGCGCAGCGCGCCCAGCACCGCCAAGAAGTTGCGCAGCTCGGCCAGCGGATTGGCCGAATAGCGGTTCAGGCGAAGATCGTCGCAGCGCACACCCAGCTGCCGGAGTTGCTCGACAGCCGCGTCCGCCGGCGCCAACGCCACCACCTCGCACCGGCGATCGATGAGCGCGGCAATGAGCTCCGAGCGAAAACGGGCGAGGTATGACGTCGTGTTGTAGACGAGGACCACACGCCGGGCGGCGCTCAATGCGACTCCCTGTGTCGGTCCCAGAAATCCTGCTGGATCATCTCGGCCACCAGCTCGGCGAAGGTGGTCTTGGGCGTCCAGCCGAGCCGTTCACGCGCCTTGCGCGCATCGCCCACGAGGTTCTCCACCTCAGTGGGACGGAAATAGGTCGGATCGATGCGCACGATGGTGCGACCAATCAAGGCGTCGAGATCGAGTCCGGTGGGCAGCCACGCGGTGTGCGCGTCGCGTTCGACGGCGTCGACGACACCCGTCTCGTCACCACCCCTCCCCTGCCAACGCAGCACCAGGCCGTACTCGCGCGCGGCGATCTCGACGAAACGTCGCACGGAGTGCTGCTGCCCGGTGGCGATCACGTAGTCGTCCGGCTCGTCCTGCTGGAGCATCAGCCATTGCATCTCGACGTAGTCGCGGGCATGGCCCCAGTCGCGTTTGGCTTCGAGATTTCCCAGGTACAGGCACGGCTCGCGGCCGAGCACGATCCCGGCAAGCCCGCGCGTGATCTTGCGTGTGACGAATGTCTCCCCGCGGCGCGGGGACTCGTGGTTGAACAGGATGCCGTTGCACGCGAACAGACCGTAGGCCTCGCGGTAATTGACGGTGATCCAATAGGCGTAGAGCTTGGCCACGCCGTACGGCGAGCGGGGGTAGAAACGCGTGCTCTCGCGCTGGGGCACCTCGCCGGACATCCCGAACAGCTCCGAGGTGGACGCCTGATAGAAGCGCGCCCGGTCAGGGCCGAGGATACGTATCGCCTCGAGCAGCCGCAGTGCCCCGAGCGCATCGGCGTTGGCGGTGTACTCGGGCTCCTCGAACGAAACAGCCACGTGGCTCTGCGCCGCGAGATTGTATATCTCGTCGGGCTGCACCTGCTGAAGGATGCAGATGAGACTGCTCGAGTCGGTGAGATCACCATAGTGCAAGAAAAACCGCGTGCCCTCGACATGCGGATCCTGGTAGAGGTGATCGACGCGTTCGGTGTTGAGCGACGAGGCGCGGCGCTTGATGCCATGCACCTCGTAGCCTTTCTCCAGAAGAAACTCCGCCAGGTACGAGCCGTCCTGACCGGTGACACCGGTGATCAACGCACGCTTCATGCGATGCTCCTGTCGCGCAGGCGCCTTCGTTGCCGCGCCAACGCCGTTATCGATAGTATTCGCGATACCATTCGACGAATCGGCGCACGCCGTCCTCGACGGCTGTGGTGGGCTTGAAGCCGAATTCCTCCACCAGCGCGCTCACATCGGCAGACGTCTCGAGCACGTCTCCTGCCTGCATCGGCAGCAGGTCGCGCACTGCTTTCTTGCCGAGGCACTGCTCGAGCACCTCGATATAGCGGCCCAGTCGCACCGGATTGTTGTTGCCGATGTTGTACACCCGGTAGGGGGCTGAGCTCGACGCTGGGTCCGGATGCGCTCCGTCCCACGCCGCATCGGGGCCCGCCGGCCGATCGATCACGCGCACCATGCCTTCGACGATGTCGTCGATGTACGTGAAATCGCGCACCATCTCACCGCGATTGAAGACGGGAATCGGCGTGCCGGCGAGAATACCTTGAGTGAACTTGAACAACGCCATGTCGGGTCGGCCCCAGGGGCCGTAAACGGTGAAAAACCGCAGGCCGGTGCACGGCACCCGGTAAAGATGTGCGTAGGCGTGCGCCATCAGCTCGTTGGCTCGCTTGCTCGCGCCGTACAGCGACAGCGGGTGGTCAGCGCCGTCGTGCTCGGAGAACGGCAGTCGCGTGTTGGCGCCGTAGACCGAACTCGACGAGGCGAACACGAGATGCCCCACGCCGCCGTGCCGGCAGCCTTCCAGCATGCAGCCGAAGCCGACGAGATTGGCGTCGATGTACGCCGCGGGGTTCTCGATCGAGTGACGCACGCCCGCCTGAGCAGCCAGGTTGACCACCACGTCGAAATCATTCGCCGAGAACATCTCGGCGACGGTCGCCCGATCGGCGATGTCGAGCTGCCGGAACGTAAATGCCGGGAGCGGCTCGAGCTGCGCGAGGCGTGCGCGTTTCAGGCGCACATCGTAATAGGCGTTGAGGTTGTCGACGCCGAACACCGTGTCGCCGCGCGCGAGCAGCCGGCGCGCCAGGTGAAAGCCTATGAATCCCGCACAGCCGGTAAGCAGCACCTTCATCGGGCTACATCTTGCCGCATCGGCGTCGGCCGCGGGAGCAACGCGTTCGCCGTCACAGTCGCCACAGTCGCACCGCCGCGTCCGAAAACGCGTCGCGCGGGAGCGCACCCTTGACGTCCATGAGGCACCCCCCCGGAGTGATCTTGGCGAGGATCTGCGCCGTTCCCATGTTCAGGTAAACGTCGTGGGCAACGGCCAGCACCAATGCGTCGGCGACCGGCAGCGCCTCCCAGTCCAGCAGCGAGACGCCGTACTCGGCGCGGGCCTCGGCCGCGTCGGCCGCCGGATCGTGGACGTGGGTGCGCACCCCGAACGCTTCGAGCTCGCGGATCAGGGCAACGGCCTGCGAGTTGCGCAGATCGCGGCAGTTCTCCTTGAACGTGATGCCGAGCACGATAACGTCGGCACTGCCCCCAACTGCGCCGCTACGCAGCATCTTGACCGTCTTCTCGGCGACGAACTTGCCCATGCCGTCGTTGATCCGCCGACCGGCGAGAATCACTTCCGGGTGGTAACCGAGCATCTCCGCTTTGAAGGTCAGGTAGTACGGATCGACGCCGATGCAGTGGCCGCCCACCAGACCCGGGGCGAAGCGGAGAAAATTCCACTTGGTTGCGGCCGCTTCCAACACCTCCTGCGTATCGAGCCCGATCCGGTCGAAGATGATGGCCAGCTCGTTGATCAATGCGATGTTGAGGTCCCGCTGCGTGTTCTCGATGACCTTGGCGGCTTCCGCGACGCGGATGCTCGAGGCCCGATAAATGCCCGCCGGGACGACGGACTCGTAGAGCGCTGCGACCGCTTCCAACGTCGCCGCATCATCGGCCGCGACCACCTTGACGATGGTCTCCAGGCGGTGGGCCGCATCGCCCGGATTGATCCGCTCGGGCGAGTAGCCGACGTGAAAATCCCGCTGCCATTCGAGCCCCGAGCACTGCTCGAGCACCGGCACGCACACCTCCTCGGTGGCGCCCGGATATACCGTGGATTCATAGACCACGATCGCCCCACGGCGCATGCGCCCACCTACCGCACGGCTGGCGGCGACGAGCGGGCCGAAATCCGGACGCCGCACGTGATCGATGGGCGTTGGCACCGCGACAATGAAAACGTCGGCCTCCGCCAGCGCGCTCGCGTCGGTGACGTACTCGAGGTGCTCCGCCCGGGCCAGACGAGCGCTGTCCATCTCGCCCGTGGGATCATGATGCCGTCGGTAGTGGGCGATCAGCGCCTCATCGAGATCGAAACCTATGGTGCGCCGTGTCGCGCCGAAGGCCGTGGCGAGCTGGATGCCGACATAGCCGAGGCCGACCACCGCAATTGTCATCTTCGTGCTCCCGAGGTGCCGATACGTCGCGGCGCGCTTTCTCCTCGCGACGGCTAATGCTTAGCGAGTTTGCCGGTGATCGGCGACGATCCGACGCTCGACCGGCACACCGCGTAAGCGGACACGCTACCGCCCTGCAGAATCGGGCTCGATTCCGCATGAGACCGCACGTCGGCGGCCGGCCCCTTCCCCACCCAGACGGCGGGTGGCGCCCGCCCTCAGTCCGCTATGCGCAGCACGTCGGGGACGTAGACACGGCCGGGTTGTGAACGTGCCATCATCTCCCGATACATCGCGAGCGGGTCGCGCAGATCCGTGATCACGACGCCGTCGTGCGGTGAGGCGGCGTCAAAATCGCGCCAGACGGGCCGCGAGAAAAAATGCGCTCTGCCGCTGTGCCGGTCGTAGAGACCGATGATGTCGACCGACGATTCCATGGCGCGCAGCATCGCAATCTCCGCCAGGTCCGAGACGCCGCACAGCACGATACGCCGCGCCGCGTCGAGGCGAGCGGCCTCGAAGACCCGGCTGCACGAGCCGGCCGCCTCGCGGTAGAAATCGAACGAGATCGACAAGTAGCGAGCGGTCAGGCGCGCTTTCTCGGCAAAACCCATCGGCGTCAGGTAGTACAGGTAACGATTGGCCGGCGCCTCGCTGATCTTGACGTAGCCTTTGCGCACGCAACGCTTGAGATAGGAGTTCGCCAGCCCCAGCGCGACGCCCAGCTGGCGCGCGAGGTGCCGCTGGCTGAGATCACTGCGACGCTCGATGGCGTCCAAGAGCTCGAGCGTCAGGCGATCCTCTTTCGAATCCTTGGCGTTCACAGAATGAACACTATATCCAGCGCTCATTTGTGACGCAAACGCCGCGGAGACAGCCGGTGCAAATGTCGCGATAACGTGTTGCGCCTTCGCAGCAGCGGCGACCGCGACCCGGCCGCGTGCAGCGGGCTCGGCGCCCTGCCCGTCGCCGGCACCCTCAGTCCGCTCGCTCGAGGGCGGCGCCGCTCGCTATGACACGCGTCTGCTTACCGACGATATCGAGCAGAATCGTCACCCGATCACGCCCGGAACGGGCCAGGAACAGACCCTCGTACCCGGCCAGTGGTCCGTCGCCCACGCGCACCCGGTCACCCTCCCTGAAATCTGTCGGCGGCAGCTGCTGCACACCCTCGGCGTCATCCCGGCTGCGCAGCATGTCGACGAGGTCCGTGGGCACAACCGCCGGCTCGGCGCCGAAGCGCACCAGACCGCTTACGCCGATGGTCGAACGAATCGGCGCCCAGTTGTCGCGGAGCACGTCGAGCGCGATGAACAGGTACCGCGGGAACAGCGGCGCGACACAGATGAGCGGCTTGCCCATGCGCTTGCGCCGCTGCCGGGTCTTCGGCAGATAGGTGACATACCCCTGGCGTTCGAGATTAGCCTTGGCGATCTCCTCCTGACGAGGCTTCGCGTAGACCAGATACCACCTCTTGCCGGCGGCGAGCCCGCGATCGGGTCCTGTCGACATCAGCGCGGGTCGACCTCCCGGTCCGCGCCGAGCAGATGCTCGACGTAGCGTCCCACGCCCTGCTCGACGTCGAGGAAAGCCTCGCCGTAGCCGACCGCGCGCAAGCGCGTGAGATCGGCCTCCGTGTAGCTCTGGTATCGGCCGGCGAGGTCGGTGGGGAACGGCACGTACTCGATCAAGCCCCGAGCCTGCAGCTCCCCGAGCGGTAGCGGTGCCTCCCCGCGCTGTCGGCGACAGCCGTTGATCACCGTGCGGGCGACGTCGTTGAACGTCTGGCTGCAACCGGTACCCACGTTGAAAACCCCGCCGGCGTCCGGATGATCGAGGAAGAACAGATTGACGGCAACCACGTCGTCCACGTGAACGAAGTCGCGACGCTGCTCGCCAGGGCCGTAGCCGCCGCTGCCCTCGAACAATCGCACCTTGCCGTCATTGCGGTACTGATAAAAGCAGTGAAAGGCCATCGAAGCCATGCGCCCCTTGTGCTGCTCGCGCGGCCCGTAGACATTGAAATACCGCAGACCCGCCGTTTGCGGACCGTCATCGACGCCGACCCTCCTCACGAAGCGATCGAACAGGGTCTTTGAGTACGCATAGACATTGAGCGGGCGCTCATGCTCCGGCGCTTCCGCGAAGACGGGCCCGACGCCGTAGACCGAGGCCGACGACGCGTAGATGAAGCGCACGCCCTGCTCCCGGCACAGACCGTAGAGCGCTCGCGTAAAACGGTAGTTGTTGTCCATCATGTAGCGTCCGTCGCTCTCGGTGGTGTCCGAGCAGGCACCCTGATGGAAGACGACCTCGACGCCGGCGGGCAGGTGTCCGCCCTCGACATCGGCGCGGAAAGCGTCTTTGTCGAGGTAGTCGGCAATCTCGCAGTCGACGAGATTGGCGACCTTCTCGCCTCGTGTCAGGTCGTCAACAACCACGACGTCGGCGATGCCCCGCTCATTGAGCGCCGACACCAGGTTCGCGCCAATGAAGCCGGCCCCCCCGGTCACGATTATCATGACGACGCTACGCCGGTGCCGAGCTCAGCCTCGAGCTCCGCGCGGGTTGCCACGGCGGTGCCGAGCCGCGCCACCACGATTCCCGCGGCGGTGTTGGCGAGATCGAGGGTCAACCCATGCGGTACGCCCGTCGCCAGCGCGGTCGCCATCACCGCGATCACCGTATCGCCAGCGCCGCTCACGTCGTACACCTCGCGCGCGCGGGCCCGACTGTGCAGAACCGCCCCGCCCCGGGAGTACAGGCTCATACCGAGCTCGCTGCGCGTGATGAGCAGGTGCTCGACATCGAGCGCATCGAGCAGCGCTTCGGCCTGCTCCGCCAACGCCTCCGCGCTGGCGCATTCGCCCACGGCGGCCTCGAATTCGCCAAGATTCGGCGTGAGCATGGTCGCGCCGCGATAGCGCGAGAAATCCCGTCCCTTGGGATCCACCACCACCGGCACGCCCCCCTCACGCGCCTTGGCGATCATGCTCGCCACGTGCACGAGACCGCCCTTGCCGTAATCCGACAGGATCACGACGTCGCTGCCAGCCAGGCACGACTCAAAGCTCGCCAGACATTGAGCCAGAACCTCGTAGTTAGGCTGTCGCTCGAAATCGGCGCGCAGCAGCTGCTGATTGCGCGAGAGTATGCGCAGCTTGACGGTCGTCGGCATGTTGGCGTCGACGAACAACTGATGCTCGACGTGATCTTCGTCGAGTATTCGGCCGAGCGACGCCCCCGCCTCGTCCTCGCCAACCACCGACAGCAACGTGCAACGCGCACCCAGCGCCGCCACGTTACGAGCCACGTTTGCCGCCCCACCCGCGCGTTCCTCGTTGCCCGACACCGATATGACCGGTACCGGCGCCTCCGGCGAGATGCGGCGCACGTCGCCGAACCAGTAGCGATCGAGCATGACATCACCCACCACCAGCACGCGGGTGGCGGCGAAATCAGGCAGAACACCGCGTTCAGCGGTCAACGGCCGATGCCGAAGTAGACGAACCCGGCGCTCCGCAAAGCGTCGGGATCGAAAATGTTGCGGCCGTCGAACACCACCGGCTCGTGCATGCGTGCCTTCATCTGCTCGAAATCCGGGCTGCGAAACAGCTTCCACTCCGTGACCACCGCCAGCGCGTCGGCGGCGTCCAGAACCGAGTAAGGGTCCTCACCGAAAGAAAGATCCTGACGATCGCCGTAGAGTCGCCTGGCCTCGTTCATGGCGACGGGATCGTACGCGGCGACGTGTGCACCGCCCTCCCACAGCGCTTCCATGACGACGCGGCTCGGCGCCTCGCGCATGTCGTCGGTGTCGGGCTTGAAGGCGAGCCCCCAGAGCGCCACACGACGCCCCGCGAGGTCGCCGCCGAAATGACGCCGCATCTTCTCCGCCAGTATGCGTTTCTGACGCTCGTTGACCGCCTCGACGGCGGCCAGTATCCGCGCTTCGTAGCCCTGCTCTCGGGCGGTTTGAAACAAGGCGCGCACATCCTTGGGAAAACAGGAGCCGCCGTAGCCACAGCCGGGGTAGATGAAGTCGTAGCCGATACGCGGGTCCGATCCGATGCCCCGGCGAACGAGCTCGACGTCGGCCCCGAGGCGCTCAGCGAGATTGGCGATTTCGTTCATGAAAGAGATCTTTGTCGCCAGCAGCGCGTTGGCGGCGTACTTGGTGAGCTCCGCGGAGCGGATGTCCATGATGATGAGCCGCTCGTGCTGGCGCTGAAACGGCGCATAGAGACGACGCATCATCGTCACCGCACGCGGATCGTCGGCACCGACCACGATGCGATCGGGCTTCATGAAGTCCTCCACCGCCGCCCCTTCCTTCAGAAACTCCGGATTGGATACGACCGCGAAGGGCGCTGAGACGCCGCGACGGGCAAGCCCCTGCTCGATCTGCTTGCGCACCTTGTCCGCCGTGCCCACCGGAACGGTGGACTTCGTTACGACGACACGGAAAGCCTCGAGGTGCTCACCAATGGCGCCGGCGACATCGAGTATGTGCTGCAGATCCGCAGAGCCGTCTTCGTTGGGCGGCGTACCCACCGCAATGAAGAGCATCTCACCAAAACGCACACCGTCGCCGATCTCGGTACTGAACTCGAGGCGGTTCGCCTCGACGTTGTCCGCGACCAGCGCCTCGAGACCAGGCTCGTAGATCGGGATTTCGCCCTCGCGCAGGCGGTCGATCTTGGCCGGATCGTTGTCCACACACATGACATGGTTACCCACGTCCGCGAGGCACGTGCCGGTGACCAGCCCCACGTATCCCGTTCCGATTATCGTAACTCTCATTCGACGTCCCGATGCTCTGCCTCAAGGAAACTGGCCGCCCGCGAGCCGCGGCATTATGCGCAATTCCCGGTCCTTGTCGAGTCGAATCCGCGCCGCCGCAGGGCGCTCAATCTACGCGAGATCCTCTGGCCCAGACGTCGCCCCAGGCTCATTGGCAATCGCCATAGTATAACGTCACGTGACTGAGCAACGCGGGCGCAAAAAATGAGGGCGCCCGGCCGGACGCCCTCCCGCTACGAGGGATTGCGATGTCGATCAGTCGGCCGTCGCCTCCGCGGCGTCGTCGAGAACGATGTTCTCGCGGTTTTTCTCTAGCGTCTTCGGGCCGATGCCTTTGACTTCGATCAGTTCCTCGACGCTCGAGAACGGGCCGTTGCTCTCGCGGTACTCGATAATGGCGGTCGCGATTCGGGGACCGACACCGTTCAACGCTTCGGCGAGCGCCTCCGCGTCGGCGGTGTTGACGTTGATCGGCGCCGCCAATACCTGCAGCGCCACGAGCGACATGCTTAGCGAAGCGAGAAGGACGCGTAGTACGTGCATGGTGACTAACCTCCGTGTCGTTGACATTAGGGCTTTGCGCCGATGCGCTCCGCACCGGCCGACACCATGCTACTCCGTTTCCCGCATGCCGGGCAGTGCGTTTTGCCACCGTATTCCGCAATTGCTTGTCGTCAGCGCAGCGACCGGATCTACCGCAACGGAATTAAGCCGCCAGCACCTGCGACTCGATGAGTGATCGCGACGACAGCGGCACCATCCGGGTCCACCCCTTGCAGCCGGGACACTGCCAGTGGAGCAGCTTGCCGGTGAAGCCGCACTGGCGGCATTCGTAGCCGTTCTCGCGCTCGACGATACCGCCGATGATGGAATCGAGCATGTCGAGATCATCGCGCAGCGCGTCGTCGCTATGAACCAGCTTCAGCACGATCAGCCGGTGCAGAGCGTGGATGGAGGGATTGCGGTGGACCCATTCGACGAGGAACTGCTCGCTGCGCCGGGTGTCGCCCTGCGCTTCGAGCGTGTCCGCCAGCGCGAGCGCCAGCTTGACGTTGCGATGGCGCTTGCAGACCTCGCTCAAGAATTCCGCGAGCCCCTGCTCATCGCCTAGTGTTCGATAGCTGGCGACAATCAGGTTCACGGCTTCGCCGAGGTAGACCGGGCCCTGATCCTCGATGCGGCGCCACGTCGCGATGGCGCCGCGGTGATCGCCGTTGATAGCGTAGAGGCGCCCCGATTGAATCGTGGCGCGGACGCAGCGGCTGTCGGCGCCGAAGGCATTGTCGACATACCTGCGCGCGCGCTCGTAGGCGCCCTCGGTAAGCGCTGCCTCGGCGAGCTCGCAGAAATACTGGGCGATGACGTCCGACATGGACTTTCCCGATTCCTTGGCCAATCGTCGCGCAACCGAAATGCACTTCTCCCACTCGCGCTCCTGCTCGTAGATTTGCAGCAGATGTCGACAGGCCTGCTCTCTGTGCTCGGCGATCTCGGCCAGCTCGAGAAACAGGTTCTCGGCCCGGTCCAGCAGGCCGGCCTTGAAGTAGTCCTGGCCGAGCTGATAGAGCGCCTGCGAGCGCTGGCTCTTGTCGAGCTTGGGGCGGGCGATGAGATTCTGATGGATACGCGTGGCCCGCTCGACCTCGCCGCGCCGGCGGAAAAGGTTGCCGAGCGCCAGGTGCAGGTCGACCGTCTCCGTGTCCACCTCAAGCACCTTGATGAACACTTCGATCGCCTTGTCCGGCTGCTCGTTGAGCAGGAAGTTCAGACCGCGGAAGTAGGCTGAGGGTAGATCGTAGCGCGCTTTGCGGGGCCACAGCTGCGGACCGTGCTTGGCCGCCAGCCAGCCGGACCCGGCTGCGGTCGGCAGCAACAGCAACAACCAGAGCGGATCCATCGTCGAATCCCCGGGGACGGCGCGTCCGTCTAGCCGCGCTGTCGCGGCGAGACGGACAGAACGGGCGGCGTCACCCGCGGTGAGCGGCTGCGGGAGCGCGAGCTGCGCGAGACGCCGGTCACGCGCCGCTACACACCTTCCTTGAGCGGCAGCACGCCTTGCGTCGCTGCCGACGCCTCCCGCTGTGGCTTGGACTGCGCGCGCGCGAGCTCACGGCTGGCGGCCCGCAGCCGGCGCCGCGTACGCAGCACGAGCGCCACGTTGGCGAGAAAGCCGAATACCACGCCGAGGGCAAAAGCGGCGAGCAGAAACAGCGCGAGCGGCCCTTCCAAAGCGATATCGAAATAGTAACTGACCGCGACGTCCTGCGGATTCTTGATCGTAAAGGTAACCCCGAACGCCGCAACGGCCAGCAGCACTATGGTCAACAGCAGCCTTTTCACGGCTTACCCCGCCCCGCCGCGCGTCGCGCGAACGGTGCTCGCGGATCACGCGTCACCGCCATCGCCCGGCCCCGCGGCGGCGCCCCGATCGACGCGTTCGCGTAACTGTCTTCCCGGCTTGAAGTGCGGCACGTGCTTGTCCGGCACTTTCACCGCTTCACCGGTCTTTGGGTTGCGCCCCACCCGCGAGGGGCGGTAGTGCAGCGAGAGGCTCCCGAATCCGCGCACTTCGATACGTTCGCCTCGCGCCAGTCCCTCGGCCATGCAGTCGAGCAGCTCTTTCACCGCAAGCTCGACATCGCGGTAAGCGAGTTGGGGCTGCTCGGCCGCGAGGAGGTCTATTAGTTCTGACTTTGTCATGGCCGACCTGGGCGTTCGCCGCCTTTAATGTCCATCCACCGGGCGCCACCTACAGGCGGTCGTGGCGCCACCGCCCTACTCGCTCACTGTGCGCTGTTCTTCGACAGCTGCTCCTTCAGCTTCTCACCGAGGGTCGTCGAGCCGCCCGCGGCACGTCGCGCATACTCCTGAACGGCTTCGCCTTCGAGCTCCATCTCGAGCGCCTTGACGGACAACGAGATACGCCGGTTCTTACGCTCGATGCTCGTTATCTTGGCTTCCACGGTATCGCCCTCGGAGAGCATCGAGCGCGCGTCCTCGACATGATCCCGCGAAAGCTCCGAAGCGCGCAGGTAGCCTTCTACCGCCTCGGCCAGTTTCACGACAGCGCCTTTCGCGTCGACGCTCTCGACGGTACCCGACACGACGGTACCCTTGCCGTTCTCGCCGACGTAGGCCGTGAACGGATCGGCCGACGCCTGCTTGAGCCCGAGCGAGATACGCTCGCGCTCAGGATCCACGGCCAGCACCACGGCCGCGACTTCGTCGCCTTTGTTGAACTCACGCACGACCTCCTCACCCGGTCGATCCCAAGAAATGTCACTCAGGTGAATGAGACCGTCGATACCCCCCTCGAGGCCGATGAACACACCAAAGTCGGTGATGGACTTGATGTTGCCGGTGATCTGATCGCCTTTGTTGTGGGTAGCGGCGAACTCCTCCCAGGGGTTGGGACGGCACTGCTTCATCCCGAGCGAGATGCGGCGGCGCTCCCCGTCGACGTCGAGGACCATGACTTCGACCTCGTCGCCCATGTGGCAGACTTTCGAGGGATGCACGTTCTTGTTCGTCCAGTCCATCTCCGAGACGTGCACGAGACCCTCGACGCCCTCCTCGAGCTCGACGAACGCACCGTAATCGGTGATGTTGGTGACTTTGCCGAAGACCCGCGTGCCTTCGGGATAACGCCGCGGCAAATCGACCCACGGATCCTCGCCAAGCTGCTTGAGACCCAGAGAGACGCGATTGCGGTCGCGGTCGAATTTCAGGACCCGTGCTTCTATTTCATCGCCGACGGTCAACACCTCGGAGGGATGTTTGACACGACGCCAGGCGAGATCGGTGATGTGGAGCAAGCCATCGATGCCGCCGAGATTCACGAATGCGCCGTAGTCGGTCAGGTTCTTGACGACACCCTTGACGATCTGTCCTTCCTCGAGAGTGGCCAGCAGCGCGTCGCGCTCGGCCGACAGCTCGTGCTCGACCACCGCCCGTCGCGACACCACCACGTTGTTGCGCTGGCGGTCGAGCTTGATCACCTTGAACTCGAGCTCTTTGCCCTCGAGGTAGCTCGAATCCTTCACCGGTCGGACGTCGACCAGGGACCCGGGAAGAAAGGCACGGATGTCGCTTACCGACACCGTGTAACCGCCCTTCACCTTGCCGGTGAGCACGCCCTTGACGACATCGTCGGCCTCGAAGGCTTTTTCGAGCTCGTCCCATGCCTTGGCGCGGCACGCCTTCTCGCGCGACAGACGGGTTTGCCCGAAGCCGTCTTCGATGGCCTCGATGGCCACCTCGACTCGATCGCCGGGCTTGACGGTCAGCGCACCGACGGCATCGCGGAACTGGGAACTCGGTATCTCCGCCTCGGATTTGAGACCCGCGTTGACGATAACGTAATCGCCCTCAACGCGCATGACCTCGCCGATCACGACCTCACCGGGACGCATCACCGACTTGGCCAGGCTCTCTTCAAACAACTCTGCGAAACTTTCTGTCATCTCATTCTGCTGAACGGGGAATCCTCTCTAAGCCGATCCGATCGAACATCGAGCCATTCGGCGTGAAGCGCCCACATCTGTGAAGGTTCAAATGACGAGCCGGCGCGTTGCTCGCGCACCGACTCAACCGTTTTTGGCAAGGGCATCGCGAACCTGCTGCAACACTCTGTCCACGACGTCATCGACGGTGAGGCTCGACGTGTCAATGAAGTGAGCGTCGGCTGCAGGCACAAGGGGCGACGTCGCGCGCCGTGCGTCGCGGTCGTCCCGGCCATGGATCTCTTGCCCAATCCGCAGGAGGGTAACATCTAAACCCTTGTCTTTCAACTGCTTATAGCGTCGCTCCGCGCGCACCTCCGCGCTCGCCGTGAGGAAGATCTTGACCAGCGCATCGGGGAATACGACGGTGCCCATGTCGCGCCCGTCGGCGACCAGTCCGGGGAGGCGGCGCGCCTCCCGCTGCACCTGCAGCAGTGCGCGGCGAACCTCCGGCACGGCGCCGAACGCCGAGGCGTCGCGACCGCACTGCTCGCCGCGCAAGGCGTCGCTGACGTCCCGGCCGTCCACGAAGACCCGCGCTGCGCCCTCGGGCCCGGCGCCGAAACGAATGTCGAGCTCAGCGGCGAGCTGTCCGAGCCGCTCAATGTCGGCAGGCTCGAGCCCGCGCGCCCTGGCCGCCAGCGCCAGCGCGCGGTAGAGCGCGCCGCTGTCGAGGTAATGCCAACCGAGACGAGTGGCGACGGTCTGGCCCACCGTGCCCTTGCCCGCGCCGCTCGGCCCGTCGATGGCGAGCACGGGCGGCGCCTTCAATGCCCCACTTCCCGCGTGACACCGAGCCCGGCCGCCTTGGCCAGCGATTCGAAATCGGGAAACGAGGTCGCCACGTTGCGGCAGTGACGCACCCGCACCTCGTCGCGGGCCGCGAGCGCGGCCATTGCGAATGCCATCGCCAGCCGGTGATCCCCACAGCTGTCGACCACGCCGCCGCGCGGACGTCCGCCGTGAATCGTCATGCCATCGTCGTGCTCGTCGGCGTCGATGCCCAACGCCCGCAGGCCTGCGACGACCGCCGCGATCCGGTCCGATTCCTTGTGACGCAGCTCGGCCGCATCCCGGACCACCGTGACGCCGTCGGCGCAGGCGGCGGCCACCGCCAGCACCGGCAGCTCGTCGATGGCGAGGGCCACCTGGCGACCGCCGATGCGCGCCCCGCGCAGCCGCGCGCTGCGCACCACCACATCGGCCACCGGCTCGCCGCCCTGCTGGCGCCGGTTGCGCAGCACGATGTCGGCCCCCATAGAACGCAGGATATCGAGAACGCCGGTGCGCGTCGGGTTGACGCCCACCCCTTCCAGCTCGAGCACCGAGTCGCTGGCGATCGATGCACCGACGACGAAGAAGGCCGCTGACGACAGATCGGCGGGCACGTCGACGTGAGCGCCGCGAGGCTGCTGACCACCGTCGAGCCGGATCTCGTCGCCACGCCGCGCGACCGCGCAGCCGAAGCGCATCAGCATGCGCTCGGTGTGATCGCGCGTCGTCACCGGCTCAATCACCATGGTGGCGCCGCGGGCATACAGCCCGGCCAGCAGCACGGCCGATTTGACCTGTGCACTCGGCATCGGCAGCCGGTAGCGGATGGGCGTGAGGGCGGCGACCGGCTCGATCACGAGCGGCGGTCGACCGCCGGCGCTGCCCGCGATACGCGCGCCCATTTGCCTGAGCGGCTCGACGACGCGCGACATGGGCCGTCTCGAGAGCGACGCGTCGCCGGTCAGCGACGAGGCAAACTGCTGACCCACCAGCACACCCGCCAGCAGCCGCATAGCGGTGCCCGAGTTTCCCATGTCCAGCGGCGCCGTCGGTGCCCGCAGCCCGCGCAGACCGGCGCCGGTGATGGCAATGCGCCCCCGATCGGGCCCCTCGATGCTGACGCCCATGCCTCGAAACGCCGCCACCGTGGCGAGCACGTCCTCGCCCTCGAGAAGGCCTGTGGCGGTCGTCTCACCTTCAGCGATAGCGCCCAGAATGACGGCGCGATGCGAGATCGACTTGTCCCCGGGCACGCGCAGTCGTCCCGCGAGTCGCCCGCCCGGGGCGACGCACAGGTCGAAATCCGCCTCCCGCGCGTCGTTCATCGCTGACGTGTCGGCTGTCGCGGGGTATTCTCACGCGCCCGCAGCATACGGTCGCGCGCCTGCTTGGCGCGGCGAAACACCGCCTCGAGCTGGGCGCCATCGGCGCGCTCGACGGTCTCGGTCAGCGTCGCCAGGACGCTACCGTACTCGCGCAGCCGACCGACGAGGGCGTCCCGGTTGGCGAGGCAGATGTCGCGCCACATGACGGGGTCGCTCGAGGCAATACGCGTGAAATCGTAAAAACCGCCGGCCGCGAGGTCGAAACAGCGCTGGCTGTCGGCGCGCGACGCAATCAGCTCGACGAGTCCGAAGGCAAGAACGTGGGGCAGATGACTGGTGGCGGCGAGCACCGCGTCGTGCTCGTCCGGGCCCATCTCGCTCACCTCGGCGCCGGTCAGCGCCCACAATCTCGAGATGGTCGCCACCGCCTCGCGGTCCGTCTCGGCGACGGGCGTCAGAATGACGCGGTGACCCTGAAACAGTGACGCAAAGCTCGCCTCGACGCCGGAGTGCTCGGTGCCGGCGATGGGGTGTCCCGGGACGAAGCGCCCGAAATGGGCACCGAGCCGACGCCGGGCGGCTTCGATCACGGCGCCCTTGACGCTGCCGACGTCGGTGATCAGCGCGGTGGGCGACAGCTGTGGCGCCATCTGTTCGAACAAGGCATCCATCGCCCCGACCGGCGCCGCCACCACGACGACATCGGCCCCGGCCACGACATCGGGTAGCTCGCCGAAACGGTCGATGACGCCCAGCGCCTGCGCGCGCTCGAGATGACGGCGGCTGCGTCCGACGCCGACGATTTCCCTCGCCGCACCGTGGCGACGCAGCGCGCGCGCGAGCGAGCCGCCGATCAAGCCGACGCCGACGACCACCAGCCGACCGAGCGACAGCGACTCAGACAACGACGGCCTCCCTCGTCGGGGCGCGCGTCGCAGCGGCGGCTCGGACGCACACGAGATTCAGCCGCGCCCTCGCCCGACGCTCGCCGCCAATGCGTCGAGCAGCCGGTCATCCTCGCCGGGCAGACCGACCGTGACGCGCAGGTGGCTGGGCATACCGTAGCCGGCGACCGGCCGCACGATGACGCCGCGCCGCAGCAGCGCTTCGTACACGGCTGCGGCCGGACCGCCTACGTCGACTGCCACGAAGTTGCCGACCGAAGGGATGTAGGCCAAGCCGAGGTCGTCGAGAGCCCGGCACAGCCGCGCCCGCTCGGCGCGATTCAGCTCGCGGCTCTGCACGACGTAGTCGTGGTCGCCAAGAGCGGCAACCGCGGCGCACTGCGCAAGGCTGTTGACGTTGAACGGCTGGCGTACCCGATTGAGCAGCTCGGCGATCTCGGGGCTCGACACGGCGTAGCCCACGCGCAGCCCGGCGAGACCGTGCGCCTTGGAGAACGTGCGCGTCACGACCAGGTTCGGGTGGCGCACGAGCCAGCTGACGGCGTCGGGATACTCGGCCAGATCAACGTACTCGAAATACGCCTCGTCGACGACGACGATCACCGTATCCGGCACCGCGTCGAGAAACGCTGCCAACGCCTCCCGGGTCACCCAGGTGCCGGTTGGATTGTTGGGGTTGGCGATGAACACCACCCGTGTCGTCTCGTCGACGGCGGCGGCCATCGCCGCCAGATCGTGGCCCCACTCTCGCGCCGGCACGGCCACGCCCCGGGCACCGACCGCCTGCGCCGCCAGCGGGTAGACCGCGAACGCGTGCTCGGAGTAGACGATGCCCTGGCCCGGCGATGCGAAAGTGCGCGCGACCAGCTCGAGCACGTCGTTGGAGCCGTTGCCGAGGGTTATCTGCGCCGCCTCGACGCCGAGGTGGCCGGCGAGGGCGTGCTTGAGACCGAACCCGTTGCCGTCGGGATAGCGGGTGATGTCGCCCACGGCGCGCCACACGACTTCCGTCACCTTCGGCGAGGGCCCGGCGGGGTTCTCGTTCGAGGCCAGCTTGACGGCGTTGGTCACGCCGTACTCCCGCTCGAGCGCTTCGACGGGCTTGCCAGGCTGATAGGGCTGGAGACCGCGGACTCCGGGTGCGGTCAGCGCCAGCACATCGAACGGTCGGCGCACGCTCACACCACCGCCCGGGGATAGGCGCCGAGGACCTTGAGCATCGCTGCTTCCTTCTCGAGCTCAGCGAGCGCTGTCGCGACGCGCTCGTCCTGCACGTGCCCGTCGATGTCGATAAAGAAGACGTACTCCCACAGACCGGTGCGCGACGGCCGCGACTCGATGCGCGTCATGCTGATGCCGTGCCGCGCGAGCGGCTCCAGCAGCCGGTACAGCGCGCCGGGCACGTTTCGACTCGATACCAGCAGGCTGGTCTTGTCGTTGCCGCTGGGGCCGCTGGCGTGCTTGCCGACGACCAGAAAGCGCGTGGTGTTGCCAGGATCGTCCTCGATGTTGGCGGCCAGCACGTTGAGCCCGTAGATGTCCGCGGACTCACGGCTGGCAATGGCCGCCACCGTGGCATCGTCGCGCGCGCGGCGCGCCGCCTCCGCGTTGGAGCTCTGCGCGTCGACCGCAACGCCGGGCAGCGTAGCGTCGAGCCAGCGGCGGCACTGCGCCAGCGCCTGCCCGTGGGCGAGCACCCGTTCGATCGACGCCAGCGCCTCGGCCCGGCTCAGCAGACAGTGATGGACCCGCAGCTGCACCTCGCCACAGATGCTGAGCGGCGTCTCCACCAGCCGATCGAGGGTGTTGGTCACGCCGCCCTCGACGGAATTCTCCACCGGCACGACGCCGAACTGCACCCGCTCCGCCTCCACGGCGCGAAACACGTCGTCGATGGTGGCGGTGGAGAGCAGGCGCACGGCGTGTCCGAAATGCTTGAGCGCCGCCGCCTGCGTGTAGGTACCCTCGGGACCCAGCGCCGCCACCTCGAGCCGGGACTCGGCTGCCAGCGTCGCCGACATGATCTCCCGGAAAATCCGCGCCATGGCTTCGTCGGGCAACGGTCCCCTGTTTTGCTCGACGATGCGGCGCAGCACCTGCGCCTCGCGCTCGGGACGGTAATAGCCGGCCTCGGGCCCGCTCGCCTTGATGCGGGCGATCTCCTGGGCGATACCGACGCGCTCGTTGACCAGCGCTTCGATGCGATCGTCGATCTCGTCGATGCGCGTGCGCTGCGCCTGCAGCCGCCGCGCCTCGTCGTTGTCCCGCGACGCAGTCATAGGGCTAGGTGTCCCCTTCCTCGTCCCCTTCCTCGTCCCCTTCCTCGTCGCCTTCCTCGTCGCCTGCCGCCTCCCCATCGCTCGACGACTCCTCGATCTTCCCGAAACCGACCAAGTGCTCCTCCTGATGCAGATCGATCAGACGGACACCCGCAGTATTTCGGCCAACGCTCGAGATCTCCGCGACGCGGGTGCGAATCAACGTGCCGCCGTCGGTGATGAGCATCACTTCGTCCTCTTCGCGGACGAGCTCCGCGCCGACCACCTTGCCGTTGCGGCCCTCGACCTGGATCGAGATGACGCCCTGCCCTCCGCGGCGATGGCGGGGGTACTGCGCGACGGTGGTACGCTTGCCAAAACCATTGTGCGTACCGGTGAGCACGCTCACGGCGTCGATCTCGGCGGGGTCGACCGTGATCAGCGAGATCAGGCGCCCGCCCTTGAGCGACATGCCGCGCACGCCGCGGGCCGTGCGCCCCATCGGTCGCACGTCGCGCTCACCGAAGCGAACCGCCTTGCCGGTGTCGGCGAACAGCATGATGTCATGATTGCCCTCGGTGAGACCGACGCCGACGAGCTCGTCGCCGGCGGCAAGTTCGATGGCTTTGATGCCTGAGGCGCGTGGGCGCGAGAAATCCGTCAGCGCGCACTTCTTGATAGTGCCGCCGAGAGTGGCCATGACGACGAAGCGGTCTTCGGCGAAGCCCCGCACGGGCAGCACCGCCGTAACCTTCTCCTCCTCGGCGAGCGGCAGCAGCTGAACCAGCGGCCGGCCACGCGCGCTGCGCCCCGCCTGCGGCAGCTGATAGACCTTGAGCCAGTACACCTTCCCGAGACTGCTGAAGCACAGAATCGTGTCGTGGGTATTCACGACGAACAGATGCTCGACGAAATCGTCTTCCTTGGTGCGCGTCGCCGTTCGTCCGCGTCCACCCCGGCGCTGCGCACGGTAATCGGTCACCGGCTGCGCCTTCGCATAGCCGGTGTGCGACAGCGTGACCACGACGTCTTCCTCGACAATCAGATCCTCGGCCGTCATGTCGAGTCGGTCGTGAACGATCTCGCTGCGGCGGTCATCGCCGTAACGGTCGCGGATGTCGATCAGCTCGTTGCGAATGACGCTCATCAGCCGATCACCACTCGATAGAATATCGAGCAGATCGGCGATGTGATCGAGGATCTCCGAGAACTCGTTGTTGATCTTCTCCTGCTCGAGCGCCGTGAGGCGATGCAGCCGCAGGTCGAGTATGGCCTGAGCCTGCGCCTCGGAGAGACGGTAGCCGTCGGCGCTCAAACCGAACTCCGCGGCCAGATGCCGCGGGCGCGACAGCTCCGCGCCGGCGCGCTCGAGCATGCGCGTCACGGGGCCGGGCGGCCACGCTTGCGCCATCAGCCCCTCTTTGGCCAGCGCCGGCGTGCTCGAGCGCCGGATCAGCGCGATCACAGCGTCGAGATTGGCCAAGGCGACGGCGAGGCCCTCCAGCACGTGGGCGCGATCGCGCGCTTTGGCGAGCTCGAAGATGGTCCGCCGCGTGACTACCTGACGGCGATGGCGCAGGAACTCCTCGAGCAGCGTACGCAGATCGAAGAGCCGCGGCTGATTGTCGACGAGCGCGACCATGTTGATGCCGAACACGTTCTCCATCTGTGTGTGCTGATAGAGGTTGTTCAGCACCACCTCCGGCACCTCGCCGCGGCGCAGCTCGATCACCATACGCATGCCGGCCTTGTCCGACTCGTCGCGCAACGCAGCGATGCCTTCGAGGCGCTTGCTCTTCACCAGCTCGGCGATCTTCTCGAGCAGCCGCGCTTTGTTCACCTGGTAGGGCAGCTCGTGAACCACTATGCGGTCACGACCGGCCTTGTCGTCGTGCTCGAACTCCGCGCGCGCGCGCAGATAGATCTTGCCGCGACCCGTCTCATACGCGGCGCGGATGCCGCTGCTGCCGTTGATGATCCCCGCCGTGGGGAAATCAGGGCCCGGCATGTGCTGCATGAGCTCTACGACCGTCACCGCCGGATTGGCGATCATCGCCAGGCAAGCGTCGATCACCTCGGTAAGGTTGTGCGGGGGGATGTTCGTCGCCATGCCCACGGCAATGCCGGAAGAGCCGTTGACCAGCAGATTGGGAACGCGGGTCGGCAGCACCAGCGGCTGCATTTCCGTCTCATCGTAGTTGGGACCGAAGTCAACGGTGTCCTTCTCGATGTCGGCGAGCATCTCGTGGGCGATGCGCTGCAGCCGGATCTCCGTGTAGCGCATGGCCGCGGGCGAATCGCCGTCGACCGAGCCGAAGTTGCCTTGGCCATCGATCAGCGGATAGCGCATGGAAAAGCTCTGCGCCATGCGCACGATGGTGTCGTAGACCGCCGTGTCGCCATGGGGGTGGAACTTGCCGATGACGTCGCCGGTGACGCGGGCCGATTTCTTGTAGGCCTTGTTCCAGTCGTTGCCGAGCTGATGCATGGCGTAGAGCACGCGCCGGTGCACCGGCTTCAATCCGTCTCGCACGTCGGGCAGGGCGCGCCCGACGATGACGCTCATGGCGTAGTCGAGGTAGGACTGACGCATCTCCTGCTCGAGATTGGCGGGGATGGTCTCTTTGGCGAATGTTTCCATGGAGTAACGTGGGTACCCTGCGTCGTCGCGCGCGGTGACGAGCCCGACGGCGTGCCGGGCTGCATAAACCCCCGAATTTTATCACATGCTGAACGGCGGGGCGCCCGTCAGCACCCCCTGCTCCGGCCGATGTGAGCACACGAAGCGCCCTCGCGGGACGTCGCCACCGGCCACCCCGACGCCGCAGCGCTAGGTTACTGCCGCAACGTCACGGCCGAGCAGGGCGTCGACGCCCGCGCGATCGGGCGCGCGGCACACGCCCCTCTCGGTGACCAGCGCGCTCACCAGCGCCGCCGGCGTGACGTCGAACACCGGGTTCCACGCCGCCGTGCCGGCCGGCGCGAGATCGTGTCCGGCGAGGGCGACGAGCTCGTCGAGCGGGCGCTCCTCGAGGGGAATGTCGGCACCACAGGCGACGGCGGGGTCGATGGTGCTGGTGGGAGCGACGACGATGAAGGGCACCCGGTGGTGACGCGCCGCGATGGCCAGCCCGTAGGTGCCGATCTTGTTGGCCACGTCACCGTTGCGCGCGATGCGGTCGGCGCCGACGAGCACCGCCTGAATGCGCCGCCGCTGCATGAGCGACGCCGCAGCCGCATCGCAGATGAGCGTCACCGGAATGCCGTCGCGCTGCAGCTCCCACGCCGTCAGACGCGCCCCCTGCAGCCAGGGCCGTGTCTCGTCGGCGTAGACGTTCAGCAGTCGGCCCGCCTCCGCGCAGGCGCGCACGACGCCCAGCGCCGTGCCGTAGCCACCGGTGGCGAGCGAGCCGGCATTGCAGTGGGTCAAGACACTGTCGGTGCCGGTCAAGAGCGACGCGCCGAGCGTGCCCATGCGGCGATTGTCCCGGACATCCTCCGCGTGGATACGGCGCGCTTCCTCGAGGGCGACGGCGAACGGCTGCGCGACATCGCTCGCCAACAGCCGCCGCCGCATGCGCGCCACCGCCCAGCTCAGATTAACGGCGGTCGGACGGGCCTCCGTCAGCGCGGCAAGCGGCGCGTCGAGCGCGTCGCGCCAGCCCGCCCCGGCGCGCGCGTGCAGCTCGCGCACCGCCAGGGCGACGCCGTATGCCGCCGCGATTCCAATCGCGGGGGCGCCGCGCACGACCATCGAGCGAATCGCGTCGGCGGCGGCCGCCACGTCGCGCACCGCGAGGCGTTTCTCCTCAGCCGGCAGCAGGCGCTGATCGAGCAGCCACAGGGTGTCGTCGGACCACTCGACGGGGCGCACGGAGTCGTGGTTGCTCATGATCGATCGTCCATGGGCGTTTAGGCGCAGCACGAAGGAACGGGTCCTCGCGACGGCGGCTTGTGTGGGATCGAGCCGAAGCGTTATCTTAGCTCCGATGCAGGAGATCGACACCCTCATCGAGGCGCGCTGGGTCGTCCCCGTCGATGGCGCGAACCAGATCCTGGCCGACCACGCCGTGGCCATACGCGGCGGCACCATCGTCGACGTCGCGCCTGTCGCTGTCGCCCGCCGCGCGTACCGCCCCGCCGAGACCGTGGTACGGGACGATCACGCGCTGATCCCGGGGCTGGTCAATGCCCACACCCATGCGGCGATGACGCTGCTGCGGGGTTTCGCTGACGATCTGCCGTTGAACGCCTGGCTGCGCGATCACATCTGGCCGGCCGAGACACGGTGGATGTCGGAAGCGTTCGTGCGCACCGGCACCGAGCTCGCCGTCGCCGAGATGATTCGCAGCGGCACCACATGCTTCAACGACATGTACTTCTTTCCCGATGTCGTCGCCCGCACCGCCGAGCAAGCGGGCATGCGGGCGTGCGTCGGGCTCATCATGGTCGATTTCCCGACCGCGTGGGCGCGCGACGCGCAGGAGTATCTCGACAAGGGTCTGAACCTTCACGACGAGCTGCGACACTCGTCGCTGGTCACCACGGCGTTCGCTCCCCACGCGCCGTACACGGTCTCCGACGAGCCGCTCGCAAAAATCCGGGTGCTGGCCGACGAGCTGGAGATCCCCGTACACATTCATCTGCACGAGACGGCCCACGAGATCGAGGAGTCGATGGCGCGGTTCGGCGTGCGGCCGCTCGAGCGTCTGAGCGGCCTCGGGCTGTTGAGTCCGCGTCTGCTCGCCGTGCACATGACCGAGCTGCTGCCGGCGGAGATCACCTCGCTTGCGAACACGGGCATCAGCGTAGCCCACTGTCCCGAGTCCAACCTCAAGCTGGCGAACGGTATTTGCCCGGTGACGGCCTTGCTGGCCAACGGCGTCAACGTCGCGCTGGGCACCGACGGTGCCGCCAGCAACAACGATCTCGATCTGTTGTCGGAGATGCGCACCGCTGCGCTGCTCGCCAAGGGCGCTACTCGCGACCCGACGACGGTGTCGGCCTACGAGGCGTTGCGCCTCGCGACGTGGGGCGGCGCGCGCGCGCTCGGGCTCGAGGAGGTCACCGGCTCGCTGGTCGCCGGCAAGACCGCCGACGTCGTTGCCCTGGATCTCGCGACCGTGCACACCGAGCCCATCTACGATCCCGTCTCCCAGATCGTCTACAGCGCCAGTCGCGACCAGGTCACGGACGTCTGGATCAACGGCCAGCGCGTGCTCGACGACGCGCGCCTCACCACCCTCGACGAGGCAGCCCTGATTGCGCAGGCCCGCGAATGGCGCCGCAGGATTGCCGCCTGATGGCCCGGCCGGCAGCGCCCCCGACCCACCTGCCCAACCCTTTACGGTGCCCGCGGTGACGACTGCCAACATCGATCAGGCCGAGGTCGCCAAGTTCGAACAGCTGGCGTCGCGCTGGTGGGATCCGGCAGGTGAGCTTCGGGTGCTGCACGAGATCAATCCGCTGCGCCTCGCCTACATCGCCGAGCGAACACCGCTGGCGGGCTTGCGTGTGCTCGACGTCGGCTGCGGCGGCGGCCTGCTCAGCGAGGCGATGGCGGGTGCGGGGGCGGACGTCACGGGGATCGACGTCGCAGCGGCATCGCTCGAGGTCGCGCGCCTGCATCTCAAAGAGAGCGGGCTCGTGGTCGACTACCGCAACGCCAGCGCCGAGCGGTTTGCGGCGCAGCACGCAGGCCGCTTCGATGTCGTCACCTGTATGGAGCTGCTCGAGCACGTGCCCGATCCGAGCGCCACCGTGGCGGCCTGCGCGCGTCTCGCCCGACCGCAGGGGGCGGTCTACTTCGCCACCATCAACCGCAACCCCAAGGCGTGGCTGCTCGCCGTCGCCGGCGCCGAGTACCTGCTCGGGCTGCTGCCGCGCGGCACCCACGACTACGCCCGATTCATACGTCCCTCGGAGCTCGACGCCTGGGCCCGTCGCGCAGGCCTCGAGCTGCGTGCGCTGACCGGCCTGCACTACAACCCTCTGACGCGGCGTTTCCGCCTGGGCCCCGGTGTCGACGTCAACTACATTGCCCATGGCGTTCGCACCGGCGCGTGAGGTCGTCACGCCCGCCGCCGGGCGCGGCGACGCCGGACGCCGCCGGCACCGGCCGTGAGCGACGCGCTGTTCCGCATCGAGTTCGACACCGCGCTGACGGTGCTGCTGGCCGCGGTGGCTGCGATGGCTTTCGGTATCGGCTGGCTGATCGCGCACGCGCACGCGCAGCGCCGCGTCGCCGTGCTCGAGACGCGGCTCGACGACGAGCGCGCGACGATGCGGGATCGCCTCGAGGACATGGAGCGCACTTTCGCCGCGCTTTCCAGCGCAGCGCTGAAGCAGAACAGTCAGACGTTTCTCGACCTCGCCCATGAGACGCTGCAGCGGTTCCACGTGCAGGCCAAGGGTGAGCTCGAGCTGCGCGAGCACGCCGTGGAAGGCCTGGTAGCGCCGTTGCGCGAGTCGCTGCACCGGACCGAGCAGCAGATCGCGAAGCTCGAGCAGACGCGGCGCGAGGCGCAAGGCATGCTCAGCGCTCAGCTCAAGATGATGGTGGAAACGCAGCGGGCCTTGCACGGCGAGACGCGTAATCTGGTGCAGGCGCTGCGCCGGCCCGAGGTGCGCGGTCAGTGGGGTGAGCTGACGCTGCGCCGACTCGTCGAGCTGTCGGGCATGGTCGAGCACTGCGACTTTCTCGAGCAGCCGAATACGAGCACTGCCGAGGGCCGGCTGCGGCCGGACATGATCGTGCACCTGCCGGCGGGACGCCAGGTCGTCGTCGACGTCAAGACACCGCTCGACGCCTACCTGAGCGCTGTCGACGCCACCGACGAGGCCACGCGCACGCACCATCTGCAGCGCCACGCGGCCAACGTCAAGCAGCGCATCCGAGAGCTTTCCGCCAAAGCCTACTGGAGCCAGTTTGCGCGCACCCTCGACTTCGTGGTGCTGTTCATTCCCGGCGACCAGTTTCTGGCCGCCGCGCTCGACGTCGATCGCACCCTTCTCGAGGGCGCTCTCGCCCGGCGGGTCATCTTGGCGACACCAACCAGCCTGGTGGCTCTGCTGCGGGCCGTCGCCTTCGGCTGGCGGCAAGAATCATTCGCCGCCAATGCCGAGCAGATCCGCGCGACGGCCGAGGAGCTGCACACGCGGCTTGCGACGCTGAGCGAGCACCTGACTCGTCTGGGCCGAAGCATCGACGGCAGCGTTGCGCAGTTCAACCGTCTCGTCGGATCGTTCGAGTCCAAGGTGCTGCCCGAGGCGCGCCGCTTCGAGACGCTCGGCGTCGCCGCCCGCAAGGCGCTGAGCGAGCCGGCCGCCCTCGAAACCCGGCCGCGCGAGGTCTCGGTGGACGACCCGTGAGCACACTCAGCGCCGGGCGCCGCATCGCCTTCTCGCTGATCACGCTCGCGCTGGTGGTGGCAACGATCGAGCTCGCCATGATCGTCTTCGAGCCCTTGCTGTTCAGGGGCTTCTACCAGTACGACCCGGACCTCGGTTTCCGGGTACGGCCGCACGCCGGCGGCAGCAATCGCTTCGGATTCAATGACCGCGACTATCCGCTGCACAAGCCGGCCGGGGCGTACCGGGTCATGGTGTTGGGCGATTCATTCAACTGGGCCGGCGGGCGACGCGGCAACTATGCGACGCTGCTCGAGCAGACACTGCAGGCGCGTTTCGGGGCCGAGCAGGTGGAATTGATCAACGCCGGCTACCCCATGACGCACACCGCCGAGCAGCTCAAGCTGTTACGCAAGTTCGGTATGCGGCTCGAACCCGATTTGCTCGTGCTGGCTTTCTTCATGGGTATCGGCTTCTACGACGCCGATCCGCAGCGCAAACGCATCGTCGTGAACGACACCTAACTTCGACATCGACCCGCGCCACGAGCTGATCGTTCTCGGCTACCCCCTGGTACCGCACTCGCGTCTGCTTGTGTTTCTCCGCCAGAAGTACCACGTGCTGCGCGAGCAGCTGCTCGCCGGCACGCTGCCGCCCGTCCATGCGGCCATGGCGACCGCCGAAGGCTACTGGCGCACCAAGCGAAACCAGCTGCGCTTCTTCGAGCTCGAGGCACACCGCCGCGGGGAGTACGCCGCGCATATTGCGCTGGTCCTCGACAGCATCGATCACATGCAGCAGCTGCTGGCCCGCCACGGGACGGCTTTCGCCGTGGCAATCTACCCCGACCAGCTGCAGGTGGACGGCGCCCTGCTGGCGACGGCGCTGAAGCGCTTCGGGCTGGCCGACGACGACATCGACATCATGCTCGGGCACCGCATCCTGCGCGGGCACCTCGAGGCACAGGCGATACCCTTCGTGGATCTCACCGACGCGTTCCGCCGCGCCACCGCTGCCGAGACGTTGTATCTGGAACGCGACACGCACTGCAACGCCGCCGGCAACCGGCTGGCCGCAGCCGTGCTGGCGCAGTATCTCACCGAGCAAACGCCGCTGGCGGCACGCGCGACCGCCGCGGTTGCACCGTGAGGCAGACTTCGTGGTTGACCCTCCGCGTACCGCGCCGATACACCTGGCGGCGGGCCCGGAGGCTTTTCGTGCCGGCAGCCCCACGGGCATCGCACGGCGTCTCAGATTAGCAGGCGGATCAGGCGGTCTTCGAGCTCGATGCGGGTCGCTAGGGCCTCGCCCAGCGCGGAGAGGTCCTCGGCCAAGCCGGCCAGCGACACAGCGTCAGTCGCGCCGTCGTATTTGTCGTTGAAACGCACCGCCAGCTCGGTGACGGCCGCAATGCTCGGATAGACCTGCTCCGCCGTCTCGGCCAGGCGCCGGCGACGCTCGCGACCCTCGGTAATTCGCTGGTAGAGCGCGAAGTGGCCCGCGGCCATATAGTCCACCAGCAGCTGACAGAACTCCGCCAGCAGCGGCTGTATCGTTCCGCGGTCGGTGTACGGCTCGAGGCCGGCTACCCGGCAGAACAGAACGAGCATCTCGGCGCGTTCTGCGACGAGTTTTTGCACGGTGTCCGATGTCCGCTGACGGCGATCATTTTCTCGCCTTGTCACTGGCTCAGTCATCGACACTCCCTGCCCTTTCCGTGATGTTTCCGAGCGCTGCCGGACCCGCCGCCGGCGACGTGCCCGCGCGCCCGCATGCCGAGACCGACCCGCCGCCGGCCTGCCTGCGCAGCGCGGCCACGGCGGCGGCGTCCAGCTCCCGCCACTGCCCCGCGGCCAGACTACCCGGAAGACGCACCGGGCCGAAGCGCGTCCGCACGAGCCGGCTAACCGTTCCGCCCACCGCCCGCCACAGGCGACGCACCTCGCGGTAGCGTCCCTCGCGTACGACGACACTGTACCACCGATTGGACCCGGAGCCACCTGCCGGCTGCACCCTCACTACGCGCGCTGGTCGGCCGTCGAGCTCAATGCCGGCACGCAGGCGGTCGAGCTCCGCCGGCCCGATCTCGCCATGCACGCGGCAGCGATACTCGCGCTCGATGGCGTTGCGCGGATGCATGAGTGCACCGGCGAGCTCTCCGTCGGTCGTGAACAACAACAAACCTGTCGTGTTGACGTCCAGGCGACCGACCGCTACCCAGCGCCCCTCGCCGGGCGGCGGCAACGCCTCGTAGACCGTATGCCGCCCGCGCGGATCGGAACGCGTGCAGATCTCGCCCTCGGGCTTGTTGTACAGGATTACCCGGCAGCGCTGCGGGCGCTGAGCGACAGGCTGGCCATCCACCGTGATGTGCGCGTCGGCGCCCACACGATCGCCGAGCATCGCCACGCCGCCGTCGACGCGCACGCGCCCCGCCGCAATCCAACGTTCTGCCTCGCGACGCGATGCGATGCCGGTGCGCGCAAGCACCTTCTGCAACTTCTCAGTCACCGAGCGGCGGAGAGCGATTCGCCTCCGCCCGCAGCGAAGCCTCTGTCTCCGCGTCGACTTCCCTGGCCGTCGACCGGGCGACCGCGTCGTCGGCCTCGGCAACCTCGCCACTCTCCGTGTCGATCTCGGCGTCGAGGGGCAGGCTCAAATTCAACTCGGTCGCAATCTCGTTGGGTGTCCGCTTCTCGATCAGCGTCGGCAGCTCCTTCAAGCCGCCGAGATTGAAGTACTCGAGGAACTGGCGCGTCGTGGCATACAGTGCCGGCCGCCCCGGCACATCACGATACCCCACCTGACGCACCCACTCGCGATCGAGCAGCGTACGCATGGTCTCGGTGCTGACGGCGACGCCGCGAATCTCCTCGATGTCACCACGCGTCACCGGCTGGCGATACGCGATGATTGCCAGTGTCTCGAGCAGGGCGCGCGAGTAGCGCGGCGGGCGCGTCTCGGAGAGCTTGCGCAGCCACGGCGCGTAGCGCTGCTTGGTCTGAAAGCGGTAGCCGTTGCCAACGCGGCACAGCTCCACCCCCCGCTCGGCGCAGGCGGCTTCGAGCTCGGCGAGGGCAGCATGCACCTCTTCACGGGCCGGGCGCGCTTCGTCGGGGAACAGCGCCACGAGCTTGCTTACCGACAACGGCGACGGACACGCCAGCAGAGCCGCCTCGATGATATTTCTGAGTTCGTGGGAATCTTCCGCCATCAGCTGACCGCTCGGATGTGAATCGGGGAGAAGGCCTCGTTCTGCACGGCGACAATCATGTTGTCCTTCACGAGCTCCAGGATCGCGACGAACGTCACGACGAGACCCATGCGTCCTTCGGCGGGGTCGAAGAGCTGCTCGAAGCGCAGGAACTCCGCTTCCCG
>JBFEOO010000046.1:0-29328 GCA_041550555.1 Arenicellales bacterium
CCACCGGTAGCGGACGAGCGCCGGGTCGGCGCCCGCCGCGGAGCGATCGCAGCCGTGGTCCAGATAGCGCCGCCACAGCGGCGCGATGGCTTCGGCACGCGCGCGATCGCGGCCGGGATCGCGGCGCAGCGTCTCCACCCGCCGCCGGGCCGCGTCGAGGTAGCGCGGCAGATGCGGCAGCCACTCGACCGGCGTCGCCGACACGAAGTCCGGATAGACGAGGTGCTCGAGCTGCGCCTCGATCTCCTGGCGTACCGGCCGCCAGGGCTCGCCGTCGAGCTCGGCGAGTCGTCCCAGCAGCCGCTGGCGAGCCTCGAGAATATCGCCGACGAGCGCGCACAGCCCGGCCGCCACCTCGGTCAGCACGCCGGCAGCCGTTTGCCGGACCCTTTCGAAATCGCGCTGGCGCCGGACCACGCTCCCCTGCGGAAACAGCACCCTGTCCTGCGCTGCCCGCACGATGTCGTCCCTGAGCTCGGCGCACGGTCCGAGCCGGACGTAGTACAGGCACAGCCGGTCGATTCCCGGCAGCTTGCGGCGCAGGTAGCGGCTCTGCTCGGGCAGCGCCAGCATGAACAGCCGCCGCACGCCCTCGCGCGTCTCGGCGCCGGCCCGCGCGGCGACGTCGCGCACGCGGATCGCGACGCTGGCACCGCAGTCGACGAGTGCCGGGAAGCCGACGGTGCGCACGCCCGCCACCTCGAACTCGACGTGCTCGGGCAGATCCCCGAAGTCCCAGCTGCGGATCCCGTCCCGCTCGAATCGGCGCGGCGAGGCGCGCTCGAACGAGCGTTGCGCGCGCTCGCCGAGCTCGACCTGCAGCGCGCGCAGGTCACGGCCGAACGCCAGCTCTTCACCGTCGTCGCCGCGTACGCTGAGCCCCATGCGCAGGTGCGCGGGCAGCGCCTGCTCGTCCCATGTTCGCGCATCGACGACGACACCGAGTCGCTCCAGGGCGGCGCTGAGCGCCTCGGCTACCGGCCGTGGATCGGCGATCACCGCCGGCAGCAGCCGATCGACATGATCGGGGACCGGCACCAGCGTGCGCCGCACGGCCTTCGGCAGTGCCTTGACCAGGGCGATCAGCTTCTCGCGCAACAGCGCCGGCACCACGCGATCGAAGCGCGCCTGCTCGAGCTGATTCAGCAACGCCAGCGGGACCCGGGCCGTGACGCCGTCCCGCTCGCTGCCGGGATCGAAGCGGTAATCGAGCTCCACGACCGCAGCGCCGATGGTGAGACGATCCGGGAAACGCGCCGCGGTGAGCTCGGCAGGCTCGCGCTGGAGCAGGCGCGCACGGTCGACGAACAGCCGTCTCGGCTCCTCCCGCTCGATGCGCCTGCGCCAGGACTCGAAGCCCCGCGTCGTGCACACGCCCGACGCGAGGCGCTCGTCGTAGAAGTCGAACAGTGCCTCCGCGTCGGCGAGAAGGTCGCGCCGCCGGATGCGGTCCTCCAGCGCGCTGATCTGCTCGACCAGCGCGCGGTTGTGAGCGAGAAAGGCGCCGTCGGTGTCGAGGGCGCCCGGCAGCAGGGCTTCGCGGATGAAGATCTCGCGCGCATGCGCCGGATCGACCGCTGCGTACGATGTGCGGCGGCGCGCCACCAGCACCAGTCCATACAACGTTACCTGCTCGAAGGCGACCACGCGTCCGGTGCGCCGATCCCAGTGCGGCTCGCTGTACGTGCGCTGCAGCTGGGCGGCAGCGGCCCGCTCTATCCACTCCGGGCGCACGGCAGCGACGGTGCGCGCGTAGAGCCTGCCGGTCTCGACCAGCTCCGCCGCCATGATCCAGCGCGGTGTCCGGCCGGCCAGCGCGGAGCCCGGAAACACAGCGAGGCGCTTGCCCCGAGCGCCGAGATAGCGGCCGTCCTCCTCACGCACGGCGACGTTGCCGAGCAGACCCGTCAACACCGCCCGGTGAATCACGACGGCGTCGGCGGCCCCGTCGTTCGAGCGGAGCCCGATGCTGCTCACGAGCTGCTTCAGCTGCCGGTGCAGATCGGCCCATTCGACCAGCCGGTGCAGGGAGAGAAACTGTTCCCGGCAGAGCGCGCCCAGGCGCCGCCGCGAGTGTGCGCGCCGCCATCCGTGGTAGCACCGCCAGAGTTCCAGCAAAGCGAGGAAGTCGGACCCGCTGGAGGCGAACCGAGCGTGCTGCCGCTGCGCCGCTTCACGGCTCTCGAACGGGTACACCCGCGGATCCTGGACGGACAACGCGGAGGCGATGATCAGCACGTCGTCGAGGCAGCCCAGCTCGGACGCCGCGAGCAGCATGCGCCCCAGCCGCGGGTCCACGGGCAGACGCGCCAGCCGGCGACCCAGCTCGGTCAGCCGGCGCCCGGCGTCGATTGCGCCGAGCTCCTGGAGCAGCGTGTAGCCATCGTTGACCTGCTTGGTCTGCGGCGCGTCGACGAAAGGGAACTCGCTGACGTGACCGAGCCGCATCGACTCCATGCGCAGGATTGCCGCCGCCAGCGACGCGCGGCGGATCTCGGGATCGGTGTAGGCCGGACGCCCTTCGAGGTCGGTCTGCGCGTAGAGTCGAAAGCACACACCGCTCGCCACCCGCCCGCAGCGCCCTTTGCGCTGGTCGGCGGAGGCGCGCGATATCGGCTCGACGGGCAGGCGCTGGACCTTGCGACCGGGACTGTAGCGGCTGATGCGGGCGAGCCCGGTGTCGACGACGAAGCGAATACCCGGCACCGTGAGCGAGGTCTCGGCGACGTTGGTGGCAATGACGATGCGCCGGCCGCTGTGGGGCGCGAAGATGCGCTGCTGCTCGCCGGCGGGCAGTCGCGCGTAGAGCGGCACGATGTCGAGGTCCGCTCGCCGCTGCTTGGCGAGGAAGGCCGCTGTCTCGCGTATCTCTCTTTCGCCGGGCTGGAAGACGAGAATGTCGCCCGGCCCTGTCGCCATCGCTTCCTCGAGCACCGTCCCCAGATGCTGCATGGCCGCGTCGTCGTCGTCGCCGATGGTCTCGTCGGGGGGTCGATAACGGACCTCGACGGGATAGGTGCGCCCGGACACCTCTATTACCGGGGCGCCGTCGAAATGGCGCGCGAATCGCTGTGGGTCGATGGTCGCCGAGGTGATGATGAGCTTGAGCTCAGGCCGCCGCGGCAGCAGCTGCTTTAGGTACCCGAGCAGAAAATCGACGTTCAGCGAGCGCTCGTGGGCCTCGTCGACGATGAGCGTGTCGTAGCGCTCGAGGCGGCGATCGGTTTCGATCTCAGCGAGCAGCATGCCGTCGGTGACGACTTTGACGAGCGTCCGCGGGCCGCTGCGCTCGTCGAAGCGGACGCGGTATCCCACCGTGCCGCCGAGCGGGCTACCGAGCTCGGCGGCGATGCGCGCCGCGATGGCCCGCGCGGCGATGCGTCGCGGCTGGGTGTGGCCGATGGCGCCGGCCGCGCCGCGCCCGAGCGCCAGACACAGCTTCGGCAACTGGGTGCTCTTCCCCGAGCCGGTCTCACCGCAGACGACGACGACCTGATGAGCGGCGATGGCCCGCATGAGCTCGTCGCGCCTGGCGACGATGGGCAGCTCATCGGCGAACCGCAGCGGCGGGACGCTCGCCCTACGCGCTGCGACGAGGGCGGCCGACGCCTGTATCTCCGCCGCCAGCCGCTCGAGCGCAGCCGGCGCCGCGGCGGCGCGACGCAGACGACCGCGATAGCGCCGGCGATCCGCCAGCATGCACTCATCGATGCGGGCTTCGAGGCCCTCGACCGACACTGCGGCCGGCGGCCGCGCGGAGGGTGCCGGCGGCGGGCCGGATGACCGTCGACGCCGCCGGCGCCCGCCCGCGGAGGAGCGGCTAGCGGCCGCTTCGCGGGCCATCCGCCGGCGACGCGGCGCCCGGCACTCGGCTACTGGGAGACGACACTCGCAGAATTGATGACGATGTCTTCGCGGGGAACATCGGCGTACGGTCCAACGCGACCGGTCTCCACAGCAGCGATGGCGTTGACGACGTCCATGCCGGCTACGACGCGGCCGAACACCGCATAGCCCCAGCCTTTCGGCGTCTTGGCTGTGTGATTGAGAAATTCATTGTCTGCGACATTGATGAAGAACTGGGCGCTGGCCGAATGCGGATCGCTGGTTCGCGCCATGGCGATGGTGCCGATGTCGTTCTTCAGGCCGTTGTCGGCCTCGTTCTCAATCGGATCGCGCGTGTCGCGCTGCCGCATCCCGGGCTCCATGCCGCCGCCTTGCACCATGAAGCCGGGGATGACGCGGTGGAAGATGAGACCGTCATAGAAACCGTCCTCCACGTACTTCATGAAATTCTTTACCGTTGCCGGTGCGGACGCGGGATCGAGCTCGATGTCGATATTGCCCAGTGAAGTTGCCATACGTACCACGGGATCACCTCCAGCCGCTGTAGTGGGAATCAAGGCATCGGGCGCCGGAACACCGAGCACACCGACGAGCAGCCCGATGAGGGCCAAAGCGTATCGTTTCATAGCGAGTTTCTCTTCGAACAGGTTGCCAACGGCGCACTGCGGGCGTCACGCCTGCGCCATCTTCTCGATGACGGACCACTGTTGCTTGGTCACCGGCATCACCGACAGGCGATTGCCGCGTTGCAGAAGGCGCATATCGCGCAGGCGACTCTGCGCCTTCAGCGCCTTGAGTGTAACGGTGCGCGCAAACTTGCGTCGGTACCGCACATCCACCATGACCCAGCGCGGGTTCTCCGGATCGCTCTTGGGATCGTAGTACGCCGAGTCGGCGTCGAACGCCGTCGAGTCGGGATACGCCTCGCGCACGATCTCGGCGATACCCACAACGCCCGGCTCGGCGCAGCTCGAGTGGTAGAACAGCACCTGGTCACCTTTGCGCATGCTGCGCAGGAAGTTGCGCGCCTGGTAGTTGCGCACACCTTCCCAGTGGTCCGTCCGTCGTGGCCGGCGGGCGAGATCATCGATGGAGAAGACGCTCGGCTCGCTCTTCATCAGCCAGTATTGCATCGCGTGCTCACTCCTCTAACCGTCTGCCCCGGGAAACTGCCGCGTCGTCGAGGGGCCCCGCAGGTGTCGCGCTCATGTCTTGGCACTCGGCGACGGATAAAACGCCTGGTCGGTCACCACCCCATCCAGGGCCACGTCCCAGCGATCGACATCGATGTGATCGACTCTCTGCAGCTCGTGCGCGACGCCGAGCAGCCGTGGCCTGCGCCAGCGGCGACGCTGGCGCAGATAGCCGAGACTCGCGTCGTAGTATCCGCCGCCCATGCCGACCCGGTTGCCGCAGACGTCGAATGCGACCAGCGGCAGCAGGATCAGGTCGAGCTGCGGTGCCGTGACGAGGCGCCGCGTGTCGGGCTCGAGGATGCCGAAGCGGTTCGCCCGCAGCCGCGTGGAGGCCGTCATCTGCCCGAACGCGAGGCGCCGGCCGCGCCCGCCCGGAATTACCGGCAGAAATACCGCCTTGCCCCTGCGATGCGCCTCGTGCATGGCATCTCTGACATCGATCTCGCCGTCGCTGGGCCAGTAGAAGGCGACCCGGCGAGCACAATTGAAGGCGCGCAGGCAGACGACGCGTCGCGCCAGTGCGCGCCCCGCCCGGCGCTGCTGTTCGGGGGAAAGCGCCCGGCGCCGGGCGCGCAGGCGGCCGCGCACGGTAGACTTCAGGCTACTGGTCAAGACGCTCGATGTCGCGTGGCGACAGCGGCCCACGCATGACGGCCCGCCCTTTTCGCCGGCCGTCGTCGTTTTCGTCCGGCGGCGCCGCACGGCGCGGCCGCACGCAACGCGTCGGCCGCCCGCTCGCGACGACAGCGGACACTCGCTGGGAGGGTGGCGCCACCCGCCTGTGCCGTGCTGCCCCTTGGCCTTGAACCGGACGGTCCAAGTGGGGGCTTCGTGAGCCGCATCAGGCTTTCCACACGGGCGCGAGCCCGGTGGACGTGCACAACAGCGTTCTCGTTCCGCCCCCGATCTGCAATCTAGGTTCTAAGGGTATTCGGAACAGCTCGAACACCGCAGGCGGCGCCCAACCCAAAACGTTCGCAGCAGCGCTACAGCGACAGCTGCTTGTCCTGCTGCATAACCGAGTCGATCTTCTCCCGAATCGACCTGAGCCGATTCTGCACCTCACCGCTTGCGGTGAGTTGTTCACGCAGCTTCAGAAAGTCGTGCGCGATGTTCAATCCCGCCATGATCGCGCAGCGGTCCGGTCCGATCACCTTGCCGCCGCGCTGGATCTGCCGCATCTGTTTGTCCAGATAGGAGGCCGCCGCCGCAAGCTCGGCGCGCTGCTCCTCGGGGCAGCCGACGAAATACTCGCGATCGAGTATCGATACCTTGACGCCGTCTTGCGTTGACTTCACTTGTCTCCCTTCTCCAGCGCCCGCAACCGCCCGACAATGCTTTCCAGCCGCGAGCGCGCAATCCGATTGCGCTCGGCGAGCTTCGTGTGCTGCTCCATCAGCGACTCCTGCCCCACGCGCAGTTCCTGGTTTTCCTGCTTGAGCCGGTCACACAATCGGATCAGCTCGTCGACGCGCTGCTCGAGATTCTTTAGATCTTCCTCGACCTGAGACACGGCTTATCGGTGATGAGCATCGCTCGTCGTCGCGGCCGGCGCGCGACGATGAAGCGCACGCGCAGTCTGACCCTCTTGCTCCTAGACTATAGGGCTCCGCAACATGGCGGTCAACGCCCGCCGGTACGGACGGTTTGCGCCGCCGAGGCCGTCGTCGGCGACACAGCGGTGGGGTAGAATCGCTGCGCTCATCGCATTCGGGTTGCTGCTACGCTATGACGCACGTTTCGACGCCGCGAGCCACTGCGCTGGCGCACGCTCCTTGAGCGATCCATCGGTCGCTTGGACCGAGCTCGCCGAACTCGTTGCCGAGCTCGGCATGGAGATCGAGGCCGAAGAGGTTCACGGCATCGTTGCCGGGCTGGTCTGCAGTGGCGATGCTGGCGAGATCGACGAGGACCGCATCAGCGCCATCACCGGGGCACGCCACCTCGACGACGAAGAGTTCGAGCGCCTCGCTGCGACGCTGCACCGAGTCGCGGGCGCCGTCTCCGACATGCTCGAGGGTGGCGGCTTCGACATCGCACTACCCTTGCCTGACGACTCCGCGTCCATTGTGCGACGAACCGAGGCGCTGGCGGCGTGGTGCCGGGGCTTCGTGCTCGGCTGCCTTGGCGGTGAAGCGGCCTCGCTCGATGCGCTACCGCCGGACGTCGGCGAGGCGCTGCGTGATATCATGGCGATAGCAGAAGCGGAGCCTGGCGAGGACGACGAGGAGACACAGGACAGAGCGCTCGGGGAGCTTGTCGAGTACGTTCGCGCCGGCGTTCAGCTCATCTACGAAGAGCTCCATCCTCCCAGGCTGTAGCGAGTCGTCCGATCCATTTACTCTCCCGGTGTGGTGCGCCGGTCGCGGAGGTCAATTTGGACAATGCGGTCTTTGCGAGACGCCGGCGGGGCGTCATGCAGCTGATGGGCGAAGGGGTGGCCGTGATTCCAACCGCTCCACAGGCCGTTCGCAACGGCGATGTCACCTATCGGTTTCGCCCCGACAGCGATTTCTATTACTTGACACACTTTGCCGAGCCGGAGGCGCTGGCCGTGCTGGCACCGGGCCGCGCCAAGGGCGAGTTCATTCTCTTCTGCCGCGAACGCGATGCCGACAAGGAGACATGGGACGGTCGTCGTGCCGGGCTCGAGGGTGCGGTGGAGCACTACGGCGCCGACGACGCTTTTCCCATCAGCGACATCGATGACATCCTGCCCGGTCTGCTCGAGAACCGCACCAAGGTGTACTGCAACATGGGCCGCTACGCCGACTTCGATGCCAAGCTCATCGGCTGGGTCAACGAGGTCAAGCCCAAGATGCGTGTCGGTATCAGCGCGCCGAGCGAGTTCGTGGACATCACGCACATCCTCCACGAGCTACGCCTGTTGAAGCGCACCGAGGAGATCCGGCTCATGAAGCGGGCAGCGCGGGTGAGCTGCGCAGCGCACCGGCGCGCCATGGGGGCATGCCGCCCGGGCCGCAAGGAGTATGAGATCGAGGCCGAGCTCGTCTACGAGTTCCGTCGCGGGGGCAGCCAGTATCCGGCCTACCCGCCCATCGTGGCGAGCGGCGCCAACGCCTGCGTTCTGCACTATATCGAGAACAACGCGGAGCTCAACGACGGTGAGCTGCTGCTCATCGACGCCGGCGCCGAGATCGACTGCTACGCCGCGGACGTGACGCGAACCTTTCCCATCAACGGTCGCTTCTCCACCGATCAGCGCGCGCTCTACGACATCGTCCTCGCCGCCCAGCAAGCTGCTATAGCCGAATGCCGGCCGGGTCGCAGCTGGGTCGATCCACACGACGCCGCGGTCAAGGTGCTGGTGGCCGGCCTCGTCGATCTGGGACTGCTCGAGGGTAGCGTCAGCGAGCTCATCGAAAGCGGGGCGCACAAGCGCTTCTACATGCACCGCACCGGGCACTGGCTCGGGATGGACGTGCACGACGTCGGCGACTACAAGGTCGGTGATCAGTGGCGCGTGCTGGAGCCGGGGATGGTGCTGACGGTCGAGCCGGGCTTGTACATTCCGGACGACGATGACATCGATCCCCGCTGGCGACACATCGGCATCCGCATCGAGGACGACATCTTGATCACGCGCGACGGGTCCCTGAACTTGACCGAGGAGGTTCCCAAGGCGCCAGAGGAGGTCGAGGCGCTCGTTGGCAAAGGTTAGCGAGCAGCGCGGCGATCGGGTGAGAGCCGACAGATGAACACGCAGCGGCGCAACCGTGTCCCAGCCCCGCTGGCGCGCCGCTCAGCCAACACGGCAGACAGGCGCATCGATGGGGTGAGGGCCGCGTCGCGCGCGTCACCGCGAGCGGACGCGACCTTACTACAGAAACGCACGCTGTGCCCGTTCTGCGTCATTATCTTGGCATTCGCGGCGCCGGCGAAGCGCGAGTTCCCGCCAGGCGATTTCCCTGGCCAGCGGAGGGCAGCGACCGCAGCGCACTGAGCGCGTCGCCGACTGGTGAACGATAACGCAAGCTCGTCACACACCGAGTACGATGTGGTCATCGTCGGCGGCGGCATGGTCGGCGCCAGCCTGGGGGCCGCGCTGGCACAGCTGCCGCTCAAGATCGCGGTGGTCGAAGCGGTGCCCTTCGAGGCCGTCACGCAGCCGAGCTACGACGAGCGCACCGTCGCACTCACCCTGGGCTCGCGGCGCATCTTCGAAGGTATTGGTGTTTGGCGCCACATCGCGGAACGCGACGCCACGGCCATACGCCAGATTCACGTCTCCGACCGCGGCCATCCCGGCGTCACCCGTCTCGAGGCGCGACACGCGGGCGAGGAGGCACTCGGCTATGTGGTGCCCACGCGCGCAATCGGCGCGGTGCTGAACGCGCACCTTACCGACCACCCGCGGGTCGACCTCGTCTGTCCAGCCGCCGTCGAACAGATCGAGATCGGCGCAGACGCCGCCGAGCTCATCGTGAGGGCCGCCGGCGAGGTGTGCCGGCTCCAGACCCGGCTGGTGGCGCTGGCGGACGGGGGCCGCTCGGCGCTGCGCAGCGCACTTGCACTGCGCGTGCGTGAGGTCGATTACCAGCGAGTCGCCCTGGTGACAACGGTGGTCGCCGAACGAGACCACGGAGGCTCGGCTTACGAGCGCTTCACTCCCGACGGACCGCTCGCGCTGCTGCCCATCGGGGAGCGCGCCTTCGCGGTGGTCTGGACGCTCGAGCCCGAGCAAGGAAAGCGTTACGCCGAGCTCGACGAGGATGCGTTCCTGGGCGGACTGCAGCGCTGCTTCGGCGAGCGCGCCGGCCGCTTCGAGCACGCCGGCGCACGTCGACTGTATCCGCTGCACTTGACGCGTATCGATGAGCCCGTCCGTCCGCGCCTGGCCGTGCTGGGCAACGCCGCGCACACGGTTCACCCCGTGGCCGGGCAAGGTTTCAACCTCGGTCTTCGCGACGTCGCCGCCCTGGCCGATGTGCTGAGCGACGCCGTCGCCGCCGGCAACGATATCGGCAGCGCGCCGGTCCTCGATTGCTATGCCCGTTGGCGGCGGCGCGACACCGAGGCGGTGAGCTGGTTCACGCACGGGCTGGTGCGCATATTCGGCAGCCGCTGCCGCCCCATCGTGGCCGCACGCAGTGTGGGCCTGCTCGGTATCGATCTGCTGCCTGCCGTCAAGCGGGCGCTGTTGCGCCGAACCATGGGCCTCGCCGGTCGCCAGTCACGACTCGGCCTGGGTCTGCCGCTCAGCGCGCCCCCGCCGCGCGGACGCGCGTGAGCGGCGCCATCGAGGCGGACGTCACCGTCGTCGGCAGCGGCATCGTCGGCGCGACGCTGGCGTGCGCATTGCGTCGCGGCCCGCTCAGCGTGGCACTGCTCGATGCGGCGCCGCCGCGGCCCTATCGCGCCAACGGCTATGCGCTGCGCGTCAGCGCCATCAATGTTGCCTCCCAGCGCATTTTCGATCATCTCGATGCCTGGGCCACGATACGCCGCGAGCGCGTCAGCCCGTTCCGCGAGATAAGCGTCTGGGAGCACGCGCGCGGCGGCGCGGTGCACTTTCGTGCCGCTGATGTCGGCGAGCCCCTGCTCGGACACATCGTCGAGAACGATCTGATCGTCCAGGCCCTGCACGAGCGGCTGGGCACCGACGCCGGCGTGCACATCGTGCAGCCGGCGCATCTCGAGCGTATCGACAATGGCGCCAACGCCGCCACCGTGGTCACGGCCGAAGGTCACTCGATCCGCACGCGTGTGGTCGTTGGCGCGGATGGGGCGCGGTCGCGGGTGCGCGGCGCGCTGGGCATCGGCATTCGCACGTCCAGCTACGGGCAGAAAGCCATCGTCGCGACGGTGGCCACCGAGCGTCCCCATGAGCAGATCGCCCGCCAGTGCTTTCTCGCCACCGGTCCGCTGGCGTTCCTGCCACTCGCCGACGGCACCTGCTCCATCGTGTGGAGTTGCGACGACGCGCGTGCCGCGGAGCTGTCCGCGCTCGACGATGCGGCGTTCGCTGCCGAGCTGAGCGCCGCCTTCGAACACCGGCTCGGCGAGGTCGAGCTCCGCGGCAAGCGAGGCGTCTTCGCGCTCGAGCGCCTGCACGCCGACACCTACATCGGCGAGCGCGGCGCCGTGGTCGGTGACGCCGCCCACGTGATACATCCCCTCGCCGGGCTCGGCGCCAACCTCGGCATTCTCGACGCGGCGTCGCTCGCGGAGGTGCTGATCGGCGCCGCCCGAGAGGGCTCGCGCGATGTCGGCAGCCAGCGCCCGCTGCGTCGATACGAGCGTTGGCGCCGCAGCGAGAACGCGCTGGTCCTCGCGCTGATGGACGCCTTCAAGTCAGGGTTCGCCTCGAGAGCGGCCCCCATGGAGCTGCTGCGGCATCTCGCGCTCGACACGGCCGAGGCGGTCGCACCGCTCAACCACGCGCTCATGCGCAGGGCGATGGGCCTCGAGGGCGACCTGCCGAAGCTCGCCTTGCAGGCCGGCCGACGTCACGGCGCCGCGGAATAGATGTGCTACAGTGTCGACCTCGTCGCCCGCAACCGGCCGCCGCGTGACGGGGGCTCGGGCCCCGATGCCGTCGTATCCGCCATGCCGAACCGCAGCGATCTCAAGAGAGCCGGCCTCAAGAGCACCGCCCCCCGCCTCAAGATCCTCGGCATGCTCGAGGACAACGCAGCACGTCACGTCACGGCGGAGGACATCTACCGGGCCCTGCTCGAGACGGGCGAGGAGATCGCTCTCGCCACCGTCTACCGCGTCCTGACTCAGTTCGAGCAGGCCGGCCTCATCATCCGCCACAACTTCGAGGGCGGGCGCTCGGTATTCGAGCTCAACGACGAGTCACACCACGATCATATGGTGTGCGTGGAGTGCGGCAAGGTCTTCGAGTTCGTCGACAAGACCATCGAGAAGCGCCAGAAGCATGTCGCTCGCTGCGCCGGCTTCGTCATGCACGACCACTCGCTGTATCTCTACGGGGTTTGCCAAGGCATGCACGCGAACGGCCGCTGCTCGATGAAGAGCGACACCGGCATCATCGAAACCTCGACGCCGGTTTCCGGCTAGACGGCTCTGCGCGCCGCGCCGCGTCACCTCTCAGACGCGGCGCTGAGGCGGCGGCCGATGGAGCGGCTCAGCACGATAACCGGCCCAACGCCGGCGGCGACAATGGCTAGCGCGGCGGTGGCGGAGTCGGCAAGCCGCTCGTCGGAAGCGAGCTCCCAGGCGCGCACCGCCAAGGTGTTGAAGTTGAACGGCCTGAGCACCAACGTCGCCGGTAGCTCCTTCATCACGTCGACGAACACCAGCAGCAACCCTGTCAGAAGGCTGCCCTTCATGACCGGCACGTGGATGCGCGCAAGCACCTCGAGCGGCCGGTAGCCCAGCGAGCGCGCCGTGTCATCCATGGTCGGCCGGATGCGCGCTAGACCAGCCTCCACCGTCTGCAGCGAGACGGCCAGGAAACGCACCAGATAGGCGAAGACCAGCGCCACCAGCGTGCCGCTCAAGAGCAACCCGCTCGAGACGCCAAACGTCGCCCGCAGCCAGGCGTCCACGGTGTTGTCCAGCCAAGAAAAGGGGATCATGACGCCCACGGCGATGACCACGCCCGGCACCGCGTAACCCATGCCGGCGAGGCGCACACCCGCCGCAACCAGCGGCGATAGACGCAGCCGCTGCCCATAGGCCATGAACAACGCGATGGCGAGGGCGAGCGCCGAGGCGCCGCCCGCCAGCGCCAGCGTGTTGACGAGCATGCGCAGGAACGCGGCATCCACCGTGCGGGCCGCGGTGGCGAACGCCCACAGCGCGAGCTGCGCCGCCGGCAGCAGGAAACCAGCGAGCAGCACGAGCGCGCACAAACCAAAGGCCACGGCATGGCGCCAGCCGCTCAGCGGCCTGAGCACCAGCGGCTGCGAGCGCTGGCCGACGTGGTGGTAGCGGGCGCGGTGGCGCGACCATCGTTCGAGCGCCATGAGCGCCAGGGCGAAGCTCATGAGCAGCGCCGAAAGCTGGGCGGCCGCCGCGCTGTCGCCGAGCCCAAACCAGGTCCGGAAGATGCCGGTGGTGAACGTGCTCACGCCGAAGTACTGCACCGTGCCGTAGTCGGCCAGCGTTTCCATCAGCGCGAGCGAGAGCCCGGCGATGATGGCCGGCCGCGCGATGGGCAGCGAGATCAGCAGGAAGCTCGCCCACGGCCCATAGCCGAGCGTGCGGCTGGCGTCGATGATGGAGACCGACTGATCCAGAAACGCGGCCCGAGCGAGCAGGTACACGTAGGGATACAGCACCAAGGACAGCATCGTCACGGCACCGCCGAGCGAGCGAATCTCGGGGAACCAGTAGTCGTCGCGGCTCCAGCCGAGCGCGCTGCGGAGCAATGTCTGCACGGGGCCCGCGAAGTCGAGCATACCCGTGTAGGTGTAGGCGATGATGTAGGCCGGTATGGCGAGCGGCAGCAGCAGTGCCCAGGCGAAGAAACGTTGTCCGGTAAACCGGCAGCATGCCGTAAGCCAGGCGGTCGACACACCGATGGTCGTGGTCCCAACCGCCACCCCGAGCATGAGCACGAGCGAGTTGGTGACATAGTCCGCCAGCACCGTCTCCGCGAGGTGCGCCCACACGTCACCGGCGGGATGCAGGACGAAGCTGAACACCGTCAGCACGGGCAGAGCGAGCACCAGGGCGGCGACACCGATGCCGATGCCCCAGGTGCTCGGTCGGAATCGCAGCGGTGCGCCTGTGAGCGCCACGGCGCTAGGCTGCATGGCCTACCCGCGGGAGGCGCTCACGGTGCGCGATGGCGAGGGCGGACACAGCCAGCGGCCCGGCGCGCGCCGGCTCACTTCCAGCCTGCGCGATCCATGATTTTCACAGCCTCGGCGTTGTACTCGCCAAGCTGGTCGAGGTTGACGGTATCCGCCTTGAAGCTGCCCCACTCCGCGACCATGGCGCTGGGGGCAGTGCCCTGACGCACGGGATACTCGATGTTGACGTCCGCGTACCACTGCTGCGCCTCCTCGCTGGCGAGGAACTCGAGCAGCGCCACGGCCTGATCGCGGTGCGCGGCGGCCGCCGTCACTCCGGCGCCGCTGACGTTCACATGAGCACCGCGCCCGGCCTGATTCGGCCACACGATGGCCACCTTGCGGGCGGCCTCTCGCTGCACCTCGTCGTCGTCGGTCAACATCTGGCCGAGGTAGTAGGTGTTGGCGATGGCAATGTCACACTGACCGGCGGCGACGGCCTTAATCTGGTCACGGTCCCCGCCCTTCGGGGCGCGCGCGAAGTTCGCGACAAGCCCACGTGCCCACGCCAGCGTCCGATCAGGTCCGTTGGCGATGAGCATGGCGGCGACGAGCGACTGATTGTAGATGTTGTCCGAGCTGCGCACGCAGATACGTCGGCGCCAGCGCTCGTCAGCCAGTGCCTCGTAGGCGGAAAGCTCGGCAGGGTCGACGCGATCCTTGCCATACATGATGGGCCGTGCGCGCAGCGACAGACCGAACCAGTAGCCCTGCGGGTCACGGTAGCTCGCCGGCACGGCGGCCTCGAGCGCAGGCGAGCGCACGGGCTGCAGCACACCGACCCGCTTGGCCCGGTGCAGTCGGCCCGCGTCGACCGTGATGAACAGGTCCGCGGGCGTGTTGCGTCCCTCGCTTTCGAGGCGCTTGAGCAGCGCGTCCGCAGCGCCGGTGATCAGGTTGACCTCGACGCCCGTCTGCTCGGTAAACCGATCGAGCAACGGCTTGATGAGCGCCTCCTTGCGTGCGGAGTAGACATTGACTGCGTCGCCGCCCGCCGCTGAGGCGGCGCCGGCTGCCAGCGCGAGGACGCCCAACGTCCCGCGGAGAATCTTTGCCTTCATACACCGTCTTCCTCGTCCACCCTTAACGTAAATAAGAATCATTATCATGTAGGATTGCCGATTCCCCGTCAAGGCTCTTGCGCACCGCGGCACGCCGCCCGGCCGTCACACCCATCACAGCGCCGGCAGCACGCCGGAGCGGGGTGGAGCAGCAGCCGCAGCACGCGCCCGGCGTCCTGCCGCCGCCGAGCGAAGCGCTCGGCCAACAGATGCCGCGTGCGACGCCCTCAGCGAACCGCGAACCGGCGCGACGATTCGCGGCACACCCGAGCTCACCGCATTCGCATAGCGACGGGCGTAGACGTGCGCGACGTCGGTGCTGCATGCAACGCGCGGCAACCGCTGCCGGTTTCCGCGCGCAAGCGACCACGCTTGACGGAGCACGCCGCGTGGCGTCGCTTCTCGGGCCATCCGGAGCACATACCTCGGCTCAGGTCAGCATACTCGCCGCATCGTCCCGCACCGCGGAGCTCCGGTCTCGACGCGGACATCGTTATTGGTACTCGTTGGTAGTGAGTGCTGACAGAACGCGTCGTGATTTTTTACATCGGGGCAATCGTGTATAGACTTTAAATTGACAGGGTTGAATGCAGCGTCGCCCACGCACGTCGTCGCCGTATCACGACGTCCTCGTCCTGGGCACGCTGCACATCAAGGCTTCATGTGTCGTACAGAGCGGAGGTGACTGCGCATATGGCTAACGGAGCATCTCGAACGGGATTGATCGTAGACGCCAATGTCAAAGACTTCTTCCGCGGTCTCGTCGACACGGTGGTGTGCGAGCAGAACGTCAACGCCCGCGATGATACGGTTCATTACATCGTCAACCTGCTCAGCAACTTCGCCTACAGCGATTGTCTTTTCGAGCACACCAGCGAAGGCCGCACGATAAAGCCTCTTGCGTTGACCTACGCCGAAGCGCTGCAGGCCAGCAGCGTGCACGAGCGTAATCACGCGCTGCGTCGCCTCGGTGACGTTGCGCTGTTCATGGCAGGCATGTTTTCACACAGCCTCAGGCGCAAGGTGGTGAATATCGAGTACTACATCTCGATGGGCGGCAATGCCTATGGCTATCTCTCCGATGCGACACGAAGCACCGCTCAATGGCATACGTTCAGCGAAGTGTTTGCGGAGCTTGCAGAGCACTTTGCAGAGTTCGTCGACGTCTTGGGGGAAGTCAGCGAGGAAGCGAGGCTCGGCAGCGACTCCGACGTGCTTCGTCTCTACGAGCTGTGGGTGCGCACCGGCAGTCGGCGGGCCGAGCGTCACCTGCGCCGAATGGGCATAGCGCTCGCGCCAGCGGGCTCGGCGTCGCGTCAACACTGACGCCGCGGGAGACGACATCATCGTACTCGAATCGCTGCAACGGCATCTTGAGCAGGTCTACGAGCTGTCGGTTGCGCACAAGGTCACCGAATTTCTCATCACCGACGCGGAGCTGGCCCGCCGGCTCGATGCGAGCCCCAATGCACGCGAGACCGACGAGAAGCTGCTGGTGTCGCAGAGCAACGACGGCGTGGATCTCGCGCTGTACCTCGATGCGGGCCTCGTCGCACGCCTCAACGACGATGATCCGACAACAAACCTACACCCCGGCAATGTCGTGGACTTCTGCACCGCCCTCGAAGGCGTAAGCCATTTCGTTTATCTGGCGTGGAATGCATCGCTCAATCGCGCAGTGCGGCCGCTCGAGCTCGAGCTGCAGGCCGAGGTCGACAAGTACATCGCCATCGCGACCCTCGCTCGCGAACAGCAGGCGCGGCCGAGCGCTGAGCTTCACCCCTGGCTTTTCGAGCGCGCGCGCTTCGACACGGCGCTCGACAATGACGAGCTGCAGCGCTACCGAGACGCCAATCGCTATGCCGGCAAGTACTGCATGGAACTGCAGAGCCGTTACCTTCGCTCCCCTGCCCGAGAGAGCCTCGACGGTATGATGGGGGACATCCGTCGCTTCTACCGGCTGACCCTCGCCGACAAAATTCGACGCATCGATCGCTGAACACGCGGCAGCGCCGCACGGCTGGGCTTCGTTCGGGCACCGCGCCCTTCACATTCCCGCTTCGCGTGCCACACTTGATTGTGGGATTTCTTCACCGCGAAACGGGCCTCCTCCTGGCAATGCAACCGGCACCCGATCTTCCGACGACGTCCCGAGCGACCGACCTCGGCCCGGCAGCACGTCGCCCGGCGCCGGGCAGGCACGTCCTCGACGATCAGATCGAGCGCGCCCTGCGTGCCCGACACCCGCTGCTCTACCTGCACACCTCGGAGGAAGCGCGCGCGGAGCAGGCGCTGCGCCGCGTGGCGACGTCGGCCGGCGTCCCGATCACGGTCTGGTCGTGCAGCGGCGGGCTCGACGGAGACGACTCACGGGACGACACGCGCGATGCCGCGGTCGCGCTCGACAGGATCCTCACGCAGGCGAAGCCGGGTCTTTACGTGTTCAAGGACCTCGCCGCCTTCATGGGCGCCCCCCCGGTAACGCGCCTGCTGCGGGACGCCTACTACCGTCTGCGGGACGTGCGGCACGCTCACCTCGTCGTCCTGGCGGCGGATCTCGACGTGCCGTCCACGCTCAGGCACAACGTATTTCTCATCGACGCCGGTCCACCCGACGTCGAAGAGCTGGCCGAGCTCGTCGGGCAGACCGTGCGTCAGTACACGGAGCGGCAGATTCCGCCGGCATTGCTGCGCGAGGCGGCGCTGGCGCTGCGGGGAGTGACCCTCGACGAGGCACGCCACGTCATGCACAGCGTGCTGGCTGACGGCAAGCTCTCGCTCGAGAGCCTGCTCGATGCGATCCGCGAAGCGAAGAAGACGCTCAGCGTCGGAACCGGCTTTCTCGAGTACGTACCCCACGAGCGCGGCATCGAAGAGGTCGGCGGACTGGCGCGTTTCAAAGCGTGGATCGACGACCGCGCGACGGTCTTCAACCAGCGAGCGGTCGATGCCGGGGTGCCGGTGCCGCGGGGCATTCTGATCATGGGCGTAAGCGGCTGCGGCAAGAGCCTGTGTGCAAAGGTCATCGCCAAGATCTGGAACGTACCGCTGTTCCGTCTCGACATGAACCTCGTGTTCGCCGAGATATTCGGAAACGCCGAGGCGAGCTTCCACCGCGCACTCAAGACCATCGAGGCGCTGGCACCTGCCGTGCTGTGGATCGACGAGATCGAGAACGGGCTCGGCTTCAGCGAGAACGCCAACCCCACTCAGCAGCACATCTTCTCGGCGTTCCTCACATGGATGCAGGAGAAGCCGCCGCTGGTGTTCGTTGCCGCGACCGCCAACCGCATCGAGTCGCTGCCGGCAGAGCTGATTCGCAAGGGCCGCTTCGACCAGGTTTTCTTCGTCGACTTGCCGAGCGAGCAGGAGCGCGCGGAGCTCTTGAGAATCTCCTTGCGGCGCAACGGTGCGGCGCCGGACGATTTCGACATCCGCGCCATGCTTCGCGAGACGCGCGGCTGGAACGCAGCGGAAATCGAGCAGGTCATCGACGCCGGACGCATACGCGGCATCCGCCACAAGCGGGCATTCACCACTCAGGACGTCCTCGATCAGACGCGCAACGTCGTGCCGCTGTCGCGAACCATGAGCGAGCAGATACAGGCCCTGCGCGACTGGGCGTGGGACCGCGCCACGCCGGCCTCAGGCGACGACGTCGACTCTCTCGACGGCTAGCCCGCTCCGCTCGCGGCCCTGCGGCGGCGGGCGGCGCGCGACGTGCGCTGCGGCGCTGGCGGGTGCACCGGCGCGCCCGTGCCGACCCGACTTCGGGCCGCGACCACCTGTCGGTCATGTCTCGTAGACCGCATACCAGTAGTACTCGAGCTCGACGATGTCGAGCGCCCGGGCGCGGGCGCCGAGCTCACGCTCGAGCTCGGCGCGAGCGGGAAAGTTCTTGAGCACCTCGAAAACCGAGCCGTCGGCAAGGCAGCGCTGCTGGTAGCTGTTGCCGCTGGCGTCCGTTCTCGAAATCGGGGTGCTGCTGCCGGCGACGTAGCGATTGTCGAGCAGCACCACGCGCTTGCCGCGACCGAGGCGGCCATGCAGGCCGTCGAGAAACGCATCGATCCGTGAGCGCGGCACGTGCGAGTACCAGAACGCGGCGAGCGCCGCCGAGAAAACCCCCTCTATGGCGTCCACGCGGTAAGCGTCCGCCACCCGAAACGTCACGGCGGCATCCCGGTAGTCTCTCGTCGCAGCGATCTGCAGCAGATTGACGTTGACATCCACGCCCACCACTCTGCGCGCCGAACGCGCGACGCGCTCGGTCCAGAAGCCGGTGCCGCAGGCGATCTCGAGTACGTCACGGCCGGCGAGCAGGGACACCAGCGCCGCGGCGAGCCGCTCGATCTCCTCACGCCGCTCCGGCTTGTCGTAAATGCGCTCGTACTCGGCAGCGCGACGCGCGTAGTACTCCGCGAGACGGCTGTCGTCGGAGCCCATCGCTCGACACAAACGGCTGGGCGCGCTGGAGCCGGCCGAGCGCGCCCGGCTAGGCGCCTTGCGGTCGCAGCGGGGGCAACGGCTCGCGCCGCCCCTGACGCATCGTGCCGCGGGCTCGCGGTGATAGCTGCCTGACAAGCGGCCACAGCACGTCAGCGCTCCAGCCCTCCTCACCGCCGCCCCACAGTGCGCGATCGAGGCGCAGGACTTCTGCCGCGAGCGCCCCGTCGAGGCGGCGCGCCAACGCCGGGAGGCTGCGGGGTGCAGCCTGCGGCCACAGCGCTGCAGCGACGTCGAGCAAGGCCGTCCCCGCCGCAGCGGCGTCATTCTGCGCGCACGCGCGGCGCAGCCGCTCGCGTGCCGGTCCAACCGCCGGCGACGGCTGCACGACGGCCGGAGCCCGCACGGCGGCTTGGCGCCGGCTGCGCCACCACCACGCCGCGAGCGTCGTCAGCCAGCCGATCACGAGCCCGACGCTGACGGCGGGCCACAACGTCTGGCCCGCCGCGCCGGCAAACGGTTCGCCAGCGTCCTCGCCGGCCGCCATCTCGGCGTCAGCCGTTGGCGCGGTAGCGACTGCAGCGGCCCCGCCGGCACCGGCCGCGGGCGCCACCGACACGGTGCGCTCGGGCAGCCTGGCGGTCTTCTCACGGTCCTCGTCGACGTCCCACCAGCGCACCTCGATAGCGGGCAGGGTAACCGTTCCGACAACGCTCGGCACCAGGGCCACCCGCTCGGTGCGAGTGCCGAGAACGCCGCCGCCGCCCTGCCGCGTCAGCGTCTCGGCTTGGTCCGGATAGGCCCGCATGCCGGGCACTTCCGGCGCCGCTATCTCGGGCAGCTGTACCCCGCTCAGCCCCGCCGCCTGGAGCGTCACGCTGCGCGTCAGCGGTTCGCCGACGCGAAAATCGGGCTGTGCCGACGGCCACTGCTCACGCAGCTCGAGCTCGCTCGCCGGCAGCCAGTGCGGCCCGGTGAAGGCCTGCGGCCGCGGCTGCACGTCGAGGGCCATCGGGGCCGAGCGGGCGCGTACCCGTCGTCCCCGATCGAAGCGGCTGCCCAATCCCGAGCTGCCGTCCACCACGCGCCCCTCGAAACGCACCGGCGACAGCTCCAGCGTGCCGCTGGCCTGGGGGAACACGACATAGCGCCGTTCCACGACGCGGTACCGGCGGCCGCCGCGCATGGTCTCAAAGCTCGCGTCACTCCCCAGCCGCTCGACCAAGGCGCCGTCCGCCCGCGGCTCGGAGAGCGAACCTTCGAGCACGTCGATGCCGAGAAACAGCCTGACCGTGAAGATGACCTGTGCCTGCACGTAGGGCGTCTGGGGCGCCGCCTCCGTCTCGAGGAAAATATCGCGCGGAGGACCCGCTCCGGCTTGCGTACGCGCCGACAGCACCTCGAGCTCGAGAGCCGGCGTCGTCGTGCCGGACACCGCGATGGGCGGAACCGTCAGCGTGCCGACGCGCCTCGGCGCGAGCTCCACGATCCACTGCGTTGTGGCGACCTGCTGGCCATTGACCACCGTTATCCGCGTGTTGGTCGACGTGCCCAGCACGGAGAAGTCGCCGGTCAGCGGGCGCAGATCGGGATTGACCGTCGACTGCGCGCCGCCGTCCACCTCGATCACCAGCCGCACGGTCTCATCGACCCGGATCGGGTTGCGTTCGAGAAAGGCCGAGGCGGCCGATGCCGACCATGACAGAGCGCACCCGCACAAGAGCACTGCGACGCGCACGACGACGGCGCACCACCGATGCATCGACCCGCTCACCCGCGCCCCGGTCTCACCACTGCGGTCCCGCTGAGCCCAGCGCGCCACCGCGCCGCTCGTGCTCGCGTTGAAATTTGCGCCTGAGCAGTCCGCCGGGATCGTCGGGGATGCGGCGCAGCCACTGCTCGAGTGCCTGGGCACTCTCGCTCTCTGCATCCGTTTCGCTCTCCACGGCCGCCAGCTGGTCGGCCGCGGCGTTGTCATCCGAGGCAGTCCCGGCGCCGGGCTGCGCCGGCGCATCGGCATGCGGCCGAGAGGCCGTTTGCGTCGAGTCCGCCTCGCTACCCGACGTCACCGGCCCATCGCCGCCCAGCTCGCTGGTCGACGGCGTGGTCGACGACCCCGCGGGCGAGCGGCCGCGCTCGGCCTGTTGGCGCTGTCCGCTCTCCCCGGAGGCACCTTCGGAAGGCTCAACCTGCCCGGCCTGCTCCCGGCCGCCTTGGCGGCGCGCTTGATCGCTGTCGCCACGACGACCTCCGCTGCGCTCGGCCTCGCCGCCGCCCTGCTCATTGCCGCCCGCGCTCGCACCGCCCGCCTGCTGGCGTCGCCGCTCTTCTGCCAGCGCGCGCTCGACGACCTCCCGATTATGGCGCGCGTCATCGAGCTCGGGATCGCGCTCGAGTGCGGCGCCATAGGCGGCCAGGGCCTGCTCGAGCTTCCCCTCCCGGGCCAGGGCATTGCCGCGGTTGTAGTGCGCCGCGGCGCCGTCGTCACCGGCGAACGCCGCCGCCGCCTCGGCGAAGCGCTGCTGTCGATAGCGTGCCGCGCCCTCCCAGACGACGTCACCGTCCGCGAGGGCAGCAGCCCGATCCCAGTCCCCGCGCGCCATGGCCTGTGCGGCCTGCTGATCGCGACGCCACCACAGATCCTGCCACTCGAAGGCGTAACCCTCGCGCGGCGCCCACACCAAGCTCAACACCACCACCACGAGCCAGCCGCGCCGGAAGGCGAGCGCCGCAAGCGGCAGCAGGGTCAGCACCAGCCACGGGCCGCCGTCGCGCCATCGCAGCGCTGAGGCCTGCGCCTGGCGCGCGCCGCCGAGCTGCCCCCGCAGCGAGTCGGCGGTGCCCAGCGCGCGCAGGTCCGCATCGTCGGCACTGAGCGCTGCGTAACGGCCGCCCCCGGCATCCGCCAGTGCGCGCAGGGCGTCGAAGTCGGTGCTCGGCAGCACGATGTTACCGCCGGCATCTTTGAGGAACCCGCCGCCCGGCGACGGCACTGGCCCGCCCTCGGCGGTGCCGACGGCCAGCACGGAGAGGCGGTGACCGCGCTCGCGCAGCGCCTGCGCGGCCGGCACGGCGCGCTCGTCGACACCGTCACCGACCAATATCACCTCGCCGTGCGAGATCCCGGCGCCCGCCAGCAGTCGACCGGCGCGCTCGATCGCGAGATCGGCGCGGCTGCCTTGGACCGGCATCAGCGCAGGCTCGAGGGCCGGCAGCAGGTTGAGCAGTGTGGCGGCGTCATCGGTTACCGGCGCCACCACGAACGCATCTCCGGCAAACGCGACCAGGCCCAGCTGGGCGTCGCCGGCATTCGTGAGGAGATCTGCCGCCTTGAAGCGCGCCCGCCCGAGGCGCGAGGGCTGGACGTCCGCTGCCTGCATCGACCGGGACAGGTCGAGCGCGACGACGCGCGCAGTCCCGGACCGATAGACCGGCTGCGCGAGCCGCTCCCAGCTCGGCCCGGCCAGCGCCGTCGCAGCGAGCGCCCAGCAGAGCGCGAATAGCGCGTAGGGCAGGCGTCCGCCGCCGCCACCATTGCCGACAACCAGATGGGGCAGCAGATGGGGATCGCACACGCCGCGCCAACCGCCAGCTGCCCCGGTGCGGCGCCGCAACCACCACGCCAGCAGCACGCCAAGCGGAACGGCCAACAGCCACGCGGGCCGCGCGAAATGCACTGCCGCCACCTCCATCACTGTCGCTCCAGCACGTCGACCGACGCGCCTCGACCAACGACCCCGACCGCCTCCCGCGTGCGCAACGGCAGCCCGAGCAGTGCCAGCAGCGCCGCGATCAGCATGGCCAAGCCCAGCGGCCACACGAACAGCTCTGCGACTGGACGCAGTCGATCAGGATTGCCGGCGACGGGCTCGAGCTCGTCGAGCAGTGCGTAGATGGCGCGCAGCCCCTCGGTGTCGTGCGCACGAAAGTAGCGACCTCCGGTCGCCTGCGCGATGCTCTGCAGCGTGGCCTCGTCGAGCTCCGCGGAAGGATCGATGCGCCGTGTGCCGAACAGATCCCGCACCAGCAGCTGATCCGCTCCGACACCGATCGTGTGGACGCGCAAGCCGGCCTCGGCAGCCAACTGCGCCGCCCGCTGCGGCGCTATGGCCCCCGCCGTGTTGGCGCCGTCGGTGAGCAGGATGAGCACCCGGCTGCGGGCCGGACGCCCGCGCAGCCGTTTGACCGCGAGCCCGATGGCGTCGCCAATGGCGGTGCGCTCGCCCGCGAGGCCGATCTCGGCCTCGGCAAGCGACTGGCTTATCGACTGGCGATCGAACGTCAGCGGCGTCTGCAGATACGCCCGCGTGCCGAACAGTATCAGGCCCAGGCGATCGCCGGCGCGGCGCTCGACGAACTCCCCCGCGACCTGCTGCACCATCGCTAGGCGCGGGACGGCGGCGCCCCCGAGCTGCATGTCCTGCATTTTCATGCTCCCCGAGACGTCGACCGCCAGCATGAGCTCGCGCCCGCTCTGCGGCAACGCCAGCGGCTCACCCACCCACTGCGGACGCGCGGCGGCCAGCACCAGCAAAAGCCATGCGGCACCCGCGAGCAGCTGGCGCGGGCGCCCGCGCCGCGCCCGGCCCGCAGCCAGTGTCCGCAAGGCGGCGAAGAAGGGCACCCGCAGCGCTGCCGCGTGCGCCTCGGGCGCGGGCGGCGCCAGCCGGTAGACGAGCAGCGGCAGCGGCAATGCCGCGAAGGCCCAGAGCCATTCGAAGCGGAACATCAGTCGCTCAACCGGTCCCCGAGACAAAGCGCAGCAACGCGCTCGCCATGGCGGTCATGTCCGGTTTCCAGCGCGGATTTCGGCTGCGGGCCCATCTTAGAGATTGCGGCGCAGCCACTGCCGCACCAGCTCGATGACGGCGCGGTGCTCGGCGGGCGCAGCCCGCGCGTAGGGCGCCTCGGCCAGCACCCGCCCCAGCCCGCGGCTGAACTCCTGCGTGGCACCGGTGCGGTCGAGAAAGGCAAGCCAGGCATTGCCCGCCAACCCGGCCACCTCTCGACGCGGGTAGCTGGCGAGCGCCGCCCGCCGAACCAGCACGGACACCGCCTGGTAGTCGAGACCGCCTCCACCCTGCAATGTCTCGGCCATGCGCGTGAGCTCGCGCAGCGCCGCCCGCCGCGGACGCCGGCGCCGCATCCACACCCGCAGCAGCCAGGCGCCGAACACCAACGCGGCGATGGCCGATACGGCAAGCACCCACCAGCCCGGCGCAGGCGGCCACCAGCCGGGCGCTACCGGCAGAAGAATGTCGCGCAGCTCGGCGAGAGGATCGACAGGCACCGCTCGAGGCTCCTGCTAGACGCCGCCGTCGTGGCCGCTTGGCGGCCGCGCCGTCTGCGCTGCCAGCCCCCGTCTGAGGGTCTCGCCGACGTCGGCACCGGTCTCCAGGGCCACCAGCGTGACGCCGGCGTCACGGGTGATGGCTTCGAGGCGACGGCGGCGCCGCGCGAACGGTGCGCCGTACGCCCGTCGCACGCGCCCCGCACCGGTCTCGATGACCGCGCGAGCGCGGCCGTCGGAAACCGCGTAGCGACCCGGCGGCGGTGCCTGCACCTCGAGGCGATCGAACACCCAGCAGGCCGCGACGTCGTTGTGCAGGCGCAGCCGCGTGAGGTGCCGCTCGGCGTCGTCGCTCAAGGCGTAGAAATCGCTGATGACGAAGATCAGGCTGCCGGGCCGCGCCACCCGCCGGGTGCGCAGCAGGGCGTGCGCCAGATCTCGATCGCCGGCCTCGGCGGGCGCTCGCGCGGCCGCATGGCCGGCCAGCACCGTGAGCACCCCCAGCACGCCTCGGCGGCCCCCCGCCGGACGCAGCTCACGGTGCGCGCCGCCACCGAACACCAAGGCCCCGATGCGATCGCCGCCCGCCGCCGCCGCCCACGCCAGCATGGCGGCGGCTTCGGCCGCCACCACGGATTTGAAGGCGACCCGCGTGCCGAAGAACATCGTCGGCGAGAAATCGACCACCAGAAACACCGGTCGCTCGCGCTCCTCACGATACACCTTCGTGTGCGCGACGCCGGTGCGCGCCGTCACCCGCCAGTCGATGGTGCGGATGTCGTCGCCGGGGAGGTACAAGCGTGATTCGTCGAAATCCATACCGCGCCCGCGGAATCGGGAGACGCGTCCGCCGGTGAGGGCCGAGCGCGGCCAGCGGCGCCCGCCCAGATCGAGGCGCCCGGCGGGAAAGCGCAGACCGAGCAGCTGCTCGACCGTGACCGCGACGCCGCTCAACACGGGCGCAGCCCGCTTCCGCTCACAGCGTGCCGGCGGGTGACCGACGCCTCGACCGCGTGCGGCTCACGCCGCTTCATTCGGCAAGCCCACGCGCGGTGAGCCGCCGTCCGACGACCGCCCGACAGGGCGCGCGGAGCGTAACGCCTCACGGCACGGCGACCCGGCTCACGATCTCGGTAATGAAGGTGTCGGGCGCTACGCCCTCGGCCTCCGCCTCGAAAGAGAGCAGCACGCGGTGGCGCAGCACGTCGTGAACCACTGCCTGAATGTCCTCCGGGGACACGTAGTCGCGGCCGTCGAGCCAGGCGTGGGCGCGCGCCGTGCGATCGAGCGCGATGGTGGCGCGCGGGCTGGCCCCGAAGCTTACCCAGCGGGCCAGCTCCTGCCCGTAGGGCCCCGGCCGGCGGGTCGCCAGCACAAGCTCTACCAAATACTCCTCGAGCCGGGGCGCCAGGTGCAGCTTGAGCACCTGCTCGCGCGCTCGGAAGATGGTCGCCTGGGTGACCTGCGGCACGTCGGTCCGAGCGTTCTCATCCAGGGCGTCGAGGGCCTCGTCGCGCGCCAGATGCAGGATGGCGCGTTCCGATTCCGCAGCGGGGTAGTCGACGCGCACGTGCATCAGAAAACGGTCGAGCTGGGCCTCCGGCAGCGGGTAGGTACCTTCCTGCTCGATCGGGTTCTGGGTCGCCATGACCAGGTACAGCCGTGGCAGCGGATAGGTCTTGCGACCCACCGTGATCTGGCGCTCGGCCATCGCTTCGAGCAGCGCCGACTGCACCTTGGCCGGCGCGCGGTTGACCTCGTCGGCCAGGATGACGTTGTGAAAAAGCGGGCCCGGCTGAAACGCGAAGCTGCCGTCCGCGGGCCGGTACACCTCCGTGCCGGTCAGGTCCGCGGGCAGCAGGTCGGGCGTGAACTGCACGCGGTGGAAATCACCCTCGATGCAGCTGGCGAGCTCCTTGACCGCCTTGGTCTTGGCCAGGCCCGGCGCGCCCTCGACCAGCAGGTGGCCGTCGGCGATCAGCGCAATCAACAGCCGATTGACGAGCGCCTGCTGTCCAACGATGTGCGTCTCGAGGCTGCGGCGGATCGCGGCCAACGCGGCGAGCGTCGCGTCGCCCGCGGGCTCGTCAATCGCCGGCTGCGTCGGCTGTCCTGTCAGCATCGCACACGCGCTCCCCTCGATTCACCGAAGCGTCTATTGTAGCGACAACGGCCACACGACCAAGCCGGCTGGCAGCCCCGCAGCGGCCGGGCAGCGCAGACGATTCGGGAGAGCAGGTATCACAGCGCACCACTGCGCGGTGCGCGCCTTTGCCGAGCACAACCACGGACGGTACATTCTGACGACCCGTCCGCAGACCGAGTACCTACGAGACACGCGACATCCGCCCAGAGCGCGCAAAAGCCGACATGCTTCGAAAGCTTTTTCCCATAGCAATCATCGCGCTCGGTATCGGCGGCTTCCTGGCGTTGCGCGCCACGGCTCCGGAAACGGCCGCGCCGCGACCCGCCGAGAAGGAGTGGCTGGTCGCCGTCGAGCCGGTCGCCGTGGGTACCCAGGCGCCGACGCTCGAGCTTTTCGGGCGCGTGGAGTCGCCGCGCGACGCCCGGCTTTCCGCCGCTATCGAAGCCGACGTGGTCGAGGTGGGTGTGCTCGAAGGCGAGCGCGTGCTCAAAGGGCAGCTGCTCGTGCGGCTCGATGACCGCGACGCGCGTCTGCTGGTCGCGCAGCGCGAAGCCGACGTAGCGGACATCGAGGCGCAGATCGCCAGTGAGCTACGACGCCACACCGCCGACCGCGAGGCGTTCCGCCACGAGCAGGCGCTGCTGGCGCTGGCGCAGCGGGCCGTCGAGCGCGCCGAGCGGCTGGCGAGCACTCGGGTCGGGGCCGAGTCCAGCGTCGACGATGCCAGGCGGGCCCTGGAAAGCCAGGCGCTGGCGCTCACCACCCGCAGGCAGGCCATCGACGACCACGCCTCGCGCTACAAGCGTTTGCAGGCACAGCTCGGACGCGCTCAGGCCGCGCGCGACCAGGCCCGTCAGGATCTCGAGCGCACCGGCATCCGCTCCCCGTTCACCGCCCGCATCACCGCCATCCACGTAGCACAGGGCGAATACGTGCGTGAAGGGGACGCCCTGATCGAGCTGTTCGACATCGGAATCGTGGAGGTGCGCGCGCAGATACCGAGCCGCTATCTCACCACCGTCCGCCGGGCCCTCGAACGAGGTGAGCGGCTCGCCGCGATCACCATCGTCGACGACGAAGCCCGCGCACTGACGCTCGACCGCCTGGCGGCGCGGGTCGAGCGCGGCAGCGGTGGTGTCGACACCTTCTTCCGCCTCGACGACCGCACGCAGTCTCTCGAGCTCGGCCGCAGCGTCAGTCTCGAGCTGACGCTGCCACCCGTCGCCGGCGTCGTCGCCGTGCCGTTCGCCGCCATCTACGGCGTCGACCGCGTTTACAAGCTCGTCGATGGGCGTATGCAGGCGGTCACCGTAGAGCGGCTGGGGGAGCTCTCCGAAGGCGGGCGCCGCTCCCGCGTGCTCGTGCGCAGCCCGGGGCTCGCCGACGGCGATCAGCTCATCGTCTCGCACCTGCCCAACGCCGTGGACGGCCTCAAGGTCACCGGCGTGCCGGCCGATGAGTAGTTGGTACCGAAAGCGGGCCGATCCGGCTGCACGCCATCGCGGTGACCTGATCGGCTCCTTCGCCGCCCATCCGGTCGCCATGAACCTGCTCATGGTGGTGATGCTGCTCGCTGGCGCCTGGGCACTCACCAAGCTCAACACTCAGTTCTTTCCCACCTTCGAGCTCGACTTCATCACCGTCACGACGAAGTGGACCGGGGCCAGCGCCGAGGACATCGAACGCACCATCACCGGTCCCCTCGAGCAGGATCTGCGCAACGCGGACGGTCTGAAGGAGATGACGTCCACCTCGGCCGAGGGCGTCTCTTCGATCGTTCTCGAGTTCGAGGAAGACACCGACATCGGCCTGGCGGTGGACCAGGTCAAGGAGACGGTGGACCTCGTGCGCAACCTGCCCGCCTCGGCGGAGACGCCCGAGATCACCCGCATCGTCCGCTATGAGCCGGTGGCGCGCGTGATGCTCACCAGCAGCGGGGATTTTCGCGAGCTGCGCGCCATGGCCCATCGCTATGAGCGCGAGCTGCTCGAACGCGGTATTGCCAAGATCTCTGTGACGGGTCTTCCCGAGGAAGAGATTGCGGTGCAGGTACCGACAGCGGTGCTCCAGGAGCTCGGGCTGTCGCTCGAGGAGATCGGCCGGCGTCTCGCCTCGACCTCGCGCGACGTGCCCGTCGGCGTCATGGGGCGCGAGGAGACCGCACGCCAGCTGCGCTTTCTCGATCAGAGGCGCAACGTGCTGGCCTTCGAGGACGTACCCATCGTCGCCGATCAGGAGGGCCGCTTGGTGACCCTCGGCGACATCGCCACCATCGAGCGGCGGCCGCGCGATCGCCAGGTACGCGTCACCCACCGTGACCGGCCGGCGGTGGAGCTCCGGCTGCTGCGCGCCGAGGGCAGCGACAGCCTCGAGGCCGCCCGTATTCTGGAGACCTGGCTGGCGGAGACCCGGGCCCAGCTGCCGGCGGGCGTCGAGCTGTTCGTCTACGACCAGCAGTGGGAGCTCATCGAGCAGCGCATCAATCTGCTGCTGGAGAACGGACTGAGCGGCCTGGCACTGGTGCTGATTATTCTATTCTTGTTCCTCGATGCGC
>JBFEOO010000047.1:0-29290 GCA_041550555.1 Arenicellales bacterium
CCGAAGGCCTCGACGAGCCCAACCTCGCCGACTTCCTCGACCTGGTCGCCATCGGCACCGTTGCCGACGTCGTCCCGCTCGATCGCGTCAACCGCATCCTCGTCGCGCAGGGCATCGCGCGCATCAACGCCGGACGCGCCCGCCCCGGCGTCACGGCGTTGCTCGACATCGCGCGACGTCCGCCCGGGCGCGTGGTCGCAGCGGACCTCGGCTTTGCCGTGGGCCCACGGCTCAATGCCGCCGGCCGCCTCGAGGACATGTCGATCGGGATCGAATGCCTGCTCGCCGACGACGAGGCGCAGGCGCGCGCGCTCGCGCTCGAGCTCGACCTGCTCAATGCACAGCGACGCGAGATCGAGGCCGGCATGCAGGAGCAGGCGCTGGCGGCGGTGGCCGCGCTGGAGCTCGCCGAGCAGGGCACGCTGCCGCGTGGGGTATGTCTGTACCATCGCGAGTGGCATCAAGGCGTCGTCGGCCTCGTCGCGTCGAGGCTGCGCGAGCGGCTCGATCGACCGGTGGTCGCGCTCGCCGACAGTGCCGACGACGAGCTGCGCGGGTCGGCGCGCTCGATTCCCGGATTGCACATACGCGACGTGCTCGAAGCGGTCGCCACGGCCCATCCCGGCACCATCGAGCGCTTCGGCGGCCACGCCATGGCGGCCGGGTTGACGCTGCGGCGCGACCACCTCGAACGTTTCCAAGCCGCCTTCGAGGCCGAGGTCGAGCGCGCGCTCGGCGACACCGACCTGGTCGCCGACATTCTCACCGACGGCGACCTCGCCGAGATCGACCTCGGCGTCGCCGAGCTGCTGCGCAGCGCGGTGCCGTGGGGAGCGGGATTTCCGGAGCCGATCTTCGACGGGACGTTCCAGGTGCTCGAGCAGCGCGCCCTCGACGGCGGACACCTCAAGCTGCGCCTGCGCGCCGTTGACGGCGCCGCGGCGCCGCTCGAGGCCATCGCCTTTCGCGTGCTCGGCGACGGGCCGGCGCCGCCGCCCCTCGAACGCATCCGCGCCGCGTACAGGCTGGACGTCAACGACTACCGGGGCCGGCGCACGCCGCAGCTCGTCATCGACTACATGGAGGCGTGCTAGACTACGCGGCGCGCTCGCGCATCCCGCCATGAACGTCCTGGTATTCGACATCGAGACCGTCCCCGACACCGAGGGCGGCCGCCGTCTCTACGATCTCGAGGGACTGAGCGACGCCGAGGTGGGTCAAGCGCTGGCCGCGCGACGCCGCGCCCAGACGGGCGAGTCGGAGTTCCTGCCGCTGCACCTGCACCGCGTCGTCGCGATCGCCGCCGTGCTGCGTCGCGAAGACAGCTTCAACGTCTGGTCGCTCGGCGATCCGCAGTCGGACGAAGCCGAGCTGATCCGCCGGCTGTTCGACGGCGTGGAGCGCTACACGCCCACGCTGGTGACGTGGAATGGCAGCGGCTTCGATCTGCCCGTGTTGCACTACCGCGCGCTGCTGCACGGTGTCGCCGCGCCGCGCTACTGGGACACCGGAGACGACGATCGCGAGTTCCGTTGGAACAACTATCTCAATCGCTATCACGCACGGCACACCGATCTCATGGACGTGCTCGCGGGCTATCAGCTGCGGGCCGCCGCGCCGCTCGACGAGCTGGCCCAGCTGCTGGGTTTCCCCGGCAAGCTGGGCATGACCGGCGCGGCGGTCTGGGAGCACTATCTCGAGGGCCGTCTCGAGGAGATCCGCGCTTACTGCGAGACCGACGTGCTCAACACGTACCTCATCTATCTGCGCTGGGAGCTGCTGCGCGGCAACCTCACCGGCCCCGCTTACCAACGCGAGTGCGAGCGCGTGCGCACCGCGCTCGTCGGTCTGCGCCGTCCCCATCTGGACCGCTTTCTCGAAGCCTGGCAGGGCGAGACCGGCGGCAGCGGGGCGCCCTCGGCGGCGCCCGGCCGCGCCCCGGCCGCGTAGCCATGCGTGCGCACACCCTGCCGCCGCTCGGCGGCGCGTCCGCTGCAGGACGATGACGCCGGCGTCCCCCGAGCACGGTGCGCCGGCGCCGGCCGCGCCCGGCGCCGATGACACACACCTCGCCGCGATCGAGCGGCTCACCCATGACGGGCGCGGGGTTGCGCACGTCGACGGCAGCGAGGTGCTGATCGACGGGGCGCTGCCCGGCGAACGTGTCGAGTTCGTGTGGCAAGGGCGGCGGCGCCGTTGGCGCACCGCGCGCCTCACGCGCGTGGTGGACGCCGCTGCCGAGCGCGTGCCGCCACCCTGTCCCTACTTCGGCCGCTGTGGCGGCTGCACGCTGCAGCATCTGAGTCGCCGCGGCCAGCTCGACTTCAAGCAGACGCTGTTGCTCGATGCCCTGCGCAACGCCGGCGGCCTGGCGCCAGAGCGTGTCTTGCCACCGCTCGCCGGTGGGCAATGGGAATACCGGCGGCGCGCCCGTCTCGGGGTGCGGCAGGTGCCCAGCAAGGGCGGCGTGCTGGTCGGCTTCCGCGAGCGGCACAAGAGCTACGTGACGGCGCTGGAGAGCTGCGCCGTGCTCGACCCCGTCGCGGCGCGTCTGCTGCCGGCGCTCACCGAAGTGGTGGCCGCGCTGTCGTGTCCCGACCGCATACCGCAGATCGAGGTGGCGGTCGGCGACGAGCGCTGCGCGCTGGTGCTGCGTCATCTACAGCCGCTCGCCGACGCGGACCACGAGCGCCTGCGCCGCTTCGCTGCCGAGCACGACGTGCAGCTTTGGCTGCAGCCCTCGGATCTCGACAGCGTCCACTGTCTGCATCCCGCCGCACCGGGGCCGCTCAGCTACCGACTGCCGAGCACCGACGTCACCATCGTGTTCCGCGCCACGGATTTCGTGCAGGTCAATGCGGAAGTCAATCGTGCGCTGGTTGACAGGGCGCTGGAGCTGCTCGCGCTCGAGGCCGGCGACTCGGTGCTCGACTTGTTCTGCGGTCTCGGGAATTTCACCTTGCCCTGTGCCCGGCGCGCGGCGCAGGCAACGGGCATCGAAGGGGACCTGGGTCTCGTCGAACGCGCCCGGGACAACGCCCGCGGAAACGGCATCGGCAACGCGCGCTTCTTTTATCGCGATCTGTTGACGGAACCCCTCGACGAAGCACTGCTCTTGGACCGCTACGACAAGGTGGTGTTGGACCCACCTCGTTCGGGGGCACTCGCCGTGGCCAAGGCGATGGGGCGGTTGGCGCCGCGACGCATCGTCTATGTCTCGTGCAACCCGTCGACGCTAGCACGCGACGCTCAGCTGCTGAGCCGGGTGCACGGCTACGCGCTGCGCGCTGCCGGGATCGTCGACATGTTTCCGAACACAGCGCACGTCGAGGCGATCGCCGTATTCGAACGGCCCTGAACCGCGTTCCCCGCGCTCGCGCGCCCAGCGGCGAGTGCGCCGACGACGGCCAGACCGGCCCTGGACCCGCTTGTCGTTCGACGGCGACCGACGCCTGCGGATCAGCGCACCTCGGAGCCGTCGGCCAGCGCCGCCTGCGGGCGCTCGCCCTCGGCGTCCGTCGCAGACGATTCCGGCGTGCCCGACCGTCGCTCACCGCCGTTGCCATCGTCGCCGCTCGACGCCGGCGCATCCGCAGCCCGACGCGTCGCGCCGTCGGCCGCGGCCACTGCCGCTGTCCCGGCGGCGGGCGCCGACGACCCCTCATCGGTGCCGCGCGGCGCTGCCTCCTCGAACCCTGCGTGCCGCGGTGCCGATGCCGCTTCCGCGTCGGCTTCGCCGGCAGACGAGGTGGGCGGTGCGCCACCCGCTACCGTCGTCTCATCTGCGGCTTCTCTCGGTGGCCGCCGCTCGCGGCGCTCGGAGCGCGGTCGGCGCCCGCGCCCCGACCGCGCTGTCGCGCGTTCCTCGCCCGCACTGCTGCGCTCGTCGCCCGTCGCCGCCTCGCTGCCCGCAGCCCCACTCGGCTGCGTGCCGCCACGTCCTTCGCTGCCGCCGCGTGCCGCCCGACCCCGGCGGCCGCCGCCGCGCGAGCGTTGTGGGCGGGCACCTTCGCGTCGCTCCTCCTGCTCGGGTGCTTCGCGCGCCGGCGACGGCTCAGCCGGACGCCGCTCGGCGTCACGCGGCGGCCGGCCCGAGCGCCCGGCACGCCGGCTGTCGTCGCGCGGGCCGCGCTGCGACCGCCGCGCGCTGCCGCCATGAGGCCGACGGCGCGGGCGCTCCGCGCGGCGAGCCGACGCGGACGGGCTCTCCGGCGCCGCCTTCGTCTCTGACGTCTTCTCGGTCGCGGTCAGTGCTGCCAGAATGCGCCGCAGCAGCCCGGGGCTCTTTTCGGTCCTTGCCGAGACAGGGGGCGGCGCACTCTGCAGCTTCTCGTGCGCGACCGCGGGCCGCTGCGCGGACTCCACCGGCAGCGTCGCCGACACGTACTCCGTTTCTTCCTGCTCCAGCTCGATTTGGTAGCTGACCGGTTCGGCCTCGCCCAGATCGTCGCTGCGCAGCCGCTTGACGCGAAATTGCGGCGTCTCGAGCTCAGCGGTCGGAATCACCACGATACGAGTCGCCAACCGCTTCTCGATCATGTTGAGCTCATGGCGCTTCTCGTTGAGCAGAAACGTCGCCGTCGCGATCGGCAGATGGGCGTGAATAGCTTCCGTGTTCTCTTTGAGCGCCTCTTCCTCGAGAATGCGCAGGATGCTGAGCGCTGCGGAAGGCACCGCCCGGATGTGGCCGGCTCCCTGGCAGCGGGGGCAGGGCAGGTAGTTCGACTCGCCGAGTGACGAGCGCAGCCGCTGACGGGACATCTCCAGCAGCCCGAACCGCGAGATGCGGCCCACCTGCACGCGGGCGCGGTCCGATTTGAGCGCATCCTGCAGACGGCTCTCGACCAAACGCTGATTGCGCGAAGACGTCATGTCGATCAGGTCGATGACGATGAGCCCGCCGATGTCACGGATGCGAAGCTGGCGCGCAATCTCGTCGACCGCTTCGAGGTTGGTCTGCAGCGCGGTCTCTTCGATGTCGGCTCCTTTGGTCGAGCGCGCGGAGTTGACGTCGATGGTCACCACCGCCTCGGTGGGATCAATCACCAGCGCGCCGCCGGACGACAAACGGACTTCTCGCGAGAACGCCGCCTCGATCTGGTGCTCGATCTGAAAACGCGAGAACAGCGGAATACTGTCCTCGTAGAGCTTCAGCTTGACCAGGTTATGCGGCATGACCTGCTGCATGAACTTCGACGCCCGCTCGTAGATCTGTCGGTCGTCGATGATGATCTCGGCGATATCGCTCTTCAGGTAATCGCGGATCGCGCGGACCACCAGATTGCTTTCCTGGTAGACCAGAAACGGTGCGTCGCGCTCGGAGGCGGCACCTTCGATCGCGGACCATAGCTGCAGCAGATAATCGAGATCCCACTGCAGCTCCTCGAAGCTCTTGCCGATGCCCGCCGTACGCGCAATCAGCGCATGCTCGTTGGGCACCGCGAGCTGCGCCATGGCGTCACGCAGCTCGGTCCGTTCCTCGCCCTCGATGCGCCGCGAGATACCGCCGCCTTTGGGGTTGTTCGGCATCAGCACCAGGAAGCGCCCAGCGAGGCTGATGAACGTGGTGAGCGCCGCGCCCTTGTTGCCACGCTCGTCCTTCTCGACCTGCACCAGGAACTCCTGGTCCTCCTTGATCACGTCCTGAATCCGCACCTGCGCCATCGGCGTGGAGCTGGAGTAGTCGGTGAAGTAGGCGCGCGAGATCTCCTTGAGCGGCAGGAAGCCCTGTCGCTCGGCGCCGTAGTCGACGAAGGCGGCTTCGAGGCTAGGCTCTACGCGGGTGACAATGCCCTTGTAGATGTTGCCTTTCTTCTGATGCCGAACGGTGGACTCGATGTCGAGATCGAGCAGCTTCTGACCATCGACGATGGCCACGCGCAACTCTTCGGCGTGAGTCGCATTGAAAAGCATTCGTTTCATGTAGGTCCTTCCCAGCGTCGGGACGTCGCATCGGGACAACCGCACGAACGCCAGGCGGGGCCGGTTCGCGGCTGCCCTCGGCGTGCGTGGTAATCGGCACTCGCAGGCTAACGTCGGGACGCATATGCATCAGTGTGCGCCGCCCCGCAGCGGGCGCGGCGCAACGAATCTACGACAACGGTGGGTGCATTCGACCGCGGGCGGGATAGCCGCCGGCGTCGGGGCAACTCGGCAAGTGGCGGCGCTGGCCGCGGCACTCGCTCGGAAACTGTTCACCTTCTTACACTCCCGTGACTGTACGTCTGCCGGGCCCGCTGCGGACCGTGTCCGCATCTATCGGCGACAGCACGCTGTGCGCGCACTTCGCTGACGGGTCGGTGAGGATTGGGAAGCGAACCCGCACGTGTTGCCGCGCTCGCTCGGCCGGCACTCGATGAGGAAACGTTCCCTGTCCTGTTCCCCGGCAAGACGTACAGTAATGTTACCAGCCCCGGCGGTTTTCGGCAATCTGCTATGATCCGCGGGTGATGGCGTCGAATCCCGCTGCCGTGCGCATCGTCAGCGTCGCCACCGGCGAGGCCGGCCAACGGCTCGACAATTTCCTGCTCGCGCGGCTCAAGGGAGTCCCGCGCAGCCACGTCTATCGAATCGTGCGGCGGGGTGAGGTCCGCGTGAACGCGGCCCGCACCCGGCCCGACTACCGGCTGCGGGCAGGCGACCGGGTGCGCATTCCACCGCTGCGCACCGCCCGCCGCGCGGTGCCCCGCGTCAGCGCGGCGCTCGAGCGGCAGGCGCAGCGGGTCCTCTACGAGGACGAGCATCTGCTGATTCTCGACAAGCAGGCCGGCGTCACGGTGCACGCCGGCAGCGGCGTGACGGCGGGCGTGATCGAGACCCTGCGGCAGCTGCGGCCGCACACCCCGTACCTCGAGCTGGTGCACCGGCTCGATCGCGACACCTCGGGCTGCCTCGTGCTGGCGAAGTCGCGCACGGTGCTCAACGCCCTGCACGCGCTGCTGCGCGATCCCACCGCGCGCGGCATCGACAAGCGCTACCTGGCGCTGGTCGAAGGCCGCTGGCCAGCCCGCGCCCGCTCGGTGGCGGCCGCGCTGGACAGCCATCGCCTGCGCTCGGGCGAGCGTGTCACGGCGGTGGCCGACACGGGTCGCGCCGCCCACAGCCGTTTCAGCGTCCGCGAGCGCTTCGCACACTGCACGCTCGTCGAAATTGCGCTGCTGACCGGCCGCACGCATCAGGCCCGCGTGCACGCCGCGCACGCCGGTCACCCGGTCGCCGGCGACACGAAATATGGCAGCCGCGGCTTCGATCGCGAGCTGCGCGCGCTCGGTCTGCGGCGACTGTTTCTGCACGCCAGCAGCGTCGCTTTCCGACACCCGGCGAGCGGCGAGCGGCTGCACGTCCACTCACCACTGCCCGACGAGCTGGCCGCCGTGGTGACGCGTCTCAGAGCGTTGCCACGCGTCGCGTCGGGCGAGGTGGGGGAGGCGGCCGCGCGCGGCTCGCGGCGACGATCCAAACGGAGCGCCGCGCGTGCTTGAGCTGATCATCTTCGACTGGGACGGCACCTTGGTCGACTCCGCCGCACGCATCGTGCGCTGCTTCCAGCGCGCGGCTCTCGATCTCGATCTGCCACCTCCCGAGGCCGAGCACGTACGCGATGCCATCGGGCTCAGCCTGCCGATCGCCTTCGCGCAGGTCATGCCAGGCGTGGACGAGCCCACCCGCGATGCGCTGGTAGCGCGCTATCGTGAGCACTTCCTCCACGGCGATGACACCGCCATGCCCTTTTTCCCCGGAGTGAGCAGTGGCGTGCACGCGTTGCACGAGGCCGGCTACCTGCTCGCCATCGCCACCGGCAAGGCACGGCGCGGCCTCGACCGCGGGCTGGCCGGCTCCGCCATCGAACGCTGTTTCGCCGCCACCCGCTGCGCCGACGAGGCGCCCTCGAAGCCCCACCCTCAGATGGTGTTCGACGTGCTCGCGCAGACCCGCGTCGGGCAGCGAAACGCCGTCATGGTCGGCGACACGGTGTACGATCTCGAGATGGCGTCCAACGCCGGCATCCGCGCGCTGGCCGTGAGCTACGGCGCCCACGCACGAGAGCGGTTCGACGCGTGGCAGCCCGACGGGGTTGCCGACTCGTTCGACGAGGTGGTCGCATGGCTGCTCGAGAGAGGGCCGATGAACGAATCTGCCTGAGCCGCGACCTCGCGCCCGAGGGTCCGGGGCACCGTTTCACCGTGGAGCGAGACGGCGCGCGGTGGCCGGCATTCGTGGTGCGCTACCGCGGCGGCGTGTACGCGTACATCAATCGCTGCGCGCACCAGAACCTCGAGCTCGATTGGGTAGCGGGCGACTTCTTCGACAACGCGCGGCGCTATCTGATCTGCGCAACCCACGGCGCGCTCTACGAGCCCGCCACCGGCGCCTGCGTGGCGGGCCCTTGCAAAGGTGGGCAGTTGCTACCATTAGCTATTATTGAGGTGGCCGGGGAAATCCGCCTGCGCCGAAGCGGTGGCGTGAGGCTCTCCCGGAACGAAGCAACGCAACAGTAACGCACTGTCATAGCGGCGTCGCCCGGCGCGGTAGACGGGCGTCGCGTCGAGGAACGAGCATGAGTGAATCGGACAAGACGGCGCCGACGCCGAATCGCAGGAGCGCCGCCGAGGGCATTCTCGAACGGCTTGCTTTCGAGAGTCTCAAGGAGCAGCGCCGCGCGCGGCGCTGGGGAATTTTCTTCAAGCTGCTCCTCGTAGGCTACGTGACGGTTGCGTTGGCGCTGGCGCTCGGCTACCAGTTCGAGTCGCGATTGGGCACTCACACCGCGGTGGTGGACATCGACGGCGTCATCGCAGCGTCGGGTGACGTCGACGCCGATTCCGTCGTCGAAGGCCTGCGAGCCGCCTTCGAAAGCGACGACTCCGCTGGCGTGATCATCCGCATCAACAGCCCGGGCGGCAGCCCCGTGCAGGCCGGCTACATCAACACCGAGATCAAGCGGCTGCGCACGCTCTACCCCGACAAACCGCTCTACGCGGTGGTAACCGACATGTGTGCGTCGGGCGGCTACTACGTGGCAGCGGCCGCCGACAAGATCTTCGTCGACAGAGCGAGCATCGTCGGCTCCATCGGCGTGCTCATCGACGGCTTTGGTTTCGTTGGGACCATGGACAAGCTCGGCGTTGAGCGTCGCCTGATCACGGCGGGGAAGTTCAAGGGCATGCTCGATCCGTTCTCGCCGGTGGAGCCCGATGCCAACGCGCATGTGCAGGCGCTCGTCAACAAGATTCATGAGCAGTTCATCGATATCGTGCGCGAGGGGCGCGGCGAGCGGCTCGTCGACGATCCGGATCTGTTCACCGGCCTGTTCTGGACCGGCGAGCAGGCCCTCGCGCTCGGCCTGGCCGACGCCCTCGGATCGACCGCTCAGGTGGCCCGCGACGTAATCGGCGCCGAAGAGCTGATCGACTACACCGCGCAGGACGACCTCTTCGAACGCTTTGCTCAGCAGGTCGGGGTGGCGTTCGCCCGCACGCTGGGCACGGAGGCGCTGACGCGCACGTTCACTCTTCGCTGAGCGCGCGGGCGTTAGACCACCGCGATCCCCTCCGCTTCGAGCATGCGCACCAGGCGAATCAGCGGTAGCCCGATCAACGCGCTGGGATCGTCGCCGCTGAACCGCTCGAGCAGGGCGACGCCGAGCCCGTCGGCGCGCAGGCTGCCGCTGCAGCCGTAGGGCGCCTCTCTGGCCAGATAGCGCTCGATGGTGCCCCGATCGAGATGCCGGAACACGACCGTGTACGGCACCACGTCACGCTGCGTGGTGCCGCGCGCGGCGTTGGTGACAGCGAGACCGGTATACAGCGTGATGCGCTGCCCCGACGCCGTCTCGAGCTGACGCACGGCATCGGCGTGATCGCGCGGCTTGCCCACGATGGTCCCGTCGTGGTCCGCCACCTGGTCGGCACCGATGACGACGGCATCGGGGTGGCGCCGGGCAACGGCCTGGGCTTTGGTCACTGCCAGGCGCTCCACCAGCTCGATGGCGCTCTCGCCGGGGCGCGGCGACTCGTCGATCTCCGGCGCGTCCACCTCGAAAGGCACCATGAGCTGCCCGAGCAGGGTGCGCCGGTACGGCGACGACGAGGCGAGAATCAGTTTTGCAGTGGGCACGAGCGTTTAGGTGGCGTCGGCGGGACGCCCGCCATTTTATGCACGCGCACCACCGGGTGGCCATCGCGCCGTGCAACGATTCGGCGCTTCCCTCGACCCGCGCGGTGCTTTGACACACCCGCGGACCGCCTATATGATTCGCCGTCCCGAGAAGGCGCCCGGATGCCTGCCGCGGGAAGCGCGTCGTGTGCGGCGCGGGCGGCTCGACCTCGCACGGGCACGAGTACACGCGAAAGGATCCCAACGTCATGGCTGTACAGCAGAATCGGTCTTCCCCATCGAAACGCGGCTCGCGGCGGGCTCACGACGGCCTCACCAGCCCGTCGTTGTCCATCGACCCCGTCTCCGGCGAGCTGCACCGACGCCACCATGTGACGCCTGACGGTTACTATCGCGGCCGCAAGGTGCTCCCGGAGACGGAGGAGGCGGAGGAGTAGCAGCTCTCCCGCTTCGCTCACCGAGGCCGGGCTGCGCATGAGCAGGCGGCCGCAACGCCCCGCTAACGGCGCCGTCGAGTCGCATCGGCGCGCTGGGACATCGTTTCCGTGAGCATGGTCATTGCCCTCGACGCCATGGGTGGCGACCACGGTCCTGCCGTGACGGTGCCCGCGGCGGTCGCCGCCCTCGAGCGGTTTGCCGATCTCGAGCTGGTGCTCGTCGGTCAGCACGAAGCCATCGACGCGGTGTTGGCCGCTCAGCGCGAAGGCGACCGTTCCCGGCTGCACGTGCGCCACGCCTCCCAGACGGTGGGCATGGACGAATCGCCCGCCCAAGCGCTGCGCGGAAAAAAGGATTCGTCGATGCGGGTGGCCATCAATATGGTCCGCGACCACGAAGCGGATGCCTGCGTCAGTGCGGGCAATACCGGAGCGCTGATGGCGACCGCGCGTTTCGTCCTCAAGACCCTGCCGGGCATCGACCGGCCGGCGATCGTCTCGATGCTGCCCTCGCTCAACGGCCATGTGCACATGCTCGACCTCGGCGCCAACGTCGACAGCCCACCCGCGCTGCTGCTGCAGTTCGGTATCATGGGTTCGATTCTGGTGCGCTACGTCGAAGGCGTGCCCGCCCCCAGCGTGGCGCTGCTCAACATCGGCGTCGAGGACATCAAGGGCAACGAGACCATAAAGGAGGCCGCCAGGCTGCTGCGCCGAAGCAAGGTGAACTTCCAAGGCTTCGTGGAAGGCGATGCCATCTACACCGGCGACGTGCACGTTATCGTGTGCGACGGCTTCGTCGGCAATGTCGCCCTCAAGACCAGCGAGGGACTTGCTCAGATGATCATGCACTACCTCCGCGAGGAGTTCACGGCGAGCCCCTTGCGGCGCGCGACAGGCATGCTCGTCCGACCCATGTTGCGTGGGCTGGGACACCGGCTCGACCATCGGCGCTACAACGGTGCGACGCTTCTCGGCCTCAACGGCACCGTGATCAAGAGCCACGGTAGCGCCGACGCCATCGCCTTCGAGCACGCCGTTGGCGAAGCGGTGAAAGAAGTCGAAAATCGCATCCCGGAGCACATCAGCGCAGAGCTCGGCCCCATGCTGGGAGATATCGACCGCTCATGACCTATGCACGAATCGTCGGCACCGGCAGCTACCTTCCCGAGAAGGTCCTCACCAACGCCGACCTCGAGGCCATGGTCGACACGACCGACGAGTGGATCCACTCGCGCACGGGGATCTCCCAGAGACACATCGCCGCGGACGGCGAGACGACGTCGCAGCTCGCCGAACGCGCCGCGCGCGAGGCGCTCGCCGCGGCGGGCGTCGAGGTCAGTGACATCGACCTCATCGTCGTTGCCACCACCACGCCCGACCAGGTGTTCCCGAGCACGGCCTGCCTGCTGCAGGACCGCCTCGGCATTCACGGCTGCCCGGCGTTCGACGTTCAGGCTGTGTGCGCGGGCTTCGTCTACGCCCTGGACATCGCCAACAAGTTCATCACGACCGACAGCGCCCGTTGCGCGCTGGTGGTCGGCGCCGAGACGTTCTCGCGCATCATCGACTGGACGGACCGCGCCACCTGCGTGCTGTTCGGCGACGGCGCAGGCGCGGTGGTGCTGACCGCCTCGGACGAGCCTGGCATCCACTCGACGCACCTGCATGCCGACGGACAGTACAAGGACCTGCTGAGCGTGCCGGCAGGCGTGTCGACGAACTACCGGGCGCTGCTCAACGGCGAGGCCTACACCCAGATGCAGGGCAGCGACGTGTTCAAGGTGGCGGTGCGCTGCATGGGTGACGTGGTGGACGAAGCGCTGGCGGCCAACGCATTGACCAAGACGCAGATCGACTGGTTGGTGCCGCACCAGGCGAACATCCGCATCATCAGCGCGACAGCGCGCCGGATCGGCCTGCCGTTGGAGCGCGTCATCGTCACCGTGGATCGCCACGGCAACACGTCGGCGGCCTCGATTCCGCTGGCGCTCGACGAAGCCGTCCGCGACGGGCGTATCGACCACGGCCATCGCGTGATCATCGAAGGTTTCGGCGGCGGCTTCACCTGGGGCGCGGCGCTGCTGACCTTCTGACCACGGTGTCCGGCGACCGCCGTCGGGGCCACGCGGAGCGAAGCGATGAGTGACGAGAACAGGGTTTGTCTGGTGACCGGCGCGTCGCGCGGCATTGGCCACGCGGTGGCGCTCGCCCTCGGGCGGCGCGGCGGCCGGGTGATCGGCACGGCTACCGGCGACGCCGGCGCGCGCACCATCGACGCGGCCCTGGCCGCCGCCGAGATCGAAGGCCGCGGGTTGGTCCTCGACGTCACCGACAGCGACGCGGTGGCCAGGGTCGTCAAGGACATCGAGCAGGACTTCGGTCCGGTGACCGTGCTCGTCAACAACGCCGGCATCACACGGGACACTCTCCTGCTGCGCATGCGCGAAGCCGACTGGGACGCCATCATCGACACCGATCTCAAATCGGTGTACCGGGTGACGAAGGCCTGCCTGCGCGGCATGACCAAGGCCCGTTCGGGACGCATCATCAACATCACCTCCGTGGTCGGCGTCATGGGCAACGCCGGGCAAACCAACTACGCCGCCGCGAAGGCCGGCATGATCGGCTTCACGCGCGCGCTGGCCGCCGAGGTGGCGGCGCGACACATTACCGCCAACGCGGTCGCCCCGGGTTTTATCGACACCGACATGACTCAGACGCTCGCTGCGGAGCAGCGACAAAGCCTGCTCGCGAGCATTCCGCTCGGACGGCTGGGCAGCCCCGAAGACGTCGCCCACGCGGTGGCCTTTCTGGCGTCGGCGGAGGCGGCCTACATCACCGGGACGACCATTCACGTCAATGGCGGAATGTACATGAATTAGTATCTATATATTAATAAGTTATATATTTCTTCTCGACACTGAGTAAAGTAGCTTCTCGATGTTTGCGGGCACCTCCGGGAGGCGCTGATTACGGCCGTCACGCGCCGTTTTTCGCGTGTCTGGGACGGTTGGACTTGGGCTACATATTGGTGTAAACATACCGCCCTCGAACGAAGCCGCCGGACCTGGCCGACGACTCTGGAGCACGGCACCGGCCCCCGAGAATGGCTTGCGCAACCAGTGGAGGACGTAGCACCTATGAGCAGTGTCGAAGAGCGGGTCAAGAAGATCGTCGTCGAACAGCTGGGGGTCAGCGAAGAGCAGGTGACGCCGGAAGCGTCGTTCGTCGACGACCTCGGTGCCGATTCGCTCGATACGGTTGAACTGGTCATGGCGCTCGAGGAAGAGTTCAACACCGAGATCCCTGACGAGGACGCTGAGAAGATCACCACGGTAAAGCAGGCCATCGAGTTCATCGAGGCGCACGCGAGCGGCTGAGCCGCGCCGCCCAACACCGAACGCGGCCGCCCGCCGCTCTGCGGAAGGCGGCCGTTTTTATTTGTTTATTTGCTCCGATCAGACAGCCGCGTATGGACAAACGTCGTGTCGTCGTCACCGGTCTCGGGGTCATCTCGCCGATTGGCATCGGCGTAGCCGACACCTGGGCGGCCACGCTGGCGGGGCAGAGCGGCATAGCGCCGATCACGCTGTTCGACGCGCGCGACTATCCCTGCACCATAGCCGGCGAGATCAAGGGCTTCGATCCCTCGGCGTGTTTGCCGGGAAAGGACGCGCGCAAGATGGACCGTTTCATCCAGCTGGGGATGGCGGCGGGCATCGAGGCGCTGCGCGACAGCGGAATCGAGGTGACCGACGCGAACGCCGAACGCATCGGGGTGCACATCGGCGCCGGCATCGGCGGCGTCGAGACGATCGAGAACACCACCGAGCTGCTGCACAGCAAAGGGCCGCGACGTGTCTCGCCGTTCTACATCCCGATGAGCATCATCAACATGGCCGCCGGCCACTTCTCGATCATGCACGGGCTCAAAGGCCCGAATCTGTCCATGGTGACGGCCTGCACGACCGGCACCCACGCGATCGGCGATGCGGGTCGGCTGATCGAGTACGGTGACGCCGACGTGATGGTTGCCGGCGGAACCGAGGCGGCGATAACGCCGACGTCCGTGGCCGGGTTCGGCAATGCCCGGGCGCTCAGCCGTCGTAACGACGATCCTGCCGGCGCCAGCCGCCCATGGGACCGCGGCCGGGACGGTTTCGTGATAGGCGAGGGGGCGGGCGTCGTGGTGCTCGAAGAGCTGGAGCACGCGCGTCGGCGCGGGGCGCGCATTTACGCCGAGCTCGCCGGCTTCGGACTGAGCGGCGACGCCCATCATATGACGACGCCGGCGCCGGGCGGGGAGGGCGCCTCGCGCTGCATGGACGGCGCCATGCGCAACGGCGGACTCAACCCCGACGAGGTGGACTACATCAACGCGCACGGCACCTCCACACCACTCGGCGACGTGGCGGAGACGTTGGCCATCAAACGCAGCTTCGGTGACCACGCTCGACGCCTGGCGGTCAGCTCCAGCAAGTCGATGATCGGTCACCTGTTGGGCGCGGCCGGAGGGGTCGAGGCCGTGCTCACCGTGCTCGCCATTCATCACCAGGTGATGCCTGCGACGATCAACCTGACCGATCCCGACGACGAATGTGACCTCGACTACGTGCCGAACGCGGCGCGCGACGCCACCATCGACGTCGCCCTCAGCAACTCGTTTGGCTTCGGCGGCACCAACGGCACGCTGGCGTTGCGGCGCCTGCGCTGAGGCGGGCGGTCGTTGCCCTTTTCCGGCCCGCGCGCCGGGGCTCGCCGAGCAAAGGTCTCTCGGGCAGAACCCAGCCGCCCAATGAGCAACGAATCGAACGGACCTGAGGTCGCGCCGCCGAGCCCCCGCGGCTGGCGTCGCGCGTGGCGCCGCGTCGAGCCCTGGGTGCTGCTGAGCACCGTGCTGGCCGGCGCCGTGCTGCTCGGTTACCCGCTGTGGTACATCGGCAGACCGGTCACCGCCGACGACACCGTCTACCGCATCGCGCCCGGCGAATCGCTGTCCGGTTTCGCGCGGGTGCTGGAGCGCGACGGTCTGCTGCCGGAGCGCTACTCCTTCCTGCTCTGGGCGCGAGTGCGCGGCTACGCCCGGCGCATCCAAGCCGGCGATTATCGCTTCGACGACGTCGACACTATCGGCGCGCTACTCGAGAAGATGGCGCGCGGCGACGTGGTCAGCTACCGGGTCACCCTCGTCGAGGGCTGGACCTTCGCCGATGCGCTGGCGCGGCTCGCCGCGACGCCGACGCTGGTACGCACGCTCGAGGGGCTTTCGAGCGCCCAGATCATGGCGCAGCTCGGTCAGGCCGACGAACACCCCGAGGGTCGTTTCTTCCCGGACACCTACGTGCACACGAGCGCACAGACCGACCTCTCCATCCTGCGTTCCGCGTACGAGCGCATGACGGCGGTGCTCGAGCAGGAATGGGCCGAGCGCGATCCCGCGACACCCCTGAGCACGCCCTACCAAGCACTGATTCTGGCCTCGATCATCGAGAAAGAGACCGCGGTGGCCGCCGAGCGCGGACGGATCGCGGGCGTGTTCGTCAACCGGTTGCGGCGCGGGATGCGTCTGCAGACCGATCCGACGGTCATCTACGGCATCGGCGCGGCCTTCGACGGCAATCTCACCCGCACGCACCTGCGAGCCGATACACCCTACAACACGTATACCCGCGCCGGTTTGCCGCCGACTCCCATCGCCATACCGGGCCGCGCCTCGCTGCGGGCAGCGCTGCAGCCCGAGGCGACGTCGGCCCTGTACTTCGTTGCGCGGGGCGACGGCACACACGTCTTCTCCGACACGCTCGAGGCACACAATCGGGCGGTGCGTCGCTATCAGCTGAGCGGCGGCGGCGCGGTCGCGCAGCAGGGGGGCGCGGCGGATGACTGAACGCGTGCCGCTTGCCGGTCACGGCCGGCTCGTCACCCTCGAAGGCGGGGATGGCGCCGGCAAGAGCACCCACGCGGGCTTCGTCGCACGTTGGCTCGAGGAACGGGGCTGCCCGGTGCACCGCACGCGCGAGCCGGGGGGAACGCCGCTCGGCGAGGCGCTGCGCCACATCGTGCTCGAACGTGATCGGGTGGCCATCGGCGCGGACGCCGAGACGCTGCTCATCTTCGCCGCTCGGGCGCAGCACCTCGAAGAGGTCATCGAGCCGCACCTGCGCGCCGGCAGCTGGGTGGTGTGCGACCGCTTTACCGACGCGACCTACGCCTACCAGGGCGGCGGTCGCGGCCTCGCGCCTGAGCGCATCGCGGTGCTCGAGCGGTGGGTGCAGGGCGCGCGCCGGCCCGATCTCACCCTGCTGCTCGATGTGGCGGTGGAAGTCGGGCTGCGCCGCGCCGGTCAGCGCAGCGGCAGCGATCGCTTCGAAGCCGAGACGCGCCGATTCAAAGAGGCGGTGCGCCAGGCCTATCTCGACGGCGCGCGCCGCTGGCCCGAGCGCATTCGCGTGATCGACGCCGGACAGCCGCTGCCGGACGTTGAGCGGCAGATCGAGGCCGAGCTGCGCGCCTTCGTCGAGCGGGTTACCCATGCAAGCTGAGCTCCCGCCCTGGAACGCCGCGGCGTGGCGGCGGCTGGCGCGCGCGCTCGAACGCCTCCCCCACGCGCTGCTGCTCTACGGCCCTGCGGGTCTCGGCAAAGCCGACTTTGCCCTGCGGCTTGCCGCGTTGCGCCTGTGCGACGAGCCGCCAGGCGACGCCGCGTGCGGCCGCTGTCGCGCGTGCCGGCTGCTGGCCGCCGGCACGCACCCCGACTTCCATGTCCTCATGCCGGAGCAAACGGCGCTCGCCGAGGAAGGGCTCCTGGCGACTTTTGCCCAGCGCTACGGCGCCGACGACCCGCCGGGCAAGGACCGCAAGCCGCGCGCCGTTATCGCTGTCGATCAGGTGCGCCGGCTCGGCGAGGCGGTAGCGACGCGATCGCACAGCAGCGCGTACCGAGTCGTCGTGCTGCAGCCCGCCGAGGCGATGAACACCAACGCGGCCAACGCGCTGCTCAAGCTCCTCGAGGAGCCGCCGCCGCAGACGCTGATGCTGCTCGTGGCGGCGACGCTGGCGCCGCTGCCCGCGACCGTGCGCAGCCGCTGCGTGCGGATCGACTTCACCGCGCCGCCGGCGCGCGAGGCGCTCGCCTGGCTTGCGGACGCCGGCGTCGCTGGCAGCGACGGGCCGTTGCTGCTCGCACTGGCGGGCGGTGCGCCGCTCACGGCGCTCGCCTGGGCGCGGCAGGGTTTCCTTGCACAACGCGAGGGGCTCATCGACGACGCGCGGCAGCTGCTCAGCGGCGGTGCGGACCCGCTCGCCGTCGCCGGGCGCTGGAGAGAGGGGGGAGCGGGGAGGGCGCTGCACTGGCTGCACGGCGCGCTGGCGGACATGATCCGGCTGCGCCATTGCGGGGAACCGCCGCGGCTCGCCAATCCCGACTGCGGCGAGCGCTTGCGAAGCGCGACCGATGGCATACACTTGAATAAGCTGTATCGGGCATACGACGCCGTCGGCCGACGGCGCGCGGAGCTCGGTGGGCCGCTCGACGAGGCGCTGCTGCTCGAGGACGTGCTCATCGGTTTGCAGGCGCTCTCCGACGGACAATGATGGGGTGATGGACGAATATTCGGATACCGGACCAGAGAGCGCGAGCGCCGGCTCGGAGCTGCGCCCCAAGGTGCTGTCGTTGACGATCAAGGATCGCAGCGCGCTGTTCGCCGCCTACATGCCGTTCATCAAAGGCGGCGGTTTGTTCATTCCCACCGACAAGGAATACGCGCTCGGTGAGGAGGTGTTCATGCTGCTGACGCTGCTCGACGAGCCCGACCGGATGCCGCTCGCGGGCACCGTCGCCTGGATCACGCCGACGGGCGCCCAGGGCGGCCGCGCGGCGGGCGTCGGCATTCGCTTCAGCGAGAAGGATTCCGCCGCAGTCCAGCAGCGCATCGAGACACGGCTCGGCTCCGCGCTCAAGTCCCAGCGACCTACCCATACCATGTAGCGACGGCGTTCGCCGAAGCGCTTTCGCCGTCTGCTGTGGCGAGGCGAGCGGCGCGGCATTGCCGCAGCGTCCCCCCACGTCGCGTCGGTCGAGCCGACGACATGCCGGACGCATCGGGCTGTGGCGAAGAACAGCGCGCCGCCGCACGCAGCCACACGCCCTTTGAGACGCTACAATGAACGCTGCCCGGCGCCCGCGGGCGCCGAGCTGTCCGCACGGTCGATCGCCATCGGGGAGAAGCCACCTTGGAGCTGGAGGACTCGCACTGTCATATCGATTTCGAGCCGCTTGCCGAGCGGCTCGATGAGGTGCTCGACCACGCACGCGGCGCCGGGGTGACGCACATGCTGTGCGTGGCGGTGAACATCGAGGATTTCCCGCGCGTGCTCGAGCTCGCTCGCCGCCACCGACACATCTTCGCGACCTGCGGTGTGCACCCCAACGAGACTGCCGGCGAGGAGCCGTCGGTCGAGCGGCTCATCGAGCTGGGCGCCGACCCGGGCGTCGTCGCCATCGGCGAGACCGGCCTCGACTACTTCCGCAGTCGCGGCGATCTCGACTGGCAGCGCGAACGTTTCCGCCGCCACATCGAGGCGGCGCGCACGCTCGGCAAACCGCTCGTCATTCACTCCCGCGACGCGCCCGAGGACACGGTGGCGCTCATGCGCACCCACGAGGCGGGCACGGCGGGCGGCGTGATGCACTGCTTCGCCGGCGACTGGGCCATGGCCCAAGCGTGCCTGGACGTCGGCTTCTACATCTCGTTCTCCGGCATCGTCACGTTCAAGAGCGCCCAGACGCTCATGGACGTGGCCCGCAGGGTGCCCCTCGAGCGGCTGTTGATCGAGACCGACGCGCCGTACCTCGCACCGGTGCCGTTCCGTGGTAAGACCAATCAGCCCGGCTACGTACGCCACGTGGCCGAGCACGTGGCCGAGCTGCGCGGCGTATCCGCCGAAGCGCTTGGCGAGGCGACCACGGCGAATTTCTTTCGCTTGTTCCGCCACGCGGAGCGAACGCGCTGAGCCAGCCTGTCGCGGCGACGCCCAGAACGGGGCAGATGTCGCGCCAAAAATCCGCCGGATGGGCGTTGCTGACGGTATACCCGTTGAGACGGCTCGGCTAGAATCGGCGGATGCGCAACAGGGAGGTGCGCCCGCGAGCTGCGACCCCTGAATAGGTTCGCATAATGTATATTATGTTAAATAGAAGTCCATCACGAAAGGGCCGCCGCCGGTCGGAATCGCACTGAAGGCGGCTTTACTGACGTGCCCGGTTCCGCTAGTTGAAGCAGAGCAAAGATGCTGAGTTATCGAAGGTGAGCTGTTGAAGGCGCCCCGAGAAGTGCCCCCATTTCCCACGCGCGAATCTTGTTGAGGATGAAAGTATGTGGAAGAAATCCGACAGTGACGAGCCCACCCTGCCACCCAAGGCATCGGATCCCGGTGCGAGCCCGGAGTCCGCTATGCCGATGTCGCGAACGCCGCGGGCGCCGTCGGCGGCCGAGCTGGGCACCATCGGCCCTTCGATCACCATCCGTGGTGAGGTCACCGGCAACGAGGATCTGATCATTCGTGGCCGCATCGAAGGCACGGTCACCTTGCCCAAAAACGACGTCGTGCTGGGCGAGGACGGCCACGTCAAGGCGAACATCAGCGCCAAGAAGATCACCGTGGAAGGCACCGTGCAGGGCGACCTCGCTGCCGACGAGCTCGTCACCGTCAAGCGCGCGGGCAGCGTGCAGGGCAACATCTCGGCGGCGCGCGTCGTGCTCGAGGACGGCTGCCGCTTCACGGGCTCCATCGACATGGCGGCGAAAGCCGCGCCGAAGCCGGCGGCCGAACCGTCGCAGCCGGCCGCGAAGCGACCCGACGCCCCCCGCACGGCGAACGTCGCCGACATCAAGACGGTCGGCGAGACCAAGTCGGCGAGCTGAGGCGAGCGCCAGCGCGCAGTGGTCACGACGCAGTCGGCGACCGGCGGGAGGGTCTTCGACTCCAAGGCCCTGCACTTATTGACGGAGCACATCGGCCGGCGCTCGCGCCGGTCGCATGTGCTCGACCTCGGCCCGCCGCGACAGTCGATACTGGACTTCTTCGCACGCGCCGGCGCACGTCTGCACATCGCGGACACGCCGCGCTACTTGCGCAACCACGACATCGCGTTCGCCGCCGACTGCCATCACGTGCCGGCTTCAAAGTTCGCCTTCGAAGAGCTCCTGGCAGACGCCGAAGGGCCGTACCAGATCGTGCTCGCGTGGGATTACTTCAACTACTTCAACCGCGACACCATCATCTGCCTGATGTCGCGCCTGAATTCGCTCTGCAGTCGCGGCACGCTCCTGTATTTCATCACCATCGTCGAGCCCCACATGCCCGACGTGCCAGCGCGCATCGAGCTGGATGCCGACGGTGCCCTTCACTACCAGACCGACCGCACGTATCTGCGCAACTCGCCACGCTACGCGCCGAAGGTGCTCGAGAACATGATGCCGAGCTTCCGCATGCAGCACATGTTTCTGCTGCAGAATGGGCTGCAGGAGCACGTCTACGCTTTCAGCCGCCCGAAGACCCCGCCGCGACTCAACGTTCTCACCGAGACGTCGCTGCTGGACTTCTCGACACCCGTGAGCCGTAGCGGCGCGCGGCCTACCAGCCCCCTGCCCCGCTGACCAAAACAAAAGGCCGGATGCGGTGGCCGGCGTGACGGCCACCGCATCCGGCCCCTTGATTGCGGCCGGCGCCGACTAAGTCGGATTGACCGATGCCCTGGACCGCCCTCGAACCTCCGCGTCACGCCGCCCCGAGGCGGTCGAATCCGCGTCGGGATTGAGCTCCACCGCCAGCCAGTGGTGACAGGGTCGGTCGACGCTGTAAGGCAGAAGCGGGCCCGTGATGCGCTCAGGGTGGTCGTAGAGGATCTCGTCGGTCAGCGGTACGAAGATGCGGTCGGTCATGGTGGGTCCTGCCTGCAACGGTGCTCGGTGATATGCCAATAACGCCTCGGCAGCGATGTCCGCCGGTGGACCGGCGCCTGGCACGGGCGGCGCCTGCAGAGCTCGTCCTTGCACCCGTCTGTCGCCTGTTCCGGCAGCGTCTATTAAAGCGGCCGGAAATGGCGGGCAAACCATAGAAATTGTGGCAAAGTGATGGCGATCGCGGCGGCCGATGCGCCGTTCTCGGCCGTTTCGTGTATCGTAGGAGCCCCTCACGCTGCGCGCCCCCGAATCCATGACCCGAACCATTGCCATCGTTGAAGACGACGCGGATCAGAGAGAGAACTACGCCGACGCGCTGACCGCCCAGGGCTACCAGGTCTCAGGCTACGCCAATCGATCCCAGGCCCTCGACCAGCTGCGCGGCAAGCTGCCCGATCTCGCCATCCTCGACATCATGCTCGAGGACGAGCGCGACGGCGGCTTCGATCTGTGCCGCGAGCTGCGCACCATGAGCCCGAACCTGCCCATCATCTTCCTCACCGCGCGCGACACCGACATCGACCGCGTCTCCGGGCTGCGCCTCGACGCCTGGGACTACCTGACCAAGCCGGTGAGCCTCGAGTTCCTGGCGGTGCGGGTGAGCTCGCTGTTCCGTATCGTGGACACCATCAAGACGCCCAGCGACCAGCAGTCGTTGGTTCGACTCGGTCCCCTGCAGCTCGACCCGAACAGCATGTCGGTGACCTGGAACGGCGAGCCGCTCAGCCTGACGCTGACCGAGTTCTGGCTCGTGGAGGCGCTGGCGCGGCGCCCCGGTCACGTCAAGACCTACGATGCGCTCATGCAGGTGACACGCCAGACGTACGTCGAGAAGAACACCATCAATGGCTACGTGCGGCGCATTCGCAAGAAATTCAAAGAGGTCGATCCCGACTTCTCCATGATCCAGACAGTGTTCGGCATCGGCTATCGCTGGCAGCCGCAGTGATGCCCATGCGCAACGGCGTGCCGCCTGAGCGACCGCGGGCCGGGCGCATCCCGCCCCTTGCGTTGCGGGGTCTTTCGCACCAACAATATGCCACTGCTATCGGCGCGCGATGGCGCGGAGGATGCCGCTGATGGCCGCTCGACGTTCACGCCGAATCAGTATTCGCGCAAAGCTGCTGCTGCTGGTGCTGGCGCTGCTGTCCATTCCGTGGATGGGGTACAAGTACGTCCGCGAGACCAAGCTGTTTCTCCTGCAGGGCCAGGAGGACGCGCTGCTGCTCACGGCTCGCGCGGTGTCCACCGTCTTCCACGACCGCGCCGACCTGTTCAGCCCCGACACCGGTGTCGCCGAGCTGCTCGGCGATGCCAACGACGTCTACGCGCATCAGCTCGACAGCTATCTGGTGCTCGACGGCGAGGAGTCCGACTGGGGCGCACTGCTCGAGGAGGCGCGCCCGTTTTTCGGTACCACCGGCCTCGAGTGCGACGCCGATTTCGATCCCGCCTACCTCTCGTTCGAGCAGGTCATGGGGTATCGCGGACCCTACCTCTACGCCCTGTTCCGCGTCGCCGACGACACCCTCGTCTACCGCAACGGTGAGCTGCCTCGCCTCGACAACAGCGATCACCTGCGCATCGCCATCCAGGAGCCCGGCGGTCTGCGGCGCCGCTTCATCGCCACCGCCAGCGCGCCGGGCCGGATGAACGTGTACCTCGCCGACAAGGACTGGCGCTACGCCCTCACGGCGGAGCCGGTGCGTGAGATCGTTGCGCTGCTCCGCGAGACGGGCACGGGCTACACCGTCGAGATGCGCATTCCGCGCTTCATGGTCAGCGCCAGCACGCGCATCGGCTTCTCGGTTGCCGACGTGGACGACGCCGTGGGGCGCGCCGTCACCGCGGTCGTCGACACCGCGCGCGGCGACGCCGAGGGCCAGCTCGGGCGTCTGCGCGTGCACTCGCCGGAGATCGCCAAGATTCTGCGCGGCATCGACAAGCCGGTGTCGCGCATCTGGATCCTCGACAACCAGCAGCGGGTGCGCGCCGTCATGGGGAGTCTGTCGCGGGCCCGCTACAGCGACCCCGCCGACCGAGACAGCGGGGGATGGTTCGATCGCCTGGTGGCCTCGCTCGAGCGAGTGTGGCAGGTCATCCTGCAGACGCCGGCTGCAGACTTCGAGGACATCTCGACGGAGGTGTCCCACCGCAACGAGGAGGTGTTCGCGCAGGTGCTCGAGGGGGCCGCCAAGGCCGACCGCCGCGCCTCCGCTGACGGCCGCGCCAAGATCCTCATGGCGGCCTACCCGATCTGGGCCGGCGACGAGGTGCTCGGCGCGGTGGTCGTCGAGCAGAGCAGCAACGAGGTGCTGGCGCTGCAGCACGAGGCGCTGCGCAATGTCACCGCCGTGACGCTGCTGGTGTTCGCGTTCGTGACGGCGGCGCTGCTCATCTTCGCCTCGCGGCTGACGTTACGCATCACGCGGCTGCGTGACGCCACCGAGCGCGCCATCACTCCGGAGGGGCGGGTGCAGCTCGAGCGCATCAATGTCAACCTGGATGTCCGCGACGAGGTCGGCGATCTCTCGCGCAGCATCTCCGGGATGCTCGGCCGCCTCTCGCAGTACACCCGCTATCTCGAGGCGATGCCCGACACGCTGGCGCACGAGTTCAGCAACCCGCTCAATGTCGTGCACTCCTCGCTCGACAACCTTCAGAAGGAGGTGCCGGGCATCAACGGCAGCAAGTACATGGATCGCGCCAAGAACGGTATCGTGCGGCTCGGCGCCATCCTGACCAACCTGACCGAGGCGGCCAACCTCGAGGAAGCGATGCAGGGCGAGTCGCGCGAGCGCTTCGACCTCGTCGAGCTGGTGTCGAGCTACGTCGAGGGCTATCGGCTGAGTCACCCGGAGTTCCGTTTCGACCTCGACGTCCGCGCGCAGCCGCTGTGGGTAGAGGGATCGCCCGACCACATCGCCCAGATGCTGGACAAGCTGGCCGACAACGCGGTGGATTTCGGCGAGCCCTACTCGGCCATCGTGGTGCGTCTCGACCGGCTCAACGGCACCGCGCTGCTCTCGGTGCTCAACGAGGGACCGGTGCTGCCCGAGGAGATGCGCGATCGGCTCTTCGACCCGATGATCTCGGTGGGCAAGAAGCACGCGAAACACTCGCGCCTCGGCCTCGGGCTGTACGTGGTGCGGCTCATCGCCGAGTTCCACCACGGTCACGTCGAGGCCAACAATCGCAACGATGCCGAGGGCGCCATGGTGACCGTCAGGCTACCGCTGGCGGCGTAGGCCGGGGCGCTGGACGCCCTCTTCGGAAGGCCGCGTGTCCCGCGCCGGTCGCGCCACCGGCAGCGGCTCAGCCCGCCCCCTGCCCTGCCCCGGCGACGGCGTCGCCTTCGGCGATGGCCCGTATCTCGTCGTGGAGCGAGCGCGCGACCGGCACCCCCTCGGCCCGCGCACGGGCCCGCCGCTCGAGCCGTCGTGCGCCGGGCAGCCGCGCCCCCGACTGGCGCTCGATGGCGGCCAGCAGCGCCTCGAGACGCTCGCCGAAGGCACCCCCCGAGAGCCCGGCCGGCGCGATTGCGATCACCAGCTGGCCGACGCCGGGCGGCGCCCCCTCGGCCTCGAAGAACGAGCTCGCCTCGTAGCCGAAGTGCGCTCCCGTCAGCGCCGCCGCCAGAATCTCGACCATCAGCACCAGCGCCGCGCCCTTGGCTTCGCCGATCGGCAGCATGGTGCCGGCCATCGCGCGGCCGGCGTCGGTGGTGGGCCGGCCGTCGGCATCGAGTGCCCAGCCCTCGGGAATCGGACGCCCCTCGCGCGCGGCCACCATGATGCGGCCGCGCGCCACCTTCGACAGTGAGAGGTCGACCACCAGCGGCGCGGCATCCGGCCGCGGCGCCGCAAAGGCGATGGGGTTGGTGCCGAAGAGCGCCGCGCGCCCGCCCCACGGCGCAATGGCCCTGGGGCTGTTGCCGAAGAGCAGCGCGACCAGCCCGCGCGCCGCGAGCTGCTCGACGTGGTAGCCGGCGGCACCGAAGTGATGCGAGCGCGTGAGCGCCGCGCAGGCGACGCCCTGCGCCGCGGCCACGGGCACGAGCGCGTCGATGGCCTGCGCCAGCGCCGGGTAGGCGAAGCCGTGCGCGGCGTCGACGCGCAGCGCCGCCGGCGCCACCCGCTCGATCGCGGGGGTGGCGAAACCGTCCACCTTGCCGCTGCGCGCCTGGCCCGCGTAGCTCGGTATCCGCGACACCCCGTGCCCCGCATGGCCGTCGCCTTCGGCAGCGACGAGCGCCCGCGCCACCGCGGCGGCGTTGGCGGCGTCGGTGCGGCTGGCGCACAGCGCCGCCACGCAGAGCCGCTCGAGCTCGGCGAGGTCGAGCTGCACCGCACCGGCCGCCGCCGGCTCGCTCACGGACACAGCACGATCTTGGGCGCGGCCGCGCGGCCGTGCAGCAGATCGTCGAAGGCCCCTGCCCCGTCGCCGAGCGCCCTGCTCTCGACCCAGTCGAGGCTGCCGAGCGCCCCGCTGGCCAGCTTGGCAATTGTCGCCCGCAGCTCGATGGGGGTGTAGGTGTAGGTACCGATGAAGGTGATCTCGGAGAGCGTCATCTTGCGCACGTCCATGACGCCCTCGCTGTCCTGCAGGCCGATGTGCATGATCACGCCGCCGGGCACCACCGCCGCCACGGCCGCCGTGCGCGTCGCCACCGCCCCCACCGCGTCGACGACCAGATCGAAGCCGTTGTCCGGCAGCGCCCCGGCGGCCGGGTCGACCGTGTCGGCCACTCCCGCGGCGTGCGCCGTCTGACGCCGCAGCGGGTTGGCTTCGGCCACCACCGGCGCCGCGCAGCCCTGATCCTTGAGTATCAGCGCCGCACACAGACCCACCGAGCCGGCGCCGATGACCAGCGCCCGCGCCTCGGCCACGGGGCGCGCGAGCGCCTTGGCGGCCAGCGCCACGGCGTGCAGCGCCGTAGCCGCCGGCTCGGTCAGCGCCGCGTGGACATCGGTGAGTCCGTCGGGGACGGGGATCAGGTTACGCTCGGGCACCGCCACCGCCTCGGCGAACACCCCCGGCCGGTTCATGCCGATCAGCTCGCGATGCGGGCACAGATTCGGGCGTCCGCCGACACAGTAGTCGCAGCGGCCGCAGCTGATCAGCGGATTGACGACCACGCGCCGCCCGGCGCCGGGTCCCTCGACAATGGTGCCGGCGGCCTCGTGACCGAGTATCAGCGGCGGCACGCGCCGCGGATCGTGGCCGAGGAAGGCGTGCATGTCCGATCCACAGATCCCCACGGCGCCAATCTGCACGGTGACCTCGCCGGGACCCGGAGCGGGGTCGGGCTCGTCGCGCAGCTCGACGCGGCCCGGGGCGGTATAGACCAAGGCTTTCATTTTGCGGTGAATCCTCCGTCGACGAAGAGCGTCTGCCCGGTGATGTAATCGGACGCCGGCGCGGCCAGGAACACGGCGACGCCGTGCAGGTCCTCGAGGCGGCCGTTGCGACCGACGGCGGTCTGGCTCGCGGCCCACTGCGCCCGCAGCGGATCGGCGAAGATCGGCGCCGCCAGCGCGGTGGGGAAGAAGCCCGGCGCGATGGCGTTGCACATGATGCCGTCGGCGGACCACGCCTCGGCCATGGCCCGCGTGAGCTGACAGAGGCCCCCCTTCGACGCCCCGTAGGCGATGCCTCCGGCGAACGCACGCCGGGACTGCAGCGAAGCGATGTTGATGACGCGGCCCCAGCCGGCGGCACGCATGGCCGGCACCAGCGCCCGCGCGAAGAAGAACGGCGCCGAGAGATTGAGCTCGAGCGTGCGGTCCCAGGCGTCGTCGGTGACGTCGTCCGCCGCCTGGCGCGTATTGATGCCGGCGGCGTTGACGACGATGAGCGGCGCCCCGAACGGCGCGCCGGCCCGCCGCGCCAGCTCCGCCAGCGCCTCGCGCCGGCCGAGATCGCCGGCCACGGCCTGCGCCGCCCCACCCTCGCCGCGGATCGCCTCCGCCGCCGCCTCCAGCGCCGCCTCGCGGCGGGCGATCAGCACAACGCGGGCGCCGGCCTGTGCCAGCGCGCGGGCGATCTCGCGGCCGATGCCCGAGCTGGCGCCGGTGACGGCGGCCACCCTGCCGTCGAGATCGAACAGCGCGCGGGTGTGGGCGTCCATCGGTGCCCGCGCGGCGCCCTCAGGCGCTGCGGTAGAGCTTGGTCATGACGAACTCGCGGTGCCCGAGCGCCTCGGCGGCGGTGAGCCGGCCGTTGCAGGTGCGGATCGTCATGTCGATCAGGGCGTCGCCGGCCTCGTCGAGGGTCATCTCGCGGCGCAGGATGCCGGAGACGTCGAGGTCGACGTGCTCGCCCATGGTGCGCACCGTGCGCGGGTTGGCGGTGAGCTTGATGACCGGCTCGACGGGATGGCCGATGATGTTGCCCTGCCCGGTGGGAAAGATGTGCACGACGAAGCCGGCTGCCGCCTGCAGCGTCACGCACTCGGCGGCCGCCGACGAGGTGTCCATGAAATACAGCCCCGGCCCTTTGCGGGGCGTCTGCGCGGGCTCGAGCACATCGATGTAACGGGCGTGGTGCCCGATCTTCTGCAGGTTGCCGAGCGCCTTCTCCTCGATGGTCGTCAGCCCCCCTTCGATGTTGCCCTTGGTGGGCTGGCTCTCGGACAGATCGCTCGTCTTGTGCGGCTCGATGACCTCGTCCATGTACGCCTTCCAGGTGGCGTAGAACTTCTCACCGACCTCGGGCGTGGCCGCCCGCGCCTTGCACAGCAGCTCCGCCCCGGTCAGCTCCGACGTCTCGCCGAAGCAGTTGGTGACACCGAGCGCGTCGAGCTTGTCGATGAGATTGCCGACGGTGGGATTGGCGCCGATGCCGGACGTGGTGTCCGACTCCCCGCATTTGTGCGAGATCCACAGCTCGTCGATGTTGCAGGGCTCGCGCCGCTTCTCCGACGCCCACTGCAGATAGTCCTTGGCGACGCGGCTGGCATCGGCGATGGTCTTGATGTCGCCGTTCTGCTCGATGGCGAAGCCTTGCACCGGCTTGCCCGTCTGGGCGATGCCCTCGACCACGCGCTGCGTCCAGCCGGGCTCGATGCCGATCACCACCACCGCGGCGACGTTGGGGTTGCTGCCGGTGCCGATCAGCGTGCGGAAGTGCAGCTCGAGGTCCTCGCCGAACTGCAGCCGTCCGTAGTGATGGGGCAGCGCGAGCACGCCCTTGATGTTGTGGGCGACCGCTTCGCAGGCCGCATTCGAGAGGTCGTCGAGCGGCAGCGCGATGACGTGGTTGCGGATGCCGATGCGGCCGTTCTCGCGCCGATACCCGTGAATGGTGTGCTCCGCCATCGTTGCTACCACCTCTTGGTCTTGGTGTTGTGGACGTGCACGTGGTCGCCCTGAGCGATCGGCGCCACGGTGCGTCCGATGTCGTGCCCGTACTTGATCACCGTGTCGCCCTCGGCCATGTCCGCCAGCGCCACCTTGTGACCGAGCGGAATGGCATCGTTGGCGGTCACTGCGATGGTCTCGTCGGTGGCCATGACCCAGCCTTCGAGGACCTGTCCGGCCTCGATGCCCTCGACGACGACGACGCCGACCGAGTCTCCGATGTCGTGCACGAGAAAATCCGGCGCCCTTGCCACATGCCCTCCTTTTTTAAATATTTAAAACAGTATGATAAAGAAACTTTCTCAACCAGTACATTATAAAATTCACAGCGCGGTCAGCCGCTGCAGGCTCGGCTCAATTAGGCAGCTTGCCCTGCACGCCCTCGACGTACCAGTCCATGCGCAGCAGC
>JBFEOO010000048.1:0-29268 GCA_041550555.1 Arenicellales bacterium
CGCGTTCGGCACGCCGGCCGCGTCGAGCTTGCCCTGCCAGTGCGACCGCGGCGCGGTCTCGAACACCGCGGCGAGCATGGCGACCACCTCCCCGCGGTGAGCGACGCGCGACGCGTTGATGGCGAAGCGCGGGTCCGCGGCCCACTCCGGGTGGCCGAGGGCATCGCACAGCGCAGCGAACAGCCGGTCGTTGGCGCCGCCAACCAGCAGGTAGCCGTCGCTGCAGGCAAAGGCTTGGTACGGAACGATGCCGCTGATGCCCGACCCGTAGCCGCGCGGCACCGCACCGCTGGCGAGATAGTCGGCGCCGGGGATCGTCATCCAGCCGAGCGCGGTCTCGAAGAGCGCGGTGTCGACGACACCGCCGCGCCCGGTCGTGCCCCGCCGGTGCAGCGCCGCCAGCACACCGATGGCGCACCACATGCCCGTCCCCATGTCGATGATGGACACCCCGACCCGCACGGGCGGTCGATCCTGCTCGCCGGTGACGCTCATGATGCCGCCGAAGGCCTGCATGAGCGGGTCGTAGCCCGGCCGCTCCTTGAGCGGCCCGCTGTCGCCGAACGCGCCGATGTTGCAGTAGATCAACCGCGCGCTGCGCGCGCACAGTGTCTCGGCGTCCAGACCGAGCCTTGCCACCACGCCGGGACGCATGTTCTGCACCACCACGTCGGCGTCGTCGGCGATGAAGCGCAGCAGGCGCTCGCGCGCGGCGGCGTCTTTCAGGTCGACCACGATGGAGCGCTTGTTGGCGTTGAGCACGTGGAACCACAGGCGCTCGCCGTCCACCACGTGTTCGCCCCAGCCGCGCGCGTCGTCTCCCGTGCCGGGCCGCTCGACCTTGATCACCTCGGCCCCGAGCGCAGCGAGAATCCAGGTCGCGTAGGGCGCGGCGACGCTCGAGCCGAGCTCGACGACGCGAATACCGGTGAGCGGCAGGTCCATGCGTGAGCGTTCGCTGTGGCGGTTGTCGCGGCGGCAGATTACACCACAAGACGCCGCAGCGGCTATCGCGTTGGCGGCTGCGGTCGTATGCGGCAGAATTGGCAGAATCGGCCAAACCGGGGTGCGACCCGATTTCGAGAATTCGTTCGTGGCCGGGGCGGCGTACGGGTCGAAGCCCATTGTGAGATTCGGCTCTTCCCCATACGCTCGACCCCAGTGTCGCCCCGATGATGCAGACGCCTACCCTGCCCCAGTCATGCCCGCCAATCTGAGCCCCGAGTACAAGAGCGCGGAGGCGGCCTACCGCCGCGCCCGCGATCCCAAGGAACGCCTCGACGGTCTCAAGGAGATGCTGCGCACCATCCCCAAGCACAAGGGCACGGAGCACCTGCAGGCCGATATCAAGACCCGCATCAAGCAGCTGACAGAGGAGCTCAGCGGCCCGCGCAAAGGCGCGGCGCGCGGCGGCCCGGCGCAGGTGATCCGGCCCGAAGGCGCCGCGCAGATCGCCCTGCTCGGCGCCGCCAACGTCGGCAAGTCGACCCTGCACGCGCGGCTCACCGGCTCCCATGCCGAAGCGGGCCCGTATCCCTACACGACGCAGTTCCCGCAACCCGGCATGCTCGCGTACCGGGACATCCACTTCCAGCTCGTGGATCTGCCCCCGGTATGTCCCGAGCATCCGCTGCCATGGATCGGCAACGCCCTGCAGCCGGCCGACGCCTGCCTGCTGATCGTCGATCTCGGCGACCCCGCCTGCGTCGAGGCCGTCACCGCGCTGCGCGACCTGCTCGCTGCGAGACACGTGACGCTGCTCGAGCGCTGGCAGCAGCCGGACGCGACGGCCGACGGCGAGGACGATGCCGTCGACGACCCGTTCTCGGTGCGGCTGCCGACGCTGCTGCTCGTCAACAAGATCGACGTGACCCCCGCCTCGAGCGAGGAGATTGCGGTGTTCAACGAGCTGCTCGGCGCCCGTTACCCGGCGCTGACGGTGTCCGCCGAGACCGGCGCGGGTACCGAGCAGATCGCCGAGTGGCTGTTCCGGCAGCTGGGCGTCGTGCGCGTCTACACGAAGGCCCCCAATCGGCCGCCCGACATGGACAGGCCGTTCACCGTGCGGGCCGGAGACACGGTGGCCGACGTGGCGCTGCTCGTGCACAAGGACTTTGCCGAGTCGCTGCGTTTTGCGCGCCTTTGGGGCACCAGCGGGCAGTTCGAGGGACAGCAGGTGGGGCGCGAGCATCGGGTGTGCGACGGCGACGTGCTGGAGCTGCATACGTGAGCGACGAATCGACCGCGGCCGAGGCGCCGCTCAGCGGCGTGCGGGTGCTCGACATCGCCACCTTCGTCGCCGCTCCGTTCGCCGGCGCCTGCCTGGCCGAGTTCGGCGCAGACGTGATCAAGATCGAGAAGCCCGGCGCCGGCGATTCGTTGCGTCACCTCGGCGTCGCGAGCGAAGTCGGCGACACCTATTTCTGGCTCTCCGAAGCCCGCAACAAACGCTGTATCACGCTCGATCTGCGGACCCCGCGGGGGGCGCAGCTGTTTCGCGACATGGTGACCCGCTCGGACGTGGTGCTGGAGAACTTCCGACCCGGCACGCTCGAGAAGTGGGGACTCGGCTACGACGCGCTCTGCGAGATCAACCCGGGGCTGGTCATGCTGCGGCTGTCGGCCTACGGCCAGACGGGGCCGAAGCGCAATCTGCCGGGCTTCGCACGCATCGCCCAGGCCTATTCGGGGCTCACCTACCTGGTGGGACAGCCCGACACGCCGCCGCTCATCGCCGGCTCCACGACACTGGCGGATTATCTGAGCGGGCTCTACGGCGCCTTCGGCGTGCTGCTCGCCCTGCGCGTGCGCGAGCGCACGGGTCGCGGCCAGTTCATCGACGTCGCCCTGCATGACGGCATGTTTCGTTTTCTCGACGAGATCGCCGCCGTCTACGACCGCACGGGCGGGGTCCGCGAGCGCAGCGGGACGGAGACGCACAGCTCGGTGCCGCACAGCCACTATCCGACCCGCGACGGCCACTGGGTCGCCATCGCCTGCACCAACGACAAGATGTTCGCCCGGCTGGCCAAGGTGCTCGGCCGGCCGGAGCTGGCCGACGACGACCGCTATGGGCGCAAGGCCAGCCGCCTTGCCGACCGCGAGACCGTCAACCGCATGGTGGCCGAGTGGACCTCCTCGCTGCCTCGCGATGAGGTGCTGGCCCGCTGCGATGCGGGCGACGTCCCTTGCGGGCCTGTCAACAGCATCGCCGACATCTTTCGCGACGAGCACTTCTGGGCGCGCGAGACGCTGCTGCGCGTCGACGACGCGCGCGCCGGCGCCATCGCCGTTCAGGGCGTCGTGCCAAAGCTGTCGCGCACCCCCGGCGAGATCCGTCACCTGGGTGCGGCGCTGGGCGCCCACAATAACGAGATCTACCGCGACTGGCTCGGGCTGGACGAGGCCGAGATCGAGCGACTGGCCGAGGAAGGCGTGATCTGACCGCCACGGCTTGCGCCAACTCACGCGAATCCGGGGTCCACGCCCATAAATGCGCTCGGACCCGGAGGACGACGGCGTCGCACGCATCGACTATTTGCTGTGCCGCGGGTTGCCATTAACATTGCGTGCGGGGCGCACAGCCGCGCTCCGAGCTCGCCGTACCGATAACGACCGCATGGCGCAACGACGGCTGGCGCGCCCTCGCGCATCGATGATTTCGCATCAACGACCAACGACAGGAGTACGACATGGCCATCAGCAAAGGCGAGCGCATTCCGGACGCAACGCTCTTTCGCTTGGGCGATCAGGGAATCGAAACCATCACCACCGCCGAGGTCTTCAACGGCAAGAAGGTGCTGCTGTTCGCTGTGCCCGGCGCGTTCACGCCTACCTGCTCGGCCAGCCACCTGCCGAGCTATGTCGTCCATGCCGACGAGCTGCTCGCCAAGGGAATCGACACCATCGCGTGCCTGTCGGTCAACGACGCCTGGGTCCTGGACGCCTGGGGCAAAGCGCAGAACGCCGAGCACATTCTCATGCTGGCCGACGGTAACGGGGAGTTCACCCGCGCGGTCGGTCTCGAGGCGAACATGAGTGCTCGCGGCTACGGCATACGCTCGCAGCGCTACGCCATGCTCGTCGAGGACGGCGTCGTCAAGGAGATCAACGTCGAGGCGCCGGGCAAAGTCGAGGTGAGCGACGCCGAGACCATGCTCGCGCTGCTCTAGCCGCCGCACACGGACAGCCAGACAGGGCGTCGCGTGGATTGCTCAGCCGAGCGCAGCACGCCGGGGCGAGCCCGGCAGCGACCGCCGGCCTGCGCGCCGTGGGCGAGACGCGCGGGCGCCGCGCGGCGTGGGCAACGCCCGCGCGCGATCTTCGTCGTTGCCGGTGCTTTGCTGCTGGCCGGCGCAATCGTCGGCCCACCGCCGGCGCGGGCGCAGATCGCACAACCCGAGCCCGCGAGCGGTCGCGCGGCGAAAGCGCCGGTCTCGGCGACGCGTTTCATGGTTGCCGCCGCGCATCCGCTGGCGGTCGAAGCCGGACACGAGACACTGCGCGCCGGCGGCAGCGCCGTCGACGCCGCGGTTGTCGTGCAGACGGTGCTCAATCTAGTCGAGCCGCAGTCCTCCGGCATCGGCGGCGGCGCTTTCATGCTCTACTGGGACGCGGCCAGCCGGACGCTCACCAGCTACGACGGCCGCGAGACCGCCCCGGCGGCCGCGACTCCGAGCTACTTCCTCGACGCCGACGGCCAGCCCAGGCCCTTCTGGGAGCGCGTCATCGGGGGGCGCTCGGTGGGTGTGCCCGGCGTCCTCAGGCTGATCGAGCTGGCGCATGAGCAGCATGGCCGCCTGCCATGGTTGCGGCTGCTCCAGCCGGCCATCGGGCTGGCGCGGGAAGGCTTCGAGGTCACCCCGCGGCTCAGCCAGTCGATCGCGGCCGCGCGCGAGCACGGTCTCGACCGCTACCCCGCCGCGCGGCGCTACTTCTTCGATGACGACGGCAACGCCCTGGCGGCCGGCACGCGCCTGACGAATCCCGCCTTCGCCGACACGCTGGCGGCCATCGCCGAGGCCGGCTCGGAGGTGTTCTATCGGGGCGCGATCGCCGACGAAATCGTCGCCGCCGTGCGCGCGACACCGGAGAACCCGGGCCTGCTCTCGCGCGAGGACTTGGCCCGCTATCGCGTAAAGACGCGCGAGCCCGTGTGCACCGCCTACCGCGTCCATCGCGTATGCGGCATGGGCCCGCCCTCCTCCGGTGGCCTGACCGTTGCGCAGATACTCGGCATGTTGGAGCGCTTCGACCTGCCCGCCATGGGCTACGGCGCCGACGCCCTGCACCTCTTCATCGAGGCGGGCAGGCTCGCTTTCGCGGATCGCGGCGTGTACATGGCCGACAGCGACTTCGTGGACGTCCCGGTCGCCGGTCTGATCGACCGCCGCTACCTGGCGCGGCGGGCGGGCCTGATCGCACTCGAGCGGGCGCTGCCGGAGCCGCAACCCGGGGAGCCGCCGCAGGCACGGGCGGCGCGCTATGGGCCCCACTGGGGGCCGGAGCTGCCGGGCACGACGCATTTCAGCATCGTCGACGCCTACGGCAACGCGCTGTCGATGACCTCTTCCATCGAGACCGGCTTCGGCAGCCGCCTCATGGTGCGCGGCTTCCTGCTCAACAACCAGCTGACCGACTTCTCGGCAGCACCGACACAAGACGGCATGCCGGTGGCCAACCGCGTCGAGGGCGGCAAGCGCCCGCGCAGCTCCATGGCGCCCACCATCGTCTTCGACGAGCGCGGGGAGCCCGCGCTGGTGGTCGGTTCGCCGGGCGGCAGCCACATCATCAACTATGTTGCGAAAACCTTGGTCGCCGTGCTCGATTGGGGCCTCGACATCCAGGCGGCGATCGATCTCGGCCACTTCGGGAGCACCGGGCAGCGCGCGTATCTCGAGGCGGACACCGAGGCGGTCGCCTCGCAGCAGGCGCTCGCGGGGCGGGGTCACGAGCTGTCCGTGCGCAGCCTCAACAGCGGGCTGCACGGTATCGTCGTTCGCGACGGGATGCTCATTGGCGGTGCGGATCCGCGCCGCGAGGGCGTGGTGCGAGGTGAGTAGGTCGACGCGCAGCAGGGATTGCCGCCCCCAGACGCTGCCCGGCGCGGGCCGCCACGTCGTGAAGTTTGTCCGCGGTGCCGATATGCTTGCGGCATGGCGGGCCCCGACATCCACGCGCCGTCGAGCGCGTCCTTCGTCATTGCCGAGCACGAGCCGGCCTACCTAGCCCTGCACCGTCGCGGCGAGCTCGAGGCGCGCGTCGCGGCCGCGCTCGAGGAGCTGCGCGACTGCTGCGCGTGCCCGCGCGACTGCCACGTCAACCGCCTCGAGAACGAGATGAAGGTCTGCAACACGGGACGCTACGCCGTGGTCGCCAGCGCTTTCCCCCACTTCGGCGAGGAAGACTGCCTGCGCGGCTGGCGCGGCTCGGGCACGATCTTCTTCGGCCTGTGCAACCTGCGCTGCGTCTTTTGTCAGAACTGGGACATCTCGCAACGGCGTCAGGGCCGGGAGTGCACGGCGGAGGAGATCGCCACGCTGATGCTCGATCTGCAGGCGCGCGGCTGTCACAACATCAACTTCGTCACACCCGAGCATGTCGCCCCGCAGGTCATCGAGGCCGTCGCCGCCGCCGCGCCCAGAGGCCTGCGCCTGCCCATCGTCTACAACACGAGCGCCTACGACGCGCTGTCGTCGCTGCGCCTGCTCGACGGCATCGTCGACATCTACATGCCCGACTTCAAGTTCTGGACGCGTGAGAGCGCGCGCCGCTACCTCAAGGCCAAGGACTACCCCGAGCGCGCCCGCGAGGCCATCGTCGAGATGCACCGGCAGGTGGGGCCGCTGCGCTTGAGCGCCGACGGTCTCGCCCGCCGCGGCGTGCTGGTGCGCCATCTCGTCATGCCGGGGCAGACCGGCGAGGCCGCGGCCATCTTTGAGTGGCTCGCCGACGCGGTCTCGCGCGACACCTATGTCAACATCATGGGCCAGTACCGGCCCGACTACGAGGTGCTCTCGACCGCCGCCACCAAGCCCGACAAATACGGCGCCCTCAACCGCCCCTGCAGCGCCGGCGATCTGGCCGCCGCCTGCGGCGCCGCCCGCGAGGCGGGCCTGTGGCGCTTGGACGAACGCCGGCACTCCGCCGCGGCGCGCCGGCTGTCACCGTGATGCGCCGACACGTCCTGCCCTCGCCGGGGTTGAAGACGGCGCACGCTGCCTCCAGAATAAACGTCCGCAGCGGCCGACGGCAGAGCGGCCCAGGCCGAGGGGAGCGGCAGGTATCGGCTTGAGACACCCGAGGACCATAACCACATGTCGAAACTGAGACTCGCCGTAGCCGCTCTCGTGGTGCCGCTGCTGACGGCATGCGCGACTACCGGTCCCGACGAGGGCTGGGGTCGGGTGCCGAAGGTCGGCACGCGCATGACGCTCAACCAGGACATCGTCGTCCCCGCTGGGAAGAGCCGCGTCCATATCCAGTACGGCAAGGTCGTTCCCCACAGCCAGCTCAATCAGCCGTACCCGTACTGCAGCTTTCGCCTCGTGCGCTCGAAGCAGGAGCTGGGAACACCGCAGACGATTCTCGCCGACGAGTTCATCATCGAGAAAGTCTACCGGCGCGTGGACATGATGTCCGCCAACACGCCCTTCCAGGTCGCTCAGGCCCTGATCCTGCTGACGACGAATAGAGATTCCGCGCAGACGCTCGCCATCACCATGGAGATCGCCTCCCCGCGACAGCCCGAAGTGACCAGCTTCATCTGCGCCGCGTGGGGCATTCCCGATGTTTTCAACTACCCGTCGCTGGGCGAGATCGACAACACGCTCGGTGAGGTGATCACAATGTACCCGCCGGGCACGGAGGGCTGACGCGCGCGCACGGCGCACGCCACGGCAAGCGAGCGGACGCGCGCGCTCGATCGACCGCCCGCGCACCACGCCGTCACCGAACAGAGCCGGGTCGCACCCGCTTTCGTCGGAGACGGCAGCCGAGCCGGCGCCAGCGGCTCGGCGCCGAACTCGGGGCAACGGGCCGGCAGCGGCTGTGGTCGGCGCGCTGCGACGTCAGCGCGGCGGGCGCCGCTGCACGGCGGCGAAACGTTCCCCGATCTCCTCTTCGTTCAGGTGGCGCCGCCCGCGCACCAGCCAACGCCCGCCGACCATGACGTCCGAGACCGGATTGTCGTTGCCGGCGAACACGAACGCGTCGAGCAGCGCATCCCCGTCCCGGCCGACCAGGGTCGGCTCCTCGACGTCGAGGACCACGAGATCCGCCCGGTAACCGGGAGCCACTGCCCCGCATGCCCGCCCGAGCGCCTGCGCGCCACCTGCCAGCGCCCGATGGTAGAGGCTGGCGCCGACCGAGGCGTTGGGAGCGTCGGCGAGCAGGGCGCGGCCCCGGTGCACCAGCCGCTGACCGTACTCGAGCAGTCTCAGCTCCTCGCGCGGGCTCACCGAGACGTTGCTGTCCGAGCCGATCCCGAAACACCCACCCGCGCGTAGCAAGGCGACCGCCGGAAACACGCCGTCGCCGAGGTTGGCCTCCGTGGTCGGGCACAGGCCGACCGCGGCGCCGCTCGCGACGATACCCTCCAGCTCCGCGTCGTTCACATGGGTTGCATGAACCAGACACCAGCGTGCGTCGACGTCGACATGGTCGAGCAGCCAGGCCACCGGTCGCTGGCCGCACCAGGCCAGACTCTCTTCGACTTCGCGCACCTGCTCGGCCACGTGGATGTGGACAGGCGCCGTCGCGTCCAGCCCATGAGCCGCGTCCAGCGCTGCGCGCAGCGCCGCCGGCGTCACCGCGCGCAGCGAATGCAGCGCCACACCGAGGCGCACGTGCGGCTGGCGCCGATAGCGCCCCTGCAGCGCCTCGAGCAACGCGGCGAACCGCTCGGGATCGTTGACGAAGCGGCGCTGCGCGGGCGAGGGCGGCTGGCCGCCGAATCCGCTCGCGGTATACAGCACGGGCAGCAGCGTGACGGCGATTCCGGTGTTCATCGCCGCCGCCACGATCCGATCGGACATCTCCGTGGGCGGCTCGTACGGCATACCCGACGGCGCATGGTGCAGGTAGTGAAACTCAGCGACGCCGGTGTAGCCCGCCTTGAGCATCTCCACGTAGAGCTGCTCGGCAATCGCCTGACACTCCGACGGCGTGACCCGCTCCACGAAGCCATACATCGTCGAGCGCCAGCTCCAGAAATCGTCGTCGCCCGCACCGCGCCGCTCGGCGAGGCCCGCCATGGCGCGCTGAAAGGCGTGGCTGTGGACGTTGGGCATACCAGGCACGAGGGCGCCGGCGACGTGCGTGGCGCCGGCAGGGCAGCCCGGCAGATCCCTGTCCACGCTCGCAATCACGCCGTGGTCGTCGACGGTGACGAGCGCATTCTGCACCCAGTCCCGGGCGATCAGCGCGCGTTCGGTGAAGAGCCTCAGCATCGAATGCCCTTTGGGCCTCTGCCGATGTAAACGGCGGGCTTCTGGAACGGTTGCGTAATTTCGTTACACTGCCGTTGTGCGCGTCGGCGGCGTCGATCGAGCGGGGCAATCGGGCCCGGTCGTCCAGAGTGCAGCGGCACGCCATGGCTGCCCACGTCGTCGCATTGTGGGCGCACGACATTGATCGGAGCAAGGTGGAGCGGCGCGGTGGCTGATCAGCCCGGACACTATCGCGGTAATGCCGACGACATCGTATGGCTGGGCGCCGACGTCGCGAGCATGGCGCCGCAGTGGCCCCAGCCGTACGGCCTGGTCGCCGACGCCGCCATCGTCGTCGCGGGCGGCCGCATCACCTGGGTCGGCCCGGCCGCAGCGCTCGACACCGGCGCGGCCCGGGACGTGCGCGCTTGCAGCGGCCGTCTCATCACCCCCGGACTGATCGACTGTCACACCCACCTCGTCTACGGGGGCGACCGCGCTCGGGAATTCGAACAACGTCTGACCGGCGTCAGCTACGAGGACATCGCGCGCGCCGGCGGCGGCATCCTGTCCACCGTCACCGCCACCCGCGCCGCCAGCGAGGCCGAGCTGATCGACGCGGCGGGCGCGCGCCTCGCCGTACTGGCCGCGGAAGGCGTGACCACCATCGAGATCAAGTCCGGCTACGGTCTCGATGTCGACACGGAGCTCAAGATGCTGCGCGCGGCACGTGGCCTCGCCGCCCGTCATCCCGTGACCGTGCGCACCACGTTCCTGGGCGCACACGCGCTGGCGCCCGAGTTCGCCGGCCGCGCCGACGAGTACGTCGACTTCGTCTGCCGCGAGTCGCTGCCTGCGGCGGCACGGCAGGGGTTGGCCGATGCCGTCGACGTCTTCTGCGAGGGCATCGGCTTCAGCGTCGAGCAGAGCGCGCGCGTGTTCGACGCCGCCCTGCGCTCGGGACTACCCGTGAAGCTTCACGCAGAGCAGCTGTCCGACCTCGGCGGCGCCGCCCTCGCCGCCCGCTACCGGGCGCTGTCCGCCGATCACCTCGAGCACGCCTCCGAGGGCAGCGTCGCCGCCATGGCCGACGCCGGCACCGTCGCCGTGCTGCTGCCCGGCGCCTTCTATTTCCTGCGCGACACGCAGCGGCCGCCGATCGAGCTGTTTCGCCGCCACGGCGTGCCGATGGCCGTCGCCACCGACAGCAACCCCGGCAGCTCGCCGGTGACCTCGCTGCTGCTCATGCTCAACATGGCGTGCACGCTTTTCGGGCTCACCCCGGAGGAAGCGCTGGCCGGCGTCACGCGCAACGCGGCGCGCGCGCTGGGTGTCGACGACTGGGTGGGCACGCTCGAGCCGGGCAAGGCCGCCGACTTCGTGGTGTGGGACGTGCACACGCCGGCCGAGCTCGCCTACCGCATCGGCTTCAATCCCTGTCTCGAGGTGGTCAAGGACGGCGACGTGGTACACGGCGGCCACTGACGCGCGCGGTGCGCCCCGGGCGGCGCCGGGCGCCACGCCTCAGCGCGCCCGCTCCTCGGCCCAGGCGATGACCGCCGCCAACAGGGCGCGCAGCGTCGGCCGCACGGCCGCAGCCCGATCCTCCCGGTAGCGGAACGGATGCGTCTCCTCCATGTAGGTGATCTGCGCCTGCTCGAGCTGCAGGGCGTGGATACCCGCGGCAGGATCGCCGTAGTGGCGTGTGATGTAGCCGCCCTTGAAGCGCCCGTTGACCGCGGCGGTGAATCCGGCGGCCGCTTCGAGCACTGCCCGGCAGCACGCCTCGAGCGATGCGTCGCTGCTCGCGCCGTCGGCCGTCCCCAGATTGAAATCCGGCAGCCGGCCATCGAAGAAACGCGGCACCCGCGACCGGATGCTGTGCGCTTCGAACAGCACCGCGACGCCGTGGCGGGTCCGCATGCCGTCGAGGGCAAGGCGCAGACGCGCGTGGTAGGGCCGCCAGTAGCGCTCCCGTCGGCGGGCTACCTCGTCCTCGTCGGGCGCTTGCCCGTCGCGGTAGATCGGCTCGTCGTCGAAGGTGCGCAGCGGACACAGCTCGGTGTTGCTCGCGCCCGGATACAGCGGAGCATTGTCGGGAGGTCGGTTCAGATCGACCACGTAGCGCGAGCATACCGGTTTGATCACGCCAGCGCCGAGCTCCCGCGCGAAATCGTACAGCCTCGCCACGTGCCAGTCGGTGTCCGGCACCCGCAACGCCGCTGCCGTCATGCGCGCGGCGATGTCGGCCGGGAGGTAGGTGCCGTCGTGGGGCATGCTGACGAGCACCGGCGTCGGTCCCTCGGTGAGTTCGTAGAGCTCCATGGCTTGGCACAGTGCGACGACGTCGACCGCGGCCACCTTAGCACAGACCGCCGGCTCCCCAGGACGCGAACCTGCGTGAGGCAACGATCGTTGGCGAAGCGCCCGTTACACGCCCGACACGCTTACCGTCAGGCGCATGGCTTGCCTTGTACGAGCCCGGGAGCGGAGACCGCCCGCGTCGCCGCGCAGCGCGCCTGAGAGGCGGACGCGCCGGGCGGCAACGCGCCTCAGCCACCGTTCGGCAACGCGGTGGGGCGGTTCGGGCGCCGTGCCGCGTAACGCGCTCCACAGCCCCATGCCGAGCAAGGCCGAAGCCCACAACGCCACGGGTACCGCCGCACCCGCCGTCAGCGCCGTCAGCGCCACGATGCTGCGGTCGCGCCGGGCGCCCTCAATCATGTCGCGCAGCCAGGCGCCGAAGCCCGCGATCAGCGCCAGCGCGACCCGCCGCGCTGTCGGCGAACCCTCACCGCGGGCCGACCGACACCGCGCAGCCGAAGCGGGCGACCGCCAGGGACTCGGTCCGCCGAAGCGGGCGACCGTCGGCGGTCCCGTCGAGGGGGTGCGCTCACTTGCCCCGTGGCGCCACGAGCCCGCTCAGCGGCGCCTCGGGTCGCGCGCCGACGTGACCGATGACCTCGGCCGCCGCGATGCCGCCCACGCGCGCCGCCTCGACCAGCGGCATACCGTGAGTGAGGCCGAAGAGAAACCCCGCGGCGTAGGCGTCGCCGGCACCCGTCGTGTCGACGACCTGCGCCGGCTCGGCGTCGAGCACGTGCACCTCGTCGCCGGCCACCACCACCGAGCCCTTCTCGCTGCGGGTGAGCGCAGCGACGGCGCACTTCCCCCGCACCGCCTGCAGCGCGTCGTCGAAGTGGGCCACCTGATAGAGCGAGGTGATCTCGTGCTCGTTGGCGAAGACGATGTCCACGTGGTGCTCCACCAGATCGAGGAACTCGCCGCGGTGGCGATCGACGCAGAAGGGATCCGACAGGCTCAGCGCCACCTGCCGGCCCGCCTGGTGGGCGGCGGTGGCCGCCTTGACGAAGGCTTCCTTGGCCTCGGGGCGATCCCACAGATAGCCCTCGAGGTAGGTGACGCGGGCGGCGGCGATCAGCGACGGGTCGATGTCGGCCGGACCGAGCTCCACGCAGGCGCCGAGATAGGTCTGCAGCGTGCGCTGCGCGTCGGGCGTCACGAAGACCAGGCATCGCGCGGTGGCCGGTCCGTCGACGGCCGGCAGCGTGTCGAAGGCGATGCCCAGCGCGCGGATGTCGTGACGGAAGATCGCCCCGAGCTGATCCTGATTGACCTTGCCGATGAAGGCGCCACGGCCGCCGAGCGAAGCGAGGCCGGCGATGGTGTTGGCCGCCGAGCCGCCGGAGCACTCCAGGGCGGGTGCCATCTTCTCGTACAGCGCCTCGGCGGTGTCGGCGTCGATCAGGGTCATGGTGCCCTTGCTCAGGCCGTTCTCCGCGAGAAAGCCGTCGTCGGCGTGCGCCAGCACGTCGACGATGGCATTGCCGATGCCGATCACGTCGAAGCGGGTGTCGTCCATGGAGAGCTCCTTGCAAGCGATGGTGGGCGGACCCGTCTCCCGCCGTCAGCCGCCGGAAACGGGGTCGGATTCAACACGCACAAAACGGCGTCATGTCCCCCCACCGATCGGCCCTGCGCGCTGACGCCGTGTCTTGCCGTTGCCCGGCGGTCGTGACCGGAAAGCGGATGCGATCCCGAACTGGTCCTGCGCGGCAAAGGGATCCGACCCCGTCCTTGCGTTGTGTGCATGCCGGCACGGCCCGGTCGGGCGGCGTTAGCCGGGCAGCGCCTGGTAGTAGCCGCCCTCCGCGACGAGGCGTATCGGCACGCCGAACAGCGCGGTGAGCCTTGCCGAGGTCAGCAGCTCTGTCTTGTCGCCGTCGTCGACCACGCGGCCGTCCTTGAGCAGGACCACGCGACGCACCTCCGGGGGGATCTCGTGGATGTGATGGGTGACCAAGATCACCGTGTGCCCCTTCTGCATCAGCGAGCGTATCGTGTCGAGGTACTGGAAGGTCGCCGGCAGATCGAGCCCGCCGGTGGGCTCATCCAGCACCAGGGTGTCCGGCTCGTTGATCAGCGCGCGGCCGAGCAGAGCGCGGCGCTGCTGGCCCGTGGACATGGCCGAGAAGAGCTTCTTCTCCAACGCACCGATACCCAGCATGACCATCGTGCGACGCGCCTTATCGAGCGCCTCGTCGCTGAAGTGCTGGTGCTGCCAGGTGCCGATGCTCGAGTAGTAGCCGGAGAGCACGACGTCGATGCCCCGGGCATGGCCGGCATAGTGACTGTGCAGGTCGTGCGAGACGATGCCGAGGTGGGCGCGAAGATCCCAGACGTTCCAGTTCTCCTGACCGAAGATCCGGATGTGCGACGACGGCCGGTGCAGCGGATACAGCTCCCGCGTGAGGAGCTTGAGAAAGGTCGACTTGCCGGCGCCATTGGGGCCGATGATCGCCGTGCTGACGCCGGCGTCGAGCACCAGGCTGAGGTTCTCGAACACGCAGGTGTCGCCGCGGAAGACCGTGGCATTGCTGATCTCGATGATCTTGTCCGTCGACGTCATGCAGATCCCGTTCGCAGGCGGGCGCGGCGCGCGCCGGTATTGTAGCCGCCTCCCGGCGCAGCGCCACGCGCCCACGCGGCCGGCCGCGAGTGCGCTATAGTGCGCCCACCTCAAACACGGGCGAGGCAGCGCCATGTCCAGCGACTCGCTATCACTGGCCGAGCTCATCACGCAGCGTTTCGGCGCGAGCATCGACGTGCCCGAGGGCCTGGCCGACAACGAGGCACTGGCCTGCATCGCCCGCCACGCGAGCCACCGCGCCTTCACGCCCGACCCGGTTGCGGACGAGGTGACCGGCGTGCTGCTCGCCTGCGCCCTCGCGGCGCCATCGAAATCCGACCTGCAGCAGGCCAGCATCGTCGTCGTCCGGGACGCCGCGCAGCGCGCCGCCCTCGGCGCGCTGGTGCCCTCCGCACCGTGGTTCGCCACGGCGCCGCTGATGCTCGTGTTCTGTGCGGACAATCGCCGTATCCGGCGCGTCTGCGCGCTGCGCGGGCGGCCTTTCGCCAACGACCACCTCGACAGCTTCTTCAACGCGTCCGTCGACGCCGCCCTGGTGCTGATGAACTTCATCCGCGCGGCCGAGGCCGCCGGTCTCGGCTGCTGTCCGGTCAGCGTGCTGCGCAACCGCATCGACGACGCCAGCCGCGTGCTCGCCCTGCCGGCGGGCGTCTTACCCGTCGCCGGTCTGGCGGCGGGGTACCCGGCTGCGACCGCCCGCCTGCGGCCGCGACTGTCGCTGGCCACCACCGTGCACGTCGACCGCTACGACGACAGCGCGCTGCCCAGCGAGATCACGCACTACGACCGCCGGCGCGCCGCCACCGACCCGCTGCCGCGTGACGCCCAGCGACTCACCGAGCGCTACGGCTACCTCGATGGCTACGGCTGGTCGGAGGACAAGGCACGTCAGGTTTCCGAGCCGCAGCGCAGCGACTTCGCCCGCTTCGTGCGCTCGCACGGGTTCCGGCTCGATTGAGCGGCCCGCCCGTGGCGCGCTCCCGGGGCCGGCGCCGATCGGGCCGCAACGGCCGCGCGCGCGGCGTCGCCCGGCGACGCGCCGGCTGAGCTCAGCGCGACCACAGGCGTCGCGCCGCGATGCAACCGAGCGACGACCGCGCGGCCCTCAAGGGTGTGCTGCTGGCGATCCTCGCCTGGCAGATCGTCCCGTTCATGGACGCTATCGCCAAGTACTTGAGTGCGTCCTATCCCGTGCTGCAGATCGTCTGGGCCCGCTTCTTCTTCCACTTCATCGTCGTGGCGCCGGTGGTGCTGTGGCGCCACGGGCCGAGCGCGCTCGTCACCCGGCGGCCGCTGCTGCAGATCGCCCGCGGCGGCTTCCTGTTCGGCGCGACGCTGCTGTTCTTCTCAGCGATTCGCCACATTCCGCTGGCCAACGCCATCGCGCTGGTGTTCCTCGCCCCGGTGCTGGTCACGGCGCTGTCGCCGTACATCCTCGGCGAACGCGTCGCGTGGTCGCGCTGGGCCGCCGTGTTGGTTGGTTTCGCGGCCGTCGTCATCATCGTCCGACCCGGGCTGGCAGGCTTTCATTGGGCGACCCTGCTGGCGCTCGGCACGGCCGTCTGCTTCGGGCTGTATCTGCTGTCGACGCGCATGCTGGCGGGCACGGCCCCGCCGTTGGTCACGCTCGGCTACCAGTCGATCCTCGGCCTCGTCGTCACGACGCTGGCTCTGCCCTGGATCTGGGTCACGCCGCCGCCGGGGGAGCTCCTCGCCATGGCCTCCATCGGCGTCATCGCCGCCGCGGGACACTTCCTGGTGATCAAGTCGTTCGAGTACGCCGACGCGTCGCTGCTCGCGCCGTGCACCTACACCGAGATCATCATGGCGACGATACTGGGCTACGTGGTGTTCGGCGACCTGCCCGACGCCTGGACCTGGACAGGCATCGCCCTGATCGTCGGCACGGCGGTGTATCTGACGGTAGCGGGGCGCCGCTGAGAACGGGGCTCGCGCAGGCGGGCGCGCTCAGGCCGTGCCGACGTTGGTGTCGCGCGGCGAGTGGAAGTAGTCGCTGTCCTCGGCGAACTGCTTTGCCTCTTCGATCATCTTGCGCAGACGCTGCTCGGCGGTGCTGATCTCCGCGCACGTCTCACAGAAGGGATCGCTGCAGGGCTGGCGGGAATACAGCCAGAACTGCACGGCGCCCGCGAGCAGACCGGAGGCGACCTCCCATTCGTCGATATCGTCGACGTCCATCAGCCGGTTTCCGAGCTCGATGACGCGCTCGGCGGCGTCGTCGAATTCGGACAGCTCTTCCTCGGGTGCTTCGCTCATGTTCGCCTCACATCGTCCATTGGCGGGCTTGCCTCGGAATTGTACTGCGCCCCTCGCCCGCGCACCAATGCGCAAGCGCGCATGTGCTGGCGTGCGAGGCGACTCTCGCCGCCGACACGCGCCGGGGCGGTCGTTCGAGGACCTCTCGCTTGCCGGCCGACGCCGGTCGTTCAGCGGCGCTTCACAACAGCGGCTCACCAACCAGGAACATTCTCATGATCAGCGCCGGGAGTCGCCGGAAGCGCTGCAGCGGATGGCCGCCGAACAGCGGATCGTCGTGCGCGGCGAACGCTTCTGCGATGGGCCGCCAGTCCTCTACCTGCAGGAACGGGTGGGCGAGGGGCAGCAGCTCGCGCTCTTCGCGATGGGCGTGCTTGCGCTAGAACGTTATCAGCACCAGCGCGTTGTCGCGACAGCGCGGAAACGCGTGCGCACCGCGCGCCTCGGAGTCGGCCAGGCTGCTGCGCAGCGCGGCGCAAAGCTGCTGCAACTCGTGCACCAGCGGCGCGGCGCACGGATGACGCCTGACGACCGCCGGGAAGAGATGCCGCTCCTTGGGATGGTGAAACGTATCGAGGAACGCGTCGAGATGCATGCTGATAGCCTGCGGTATCCCGAAGTCGGGCTCGCGCTCTCTCGTTTCGATCTGGTTGACCCGCGTCTCGAAGCAGAGCAGCAGCGTGCCGAGCGTGCGCTGCTCCCTCTGGATGATGATCGGTGCCTTCTCAATCGACACCGTGCTATCCCCAGCATTCACCGTGTGCGGCGAGCCGATCCTCCAGCACACCGTCGGCGGCAGGTGCCAGCGACGCCTCGCTAAGCTTGCTCCGCCCACACGCTGACGCGTCCGCCGCGCTCGACCCAGGCCTGCGCCTCGGCGGGCAGCCGTGCCAGTGCCGGCCGCTCGAGCTGCAGCATCGGAATGGTCGTCCAGCCCATCTCGCGGGCAGCGATGATGCCCAGCGCCAGAATGGCGTCGGCCTCCGCGACGAGCAGCGCCGAAGGCGCGAGACCGGCGTAGAGCAGCTCGAGCAAGACGGCGCTGCTCGAGCTCGAGCCCCGCGTGGCGGTCACCACCAGCACGCGCCCACTGACGCTGCAGCCGTGCTGCGGATGGCGGGGATCGCTGACGAGACCGCTGGCGGGGTCGATGCCGCCCCAGAAGCTGATCGGCGCCTCGAGGCGCAGCAGGCGTCCGTGCCCCGTGCCGTCCACCAGCACGCGGGCTGAGAGCCGCTGCGCCTGCGCCGGCGGGCGCGCTAGCACCACGCGCCGGGTCGCCGCGCGACCCGCCCGGCCACCGCCGACTCGACGCATTCGGCCAGGCTGCCGAACACCACGTCGTGACCGGTGTTGGCCGGGATGTACTGCGCGAACTTGGCGGAGTTGGTGACGACCACACCGCTGCCCGAGGGCAGTATCGGGGTCACCGCCACGCACGTGTCGGTGACGATCTCGACGCCGGCGCCCTGCAGCGTCGCCAGCATGCCGCGGGCGTCGAGCTCGGCGAGCAGGTCACGACGGGTGCAGACGTAGAGCGGAACGCGCGCCCGGCGCGGGCCGAGCAGCTGCTGCAGCGCCTCGAATTCGGCGCGTGAGAAGTGCGGGCTGCCGACGGCGACCGCCGTGATCGGCCCGGTCGCGGCCGTCGACAGCCGCTCGCGCGCAGCGCGCACCATCGCCGCCGTCAGGGTCACGGTGCGGAGCGGCGCACCGCCGCAGGCCGCCGCCACGGTGGGCGCCTCCGGGGTGCGCCCGGCGATGTGGAACAGCCCGACGTTGCCGGTGCTCGCCGCCGCGGCGCCGAGCGCCTTCAGGCGATCTTCGCCGAGCGCCGGCGGCAGACCGTCGATGACCGCCACGGCGTCGCCCAGCTCGGCGCCGAGCCACGCGCCGAGCACCGGGTAGAAGGCGTCATCGGCCTTCAGCGCCGCCGACAGCGCAGACGTGTCGACGCACACCGAGGCGCGGCGGTTGTCGTCGAGGTGCAGCCCGTAACAGGGGGCGCGCCCGACCAGCGCGCAGCAGATGTCGAGCAGATCGCCGTAGCGGTTGGTGCGGGCGCCGAGCACGGAGTTGGCGAAGGCGACGGCGTTGCTCTCGCCCCAGGCAACGTGGCTGCCCAGCGGCGGTCGGTGCCCCGCCTGGTAGGGGGCGCACGTCCACGTCGCGCGGCAGCCGAGCGCAACGTAGGCCTGCATCTGACGCCGCGCCATGGCCTGTCGCGCCGGCGCCGCCCGCACCCGTCCCGGATGGCACAGATCCAGCGCGCCGACGTTGAGCGTCGTCGGCACGGCGACCCGGCCGTGCCCGGCCACCAGCCGCTCGGCGAACAGCACGCCGCCGTCGCCGTGGTACAGACAGCCGTCCACGTGCGCCGATACGATCTCCACCAGGCGGCTCGCGCCCAGCATGGCACCGGTCTCGGCCACCACCCGCATGGCCATCGCCGCCGCCGCCCCGGCTTCCCCGGCGGCGAGCGCGCGCTCCGCGGCCGTGAGACGCACCGCGCTAGGCGCCGCCGCTGCCCGTCGCGGCAGAGCGATCGGCGAACACGTCGGCACGCAGCGCCGGACGGCAGCGCTCGTACTGGCGCGGATAGCCCGCCTCGGCACCGAGCGCGTCGGCGGCGTGCCACGCCCAGCGAGGGTCGTAGAGCATGCCCCGGGCCAGCGCCACCATGTCGGCGTGGCCTTCGGCGACGATGCGCTCGGCCTGGTGGGGATCGGTGATCAGGCCCACCGCGATGGTCGGCGCGCCGGTCTCGGCGCGCACCCGCGCCGCGAACGGCACCTGGTAGCCGGGCCCGGTGGGTATGGCGATGCCCGGCGCGATGCCGCCGCTCGAGACGTCGATCCAGTCGCAGCCGAGCGCACGCAGCCTGCCGGCCAGCTCGACGGTGTCCTCGAGGGACCAGCCCTCTTCATGCCAGTCCGTGGCCGAGACCCGCACGCCGAGCGGCTTGTGCGCCGGCCACACCGCCCGCACCGCCGCGAACACCTCGAGCGCGAAGCGCATGCGGTTCTCCAGCGACCCGCCGTAGGCGTCGCGGCGACGGTTGCTGAGCGGCGAGAGAAACTGATGCAGCAGGTAGCCGTGGGCGCCGTGCAGCTCGATGGCGTCGAAGCCGAGGCGGTCGGCGCGCCGGGCGGCGGCGGTGAAAGCCTCAATCAAGCCCTCGATCTCGGCGATATCGAGGGCGCGCGGCGTCGGCGCGTCGGCGGCGACAGGCAGGGCCGACGGGGCCACCGTCTCCCAGCCGCCGGCAGCGGGGCGGAGCAGCTCGCGGCCGCGCCAGGGCGGCAGCGTCGACGCCTTGCGTCCGGCGTGCCCGAGCTGAATGCCGAGCGGCGCGCGCCCGTAGCGCCGGCACCACGCCACCACCCGCGCCAGCGCCTGCTCGTTCGCGTCGCTGTACAGACCGAGACAGGACGGGGTGATGCGGCCGCGCGCCTCGATGTTGGTCATCTCCACCATCAGCAGGCCGACGCCGCCGACGGCGAACTGCCCGAGGTGCACGAGATGCCAATCCGTCGCGCAGCCGTTCTCGGCCGAGTACTGGCACATCGGCGAGACGACGATGCGGTTGGCGAGGGTGAGCGCTCTGAGCGCGATTGCGGAGAACAGCGCCGGTGTCTCGGCGCGGGTAGCGGTGGTCATGCGCTCGGTCCTCGACGTGAAAACGTTGGCGAGGCGCCGCCGCACCCCACGTTCCGCCATGTTCGCATGGCGCCGGCGGTCGTCACAAACCACCGGCCGATTGCACGAACGGGTCGGCGGGCGACCCGCTCCGAGCCACCGGGCGGCGCGAGCTCAGCCGCCGCGCCCGCCGTCCGGCGGGCGCTCGGGGCCCGCGCCCAGGGTGCGCTGCATGATGACCGAATCGAGCCAGCGATGGAATTTGTAGCCCACGTCGTGCAGCACGCCGACCTGTCGAAACCCGCACTTCGCGTGCAGGGCGATCGACGCGACGTGGGCCGAGTCGCCGATCACCGCCACCATCTGCCGGGCGCCCGCCGCCGTGCAGTCGTCCACGAGCTGCCTCAGCAATGCCTCGCCGACGCCGCGGCGCCGGGCCTCGGCCGCCACGTAGACGGAGCTCTCCACCGTGTACGCGTACGCAGGGCGCGGTCGGTACTCGGCCGCGTAGGCGTAGCCGACGACGTCGTCGTCGACGACCGCCACCAGGTAGGGGCAGCCGCGCTCGCGCACCCGCCGCATGCGCCGCGCGAGCGCGTCGACGTCGGGGGGCTCGAGCTCGAACGAGGCGGTCCCGGTCAGAACCTCGTGCGCGTAGATCGCCTGAACGCGCGGGAGGTCCTCGCGCGTGGCCGGGCGGATGCGCAGATCGGGGCTGACCGACCCTCCCGACGCGCGCGCCGCGCGTGCCTCGCCGGCGCCGACCCTCACTTGCAGATCTTCGGCTTCGTCTTGTCGACGGCGAGCATGGCGACCGTGCCGTCGCCCTCGCGGATCGCGCGCAGCCGCGAGCCCCGCAGACTGTTGACGGCAAAGCGCCAGCAGTCGACCTTGCCCCTCGACTCGACGCACACCTGATCGTCGCCCTTCACCCACCAGCGGCGAGCAATCTCCGTTTCGCCCACCTTGCCCACGCCGGTGCCGTCGGCGCAGTACGACGCCGTCCAGTCAGTGCCCTCGGTACGGCCCTCGAAGGTGGTGTCGCTGTAGAGCGCACGCAGCGCGGCCGCCCCGCTGATGTCGGCCCAGCTGCCGCCGTAGAAGTACCACGCAGCGCCGCCAGCGACCACCAGCACCACCAGCAGCCGCATCACCGGCAGCCGGCGCTCGGGCTTGGTCGTCCGCTTCGGTCGATGCCTGACCCGCGCGTAGGCGCTCGTGGCCGGTTGCTCCGTCTCAGGCTTCGGATCGTCGCTCATGACTTACTACCCCGTCCGGATGAAACATTGTCCGCCCAGCACCACCCCTGCCGCGCGGCCCGGCGCTGCACACTCGCGGCGGGCCTCGGCTCGGCGCTCCCCTCAGCGATTCGCGCCCGGCCGCGGCCGCCCAGCGCGGAAGTCCCGCCCAGCGACCCGCGCGCGGTCGCGCCTCGCCGAGCGCATCGCCGCGGGCCAATCGGGGCAGCACGGCGCTCAGGCCGCCTGCGGATCGTCGCCGCGCGGAAAGTTCTCGCGCAGATACTCGCCGAAGCAGCGGCAGGCGTCGACCGCCGTGAATACGCCGGCGAGCCGGCCGTTCTTGACGACGATGGCCGAGCCGATGTGCCGCTCCGCCATCGCCAGCAGCACCTCGTCGAGCGGCTCGTCGAGCCCCACCACGTACGCCGGGCTCACGCACACATCGCGCACCGTGCGGTCGCCGGCGTCGCCGCCGACATCCCGCAACACGCGCAGGTCGCGATCGGAGACGACGCCGACGACGGTGCGCCCTTCGGTGACCGGCAGGTGTCGAATGTCGTGCTCGCGCATCAACAGCGCAGCACGCGACAACGCGGCGTCGACGTCGATCGAGTAGGGAAACGGCGTCATGACCGCCTTCAGCTTGGGGGGCGGCTTCACTACGGCGCCAGCGCTCCCGGCGGCGGCGCCGCCGCGAGGGCGGACGCGGTCATCGGTGCCCGGGCGTGCGGCGCGCTGCTCATGGCCGCAACGTAAACGCAGAACCCCAGAAAAACAAGCCGCTGGCGGGTGTTTCCGCTATGATGCCGATGCTCGGCGAGCGGCGGCGGGGGCGCCCGACCGGGCACTGCGGTTAGTGACGGACGGAGGTGGCACATGAACCTGATGACGCGCGTCGACAACGAGCGCCTGATCCGGGCGCCGCGCGGCAGCGAGCTCTCGGCCAAGAGCTGGCTCACCGAGGCACCGCTGCGCATGCTCATGAACAATCTCGACCCGGACGTCGCCGAGAACCCCCAGGAGCTCGTCGTCTACGGCGGCATCGGCCGCGCCGCCCGCAACTGGGCCTGTTTCGACAAGATTGTCGACGTGCTGCGCGAGCTCGACGACGACGAGACCCTGCTGGTCCAGTCGGGCAAACCGGTCGGCGTCTTCAAGACGCATTCCGACGCCCCCCGGGTGTTGATCGCCAACTCCAATCTGGTGCCGCGCTGGGCCACCTGGGAGCACTTCCACGAGCTCGACCGCAAGGGGCTCATGATGTTCGGACAGATGACGGCTGGCTCGTGGATCTACATCGGCAGCCAGGGCATCATCCAGGGCACCTACGAGACCTTCGTCGCCCTCGGCAAGAAGCACTACGACGGCGACCTGCGCGGACGCTGGATACTGACCGGCGGTCTCGGCGGCATGGGCGGCGCGCAGCCGCTGGCCGCGACCATGGCCGGGGCGAGCATGCTGGCCGTGGAGTGCGACCCCGCCCGCATCGAGAAGCGCCTCGCCACCAAGTACCTCGACACCATGACCGAGAGCCTCGACGAGGCGCTCGAGCTCGTCGAGACCGCCTGCCGCGAGGGTCGGGCGCTGTCCGTCGGCCTGCTCGGCAACTGCGCCGAGGTGCTGCCCGCCCTCGTCAAGCGCAAGGTGCGTCCGGACATCGTCACCGACCAGACCAGCGCCCACGATCCCCTCAACGGCTACCTGCCGGCGGGCTGGTCGCTCGAGCAGGTCGCCGAGACGCGCCGCAAGGCCCCCGACAAGGTCATCGACGCCGCGATGAAGTCCATCGCCACCCACGTGCGCGCCATGCTCAAGTTCCACGAGATGGGCATACCCACCATCGACTACGGCAACAACATCCGCCAGATGGCTTACGACAAGGGCGTTAAGGACGCTTTCGACTTTCCCGGCTTCGTGCCGGCGTGCATCCGCGACCTGTTCTGCGTCGGCAAGGGGCCGTTTCGCTGGGTGGCCCTCTCCGGAGATCCCGAGGACATCTACAGGACCGACACCAAGGTCAAGGAGATCCTCGCCGACGACGCCCATCTGCACCAGTGGCTGGACATGGCGCGCGCGCGCATCCAGTTCCAGGGACTGCCGGCGCGGATCTGCTGGATCGGCCTCGGCGATCGCGCGCGCGTCGGACTCGCCTTCAACGAGATGGTCAAGAACGGGACGCTCAAGGCGCCGGTGGTGATCGGTCGCGACCACCTCGACTCGGGCTCCGTCGCCAGCCCCAACCGCGAGACCGAGGCCATGCGCGATGGCTCCGACGCCGTCTCCGACTGGGCCTTTCTGAACGCGCTGCTCAACACCGCCAGCGGCGCCACCTGGGTGAGCATCCACCACGGCGGCGGCGTCGGCATGGGCTTCGCGCAGCACGCCGGCTTCGTCATCGTCTGCGACGGCACCGACGCTGCCGCCCGCCGCATCGAGCGCGTGCTCACCAACGACCCGGGCAGCGGCGTGATGCGCCACGCCGACGCCGGCTACGAGCTGGCCCGGCAGTGCGCGCGCGAGCGCGGGCTCGACCTGCCCATGTTGTCGGGCTGACGGGCACCCGCCGGCGGGCGCAGCCGTGCATCGGGAAACCGGGTCGGATCCCGTTCGGGAGAGGGGATCGGCTTCCGGGTCAGCGCAGCACACCCGGTCCAACGGCCGGCGGGCGGCGCCCGCGATGGCGCACCCCCGGCTGGCCGCCCGCTCATGATCGAGCTCGACGGCTGCTCGCTGACGCTGGAGACGTTTCGCGCCGTGGTCGCCGGGCGCAGCCCCTGCCGGCTCGCGGCGGCTGCCCGCGAGCGCGTCGCGCGAGGCCGGCGAAGCATCGAGCGCACGCTCGCCGGCGAGACGCCGGTGTACGGTGTCAACACGGGCTTCGGCGATCTCGCGCGCGTGCGCATTCCCGCCGATCAGCTCGAGGAGCTGCAGCGGCGGCTGATCCTGAGCCACTGCGCCGGCGTCGGCGAGCCGCTCGGCGATGGGGCCGTGCGCGGCATGCTGCTGCTGCGCGCCAACACGCTGGCGCGCGGCCACTCGGGCGTGCGTGCCGAGGTCATCGACGCACTGCTCGAGCTGCTCGGCGCCGACGTCCTGCCGCTGGTGCCGAGCCGCGGCTCGGTGGGAGCAAGCGGCGATCTGGCGCCGCTCGCCCATCTGGCGGCCGTGCTGATTGGCCACGGCGAGGTGCGCGTCGACGGCAGGCGGCTGCCCGCCGCGGAGGGCCTCGCGCAGGCGGGGCTCGCGCCGCTGCAGCTCGGCGCCAAGGAGGGGCTGGCGCTCATCAACGGCACCCAGGCGATGACCTCGCTCCTGGCGCTCGCCGTGATCGAGGCACGGCGGCTGGTGAAGATCGCCGACCTGGTCGCCGCGCTGTCCACCGACGCGCTGCGCGGCACCGACGCCGCCTGCGACGCCCGGCTGCACGCGCTCAGGCCCCACCCGGGTCAGGTTGCCAGCGCAGCCAACATCTGGACGCTGCTGCAGGGCTCGTCGATTCGCGAATCTCACCGCGCCGGCGACTTTCGCCTGCAGGACCCCTACAGCGTGCGCTGCGCCCCACAGGTGCACGGCGCGGTGCGCGACGTGGTGGCGGACGTCGAGCGCAAGGTGGCCATCGAGATCAACGCCGTCACCGACAATCCGCTGGTGTTTCCCGATGCCGGCGACATCGTCGCCGGCGGCAACTTTCACGGCCAGCCCGTGGCGCTGGCGGCGGATCTGCTCGGCGTCGCCGTGGCCGAGCTCGGCGCCATAAGCGAGCGCCGCGTCGAGAAGCTCACCAACAGCGCTTTCTCCGGTCTGCCGCCGTTTCTGGTGCGCGACGCCGGCCTCAACTCCGGCTTCATGATCGCCCAGGTCACCGCCGCCGCGCTGGTGAGCGAGAACAAGACCCTCGCCCACCCGGCCTCCGTCGACTCCATCCCCACCTCCGCCGACAGGGAGGACCACGTGTCGATGGGCATGTGGTCGGCGCTCAAGCTCGGGCAGATCGTCGCCAACACCACGCACGTGCTCGCCATCGAGCTGCTGGCCGCCGCCCAGGGCATCGACCTGCTGCGTCCGCTGCGCTCGAGTGAGGCGCTCGAGGCGCTGCACGCGGATCTGCGCCGGCGCGTCCCGGCCTGGGAGCACGACCGCGCGATGGCGCCCGACATCGAGGCGGCGGCCGCTTTCCTGGGGGGGATCGACAGCCATCTGCAGGCGATGGCATGACGCCTGCGCGGCACCCACGCCGGCGCACGGCGAGGGACTGACGGCCCGGCGCGCGGCGAGAACGTCGCGGCCAGGGACGCGAACGCCGCCGGCTGCGGCCGCTGCCGCCGTGGCTCAGGGCGGCGTGCCGTACTTCTCGCGCAGCCGCTTCTTGTCGATCTTGCCGACGCTGGTCTTGTCGATGGCGTCCACCAGCAGTACCCGTTCGGGTATCGCCCACCTCGGCAGCTCGCCGCGTTGCACGGCCTCGGCGACGAGGGTCCTGACAACGTCCGGGGTGACCTCCCGCGAGCGCGACGGCGCCGCCACCACCAGCAGCAGCGGCCGTTCGCCCCACTTCTCGTCGGGCACGCCAATAGCCGCCACCTCGGCCACCGCCGGGTGCTGCGAGACGATGCTCTCGAGCGCCAGCGACGAGATCCACTCGCCGCCGCTCTTGATGACGTCCTTGAGACGGTCGGCAATCTGCAGATAGCCGGCACCGTCCGCCCGGGCGATGTCGCCGGTGTGCAGATAGCCGTTCCGCCACAGCGCCGCCGAGCCCTGCGCGTCCTTCACGTAGCCCTCCGTCAGCCACGGCGCGCGCACCACGATCTCACCCAACGAGCGCCCGTCGCGCGGCAGCTCGCTCATGTCGTCGGCGACCACGCGCAGATCGACCATCGGAATGGCGCGGCCGGCCATGCAGCGCAGATCGAGCTGGCCCTCGGCCGGCGCGGCGAGCGCGTCGGCGTCGAGCTGCGCGAGGGTGAGCACCGGACCCGTCTCGGACATGCCGTAGCCCGTGAAGACGTCGATGCCCAGCTCCAGCGCCCGGCGCGCCAGACCGCGGGGCAGCGCCGAGCCGCCGACGATGATCTTCCAGCGTGACAGATCGACCTGCCCGGCGAGCGGGCTCGACAGCAGCATGTGCAGCACCGTCGGCACGCAGTGCGAGAACGTCACCTGCTCGGAGGCGATCAGAGCGAGCACCCCTTCCGGCGTGTAGCGCCCGGGGTAGACCTGCTTGACGCCCAGCAGGCTGGCCACGAACGGCAGCCCCCAGGCGTGCACGTGGAACATCGGCGTGAGCGGCATGTAGACGTCGTCGCGATGGAAGCGCGCGTGGCCGCCGGCGCAGCCGAGACCACCCATGACGGCGAGCGTGTGCAGCACCAGCTGGCGGTGACTGTAGTGAACGCCTTTGGGAGCGCCCGTGGTGCCGGTGGTGTAGAAAGTCGTCGCGCGCGTGCCTTCGTCGAACTCGGCAAACTCGAACCCGGGCGCCGCGGCGTCGAGCAGCGCGTCGTACTCCACCGTCGGCGCCGGCTCAGCGGCGGGCGTGTTGTCCGTCTCGCGGATCAGGACCAGAGCCTTCAGCGGAGGCAGCTCAGCGCGCAGCGCGTCGAGCAGCGGCAGAAAATCCTCGTGGACGATGATGACGTCGTCCTCGGCGTGACGCATCGTGTAGAGCATCTGCTGCGGCGACAGCCTTGTGTTCACCGTGTGCAGCACCGCACCCATCATCGGGATGGCGAAGAAGCACTCGAGATAACGGTGGCTGTCCCAATCCATCACGGCGACGGTGTCGCCCGCCCGGACGCCGAGCGACGCCAGACCGGCGGCGAGCTGGCCGATGCGTCGGCGCAGGGTCAGGTAGTCGTGGCGTGCGCGGTCCCGATAGACGATCTCGCGGTGCGGCGCATTGGCGAGCGGCGTGACCAGCAGCTGCTTGAGCAGCAGGGGATAGCCGCAGGCGCCCGGGCTGCGAGGTTGGCTGTCGTCGCTCATGGCGGTGCTCCCTGCGCGTCGGCCGCCGTCGCGTCCGACAAGCCGGCGGGCGGCGGCACCGCGCGCCCTTCGCCGGACGCGCGCCGTGTCATGATACGGGAAACGCAGGCCGGCAGCGCGCACCGGGGGCGTGGCAATCCGGCCGCGCCGTCAGGGACGGCGCCGGTCCTTACGGTGTTGAGGGAAACAGCAGCGAATGGCGCACGGCGAGTGAGGCCGGCACCCCGCCTCGCGGCTAAAGCGCTAGGATCCCGAGCAGTCGAACTCGGCGACGACGGTGTGGCCGCCGACCGCCAGCGTCACCCGGCGCCCGGTGTCGCTGCCGTCGATGCAGATGAAGAATTGCAGCGCCGTCGCGGCGGCGACGGTGCCGAGCGGCGTGAAGCTGACCGCCGCGGTGTTGCCCGTGGTGTCGATCTTACCGAGACTCTGCGGTCCGAGCACGGCCTCCAGGACGCCTTCCGGCGCTCCGTCCAGCACGCCGTCGGCGTCGTCGTCGTTGAAGACGACCAGCCCCTCCGTCCAGGACTCCGTGCCGGCGCAGCTCGCCTGGTCGGTGCTCGCACAGACCCGCACCGGCACCGATCGCGCCACCGCCTCGCTGCGCGCCAGCGTGAGCGCCGTGACCAGATCGTTGGTCGCCGTCGACAGCCTGTTGCTGCGCACGAAGACGTGAAACGTCGGCACGGCCAGCGAGAGCAGGATGGCGCCGATGACCAGCGCGGTGAGCAGCTCTATGAGCGTCATGCCGCGGCACGAGTGCCGCTCTGTATCCCTGTGCATCAACCCCCCGCAAGGCGCGGACGCGCGCCGCTCGTGTAACGCGACGGCCGAAGCCGTCTATTGCCTCAGTTTAGCAGCGCCGGCCTACACCGCCAGGGCGCGGCTATCGACGCGCGCAACCTTGTCTATACTTGCCCTATCGACATCGGTCGCACAGCAGGCGGAGACGGATGAACGGCAAACAGCAGCACACCCAGGCCCCCTGTCGGGCCTCGGGCTTCACGCTCATCGAGCTCTTGATCGTGGTGATCATCGTGGCAGTCCTGGCCGCGGTGGCGATCCCCACCTACAACAACGTCATCGTCAAGAGCCGCCGCAGCGACGCCAAGATCGCGCTCGCGGAGATGGCCAACCTGGAGGAGAAGTTCTACTCCGCCAACCTGCGCTACACCGGCGCGGTCGCCTCGCTGCCCTATTTGACCACCAGCACGGAGGGCTACTACTCGTTGTCCATTCCCGTCGCCACCACCGTGCCCTCGTTCACCGTGCGGGCCACCGCCATCGGCGTGCAGGCCACCCAAGACACCTCGTGTGCCGTGTTCGAGCTGACCTCCACGGGTGTTCGTACCCCGGCCAACTGCTGGTGACGATGAAAGGCAATAGTGCCGTTCATCTGCTTTATGATGCCTTTCGTATCTAAATAAACTCCGTTAGTCGGCCTGACCTGACTTTCGCTGGCTCGGGGTTATCTTTCTAGTTAGGAATTTCGAGACCGGCCACGGGCTGTCCGCAAGCGTTCGTCCTGACGGACGATCTCGTCCTTACGGACGAATTGGGCGTCATCGCGAGGGGCAACGCGTCCCTGGCGGGGCGCAGCGAGGTACATCGGGCGGTGGGCTGCGGCGGTCAGGGGAGGCGTTCTCGGGGGAGAGCGCCCGGAGGTGACAGGCATGAGGGGTGACACGTCACACGGCGTCGCCGGCGCGACGCCCGCACGGGCAGCTGGGCACGGACGCGCACGCGA
>JBFEOO010000049.1:0-28695 GCA_041550555.1 Arenicellales bacterium
AATGCGATGATCGTAGGACAAGGCCAGGTACATCATTGGTCGGATGACGACTCGTCCATCTTCCGCAACCGGCCGGTCTTGAATCTTGTGCATGCCCAGTATCGCGCTCTGCGGCGGATTGACAATGGGTGTCGAGAGCAGCGACCCGAACACGCCACCGTTGGTGATCGTGAAGCTGCCGCCCGTCAGCTCTTCTACCGAGAGAGTGCCCTCGCGCGCCTTTTCACCGAGCGTTCCAATCTCTTTCTCGATATCGGCGAAGCTCTTCGTGTCCGCGTCGCGCACCACCGGCACGACCAGACCGCGCGGCGACGCCACCGCTATTCCGATGTCGTAGTAGTCGTTGTAGACGATGTCGTCGCCTTCGATGTTGGCGTTGACGACTGCAAAGCGCCTCAGCGCTTCGACGCTGGCCTTGACGAAGAACGACATGAAGCCCAGGCGAGTTCCGTGACGTTCCTCGAAAGCATCGCGGTAGCGCTTGCGCAGCGCGAGCACCGCATGGAGGTCGACTTCATTGAATGTCGTGAGCAGCGCCGCTGTCTGCTGTGCCTCGACCAGACGCCGGGCGATGGTCCGCCGCAGGCGTGACATCGGTTGCCGCCGCTGCCGCCGCTCGGTAACGGGCTCCGCGGCGGCGGGCGTGACCGGCGTTGAAGGCTTGCGCCGCGCTGCGGTCTCTTGGCCGCTCGGTACGGGCTCGGCGGCAGCGGGCGGGGAGGGCTGCTCCGTCGCGGCGCGAGGGGGCGGTGCCTGCGCCGCGGGGGCAGCGAGCTCGGGCGTCGCCTGCTTTTCCACGTAGCGCAGAACGTCTTCCTTGAGAATGCGCCCCTGCGGGCCCGTGCCCGCGACCTGGCTCGCATCGATACCGTATTCGTCCACCAGCCGCCGCACGGCGGGGCTGAGCGGCGGCTCGACAGCGGGCGCGGCTGTCGGCGCCGGGGCCGCCGCGGCGGGCATCTCCGCTGCCAGCTCCGTCGGGCGGCGCTCGGCCCCGCCGGCGGCGGTGTCGACGTCACTGCCACTCTCCTCGATAACAGCGATCACCTCGTCGGCCACGACGGTCTCTCCGCTGTGCTTGCGAATCTCCACAAGCACCCCGTCGATCGGCGCCGGCACCTCAAGAACGACCTTGTCCGTCTCGATATCGACCAGATTGTCGTCGCGGCTGACGGCATCACCTGCCTGCTTGTGCCACTCGAGCATCGTCGCGTCGGCGACGGACTCCGGGAGCGCGGGCACTTTGATCTCAACGGGCATGGGCCTTCAACCTCTCCGTCTCGTCGCTCTCGAGGGTCGATGCGCCAACCGCCAGCGCTTCGGCTACGAGTGCCGTCTGCTCTTCGATGTGCAGCTGATAGTGTCCGACGGCGGGCGCCGCAGAGGCAGCGCGGCCAGCATAGGTCAGTGTCTGATGCGGCGCGATGCGCTCAGCGAGCAGGGCTTGCATGTATCGCCAGGCGCCCTGATTCTGGGGCTCCTCCTGACACCAGACGACCTCCTTCGCGTTCGGGTAGCGGCCGAGCTCACGCGAAAAAGCGTCGTCCGGGAAGGGGTGTAGCTGCTCGATACGCACGATGGCGACACTGGTCAGCTCGCGTGTGGCACGCTCCTCGAGCAAGTCGAACGCGACTTTCCCCGCGCACAGAATGACGCGCTCGACCGCGTCGGGTCTGAGGTTCTCGACTTCGCCGATCACCGTTTCGAAGCGGCCCTCGCTGAGCTCTTCCACGGCTGACGTCGACATCTTGTGGCGCAGCAGGCTTTTCGGCGACATGACGACAAGAGGGCGGCGGTAGGGACGGAGCAGCTGGCGCCTCAACATGTGGAACGTCTGTGCCGGGGTGGTCGGTACACAGACCTGAATGTTGTGGTCGGCGCACAGCTGGAGAAACCGCTCGAGGCGTGCGGACGAGTGCTCGGGTCCTTGGCCCTCGTAGCCATGAGGTAGCAGCAACGTGAGGCCGCACAGACGTGCCCATTTTGCTTCGCCGCTGCTGATGAACTGATCGATGACGACTTGAGCGCCGTTGGCGAAGTCCCCGAATTGGGCTTCCCATATCACCAGAGCCCGAGGTTCGGTGGTCGCATAGCCGTACTCGAATCCGAGCACGGCCTCCTCGGAAAGCAGCGAATTGATGACAGTGAAATCGCCGAGCTCGGCAAGCGGAACGAACGTTCCGCGATCGGCTTGGTTGTGCAGAATCGCATGCCGGTGGAAGAACGTGCCGCGCCCCGAATCCTGGCCGCTCAGGCGCACGAGAAAGCCTTCGGTGATGAGCGTCGCGTAGGCCATCGTCTCGGCAAATCCCCAGTCGACGCGCTGCTCGCCAGCGGCCATTCGTGCGCGGTCGTCGAGGATCCTGTGCACGCGCGGGTGCAGCGCGAAGCCGGCCGGAAGCCGCTGCAGCTGCTCCCAGATCTCCCGCAGCCTGGCCAGCGGCACGCCCGTCTCGACGGGCTGCGACCACTCGATCCCAAGGTACGGCGTCCAGTCGACCATGTGCTTGTGCTTCTCCGGCACGACGATCTGCCCGGCCACTATGCGACCTATGTCGAGGGCGTCCCGATAGTCACTCAGCAATCGCTCGGGTTCGTCGCTGCCGACGACGCCCTCGTCGACGAGGCGCTTGGCGTACAGCGCCCGGGTGGTGGGCCGCGCCTTGATGGCGCTATACATGACGGGCTGGGTGACCGTCGGCTCGTCGGCCTCGTTGTGGCCGTGGCGGCGGTAGCACACGAGATCGATGACCACGTCCTTGTTGAACTCCATACGGTAGTCCAGCGCGATCTGCGAGATGAAGAGCACGGCGTCCGGGTCGTCACCGTTGACGTGAAAGATGGGCGCCTGGACCATTTTCGCGACCTCCGTGCAGTACAGCGTGGAGCGCGCGTCCAGCGGATTGCTCATGGTGAAGCCGATTTGATTGTTGACGATCACGTGCACCGTGCCGCCGTTGGCAAAACCGCGGGCTTGGGACATGTTGAATGTCTCCATGACCACGCCCTGACCGGCGAACGCGGCGTCGCCGTGAATCAGCACGGGCAGCACCGTGCTGCGCTTGCTGTCGCGGCGCCGGTGCTGGCGCGCCCTCACCGAGCCTTGCACGACGGGGTCGATGATCTCCAGGTGCGAGGGGTTGAACGACAGGGCCAGGTGCACCGGTCCGCCAGGGGTGGCGATGTCGGAGGAGAACCCCTGGTGATATTTGACGTCCCCGCTGTGAAGATCGCCGCTGCTGCTGTAGCGTCCTTCGAATTCGCCGAACAGGTCCGCGGGGGCTTTGCCCAGCGTGTTCACCAGGACATTGAGGCGGCCGCGGTGAGCCATGCCGATGACGATCTCCTTCGTGCCGGCGCTTCCCGCGCGCTGGATGATCTCGTAGAGCATCGGAATGAGGCTCTCGCCGCCCTCGAGGGAAAATCGCTTCTGCCCGACGTACTTGGTATGCAGATAGCGCTCGAGCCCCTCCGCCATGCTCAAGCGGTTGAGAATTTCCCGCCGCGTGTCGTCGGGCAGGGGCGGGCGCGCCGGCGTGCCTTCGAGACGGGCCTGGATCCACCGCTTTTCGGCCGTATCGGTAATGTGCATGTACTCCGAGCCGAGCGGACCGCAGTAGACGTCGCCCATCACGGCGACGATTTCGCGCAAGGTCATGCGGTCGCCCGCCGCCAGCGAGCCGGTGTCGAACACCGTGTCGAGGTCGGCATCGGACAGGTCGTGAAATGCGAGGGCCAGATCGGGGACGTCGACGCGGTTGGTCAGGCCGAGAGGGTCGAGATCGGCAACCTGGTGGCCGCGCATCCGGTAGGCGTTGATCAGGCGCAGCACCGCGGCCTGCTTGTAGGCAGCGAGCGCGGACCAGGTCTGCTCGGGCGCTGCACCGGTGGTGTCCGCTTCCCTCGGCGCGGTGCGCGTCACGCCGGCGTCGAGGTGGCCGAATGCCGTCCTCCAGGCGAGCGCTACGCCGCCGTCACCGCGCCGGTACTGCTCGTAGAGTGCTTCGAGGAAGGCGGCGTTGTCGCCCGAGAGATAGGAGTCGTCCTCGCGGGGGCGGGACAGCTGTGGAGGCCCAGTCATGGTTTCTCGTGGCAGACCTGAGTCGTGGGACAGAACGTTGCGTCGCCGCCCGCTGGGACAGGCTCCCGCGGCCGGTCTCATGTGGGCCAGGGACTCACATCTCGAGATCCATAGTATAGGGGAGTTGGGCGAGTTCGTGCGAGGGGCTCTGTCGCGTCGGAGTGGACTGCGGCGCGGCGTCGCATCAGCGTTCTCCGGTGTGACCGAAACCTCCTGTATTGCGCGCGCTCGCCTCGAAGGCGTCGACGATATCGAACGCCACCTGCCGCACCGGAACGAACACCAACTGCGCAATCCGGTCGCCGGGTTCGATGCGGAAAGGCTGCCGAGCGCGATTCCAGCACGACACCAGTATCTCGCCTTGGTAGTCCGAGTCGATGAGTCCGACCAGGTTTCCGAGCACGATGCCGTGGCGGTGGCCGAGCCCCGAGCGCGGGAGCACCATGGCCGCTAGCCCGGGATCCTCGATGTGTACGGCGATGCCGCTCGGTATCAGCTCGCAGTCACCGGGTCCGAGCTGCACGGCGGCGTCGATGCAGGCGCGCAGGTCCATGCCCGCCGAACCCGCCGTCGCGTAAGTGGGGAGCGGGAACTCAGAGCCCAGCCGTTCGTCGAGGAGTTTGAGCTGGACCTTTTGCATGGAAATGTCTGGCAATCTCGGCAACCAGCTGGCGCGCGAGGACGGTCTTCGGAACCGGTCCGAGCTCGGTCTCGGTGTCCCGGCCGATGAGCGTGAGCGCGTTGGTGTCGGCGCCGATGCCGAGACCGTCGCCCACGCGATTTGCGGCAATCAGGTCGACACCTTTGCTCAGCAGCTTGTTCCGCGCATTCTTCCGCAGATCGGTCGTTTCCGCGGCGAAGCCCACCGTGTAGGGAGGTGCGTCGCGGTGAGCGACGCTGGCCAGGATATCGGGGTTCTTCACCAGCCTGAGCACCAGAGAGTCCGCGTCGCGCTTGATCTTGGTCCCGCGCGCCGTGTCGGGACGGTAGTCGGCGACGGCGGCGACGGCAATGAAGATGTCGCTGTCGGCGATCCGGCTCTGGACCGCCTCGTGCATCTCGACACCCGAGGTCACGCTGACCAGCTCGGCGCCAAAGGGTGGCTCGAGCGCCGTAGGACCTGAAACCAGCACGACCTGGGCACCGGCCTCCACGGCGGCGGCCGCGACAGCGTAGCCCATTTTCCCCGAGCTCAGATTCGTCAGTCCGCGCACCGGATCGAGCGCCTCCCACGTCGGCCCCGCCGTGATGAGCACGCGCGTGCCGGCGAGCACCGGCGCCGCGAACAGCCCCTCGATGGCCGTTGCCAGCTGCTCGGGCTCGAGCATGCGGCCGGGTCCGACCTCACCGCAGGCCTGGCTGCCGGTGCCGGGTCCAAGCACGGCGACGGCGCGCTCGCGCAGCCGCTCGACATTCGCCCGGGTGGCGGGGTTGTCCCACATCTGCCGGTTCATCGCCGGGGCCAACGCGAGGCGGGCCGTCGTTGCCAGGCAAACGGTGGTCAGCAAGTCGTCGGCGAAGCCGTGCGCCAGTCGTGCGATGAAATTGGCGCTGGCGGGCGCCACGACGATGGCGTCGGCCCAACGCGCCAGCGCAATGTGGTCCATCGCGGATTCGGCCTGCGCGTCGAGCAGGTGCTCGTGGACGGGATGTCCGCTCAACGCCTGCATGGTCAGCGGCGAGATGAACTTGCCGGCATTCGCGGTCATGGCCACGCGCACCTGGGCGCCTCGTTCGCGCAGCCGACGGACGAGGTCTGCCGATTTGTAGGCAGCGATGCCGCCCGTAACGCCGACGACGATGGCCCTTTTTGCGAGCGTCTCCATATCGGCTAAAGTTTACTGTGAGTAGCCCACGGATGGGAAACGCCGGCCCCTCGGGTACGGGCCGAATCACAAGGAGGTGACTATGACGATCGTTCAATGGCCCTGTGACGAGCGCCCTCGGGAGAAGCTGCTCGTCCACGGGCCGGCCGCTCTCTCGGATGCCGAGCTCTTGGCCCTGTTCCTGAACTCGGGCCTGCCCGGACACAGCGCGGTCGACGTCGCGCGCGGGTTGCTGGGTCGCTTCGGCGGTCTGCGCGCGCTACTCAACGCCCGGCGTGACGAGCTCTGCGCCGAGCGGGGCCTGGGCGCGGCGCGGTATGCGCTGCTGCAGGCAGCGCTGGAGCTCGGCCGTCGCCACCTCGCCGAAACCCTGCGCCGGGAAGGCCCGCTCACCGATCCGCTTCAGGCCAGTGCTTTTCTCGGGTCGCGGCTTCGGGATCGCGGCGAGGAGGTGTTCTGCTGCTTGTACCTCGACACGCGCCATCGTGTCATCGCGTTCGAGGAGCTGTTTCTTGGCTCGATTGACGGCACCAGCGTCCACCCGCGGGTGGTCGTCAAGCGGGTGCTCGCCCACAATGCCGCGGCGCTGATCGTCGCTCACAACCACCCCTCCGGCGTCGCCGAGCCGAGTCGGGCCGACGAGGCGGTGACGCGACGGCTTCGAGACGCTCTTGCGCTGGTGGACGTGCGACTGCTCGACCATCTGATCGTGGGTGACGGTGAATGCGTTTCCTTGAGCGCCAGGGGCCTGCTGTGAACACGGGCGCTGCCGGCGTGCTTGTCGGGGGCGGTCGCGGTGCGGGTTCGGCGGCACGGGGCTGCCGGCGTCGCACACGCGCAGCACCCTTGGCTGCCCGCGGCCGTTTCTGGTATAAATGCCGGGTTTAGATCACAGAAACCGCTTATGCGGGGGTAGATGGGTCGGATCGATGTCGAGAATCTGTCAGATCACCGGAAGGAAAACCACGCGCGGCAACAACGTCTCGCACGCCAACAACAAGACGCGGCGTCAGTTCCGCTGCAACCTCCACTACCGGAAGTTCTGGGTGGACAGCGAGAACCGCTGGGTACGGCTGCGTGTTTCCACCAAAGGGTTGCGCATGATCGATAAGAAGGGCATCGACGCCGTTCTCAAAGAGCTGCGTAGTCAAGGGTTGAAGGTATAACAGGAGGCGAACCGATGCGCGACAAGATCAAGCTCGTTTCCAGCGCCGGGACCGGGCATTTCTACACCACGACCAAGAACAAGCGGACCGTCACAGAGAAAATAGAGATGAAGAAATACGATCCGGTTGTGCGCAAGCACGTGCTCTACAAAGAAGCCAAGCTCAAGTAGCAGCCGCCTTTCACCCTTCTTCGCGGCCGTCGTTGGTGTTCGTGATGAGCCGCGCCTGACGCGCCGCGCCCTCGCCTGACGCCGCCGCTGTCGGATCCATAGCGCCCCGCTTCACCCGGTGCGCCGCTGTTCGCGCCCTGGGCACCTTCGTATCTCTGCGGATGGGACCCGGGGCGCCGCCCTGGTGGGCTGTGTCCCCGCCGCCGGTTCGGCCGGCGTCTGGCTCACGAACCTCGGTCAGTGTTCTATAATCGGGACCGCGCCTGCCTGGTGCAGACTCTCGAACGATTGCCGGGAGCACACCTATGCATAGTTTCGATCAACGTGGTCTGCGAACAGACATGTCGGGCATGCCTCTTGGCTGGATCAGCTATCAAGAGGCGGTACGGCTGTATCACCTCGGCCAGGTGCTGTATTGCTGCGGAGAGCTGATGTATCGCGTTCGAGGTGGAATCAACGCCCGCAAGGGAACCCGCTCGACAATCGATGTGTACTCCATCATTGCGACGCGCGGCGACACGCGATCGACCCAGCGCATGCGCGCCGCCTATATACCGCCGTTGGGGAACGACGCGCTTTTTGCCCGGGACGCCTACATGTGCATGTACTGCGGGGAGCAGCCCCCAAAACAGCTGCTTTCGCGCGATCACATCACGCCGCTCAGTCGGGGCGGCAGCGACGACTGGACGAATGTCGTCACGGCGTGCAAGCGCTGTAACAACCACAAAGCGGGTCGTACCCCCGAGGAAGCCGGCGTCAGCCTGTTGGCGGTGCCGTTCACGCCCACCCACGCCGAGTACGTGTACCTACGCGGTCGGCGCGTGCTGGCGGATCAAATGGAGTTCCTGGCCGCCCATTTCCCTCGCACCAGTCCTCTGCACGATCGACTGCGGGCGCATTCGACGCGAAGCATCTGCTGACGCCCTCGGCGCGGCAAGCGAATTGGGGTGACGCGCGGCACTGCGCGGACGGCCTGCGGCACCCGCCACCGCGTCGGGGGCATCAGGCCCGAGCTGGCGGCTGTCAGCGGGGCAGACTGTAGGCGAGACTGTAGCTGCGCAGCCGACTGGAAAACTCTCGCAGTGCTTCGATGCCCGATTCCTCGGCGGCTCGGCACCACTCTTCCAGTGAGGCGACGAGCGCCTCGTGCGACGCAGCGGAGCGCGACCAGGTTGCCTGCAGCCGCTGTTTCATCGCATAGACCGTACGCAGTCTCGGGCTGAGCCGGAGCAGCTGGTCGAGGTGGGCGCGGTTCGTCTCGTCGAGCCTGCTCTTGTCCCGGACCATCAGCTTGCGGGCGCGTCTCAGCAGCTGCCACTGCTCCTTGTCGTCGGGTGGTGTTCGACGCATCTCCTCTCTGCACACGGCACGCAGCACTTCGCCGACGAAGTTCGCCATCACCTGGAAGCGATTGCCGAGAACGGCGCGTGCCGTCTCTATGTCGCAGTGCCGCTTGTTCGACGTGACGACGAGCTTTGGTGCCACCTTTTTCACGCGGGCGAGCCCCAGGCGATGCAGCAGACGAATGTAAATCCAGCCGAGATCCACCTCCCAGGGTCGGCTCGAGAATTTCGCCGAGCTGGCGTATGCGTGATGGTTGTTGTGCAGCTCCTCGCCACCGATGATAAGACCGAAGGGCACGATATTGCGGCTGGCATCAGGAAGATCGTAGTTGCGATAGCCAAGGTAGTGACCAACGCCGTTGATAACGCCGGCCGCCCAGAAGGGAATCCAGACCATCTGCGTGGCCCATATCGCCAGGCCGGCGACGAGGCCGAACAGCACCGTGTTCATGATGAGCATCAGGGCCGGCCCGTAGAACGTCATTGGCGTGTAGATGTTGCGCTCGAGCCAGTCGGTTGGAGCGCCGTAGCCGTATGTCTCCAGCGTGTCGCGGCGCCGGGCTTCCTTTCGATAAAGATACGCGCCCAGCCAGAGCACGCGGTGGATGCCGTAAATCTGCGGGCTGTGGGGGTCGTCCCGCGTCTCGACGCGGGCGTGGTGCTTGCGATGCACGGCTATCCACTCTTTCGTCACCATCGCGGTCGAGAGCCAGAGCCAAAAGCGGAAGAAGTGGCTGACGATCGGATGCAGCGAGAGCGCCATGTGCGCCTGATGCCGGTGGAGATAGATGGTGACCGCCGCGATGGTGGTATGGGTAAAGGTCAGCGCGACTAGCACGTACCCCCACCAGGGTAGCTCGACTAACGGATCAGGCATTGTGGTTTCCTCGTCGGATCCATGTCATTTTGTCGACGGCCGTCCTTCGTGCAGAGAGTGTACCGGGGCTCGGCGCGGCCCCCCGCACGGAGCCGCTATTGCAAGTCTGTCTCGATCACCTTTCCGCCGTAGCCATGAACGCTGTCGTGCGCCTGTATGACGACCCTGTCGATCCCCGGTGGCACTGCAATCGGACCGAGATTTCGGGTGAACGGTTGTTCCTCCACGTGGGGGTGATACAAGACGCGCCGACCGATCTCTCCATCGCCCGGCGTCACGATGCGCCAGTGATCCGCGTAGTGATCCCATCCGCTGTCGCCGTGCGCGACCGTCACGGAAAACGTGCACATGTGTTCCGCGCAGTCGGTCTGCGCCGCGATAACGTCCGCTTCGCCGGCAATCGCCATCGACCCCATCAACGCTGTCCCAAGGGTGATGAGCAAGCCGCTCGGTGCATGACCCCGGATCATGTTAGCGTGCGCTATGAGCAGAAGGAACGGTTTAGCGCATCCGGTAGGTGATGCGGCCCTTGGTCAAGTCATAGGGCGTGAGCTGCACGGTCACCCGGTCACCGCGCAGGATGCGAATGTAGTGTTTGCGCATCTTGCCGGAGATATGGGCGGTCACGATGTGACCGTTGTCGAGCTCCACCCGGAACTGGGTGTTGGGAAGGGTTTCGAGGACCGTGCCCTCCATTTCGATGTGATCTTCTTTGGCCACGCTGCTCCCGATTCCCAGCCGCTCCCGTTCGTTGATGCTCAGGCGCGCGTATGATGCCCCAAGCGCTGTCCGTGGTAAACCCCGGGCCGGTTGAGCCGGGCGCCACCGGCGGCTGCGAGCGTTGTTCGGGGTGCATCGAATTCCGCGCAGGCGTTTCGCGGCGCGTCGACCTGCGCTGCGAGAGGCAGTGCCGCCGAGCGGATTTCAGGGCAAGACGGCTCGCGGTGTCGCGAGCCGGCTCGGCCCTAGGCACGAACGAGTTGCCAGCGACCATCGCGAAAACCGTAGAGCGGGCGAAACCGCTCCTTGTAATGCATTTTCTCGCAGTGCTCGATCCAGTAGCCGAGGTACAGCCATTGCAGTCCACGGCGGCGGGCTTCGTGGATCTGCCACAGAATTGCGAACGTCCCGAGCCCGCGCTCCGAAAGATCCGGGTCGTAGAACGTGTAGATGGCGGACAGCCCGTCGACGAGCCGGTCGGCGACGGCGATGCCAACCAGAGCGTTGTCGAGGCGCATCTCGAAGAACTGGGTATCCACGCAGGATTCCGTCAGGAAGTCCACATACTTTTTCGGATCGGGGTCGTTCATACTGCTGCCCGGATGGCGCTTGCGCTGGTAGCGGCGGTAAAGCTCGAAGTGCCCGCTGTCGAAGGCAGGTGCGAGCGTCCTGACCTCGATGTCCCGGTTTTGCTGAAAATTTCGCCGTTGGGAACGGTTTGCCACGAAGCGCTCCACCGGTATGCGCACCGAGACGCACGCCCGGCAGCCGCGGCAGTGCGGCCGGTAGACGAGCGTGCCGCTGCGCCGGAACCCGTGCTTGACGAGGCTGTCGTAGACCTCGGCCGACATCGAAAAGCGTGGATCCACGACCACGGTGTTCGCGGTGCGCCCCGCCAGATAGGAGCAGGCGTGGGGGGCGGAGAGATAAAGGCCGGGCAGGTCGGTCACGTCGGCAGCGGCAAGTCGCGGTCCAACACCCAGCGACCGCGACGGTCGGGATGCGCGAGCGCCTGACGCAGCTCGAGCAGAAAGCGCGCTCGCGTAATCTCCTGTGCACCGAGACGGAAAACATGCTCCGAGGAGAGCTGGCAGTCGATGAGCTCGAAGCGCCAGCGTCGAAGCTGGGCGACGAGGTGGACGAAAGCAACCTTGGATGCGTCCTGTATGAAGCTGAACATGCTCTCGCCGAAGAAAACCTTGCCGAGCGAGACGCCGTAAACTCCGCCCACCAGCCGACCGCCGACCCGCGCTTCCACCGAATGTGCATAGCCTTCGTGGTACAGGCGCTCGTAGGCGTCATGCATGTCGGCGGTTATCCACGTGCCTGCCCTGGGATTCTGGCGCCTGGGTGCCGCACAGCCGTGCAGCACACCGACGAAGTCCGTGTCGGCGGTAATCTCGAACTTCCCTCGGCGCAGCGTCCTGCGCAGGCTCCGTGAGACGTGCAGATCATCGAGGTAGAGCACGGCCCTCGGATCCGGCGACCACCACAGAATCGGCTGTCCCGGGTTGTACCAAGGGAAAATGCCCGACCGGTATGCCGTCAGCAGACGCGAGACGCTCAAGTCGCCGCCGATCGCCAACAGGCCCTCAGGGGAGGCCTCCTCGACGGGAGGGAACTCGATCTGAGCAGTGTCCCAGGTCGGCAGTGTCACGCTACACCTCGGCCCGGTACGGCGAGTGGGCTCGCAAGACGTCCATGTAGCGGTCCACACCCTGGCGCTCGCGATCGAGAAATTCGCCGATGGCTGCCGAGAAACGGGGGTGACTGAGCCAGTGGGCGGAATGCGTGGAGGCCGGCATCAGGCCTCGAGTCAGCTTGTGCTCGCCCTGCGCACCGGCTTCGAACCGCATCAGGCCGTGGTCGATACAGTATTCGATAGAGCGGTAGTAGCACAGCTCGAAATGCAGGTCCGGCAGCCACCGTTCGGTGCCCCAGTAGCGCCCGTAAAGAGAGTGTGTGCCCCGCAGATTGAAGGCCGCTGCGACGGGCGCTCCCTCGACGAAGGCCATCATCAGGACGACCTGTTCGGGCATGTGCCTGCCGAGCTCGATGAAGAACTCCTTCGTCAGGTAAGGTATGGCACCATGGTTGTGCACCGTCGCCCGATAAAAACGGTAGAAGGTCCGCCAGTGCGCCTCGGTGATCTCGGTGCCCGACAGTGCCGTAATCTCAACGCCCTGTTCGCGCACGCGGCGCCGCTCACGCTTGATCTGCTTGCGTTTCTTCGACGACAGCGCGGCAAGGTAGTCATCAAAGTGGGCATAGCCCTGGTTCTCCCAATGGAACTGTGTGCCGACGCGCTGCTGTAGGCCATGCTGTGCCAGCAGTTTCGTCTCCTGCGCCGCGGTGAAGAGCCAGTGCAACGAAGAGACATCGAGCTCCTGCGCATGCTGCAACGCGGCCGCGATCAGCGCTTCGCCGAGCGCCTGCTGATCCCGGCCCGGGAGTCTGAGCAGGCGTGGTCCGGTGACCGGCGTGAAGGGCACTGCGGCGACGAGCTTCGGGTAGTAGCTCAAGCCGGCGCGCTGGTAGGCATCGGCCCAGGCCCAGTCGAACACGAACTCCCCCCAGGAATGGGATTTCAGATACAGGGGTACGGCGCCGATCGGCGGGGCAGCGGCGCGTTCGTGGAGCACGATGTGCTGGGGCACCCACCCCGTTTCCCCGCTTACGCAGCCGGTGCGCTCGAGCGCGGCGAGGAACTCATGGCGCAGGAACGGCGCATCGGCGGGAACGAGCGAGTTCCACTGCCCGGCCGGCACCTCGCTCAGCTGCTGATGGACGACTGCGAGCATACTGCTTAGTGTATCAAATACGCTGATTTTGGCGCGGCAGCCGGACAATCGTTGTGCGGCTTCGCGCCATCACACAGAATAGCCGAGCAAGCGTTCACCCGCCCTCAAGGGAACCTCGACCGACAATGACCGCCCCCCTCAGCGTAGCGATCGCACAGATCAATCTGGTCGTGGGCGATATCAACGGCAACCTGGCGAAGATACTCCGGACGCTGGCCCGGGCGCGCGACGAGCTCGGCTCCCGGCTGGTCGTGTTTCCCGAGCTGACCATCACCGGCTATCCGCCGGAGGATTTGCTCCTGCGGCCCGCGTTCGTCGACGCCGCGATGGGTGCGGTCGATATACTCGTGCCTCGCGTTGTGGGAATCGCGGCGGTGGTCGGGCATCCGTGGCGCGACGGGCAGCGGCTCTACAACGCTGCATCGGTGATTGACGAGGGGCGCTTGCTAGCGCGGTATCTCAAGCACCGGCTTCCCAACTACGGGGTGTTCGACGAGCTGCGTTACTTTGTGCCCGGCGGCAGCCCGTGCGTCGTGGACATCGACGGTGTGCCCATCGGCGTGACGATCTGCGAGGACATTTGGGAGTCGGGGCCCGTCGAGCACAGTGTCGAGCAGGGGGCGAAGCTGGTGGTCAATCTCAACGCCTCGCCGTTTCACGTCAACAAGCCCGCCGAGCGCGAACAGGCGGTGGTGGCGAAGAGAGCGCGGGCGAGCGCCGTTCCCATCGTCTACGCGAATCTCGTCGGCGGTCAGGACGAATTGGTCTTCGACGGGGGGTCCTTCGTGGTCGACGCCGACGGTCGTCCGACGACGCGATGTCCGCTGTTCGAAGAGGTGCTGCAGGCGGTGCACGTCGATGTCGCCGAGACAGTCGTGCCGCGGGCGGGTCCCGTCGAGCCGTTTCTTGATCTGGAGGCGAGCATTTACCGGGCCATCGTGCTCGGCGTGCGCGACTACGTGGACAAGAACCGATTTCCGGGGGTGGTGCTGGGCCTCTCCGGCGGAATCGATTCGGGCCTGACCCTCGCGCTCGCCGTCGATGCGATCGGCGCCGACCGGGTGGAGGCGCTGATCATGCCCTCCCGCTACACGAAGCAGATGAGCATTGACGATGCGCTGGCCGAGTGCGGTGCGCTGGGCGTGCGCGCCGATATCATCTCCATCGAGCCGATGTTTGAGACGTTTCTGCGCGAGCTCAAGCCGATTTTTGGCGATCGACCCGCCGACGCGACGGAGGAGAACATCCAGGCCCGCTGTCGCGGCGTGCTGCTCATGGCGGTGTCCAACAAGACCGCCAAGATGGTGCTGACAACCGGCAACAAGAGCGAGATGGCCGTCGGGTATGCGACCCTTTACGGCGATATGGCCGGCGGTTTCGCGGCCATCAAGGACGTACCGAAAACGATGGTGTATCGCCTCGCCGAGTACCGCAATGCCATCTCGGAGGTGATTCCGCAGCGCGTGATCGAACGGCCGCCGTCGGCGGAGCTCGCTGCGGACCAGACCGATACCGACTCGCTGCCGGCGTATGAGGTTCTCGACCCCATTCTCGAGGCCTACATCGAGAGGGATTGCTCCCCGGACGAGATTGTCGCCGAAGGCTTCGACGCCGCAACCGTGGATCGCGTCGTTGCGATGGTCGATCGCAACGAATACAAACGCCGGCAGGCGGCGCCGGGTGTGCGTATCACGAGGCGGGCCTTCGGCCGCGACCGACGCTATCCGATCACATCGGGCTACCGGCATCGCAGCTCCGAGCTCGACAGCGGGTCGACGGAGGGTGCGGCGCCCAGCGCTCAGACGTAGCGAACGATCTGCTCCAGCGGCCGGCGCGACGTTGGTTCGGGCAGCTCGGCCGGATAGCCGATGCTCAGCAGCGCGACGGGGGAAAGATGCTCGGCGAGACCAAGCGCCTCGCGCGCGGCCGTCTCGTCGAAATCGCCGACCCAGGTCGAGGCGAGTCCGGCAGCCACCGTGGCCAGCTGCGCATAGCTGGCTGCGATAGTTGCGTCCTGCAGGGCGAACAGTTGCCGGCCGCGCTCGCCGAAGTGCTGCGCCGAGCGCTCCCGATCGCTGGAGAAAACGAGGCACACAGGCGCCTGCTCGATGAAGGCCTGATCGCGGGCGGCGGCACGCAGCGCGGCGCGCGGCAAAGGTGTCGTCACCACGGTGATCGAGTACGCCTGGAGATCTCCCGCCGAAGGTGCGGCGCATGCCGCTTCGAGGATGGCATGGAGCTTCTCCGGTTCGACCGGCACATCGCTCTGGTACTGGCGCACGGAATGTCGTTTGTGCACGGTTTCGAAAAAGTCCCACATGGCTGGCTTCCGAGGCTTTAGGTCATGACGTGTGGCCGCTCACGAGCCACCGAACGCCCCCAGGTAGCGGCTTTCGGGGAAGTTCATTCGCAACACCCGCAAGGTGTCGTCGGTCAGCTCGTTCATCCCCATTTCACGGTAAGCGATCGCCATGAGCCCGAGCGCATCCTCGACGGCAGGCGTGCTCTGATAGTTCTCGATGACATACTTCGCCCGATTGACCACGGCGACGTAGGCGCCCCGCTTCATGTAATAGCGCGCCACGGAGAGGTTGTGCCGTGCCAGCGTATTGAGGAGAAAGGCCATTCGCTGGCGTGCGTCGGCGGCATAGCGACTGTCCGGATAGCGGGTGGCCAGATCGCGAAAAGCGTTGAAGGCATCGAGCGCCGCCTGTGGGTCGGTTTCCGCTCTGCTGCCCCCGGCGGTGCCGGTCAGCATGTCGATAAAGCCGGTCTCGCCCTCACTGAAACTGATCAGTCCTTTGAGATAGTATGCGTAGTCGACGCTGGGGTGCGTTGGGTGCAGTCGGGTGAAACGATCCGCAGCGGCCAGGGCGAGCTCGGGCTCGTCATTCTTGAAGTGGGCGAAGGCAATTTCGATTTGTGCTTGCTCGGCATACGTGCCATAAGGGAAACGTGCTTCGAGCGTTTTGTACAGCGCGATGGCGGCAGGGTAGTCGCCACCGCGCAACGCGCTCTTGGCTGATTCGTAGAGGCGATCCACGGGCCAGTCGCTGGTTTCGTCCGGTTTCGGCGCCGAGGCGCAGCCGAGCAGCAACAGCGCCACAGCGACCGCGGAACAGCTTCGCAAGCGAGTCGAATCCATCAGCGGACTGGGCTCTCGAGGAGACGGAGTCGCGGAGCATAACGTGAATCCCGCCAAGCGTGAAGCCAGCGGCAATCCCCGTCCAGCGGGCGCGACGTGGCAGCGCCAGGCGCAGGCCGGCATCCGCCCCGTCCGCGCGTTGCGCTGATGGTCGCGGAGCTACGGCTCGCCCAGATTCCCGCGCAGCTGGCGGGCGAACGGCTGGACAAAGCGCTCGCCGTGCTGTTTCCGAGCTATTCGCGCACCGTGCTTCAGCGCTGGCTGCGCGAGGGAAGGATCCGGCTCGACGGACGCCCCCCCGAACGACGACGACGCGTGGCCGGGGGCGAAACGGTCGAGCTCTCGGTGCCCGAGCAGCGCGCCGGTGACTGGATCGCGCAGCCGATTCCCATTGAGATCGTCTACGAAGACGAGTCCCTCATGGTCATCAACAAACCCGCGGGCATGGTCGTGCACCCGGGTGCCGGAAATCCCGACGGCACATTGTTGAACGCGGTGCTCGACCATGCCCCGGCGCAGAGCCTGTTGCCGCGGGCCGGCATCGTGCATCGGCTCGACAAGGATACCTCTGGGCTCATCGTGCTGGCGCGAACCGAGCTGGCCCGTCAGAGCTTGATTGCGCAGCTCAAGACCCGATCGCTGCTGCGCGTCTACGTCGCCGTCGTCAACGGGGTGATCATTTCCGGCGGCACGGTCGCGGCGCCGATCGGCCGACACGCGCGTGATCGCCGGAAGATGACGGTCACCGAACGCGGCAAGCCGGCTGTCAGCCACTACCGGGTGGTGGAGCGCTATCGTGCCCACAGCCAGGTCGTTGTCCGACTGGAGACGGGACGCACGCATCAGATTCGGGTGCATTTGGCGCATCGCGGCTTTCCGCTCGTGGGTGACCCGACCTACGGCGGCCGTGTGCGCTTGCCGCCCGATGCCACAGAGCAACTGACGCTGGCGCTGCGACGCTTCCGCCGCCAGGCCCTGCATGCCAGGGCGCTGCGTGTCGAGCATCCGGTCTCGGGGGAGACACTGGGCTGGCGTTCGCCGCTGCCCGACGACATGGGCCAGCTCATCGACGCCTTGCGGGCGGACGCGCGCGGCAGAGGGGATGCGACGTGAGCCGCGGGGAGCTCGGGTGCTGGCGACCGTCGTGGGACGCTCCCTCAAGGGTGTGCGCGCTGACGACACTGCGCCGGGGTGGCGTCAGCGCGCCGCCGTTCGATGCGCTCAACCTCGCTGCGCACGTGGGCGACGACCCCGGCGCTGTTCGCGAGAATCGCCGCCGCGCGCGTGTCGCTCTGCGTTTGCCGTCGGAGCCGGTGTGGCTGCGCCAGTGCCATAGCCGCGCCGTGGTCGACGCCGCGACGGCGGACCCCCGACTGCAGGCGGACGGCAGCTTTACCACTCAGGCCGGGGTCGTGTGCGCAGTGCTCACCGCCGACTGTGTTCCGCTCTTCCTGTGTGACGGCTCCGGCAGCCGCGTCGCGGTGCTCCACGTGGGCTGGCGCGGTCTGGCAGCGGGTATCGTCGAGGCGGGGATAGCGGCGTTCGCGCCCGACACTGCCGGACTGATGGCGTCTCTGGGCCCCGGCATCGGCCCCGACGCGTTCGAGGTGGGCGCCGACGTCCGCCGAGCCCTGATTCGCGACACGGCCGAGGCGGCGCTTACGAGGCCTTCCGCCAGGCCGAATCATTGGTGTGTTGATCTGTACGGGTTGATCGCCTTGCGCCTGCGTGCGGCAGGCGTCGACGTCACGCCGGCGACCGACGGTGGCGCGTGCACCGTTGCGAACGAGACGGATTTCTTCTCCTACCGCCGTCAGGGACGCTGTGGTCGCATGGCGTCGTTGATCTGGATTACCCCGTGACGGGGCCGCCGAGCCCCCGCCGGGTTACGGCGTTGGCTTCACCGTGCTGAGTCCCAGAATTGACCAGTCCTGCATACCACCTCGATACCATTTGAGCTTATGGGCGGGGTAGCCGAAGCGCAGCAACGTGCGGATGTTGGCCGGCGACTGCCCACACCACATGCCGTTGCAGAAAAGAACGGCGGTCTTGCACTCGCTGAAGTCGAACAGACCCTCGCTCTCCTGGACGTTGAAAACGGCCTGCATGATCTCCGCGATTTCGAACAGTGACGCACCTTGTGCCGGATTGAGCTGTGTCCAGGGTATGTTGATGGCGCCCGGTATCGTTCCCTCGCTCACCCACTCGGCGGTGCGGGAGTCGACGAGCACGACGCTGTCGTCGCCGGCGCCGATGCGTCGCGCATACTCGATCACCTCCAATTCGCCGACGGTCTCGACGCCGGGCGCCAGCGAGTAAGGCTGGATGCAGAACGGCGGGCAGGGTCGCGACGTTTTTGCGAATGCGGGGTCGACCGTGGCGCTGTTGTCCTGATTGCGTTTGATGGTGACGGTCTTGCCGCCGTGCTCGACGGTCACCTCCATGATGTCCCGCGTGATGCCGACGGGTTGGTCCTCCGCGCTGACGGAGATGGGCGTCGCCATGATCGCGAGTGCGGCAGCAGGGAGTGCTGACCTCGATAATCTCATGCTCGTCTCCTCCTTCGGCGACTGCGCAACCGGAGCCGCCCTGCCCCGCACCATGGGGCGGCCGTCGTCTGTGGGGCGCGGCCGGTCCCGACACCGTCGCCGGCTGCATTGTGCCATCCCTCGCCCGAGAACGACAAAGCCGCGCGTCCGATCTGCGCGTTGCCGCACCGCCAGCCGTGTATAGCTGAGCGGCGCGCCTCGTGGCGCTGTGCCTGCGGCGGCGCTACGCGTGGGTATGGCGAACCTCGGGAAGCCCGCTCACTTACGCGGAAGGGCTCACGAGCTGGGTGATGCGTAGCGACAGATCGACCGCCTCGACGTTCTTGGTCAATGCGCCGATGGAGATGAAATCGACGCCGGTTTCGGCGATGCTGCGCAGATTGGCCAGCGTGATATTGCCGGATGCCTCGAGCTCTGCGCGATGCGCCGTCCTCGCCACCGCATCGCGCAATCCGTCGACGTCGAAATTGTCGAGCAGAATACGCGTTGCACCGGCGGCGATGGCTTCATCGAGTTGCTCGAGGGTCTCTACTTCGACCTCGACGAGAACGTCGCTGTCGGCCGCCTCCCTAGCGCGGCTGACCGCCGCGCCGACGGAGCCGCTGGCGCGGATGTGGTTCTCCTTGATGAGAATGCCGTCGAACAGGCCAATCCGGTGATTATGGCCGCCTCCGGTACGCACGGCGTACTTCTGCGCCAGGCGCAATCCCGGTATGGTCTTACGCGTATCCAGCACACGCGCGCCGGTGCCGCGCACGCGTGCCGCGTAGCGATGCGTCACCGTCGCGGTTGCGGACAAGGTCTGCAGCAGATTGATCGCGCTGCGCTCACCGGTGAGGATGGGCCGCGCGGGTCCAGAGACGGTGCACAGTGTCTGCCCCGCCTCGACGGCGTCGCCGTCCGCGACCTGCCACTCGACGCGAACCGCCGGATCGAGCTGATGGAACACCTCGTCGAACCAAGCGCTGCCGCACAGAACGGCCGCCTGGCGGGTGACCAGCACGGCGCGTACCGTGGTGTCGGTGGGCACGAGCGCCGCAGTGAGGTCCCCTGGGCCTACGTCCTCGGCGAGCGTTCGGCGGACCGTCTCGGCGATGTCGGTCGCGGTAGGGGTGGTCATGACGGTTCCTGCTCGCGCCGTTCAGCGGCGCCGACGTCGGCCAATACATAACAGACGCCGTACCGCCGACGCAATCGCTTCGAGGGCCACGAAAAGCCGGGTGCGTTGACACGGGATGCCGTCGCGGTCATCTTTGCCGAGACGTTTAACGTGAGCAGCGTTGTGTCCGACGACATTTGGGATCTCATTGGCGGGTCGCTCCGCAATCACGGCGGCCAGATCGCCTGGATCCGGCGCTTGCCGGCCGGGCGCCGCGAGGTGTGTCGATTCGACGAGCTCTACCGGGCGGCTCTCGATTTGGCTGCACGGTTGCGTGTCCGCGGCGTGGGCCGCGGCGATGTCGTCGGCATCATGGCCCCTAACGGACCGGAATGGGGCGCCGCAGCGCTCGCCGTATGGAAGCTCGGCGCCATCGTGGCGCCCATCCACATCGGTAACAGCCCCGCGGACATCGAAGCACAGGTGCGCGCCCTGGCGCCGCGACTGGTGCTGGTCCACGACGCCGAGCATCAACTCGCGCAGACATGTCCGATAGAGCTCGGCAGTGACCCCGAGCGCGTGCGCGACGAGGAGGCGGTTGCCGCCAACGGGCTTAGCGTCGAAGAGGCGGCGCGCATCTACACCTCCGGCAGCACGGGAAACCCTAAGATCGTGTGCCTGTCGCACCGCAATATCAGCTCCAATTTTCGCGCTGCTGCGAACATCATTCATATTGGTCCGAACGATCGGTTTCTCTCGCTGCTGCCGCTTTCGCACGCCCTGGAGATGACCTGCGGCATGCTGCTGCCGCTGTACTGTGGAGCGACGATCGTCGTCCCTCGCGTGTTGGCGGCGAGCGAGATCATCCACGCGATGGCCGAGGAGAACATCTCGATCATCATCGCCGTGCCCCGGCTGTTTCGAAATCTCATGCTGGGTCTCGACAAACGCATGGCGGAGGCGGGTCCGCTGATGCGCGCCTACGTGCGACTGCTGCGCCACGCGCCGCTGGCGCTGCGCCGCACGCTCAATCTGCCCCTCCGCAGACGCTTCGGCGGGCGCATCAAAGCGTGGGTGAGCGGCGGTTCACGGCTCGATCCGGAGATCTCGCGGTACTTCCAGGGGCTGGGCCTGCCGCTGCGTCAAGGCTACGGGCTGACCGAAACCGGTCCGGTGGTCAGCATTCAGGAGGAGTTTCCTCGACGGGCGGACAGCGTCGGCAAGCCCCTGGCGGGGGTCGAGGTTCGTGTCGAGAATCCCGACTCGACCGGCAGCGGCGAGCTGTGGGTGCGCGGCCCCAACGTCATGCTGGGTTATCTCGACGCCGCGCAGACCCGCGAGGTGATCGAGGACGGCTGGTTCAGGACAGGCGATCTGGCGCGGCTCGACGCCGACGGCCTTATCACGCTCACGGGGCGCGTGAAGCGCGTCATCGTCACCGAGGCGGGTAAGAACGTCTATCCGGAGGAGCTCGAGTCCCTCCTCGAGCGTTTCGGCGCCGTCAAGGAGGCCGGGGTGTTGGAGGTGGACGAGCGTCCCGCGGTCGTGCTGGCCATGGACGCACCCGACCCCGAGAAGGCCGCGCATGAAGTGCTCAGCGCTTTCAACGCGCGGGTCTCGGCGCACAACCGGATAACCCGCTTCGCAGTGGTCGACGAGCTGCCGCGCACGCCGCTCGGCAAGATCGCACTGAAGATGCTGCCCGAAATCTTCCGAGAGCACGAGGTCACGCGTACCTCCTGAGCGCGATCGCCGTTTTCGCGGTCGGTTGAATCGGGGCGGCTGCACCCCCACATCCCCGTCATGACTTCGGGCCGGACCAGCGGTCGCCGCAGTGGCTTTCGATCCGGTTTCGAAGCGAGAGGAGACGCCTTTCCATGCGAATGGACAAGCTTACATCGAAGTTTCAGATGGCGCTCGGTGATGCTCAGAGCCTGGCCGTCGGACGGGACCATCAGTTTATTGAGCCGCTGCACCTCATGGTCGCGCTGCTCGACCAGGACGGCGGCACGGTGCGACCGCTGCTCGCACGCTGCGACGTAAACGTCAATCTGCTTCGCTCGCAGCTCGGCGACGCACTCGACCGGCTGCCTTCCATCGAGGGGTTCGATGGATCCGTTCAGATATCGAACGAGCTCGGGCGCCTGCTGAACGCCACGGACCGGCTGGCGCAGAAACGCCAGGACAGCTTCATCTCGAGCGAGCTGTTCTTGCTCGCCGCGGTGGACGACAAGGGCACGTTGGGCGAGCTGCTTCGCCACGCAGGGGCCACCCGCGGCGCCATCGAGCAGGCTATCGACCAGATTCGCGGTGGCCAGAAGGTGGACGACGAGCACGCCGAGGATCAGCGCCAGGCGCTCGAGAAATACACTATCGACATCACCGAGCGCGCCGAGCAGGGCAAGCTCGATCCGGTCATAGGGCGCGACGATGAGATTCGCCGGACGATTCAGGTGCTTCAACGTCGCACCAAGAACAATCCCGTGCTCATCGGGGAGCCGGGCGTCGGCAAAACGGCAATCGTCGAAGGGCTTGCCCAGCGCATCGTCAACGGCGAGGTGCCCGAGGGGATGAAGAGCAAGCGCGTGCTTGCGCTCGATCTCGGTGCATTGATCGCCGGTGCAAAGTTCCGCGGCGAATTCGAGGAGCGCCTCAAGGGTGTGCTGAACGATCTCGCGAAGCAGGAGGGACGAATCATCCTGTTCATCGACGAGCTGCACACGATGGTCGGCGCTGGCAAGGCAGAGGGTGCAATGGACGCCGGCAATATGCTCAAGCCTGCGCTGGCGCGTGGCGAGCTGCACTGTATCGGAGCCACGACCCTCGACGAGTACCGCAAGTACGTGGAGAAAGACGCGGCGCTCGAGCGGCGTTTTCAGAAGGTGCTGGTTGACGAGCCCAGCGTGGAGGACACCATCGCGATTTTGCGCGGGCTCAAGGAGAAGTACGAGGTTCATCACGGCGTCGACATTACCGATCCGGCCATCGTCTCGGCCACGACGTTGTCCCATCGCTACATCACAGACCGCAATCTCCCCGACAAGGCCATCGACCTCGTGGACGAGGCGGCGAGTCGCATACGCATGGAGATCGACTCGAAACCCGAGGAGATGGACCGGCTCGATCGGCGCTTGATTCAGCTGAAGATCGAGCGCGAGGCACTGAAGAAGGAATCCGACGAAGCGTCGAAGAAGCGGTTGCACAATCTCGAGGAGGAGATCGGCGATCTCGAGGGGGAGTATTCGGAGCTCGAGGAGGTGTGGAAGGCGGAGAAAGCCTCGCTGCAGGGCGCCCAACACGTCAAGGAGGCCCTCGATCGCGCAAGGCTGGAGATGGAGACGGCGCGCCGCGCCGGTGATCTCGCCCGCATGTCCGAGCTGCAGTATGGGCGAATCCCCGAGCTCGAGAAGCAGCTCGCCAGCGCATCGCAGGTGGAAACGCGGGAGACGAAGCTGCTGCGCAACAAAGTCACCGACGAGGAGATCGCCGAGGTCGTCTCCAAATGGACCGGTATTCCGGTTTCCAAGATGCTCGAGGGTGAGCGTGAGAAGCTGTTGCGCATGGAGGACGAGCTTCACCGGCGCGTGGTCGGTCAGGACGAGGCCATTCGCGCGGTTTCCAACGCCATCCGGCGCTCACGCGCGGGTCTCTCGGATCCGAACCGGCCCTACGGTTCATTTCTCTTTCTCGGTCCGACCGGCGTCGGCAAGACGGAGCTGACCAAGGCGCTGGCCGCATTCCTGTTCGACACCGATGAGGCCATGGTGCGTATCGATATGTCCGAGTTCATGGAGAAGCACTCCGTGGCGCGGTTGATCGGTGCGCCGCCGGGATACGTAGGCTACGAGGAGGGTGGTTATCTCACCGAGCACGTGCGCCGCAAGCCCTACTCGGTCATCTTGATGGACGAGGTCGAAAAAGCGCATCCGGAAGTCTTCAATATACTTCTCCAGGTTCTCGACGACGGGCGCCTGACCGACGGCCACGGCCGCACTGTCGATTTTCGCAACACCGTCGTGGTGATGACGTCGAACCTCGGCTCCAACCGCATTCAGGAGCTCGCTGGGGAGGAGAACTACGATCGCATGAAGAGCGCGGTCATGGAGATCGTCGGTCATCATTTCCGACCCGAGTTCGTCAATCGTATCGATGACATCGTGGTATTTCATCCGCTGGGACGGGATCAGCTGCACCGAATCGCGGAGATCCAGGTACGCTATCTGCGCGAGCGGCTCAACGCGCGCGACATGGATCTGGAGATGACGGCCGCGGCGCTGGACGCCCTCGCCGAGGCCGGCTTCGATCCCGTCTATGGCGCGCGGCCCCTCAAGAGAGCAATTCAGGTGCAGGTCGAGAACCCCCTCGCGCAGGAGATTCTGGCGGGCAAATTCGAGCCGGGGGAAGTAATCGTCGTCGACGTGCGCGATGGCAAGCTCTCGTTCAGCAAGGGCGGCACCAAAGCGGCACAGGTCGCCTGAGGGGCTCTCCGCCCGGCGCATCGCCCCTCATCGTCAAGAAAAGGCAGTTCAAGTCCGATCAATGCCGATCTTCGCTGGCGCGAGGCCTCGCTCGGGGCCCTGCGTGCGCGCCGCTTGCGGCCCATTTTGGTTGGCGCGGCTGCCGCGGGATGACCGGGATCCGGCGAGGCTGCGCAATTGTGGCTAAAATGGGCCGCTCATCGCTCAAGAGGCGCGCGCAATGAAGGCAATGATTCTCGCTGCGGGCAAAGGCACGCGGGTACGGCCGCTGACCTACGAGCTGCCGAAGCCGATGATCCCCATCCTCGGCAAGCCCGTGATGGAGTACCTGGTAGAGGAGCTGGCGCGCCATGGGTTCGATGAGATCATGGTGAATGTCAGCCATTTGCCCGAGCGAATCGAGCACTACTTCGGTGACGGTCGCCGGTGGGGCGTCGAGATAGGCTACTCTTTCGAGGGGCACATCGAAGAAGGCGAGATCATGGCGCGGCCGGTCGGCTCCGCGGGCGGCCTCAAGCGTATTCAAGAGTTCAGCGGTTTCTTCGACGACACCTTCCTTGTCGTCTGCGGGGACGCGCTGATCGACCTGGATTTGACCGCGGCGGTGCGCAGGCACTGGCAGTCCCGCGCAGTGGCCAGTGTCGTCGTCCACGAGGTGCCGCGCGAGCGCGTGCCGAACTACGGCGTCGTCGTGTGCGACGAGGCCGGCTTCATCACCTCTTTTCAGGAGAAGCCCTCGGTGGCGCAGGCGCGGTCGAACCTCGTCAACACCGGCATCTACATCTTCGAGCCGGAGGTTCTCGACCTAGTGCCGGGCGGGGTCGTTTACGACATCGGCAGCGAGCTGTTTCCGAAGATTCTCGAGAACGGCCTGCCATTCAACGCGCTGCGTATGCCGTTCAACTGGATCGACATCGGCCGCCTCAGCGACTATTGGGAGGCGAATCAGCAGCTCATGCGGGGCAAGCTGCGCGATATTCGCATCCCGGGCACCGAGCGTATGCCGGCGGTATGGACCGGGCTCAACGTCGATGTGGACTGGGACAACGTGCGCCTGGAGGGGCCGCTCTACATCGGCGCAGGGTGTCGCATCGAAGGCGGTTGCGAGATCGTGGGACCGAGCTGGATCGGGCATGGCTGCCACCTCGAAGGCGGGGCGCGCATCACCCGGAGTATTCTTTTCGAGTACAGCCGTATCGGTTCTCGCGGCCACGTCTATGACGCCGTCGTCTTCGGACGCTACTGTGTAGATCGCGACGGCAACCCCATTCACGGCGACGATACCGAGCTCGACTGGGTGGCCGACGCACGCGACGTGCACGCGGGGCATTCGGCCGCCGCTTCTGCCTAGCGCGGGCGCGGCACCGGGCCACGGCACCAGCGCGCCCGGCGCCGCGGCCGGATCAGCTATTCGGCGTTGCTCGCAGACGCTGTCCAACCAGCCGCCTGCGTGAGCAGCGCGTTGATGCGCCTGACGTAGGCGGCCGGTTGCTCGAGGGGTGCCCCTTCGCTCAACGCGGCCTGGTCGAACAGCACCAGCGCCCAGTCTTCGAGCTCTGCGTCGTCGGGTTGCAGATTGCGAATCATCGCGTGAGCCGGGTTGATCTCCATGATCGGCTTTGCGGTTGGAGCGCTCTGCCCGACGGCTTTCAGAATTCTCTGCAGATTGGCGCCGAGATCGTGCTCGTCGGCCACCAGACACGCCGGTGAGTCGGTGAGGCGGTGGCTTACCCGCACTTCCTTTACCTTGTCCTTCAGGATCTCCTCGAACCGCTTCACCAGTTCAGCGCACGCGTCCTCCTGCTTCTTCTCCTGCTCGCGCGAAGTCTCGTCGGCGAAGGCGTCCAGATCCAGCGCGCCCTTGGCGACCGATTTGAGCGTCTTGCCGTCATACTCCCCCAGGTGAGTGACGAGCCACTCGTCGATGGGGTCCGAGAGCAGCAGCACTTCGATACCGCGTTTACGGAAGATCTCCAGGTGCGGAGAGTCTTTGGCGGCGCTGTGGTTCTCGCCCGTGATGTAGTAGATCGCCTGCTGTTTGAGAGGCATGCGTCCGATGTACGCATCGAGCGATGTCGCCTGTACCGGCGATTCGTCTTTCGTGGTTGAGAAGCGCAGCAGCTTCGCAATCGCATCGCGATTCTCCGCATCCTCCACGATACCCTCTTTCAGGCAGCGGCCGAATTCCTTCCAGAACGTGGCGTACTGATCGTCCTCCTTCGCCGCCAGGCGTCTGAGCTCGCTCAGGATCTTCCTGACCGACGCGGCCCGAATCTTATCTATCTGGTCGTTGTGCTGCAGGAATTCCCGCGAGACATTGAGTGGCAGATCCGCAGCGTCGACAACCCCTCGAACGAATCTCAGATACGACGGCATGAGGTACTTCGCGTCGTCCATGATGAAGATGCGCCTCACATAGAGCTTGATACCGTGCCGCTGATCGCGATCCCACAGATCGAACGGAGCGCGCGAGGGCACGAACAGCAGTGAGGTATACTCGAGCTTGCCTTCGACACGATTGTGCAGGGTCGCCAGCGGCGGTTCCGGGTCGTAGCAGAGCGACTCGTAGAAGCCGTCGTATTCTTCCTTGGAGATCTCGCTCTTCGGACGTGTCCACAATGCAGCGGCGCGATTGACGACCTCCCAGTTCGGCTCGCCGCCGCTCTCGGCGGAAGGGGTCGCCGGCTTCGCCCCCGTGTCCTCGACGGGTGGCGCTTCGGCGGGCATCTGGATGGGCAGCGATATGTGGTCGGAGTACTTGGTGACGATGCTGCGCAGCCGATGCGCCTCCAGAAATTCCTTTTCGCCCTTGCGTAAATGCAGGGTGATCGTTGTGCCCCGTTCAGGCCGATCGATGTCCTCGAGGGTGTACTCGCCCGTGCCATCCGAGATCCAGCGGACTCCCGCGTCGGTAGCCATGCCCGCTTTGCGGGTGGTCAGCGTCACTTTGTCCGCGACCATGAAAACCGAGTAGAACCCCACACCGAACTGGCCGATCAGATTCGCATCCGCGCTCTGATCGCCGCTCAACGCCTCGACGAACTGCCTGGTGCCGGAGCGTGCGATGGTGCCGATGTTCTCGACGACCTCGTCGCGGGTCATGCCGATGCCGTTGTCGCTCACCGTGACCGTCCGGCGTTTGTTGTCGCAGCTGATTCGGATGGCGAGCTCGTCCCCGTCCTCGAGCAGCGATTTGTCGGTCAATGCCGCGAAGCGCAGCCGATCCTGGGCATCGGAGGCGTTCGAGATGAGCTCGCGCAGGAAAACTTCCTTGTGGCTGTACAGGGAATGGACCAGCAGATGGAGAAGCTGCTGTATCTCCGTCTGGAAGCTGTGGGTCTCGGCGTGGGGGGGCTGTGCCATCGGAATTACTCCTCGTCGCTGTGCGTACGAACCGCGATATCGCCTTCAAATAAGTCTCTCGCGGCTGATTTCAAGACATGAAGGCCGTACCCGGCCCGGGGGCCGTCAGATTGACGGAGGATCCGCCACTGCGTATATTCTCGAAGGTTTACTCGCTTAACCGTTCGCGGTCCACCGGGGTATGGCGCAGTCTGGTAGCGCACCTGCTTTGGGAGCAGGGAGTCGGGGGTTCAAATCCCTCTACCCCGACCAGTACGGGAACGACGGAGCACGCGCCCGTAGCTCAACCGGATAGAGCAACGGCCTTCGAACCGGGAGCCTCGTCGGGGAAACGGAACCCGGCGAGTGCAGGGCACTGTATCGGTGGAACCTTAACGCGTCGTGGCGATGGCGACACCGAGGAAACCGCCGCCGTAGCGATGCGCCCGGGCGCGTCGGTGCGACGCGACTGCTCAAAGGGCCTCACGGAGACGTGACGGCGGTAGGGCGATCGGGCCGCTGTGCGCCACAGCGCGATGCGCGGCAGCGGCGCGGGATCCGTAGAGACTATACGTGCCCCGCCTGAGATGGTGAAGATATAGTCCAGACCACGCACCGGTCGCGCCCCGGAACGGGGCGCTTACCTTACCGCGAGGGCAGGTAAGCGTCCGGCCAGGGATACGCGAGGCCGGACAGCGAAAGCTGGGGTGGTAAGCTAAGCCGTAGGTTACAGGTTCGAGTCCTGTCGGGCGTGCCATTTTTCCGCCGGATCGCCGTTGGGTTGTAGCAACGGCGTCCGGTGTGCGTGCTGCTCAGGTGGCGCGCGGCGAGCTGTAGACACTGGTGAGCGTAGCTCAGTTGGTAGAGCCCCGGATTGTGGATCCGGTGGTCGTGGGTTCGAGTCCCATCGCTCACCCCATGTTCGCGGGCCGTTAGCTCAGTTGGTAGAGCAGCTGACTCTTAATCAGCGGGTCGTAGGTTCGAATCCTACACGGCCCACCATTTCCGCAACCCTGCTGCAGAGCGCGCGGCCGATGCCACCCCGCTGCGGGCGGGCGGCTGCGCGGCCGGGGTGTAGAGCGACCACGAGACGCCTGC
>JBFEOO010000050.1:0-27551 GCA_041550555.1 Arenicellales bacterium
CAGGGTGAGCAGTGCGCTCAGCGTGTTGACGCCGCCCTCGATGAGCCCGTTGATGGCGGCGGTGCTGTCGGCGGTGACCTGCTCGCCGTCGAGGATCAACGCGAAGACCGCATCGTCGACCAGCGGCGTGAGCAGATCGAGATAGCTTTCGTGCAGCTTCGCCAGACGCGAAACTGCCCGCTCTCGCTGCTCGCTGTAATACAGGCGCTGTTCTACGGCCGCGTTGAGCTTGTGCAGCTCTGCGGCGAGCTGCTCTTCGATCAGGGTGAGCTTGTGGATCTTTTCCGGCTCAATGCCTCTGTCCTTCAAGCGCTCGATGACGCCTACCAGCTCCTTTACTTTCTGGGTCAGATCATCCTGAGCGCGGACGAGCGATTCCTGGGTGCTGCTTGCAATGAGTGCTGGTGCGGTGGCCGCTATCTCAGCGCTCTTCTCTGCGAGCCGCAGCGACGCCGCCATCCCGAGAACGCTGTCCGCCACGATGCGATTCATCGCTCGATCGATGCCGATGAACGCATACCACGCGACGATGCTCGCCGCGCCGGTCATCGCCGCCATAGCGCAGAACGCCACGAACAGCCGCAGCTTGATCCCCACCGGTTTTCGCTTGCTCGCGACGGTTTCCGGCGGGTTGACGGTCGGACCGCGCTCCCCGGGCGCGGGGGCAAGTGCGTCGGAACCCTGGCGCTCGCCTGGCGTCCCGGAGCTGTCGCTGGGTTCGTCGGAATTGCCCGGGCCAGCGACAGCCGACATCGACTACCGCTCCAACTTGTCGACCGCCTTGAAGTTCCCGTCTTCCTGAATAACGGTCAGAAACACCTGATCCATGCCCTGGTTATCCTGTGGACCGTAGGAAAGAGTAACGCCGCCGAGATCGAAGCTGCCGACAGCGCGTATGGTCTGCAAGAGGTCCTCCCGGGTTACCACCGGGCCCAGCTCCTCGAGGGCAGTGACCAGCATGCGCCCGACCATGTAGCCCTCGAGCGAAACGAATCCGGGCCGCGATTCGGGCGACGATACCCCCAGCGCTTCGTGATATCTGGCAACGAGCGGGATGGTGGTATCGGTCGGAAACGGTACGACCTGCGTCACAACTACGCCTGCACCGACCTCGCCGAGCTCCTTGGCGAGCGCATTGCTTCCGACGAAGGAGATATTGACGAACACAGGGTCGAGCTTCAAGCGGCGCGCGAGCTTTATGAATTCCGCGCACGGCTTGTAGGCGCCGACCATGACGACCGCCTCCGGATCACCTTTGCGAATCGAGAGCAAGGCAGTTTTCACCGCCGTCGTGTTACGCTCGTAGGTGCCTTCGGCGACGAGACTCATGCCTCGTTTATCCATGGCCTTCACCACGCCGGCGAGACCAGCGCGACCGAAGGAGTCGTCCTGGTAGAGAATCGCAATGCGCTTGAGGCCGAGATCCTCAGTCAGGTGATGAATCCAGGCTTCGGTTTCCTGGTTGTACGACGCGCGCACGTTGACGACGTTGGTGAGCGCCGGGTCACGCAGGAACTCGGCTCCCGTAAAGGGCCCGATGAAGGGTATGGAGGCTTCCGTAGCGATCGGCTGAACCGCTTTCGACGTCGGGGTGCCAACCTCCCCGACGAGGGCGAAGACATTGTCCTCGTCGATCAGCCTGTTGGTGTTGGCAATAGCCTTTGTGGGCTCGTAGCCGTCATCATAGGCGATCAGCTCGAGCCGCCGCCCGTGCACGCCGCCTTTGGCGTTGACTTCGTTGAACGCGGCGAGAATACCTTCCCGCATCCCTAGGCCCAATGCGGCGGCGGGTCCTTCGAACGCCGCGGACTGTCCGAAGACGATTCGGTCGTCAAAAACACCAGGGTCGGCACCGGCGATGTCCATCGCCTGGACGAGACCAAGGACTGCGGCGAGCGTGGAAAAGTAGAAAGAATTGCGTCTGTTCATCATTATCCTCCTGCGACTCTGCGCTTGCCAATTCGGTCAGAGCCCGTTGTGCGCCACTGGAGAGACAAACAGCAATTAGACGATGGCGAAGATCATTGTGCTCCAATTTGCTGAAATTGTCACGGAGCGAGCAAATTACCAAATGCGCGTGCGCGACGAGCGCCATCGACGATCGGGGTTGCTGTCAACGAATCCGCGCGGCGCGGATTGCCTCTGTTTTCACCGAGGATCGGGCAATGCTCCCCAGGCCTGCTCGATCAGGGGGGCGTATCTGTCGGCCGCGAGCGAGCGACGGCGATCGTCCACGGCGAGACGCTTGTGATGGTGCGGCGGTACTGCCGCCTGCTCCGTGACGCTGCGCTCGGGCAACGGGTTACAGCTTGGCGCGCCGGCTGTGGCGGGGCGTCCACGTGATGGTGATTTTCTTGTCGTGCCCTGTAACCCGAACAGCCTGCGCGAAGCGTCAATCAGACGAGACCGCGGCGCGCGACGGTAGCTGTTCCCCCAGTTGCCCTTTGATAATAAGCTCGAACATCTATACTCAGGGATCAGCTTGCGCGCGAGTGGCGGGCTCGAGTCCGAAGCCCAGTGCGCCGAGGACACACCCCTTTGCGGCCGTTCCGGGCAGTGTTCCCGCCGATGCGGCCGCGAGGTCGGCCGTTGCCCGGGCACATCTCGGGCAGCAGATCGTGATGGTCATGTGATGCCATGCAGACATTTCCCTGTGCGTGCGGTGCCACGCTGTTTTTCGAGAGCCATCGCTGCCTGGCCTGCGGCCGCGAGGCGGGTTGGTGTCCGGGGTGCCGGAGCATTGTGGCCCTCGAGGTGTCGCCGAAAGGCGAGCTGCATTGCACCCGCGACCAGTGTAGCGCGGCGTTGGTGAAGTGCCGTAACTACGCCGAAGAGCACGTCTGTAACCGCTGTCTTCCGGAACCGGCGCAGTCGGCGGCCACGGGCGAGACGTTGTGCGACTGCTGTCGGTTCAACCGTACCATACCCGACCTGTCCGTCGGCGGAAACCGCCTCAAGTGGTATCGGCTCGAGGTTGCGAAACGGCGCATGCTCTACGACTTAAGCCTTCTAGAGCTGCCGATCGGAGATGCCGAAAATGGCGTCGAACCGCCGCTTGCGTTCAATTTCATGGCTGACGTCGAGGGCGATGCGCGTTGGCACAACGTGGGCCCTGGCGAGCGAGTCCACACCGGTCACCGGGACGGGACGATCACCATTAATCTTCGCGAAGCCGACGATCTCGAGCGCGAGCGGTTGAGGGTTGGTTTCGATGAGCCGCAGCGAACCTTGATTGGCCATTTTCGCCACGAGTTCGGTCACTACTATTGGGACATGCTGGTGCGGGGACAATGCGAGGCCTCCTGCCGGCAAGTGTTCGGCGATCACTCCGCGGAGTATGCCGCCGCATTGGATCGATACTATCGCAAGGGCGCTCCGCCGAACTGGCAATCGAGCTATGTGACGGCTTATGCGACGGCGCACCCCTGGGAGGATTTCGCCGAGACCTTCGGTGCTTATGTCGCCGCGGCCAGCGTGCTCGATACGGCCGCCAAGTTCGGCCTTGATGCCACAGTGCGAATCGAACGACACGGCGATCTCGACGCCATGATGGCGGCCTATCGGCGCGTTGGCCTGCTAATGAACGAGATGAACCGTTCCCAGGGGTTGTTGGATTTCCTGCCCCACGTGCTGACGGTTCCCGTGCTCGACAAGCTGCGTTTCGTGCACAGCCTAGTTTGCCAGGTCGCCGAGCGACAGCCCTCCACTGAAGGCAAAAGCGTTCGGTGAAGTTCATGCGACGGTCTGGAAAACGGGCGGCGTGCTCACACGCCGCCATTGGCTACGACAGCGACGATCTCGATATGCTGAGACTGTCGCTGCTACACCGTTGAAGTGCTTACCGATGCGCTATTCCAGGGTATCGGCGGTAGCTCGTGGAATGCCGCGATCAGCTTCTCCGTCCATAGGCGTCTCGTGGCCAGCAGAAAGGCATCGTCTTCGTCGATGCGCAGATAGCGCTCGAGGGTCAGCGTGTTGGTGCGGTAGCACAGCAGCTCCACGGGGGGGCCGACGGTGGCGTTGCTCCGCATCGTACCCTCGAGGGAGATCAGGGCGCAGTGTGCTGCATCGTCGAGGCTCGTCTGCGGTCGAATGATGCGATCCAGGATGACTTTTCCGTATTTCGTTTCGCCGAGCTGGAGAAAGGGCGTGTGCTCGGAGGTGGTGATGAAGTTGCCTTGCGGATATACCAGGAACAGCTGGGTTGGTTTTGCCCCAATCTGACCACCGATGATGAACGTCGCCTCGGCGCTGAGTCCGGCCTTCGCCACCGCGGCGCCGTGTTTCTCTTCCTCACTGCGGGAAAGCAGGCCCAGGTACTCGGCTGCCGACTCGAGGTCCGTGACCTTGAGTAGATTCTGCCGGGCGCCGTCGTCGATGTCGCGGCGGATGCGGGCGATGACTGCCTGTGAGGTAGCCAGGTTGCCCGCGCTCAAGATGACGAGCTGACGCTCGCCGGCGACGCCGAAGCGGTGCATCTTGCTGTAAGTCCTGACTTGGTCGGGACCCGCATTGGTGCGCGAATCCGCTGCGAAGACCAGGCCGGACTCGACTGTGATGGCGAGGCAGTAGGTCATCGTTGTGTTGGCCGAGCCGCCGGTAACCGAGACGGCTATTGTTCGAGCGGTGAGCTCATTCGTCAAGCCGTGGCCTCGGCCTCCCCGAGCAAGGGTGGTGAGTCGTCAAGGCTTGCGGGCTCCACAGCGGGCATGGGCTGCGCCAAGAAATACGTCCGAGCCACGGACTCGTGAACCTGACCGAGCTCGACCTGAAGTTGGTCGAGATGCTCGTGCAGCGCGGCTTGCGACAGCTTGCCAGGCTCGACGCCGCTGACGAGGCGCGCCAAGCGCCCCAGTGTACGCAACGGCGCCTCGTTGCGGGGCAGCTCGCCCATCGCGCGCTCAGCGTCCTGGATACAGTGGTAGACCGAGCGGGGAAAATCATTGTCTTGAAGCAAAAAGGTGAGCACGTCGGCGCGGCGCACGCGCGATTGCATCGTGATGCGATACATCTGATAGGCAGTCAGTGACTTGAGCACGCTCATCCACTGAATTGTCTCGAAAGGGCGCAGCGTCGATGGCTCGTCGGGAATCAGGCTCGCTGAACGGACATCAATAATGCGCGTTGTCATGTCGGCGCGCTCAAGGTTGCGGCCGATGAGCAGGAAATTGTAACCCGGTCCTGAGTTCATTACGCCCGCGAGCACGCCGGCTATGGTTTGCGAGCCTGTGATGATGTGGCTGAGATAGGCATGGCGGCCCCGCTTGGAGACGCCACTCGCGCTTTGCTCGCGGGCGAAGAGAACGAGCTCGTTGATGCGTTCCCACGCCTCTCGAGGAATGAAGTCGCGCATCGTGCGCGCGTTCTCGCGGGCAGCGGTCAGCGACGTGTTGATCGAGCCCGGATTGCGCGGCTCCGCGACCAGAAAGCGGACGACGCTGCGCTCGTCGAAGTTGTCGAATTGCGCCAAAAATGTCTCTTCGCTTCCGGTGATGGTGATCAGCGGCTGCCAGCCGGTCGCCGTGCCCTTGGGCAGATCGAGAAGCAGGTGACCGTTGACGTTGACCAACCGCGCCGTGTTCTCGGCACGCTCGATATACCGCCCGAGCCAGTAGAGATTTTCGGCAACGCGCGAAAGCATCAGGATGTCTCAACCACCCAGGTGTCCTTGCTGCCGCCGCCCTGAGACGAGTTCACCACGAAGGATCCTTTGCGCAGCGCCACCCGAGTGAGTCCTCCCGTCGTTACCTGCAGCTTCTCGCTCGACAGCACGAAGGGTCGCAGGTCGACGTGACGCGCCTCGAGGTGATCGCGCACAACGGTGGGCACCGTGGAAAGGTGAATCAGAGGTTGGGCAATATACTCGCGCGGCTCGAGCCGAATCCGTCGAGCCATCTCCGCGCGTTGCCTGCGTGTCGAGGCAGGGCCGACCAGCATGCCGTAGCCGCCCGATTCGTTGGCCGGCTTCACGACGAGCTTGTCCAGGTTCTTGAGAACGTGTTCGCGCTGCCCGCTGTCTGTGCAGAGGTACGTCGGAACGTTGGGCAGTATCGGGTCCTGGTCCAGGTAGTAGCGGATTATCTCGGGAACGAACGCGTAGATGACCTTGTCGTCGGCGACCCCGGCACCGGGCGCGTTGGCAAGCGCGACGTTGCCCGCCGTCCAGGCGCGCATCAGACCCGGTACACCGAGCGCCGAGTCCTCGCGAAATACCTCGGGATCGAGGAACAGATCATCTATCCGCCGATAAATGACGTCGACTCTGGCCAGGCCGCCGATGGTCCTCATGTAGACGACGTCGTCGTCGCTCACCACCAGATCGCGTCCCTCTACCAGCTCACAGCCCATCTGCTGTGCGAGGTAGCTGTGTTCGAAGTAGGCGGAGTTGTAGATACCAGGTGTCAGCACTACGACTTCGGGATGCTCAGCGGGGCGCGGCGATACACCCGCGAGCGTATCGAACAGCTGTGAGGGGTAGTCGTCCACCGGTAGGATGACGTTGTCCTCGAAGAGCTCGGGAAAAACTCGTTTCGTGACGAGGCGGTTCTCCAGCATGTACGAAACACCGGAGGGAACGCGCAGGTTGTCCTCCAGTACGTAAACCGTGCCGTCGAGGTCCCGCACCAGGTCGGAGCCGCAGATATGCGCCCAGACGCCGAGAGGGGGACGAACGCCAACACACTGGCGGCGGAAGTTTTTCGACTTGGCGAGCACCTCGCGCGGTAACACGCCGTCGCTGACGACACGTTGCTCGTGATAGATGTCGCCGATAAACAGATTGAGCGCCTCGACCCGCTGCTTGAGACCCGCCTCGATGCGCGACCACTCCGTCGTCGGGATGACCCGCGGGACGATGTCAAAGGGCCAGGCGCGGTCGATGGAGCCGCCTTCGTCGGTGTACACCGTAAAGGTGATGCCCATTTCCTTGATGGCGAGCTCGGCAGCCGTCTGCAGTGATTCGAGCTCGCGGTCGCCGAGCGAGCGCAGATGCCGAGCGAGCTGGCGCGCGGCTGGTCGGGGTCGGCCCGAGCTGCGGATCAGCTCGTCGTAGGCGCCGCCGCTGTCGTAGGCTGTCCAGCTGATGGTCATCGCACTGCACGTCGCGGGGGTGTGGCGTTGGGTGCCGGAAATCGTCCCCGGCTCTTATACAGCAATCGTGGTATCGGACGGTAGCTGCCGCGACGTCCCGCTTTTGATAAACTCACAGGGTTACACCCCCCAATTTGCCAGGCAGTCGAGGGAGACACGCCGATGTCGCGCAGTTTCTTATTCACCTCCGAGTCGGTGTCGGAAGGTCATCCGGACAAGGTCGCCGACCAGATCTCCGATGCCGTGCTCGACTCGCTCATCGAGCAGGACCCAACCTCGCGTGTGGCGTGTGAAACGCTCGTCAACACCGGCATGGTGGTCATATCCGGTGAGATCACTACCCAAGGCTATGCCGATTGCCCAGGCATCGTGCGCGAGACGTTGAAGCGAATCGGCTACAACTCATCGGAGATGGGATTCGACTACGCCAGCTGCGCCGTCATCGTCTCGCTCGACAAGCAATCGCCGGATATTGCGCAAGGTGTCGATGAAGGGGCCGGGCTCGACCAGGGCGCCGGCGACCAGGGGCTCATGTTCGGCTATGCCTGCAGCGAAACCGATGTGCTGATGCCGTTCCCCATCACCTACGCGCACCGTCTGGTCAGGCGCCAGGCCGAGGTGCGCAAGCAGGGCTCGCTGCCCTGGCTGCGCCCCGATGCCAAGTCGCAGGTCACGGTCCGTTATCAGGATCATCGGCCGGTGGCGGTCGACACTGTGGTGCTCTCGACTCAGCACGCCGCCGACGTCGATCACGAAACCGTATCCGAAGGGGTGATCGAGGAGATCATAAGACCGGTCATACCGGCGGAGATGCTTTCCCGGGATACCCGTATCCTGGTCAATCCGACGGGTCGCTTCGTCATCGGTGGTCCGGTCGGTGACTGCGGTCTGACGGGTCGCAAGATCATCGTCGATACGTACGGGGGCTCGGCCCACCATGGGGGAGGCGCGTTCTCGGGCAAGGATCCGAGCAAGGTCGATCGCTCGGGCGCGTACGCCATGCGCTACGTCGCCAAGAACATCGTCGCGGCGGGGCTGGCTGAGCGCTGCGAGGTGCAGGTGGCCTACGCCATCGGTGTCGCCCGGCCGGTCTCGCTGATGGTGCAGACCTTCGGGACGGGCGTCATCTCCGACGAGAGCATCGAGCAGCTCGTGCTGGCCCACTTCGATCTGCGGCCGAAAGCCATCATCCGCGACCTCGACCTGTTGCGGCCCATCTACACGCAGTCCGCCGCCTATGGCCACTTCGGCCGGACCGAGCCCGAGTTCACCTGGGAGCGCACCGATCGGGCGGAGATGCTGCGCCAGGCTGCTGGGCTGACCACGGCCGCTCAGGCGGCAAGCGTGCCGGCTTGAGGTCAATAGCGTCGTGCAGGGGCTCGAATATCCCCCCGGCGCCCCCATAGAACAGGTTTGCTAATACCGTCACGGAGCACCGACAGCATGTCCACACCCGCACAGAAGCTGACCCAGGATTACAAAGTCGCCGATATCGGTCTCGCCGAATGGGGGCGCAAGGAGATCGCCATCGCCGAGACCGAGATGCCTGGGCTGATGGCCCTGCGCGAGCAGTACCGGGGCGAGGCCCCGCTCGCCGGCGCGCGCATCGCTGGGTGCTTGCACATGACCATCCAGACGGCGGTGCTCATCGAGACGTTGATCGAGCTCGGCGCCGAGGTGCGCTGGTCGTCGTGCAACGTGTTCTCCACGCAGGACCATGCCGCTGCTGCCATCGCCGACGCCGGCATACCGGTCTTTGCCTGGAAAGGCGAGAGCGAGGACGAATACTGGTGGTGTGTCGAGCAGACGATCCTCGGGCCCGACGGTTGGCGACCAAACATGCTGCTCGATGACGGCGGGGATCTGACCGGGGTGATGCACGAGAAGTACCCCGAGCTTCTCGCCGAGGTGCGCGGCCTGTCGGAGGAAACGACGACGGGTGTGCACAGGCTCTACGAGATGGTAGACGCCGGTACGCTGAAGGTGCCCGTCTTCAACGTCAACGACTCGGTCACCAAGTCCAAGTTCGACAACCTCTACGGTTGTCGGGAGTCGTTGCTCGACGGCCTAAAACGCGCGACCGACGTGATGATTGCCGGCAAGATCGCCGTCGTTTGCGGTTACGGTGACGTGGGTAAAGGCTGCGCCCAATCGTTGCGCGGACAGGGCGCCACTGTCTGGATCACGGAGATCGATCCGATCTGCGCGCTGCAGGCGGCCATGGAAGGCTATCGCGTCGTTACCATGGACGAGGCCGCCGCCCAGGGCGACATTTTCGTCACCGCCACGGGAAATTGCCGCGTCATTACCCGCGACCACATGACGGCGATGAAGAATCAGGCAATCGTGTGCAACATCGGGCACTTCGACGCTGAGATCGATGTCGCCTCGCTCAGAGGCTATACGTGGGAGAACATCAAGCCGCAGGTCGACCACGTCGTGTTTCCCGACGGCAAGCGCCTGATATTGCTGGCCGAAGGCCGGCTGGTGAATCTGGGTTGCGCGACCGGTCATCCGAGCTTTGTGATGTCGGCCTCGTTCACCAATCAGGTGTTGGCCCAGATCGAGCTTTGGCGCAATCCGGGAAAATACGAGAACCGAGTCTACGTGTTGCCGAAAGCCCTGGACGAGCAGGTTGCGCGCCTACATCTGGACAAGATCGGTGCGTCGCTCACCACTTTGACCGCTGAGCAAGCAGCGTACATCGGCGTGCCGGAGCTCGGACCGTACAAGCCCGATCATTATCGCTACTGAGACAGCTGGAGTGGGTCGACGTTGTCGACGCCGCAGTTCGAGGTCAGAGACAAGCGTCGAGAAAGGTGAGGCGCTGCCGCGGCGCGGTGCGACTGCCCCGCGCCACCGCAGCGGCATTACGCGGACATGTCGGGGAGAAGCTTGCTTTCGAGTTTCGCGATCGCATCTTTGAGCTGCAGCTTGCGCTTCTTCATGCGCCGCAACTGCAGCTGATCGACCAGTCGATCCTCGGATAATCTGCCAAGTATCTCGTCGAGGTCGCGATGCTCGGTTCGGAGTGCTTCGATTTTCTCCCGGAGCACGTCTTTCGACTCCTCATTCATGTTGTCTGAACCGATTTCAATGAGCAATGGGAATGCGGAGCGCGCGCCCACGCCTCCATCACTAATGCTACACCAGGAGAGTGAGGGGAAAAAGCCGGATCGAGACGCCGGCCGCGGCCCGCGCCCCGTTCGCCAGACAAAGGTCAATGACGACAGACACATAGTGATGACAACGCGCGTCGATTCGATTGCAGGCCCGGGTGGCGGTTCCGCTTGCAGCGGCAAGGCGTCGAATGGCGAGGCGCTCGCTCGGCCCCGGCGCCGGATTGTGTGCCGCAACGGCGCGAGCCACGCGTTGCATTCGGGCTAGCGAGGCGAACGCGTGGGGACCTGGGAGAAACTGCTGCTCGGCGTGGTCGCCCTTCTCGCGGTCTTGTGGTTCTGGCCCGGCGTCAAGACGCTCATGCAGCAGAGCCAGGAAGCCGAGAAGGACTGGCCGGCTGTGATTGTGCCGCTGCTGCTGGTCGTGTTGCTGGTGCTCTTTCTGATGGCCATTGTCTGAGCCATGCAGTCGTGTGTCGGCGGCCGGCGACAGTCAGTGCTGCGGAGCCGCCGGCTGACAATGTGTCTGTTCCGCCCCGCGCCGCTAAACGCCTGACGTCTGTCCCCAGCGCTCTCCCCGCTCCCGTTACGCAGGGATGCGTGGCAGAGGCGCCCCCGCGGGCGCCCGCAGCGCCGTCGTAGACGGGACAGCGTTCTCGGCCGGGTCTGGGTCGGCGCGGAATTGCTACAATGGCTCCGCTAGATCGCGACGCCCAGAGTCTTGATACGCTGATGGTTTCATTGACAGTACACGAAAAAAACGGGCTGGCGGGCCGCGCTGCGCGCCAGCACTCGAAGGGTCTTCGCCATGAGCGGTGACGCCGCCGTTGCCCCCCGCGCGACATTGCTGGCCGACTACCGACCCGCGGATTTCCTGGTCGACCGCGTACGGCTCGAGTTCGATCTGGACGAGCACAGCACGCGGGTGCGCTCGGTGATGCAGATCCGGCGCAGTCCCACGGGGGCCGGGCGACCGCTCGAGCTCGACGGTCAGCAACTCGAGCTGGACTATCTGGCCTTGGACGACGGGGTGCTCGGTCCCGGGGACTATGAGCTCGACGCGAACCGGCTTCGCCTGGCGGACGTGCCCGACGTCTTCCTCCTCGAGGTAGTGACCCACATCGATCCGCAGAACAATACCAGCCTGGAAGGTTTGTACCGCTCGAGCGGCAACTTCTGTACGCAGTGCGAAGCCGAAGGCTTTCGCAGGATCACCTTCTACCCGGACCGTCCCGATGTGCTCGCGGTGTTTACCGTAAAGCTCGTCGGCGATGTCAAGAGCTGTCCGGTGCTGTTGTCGAACGGCAACCTCGTCGGCCGCGGCGTGCTCGACGGCGGTCGTCATTGGGCCGAGTGGCACGATCCCTTTCCCAAGCCGTCCTATCTTTTTGCCCTGGTGGCTGGCGATCTCGGCTGTATCGAGGACGAGTTCGTCACGCAGTCGGGGCGCCGCGTCGTGCTGTCGGTGTACGCCGAGCACCACAATATCGACAAGTGCGGGCACGCCATGGCGTCGCTCAAGAAGGCCATGCGCTGGGACGAGGAGGTATACGGACGGGAGTACGATCTCGATCGTTACATGATCGTGGCGGTCGATGATTTCAACATGGGCGCGATGGAGAACAAGGGTCTCAACATCTTCAACTCCAAGTACGTTCTGGCGAAGCCCGAGACGGCAACCGATCGCGACTTCCGCTACATCGAGGGCGTCATCGGCCATGAGTACTTCCACAACTGGTCCGGCAATCGCGTGACCTGCAGGGACTGGTTCCAGCTCAGCCTCAAGGAAGGCTTCACGATTTTCCGCGATCAGCAGTTCAGCGCCGATATGGGCAGTGCGGGGGTCAAGCGCATCGAGGACGTCGATGTGCTGCGGACGCACCAGTTTCGCGAGGACGGCGGCCCGATGGCGCATCCGGTGCGCCCCGACGCCTATCTGGAGATCAACAACTTCTACACGGTCACGGTCTACAACAAGGGTGCCGAAATTGTGCGCATGCTCTACCACACCGTGGGTGGACAGGGATTTCGCCGGGGCACCGATCTGTACTTCTCCCGCCACGACGGTCAGGCGGTCACTACGGATGATTTCGTACGCGCGATGGAAGACGCCAACGGTGTCGAGCTCGAGCAGTTCCGCCTCTGGTACAGCCAGGCCGGCACACCGCAGCTGATCATCAAGCGGGAGCACGATGCGGCCACCGGCGTGTTCCGCCTCGACGTCACGCAGCGGTGTCCGCCCACCCCCAATCAGACGGAAAAAAGCCCTCTTCACATCCCGATTGCGGTGGCGTTGCTCGACGAGACGGGTCGCGCGCTCCCGGCCCGCCTCGACGGCGAGCCGGCCTCGGCGGCGGCCGAGACGCGCGTGCTGCTGCTGCGGCAACCGCACGAGACATTCGTCTTCATCGACGTACCGGTGGCACCGGTGCCCTCGCTGCTGCGTGGGTTCTCGGCACCCGTCACGCTGCAGACCGATTTGGGCGACGAGGCGCTCTGCTTTCTGATGGCGCACGACACCGACCCGTTTGCGCGCTGGGATGCCGCCCAGGGCCTGGCGCGCAAGCATATGCTCGGGATGGTCGATCGCCGCCGTGCGGGGGAGCCGCTCACGCTCGACAGTGGGTTTATCGACGCATTCGGCGCTGTGCTCGCGTCGGACACACCCGACAGGGCATTTCTCGCGTTGATGCTGGAGCTGCCCTCGGAGACGCTGCTCGCCGAATCGATGGCGGAGATCGATCCGCAGGCTGTCCACGAGGCGCGTCGCTGTGCCCGGCGCGCCCTGGCGCGCGCACACAGAGCGCGCCTGCAGGCCCACTACGAGACGCTTGCCGACCCGGGTCCATACGGTACGGACCCCGCCTCGGTGGGACGACGTTCTCTGCGTAACCTTTGTCTCAGTTATTTGATGGAGCTCGACGACGAGTCCGTCTGGCAGCTGGCTCTCACGCAACTGGCCGATGCCGGCAACATGACCGACGCGATCGCCGCGCTCACCACGTTGTCGAATTCCGAGTGCCCCCGTCGCGTCGATGCGCTCGCCGAATTCTATCGGCGCTGGCGCGACGAGCCGCTGGTGATCGATAAGTGGCTGAGCATTCAAGCCTGCTCCCGGCATTCCGACACACTCGACGTCGTCCGCTCGTTGACCGGGCACGAGGCATTCAGCATCAGAAATCCCAACAAAGTCCGGGCGCTGCTCGGGGCGTTCGCTAGCGGCAACCCGCTGTGTTTCCATCGCGCCGACGGCGCCGGCTATCGCCTGATCGGCGGCTACGTCCGTGAGATCGACCGCCTCAATCCGCAGGTGGCGGCCCGGCTTGCCGGCGCATTCAGCCAATGGCGCCGTTACGACGAGACGCGGCGCGAGCTGATGCGTGCCGAGCTCGAGACGACGCTTCGCGCGTCCTCGCTCTCGCCCGACGTCTTCGAGATCGTGTCGAAGACATTAGCGTGAAGCCCCACCGGCATTGCCCGGGCTGTTCATCGCTGCCGCGAGGTAGATGCGCTCTCGAGTGAATCGATGGCCAAGAGCAAACAACGTCTGCCCGCCAAGTCGTCCCGTGCCGACGTCGATGCCTTTCTGCAACGGTTGGCGCGAACACCGGCCGTCCGGGCAGAGGGCGGGCGCGGCCGGCTGATCTTTGCCATGGACGCCACGGCCAGTCGTGAGCCGACCTGGGACCGCGCCTGTCATATTCAGGCGGACATGTTCAGCCAGACCGCTGCCCTCGGCGGGCTCGACGTCCAGCTCTGCTATTACCGGGGGTTCAACGAGTTCTACGCCAGTCGCTGGGTCGGCAATGCGGCGGATCTGCTCTCGCAGATGACGCAGACGCGCTGTGCGGGCGGCATGACCCAGATTGCAAGGGTGCTCTCCCACGCCATCAAGGAAACCGATCGACGGCGGGTCAACGCGCTGGTCTTCGTCGGCGACTGCATGGAGGAAGACATTGATAGACTGTTCAAGCTCGCCGGCCAGCTCGGCCTGCGCGGGGTTCCGGTTTTTGTCTTTCACGAAGGCCAAGAGCCTGTCGCCGAGAAGACGTTTCGGGAGATCGCGCGGCTCAGTCGCGGCGCCTACTGCCGTTTCGACCTCGGCAGCGCCCAACAGCTTCGCGATCTGTTGAGCGCGGTCGCCGTGTTCGCGGCGGGCGGCCGCCGGGCGCTCGAGGAATTCGGCAAACGCAAGCGCGGCATCGTGCTCAAGCTCACGCACCAGGTCGGTGACTCGAATCGATGATCAGAGTGTTTTTGGCGCTGGTGGCCCTGCTGGGGCTCATGTGGGTGATCGCCTGGCTGGGGCGCACGAGCCCCGCTCAGCGGGCCCGCGTGTTCAAGCTGGTGCTGCTGTACGGGGCCCTCGGCACCGTGCTGGTGTTGGTGGTCACCGGGCGTCTGCCCTGGGTGTTCGCGGCGATCGGCGCACTGGTCCCGTGGATCCAGCGGGCCATCATGGCACAGCGTGCCTATAACATGTTCAAGGGTTGGCGTGGTCCCACCCCGAGCCAGAGCTCGGATGTCGAGACGGCTTATCTGCGCGTGTCTCTCGATCACGACTCCGGCGAGATGTCGGGTGATGTTCTGGAGGGCGCCCACGCCGGGCGCCGGCTCGCCGATCTGACCCTGGCGGAGCTTCTCGAGCTGCTCCACGAGTGTCGGCGTCATGACATGCAGGCGGCGGCGCTCCTGGAGGCCTATCTCGATCGCGTGCACGGCGAGAGCTGGCGGGAGGAGACGCAGGCCGGAGCCGGACAGGAGTCGGCGGCGATGACGGACACCGAGGCCTACGAGATCCTCGGCCTCGAACCGGGCGCCACGCGCGCGCAGATCATCGAGGCGCACCGCAAGCTGATGCAGAAGCTGCACCCGGACCGGGGCGGCTCGAGCTATCTCGCCGCTCGCGTTAACCGTGCCAAGGACATGCTGCTCGATGAGTGACGTCCGTACGACGCGCGACCGACGCCCCTTCGCTTCGCGTCCGCAGCGCCGACCCGCACCGGGCGGATTGGCCGCGGTCAGCTGAGGCGACGGAAACGGCGATGCGGGCGTACTTCATCGCGCTGAGGATCCCGCTGGCAATCACCTTGGGGGTGTTCGTCGCCGCCGTAGCGCTCGACGGCGTCGTCCCTGGATCCGATCTCGCGCTTTATGTGGTCATGGCGCAGATCTTTGCCATGGTCATGGCAGGCAACCACATCGTCGTCTACCGCCTCGGCGGTCTCGTGCAGGCCGCCCTGGCCGCCGGTGCCATAGTGTTCATCGTCGACGTGACGCTCGGTGTCGCGCGCTTCGGCGTGATGGCGCTGCTCGCCGACAACGACGCAGACTGGGTGCGCGAGGCCTTGGGCTTGCTCGCCGCGTTCGTGATCTTTGCACCGGCGATGCTGTTCTTCGGCTACCTGGGCGGCGTCAATGGCCGGCGCGAGCTGCACCGCGGCTGAGCCGGGCGGGGCAGCCGCGATGGCGCCGCCCCGGGGCTGCCGGCTGCAGGTGCTCGTCGGGCCGGGGGCGCTGTCGCGCCGGGTGCTCGGCGGCTTGCTGCGTTCGCCGCTGGCGCTCACGTCGGTGATCGTTGCGGGATTCGGTTCGGGCACGGCGGCGGCCGGCGGCGACTTCCCCGTCTCCCGAGCACCGTCGCCGGTCCGGCGGTCGGTCGTCGACGTCGCCCGCTCGGCCGGCGTCCCGCTCCGCTTTGCGGGAGGCAGCGAGGCGCGTCTCGCCGACGCGCTCGACGGCACGGCCGACTGCCTGCTCGTCGTGTGCTACCCACGGCGGCTTCCACGCTGGGTGTGGCAGCGACCCGCCACCGCGTGCTGGAATCTGCATCCCTCACTTCTGCCTGCGTATCGTGGTCCGGCCCCGCTGTTCTGGCAGCTGCGCAACGGCGAGCGGCAGACCGGTGTCACCCTGCACCGCGTTACCGAGACCCTCGACGGTGGAGAAATCATCGGACAGGTGCGCGTGCCGCTACCGCGCGGTGCCAGCGCCGAGCGCTTGAACGGCCTGCTGGCCGACGCCGGCGTCGACCTTCTCGTGGGGGTGTTGGGGCGGACCGCGGCCGGCGCGGTGCGCGGCACGGCGCAGGATCAGCGGCGGGCAAGCTACCATCCCGCACCGAACCCGGCCGATTATCGCGTTCCGACGAGCTGGCCGGCGGAGCGCGCCTTCAACTTCCTCCGTGGCCTGAGTGGTGACGGCGGCCGAGCAGTGATCTGCGCCGGGGCCCGGCGCCTGGTCGTTCAGGGTGCCGTCGCCATGACACCCCGCGCCGCGCCGGCCGGGCGCGAAGTCTCCCGAGGCAATGCTCGTGTCGACTTCGCCGACGCCAGCGTCGTGGTGCGACTCGTCACGGAGACAGCTGGGGAAGCCCGCTGTGCGCTCTCGTCGGACAGCGACGGACAGCCCTGGGACGAGCCGATATAATGCGCCGCGATTTCGGCTCCTTCGTAAGATGCCGCGCCTTCATGCCCCCAGATCCGCTGCTCGAAATCAAACGGCGCCAACGCGCCCGGTTCCGACCAGCCCCGCTGCGTAGCTCCTCCCCGCGTCAGCTCGAGGTGCCTCTCGCGCCGCCGCCTTCGGCCGGCACACCTCTGAGGGGCCGCCGCCGTCTCAGGGGTAAGACCTCCGTGCGCTGGATAATGGTCGCTGCGGCCGTGGCCTACACGACGGCATGGCCCAACGAACTCAGCGTGATCGACGCCTCACCGGCCGAGATCTGGGGTATCGGCCAGCGGCATATCTCCGCGTCGATCGCCGGTGTGATCGAGCACGACGAGCTCCCCAGCCGGGTCGATATCGAGGTCGGCGAGCGACACTACACTACGGTTCTCGAATACACGCTCGATCCGGTGCTACAGGAGGAGATCGGGCAGCTGCTCACCCATTACGGGCCCGACTACGGGGCCTTCGTAGCGCTCGAGCCGCGCTCTGGCCGCGTGCTCAGTATGGCGAGCTACACGCGCGATCCCGAGGGTCTGGGCAATCTGGCTTTGCGAGCGACGTTTCCGGCGGCGTCGGTGTTCAAGATCATCACCGCGGCGGCGGCGATCGAAGAAGGCAAGGCGGACGCGGAGACCGTGATACCGTTCAACGGCAAGACGACCAGCCTGTACAAGCGTCAGGTACTGCAGCACAAGGACAACAAGTGGACACGACGCCTGCCGCTGCGCGTCGCTTTCGGAAAATCGGTCAATGCCGTCTTCGGTCGGCTCGGCGCGCAGCACATCGGTGCCGAGAAGCTGGACGAGTACGCTGCTCGCTTTGGGTTCAACCGCGATTTCGTCTCCGACGTGACGCTGCACACCGGGCAGACGGACATCCGCAGCGACGACGTCTGGTCCGTGGTGGAAGCCGCCTCGGGCTACACGCGGGCGAACACATTGAGCCCGCTGCATGCCGCGATGGTGGCCGCCGCAGTGGTCAACGACGGAGTGATGCCGCAGCCGTACATCGTGGAGGCGGGTTATGACCCGCATGGCGTGCTGCTCTACGCCGCGTCGCCGGAAACCGTATCTCGCCCCATCTCCCGAGAGACGGCGCGCGAGCTGCGTGTTCTGATGCGCGAGACCGTGCGCACCGGGTCGGCGCGAAGGTCATTCCAGGGCTTCTTCAAAGGCGACCTCGCCGACGTCGACGTCGGCGGCAAGACGGGCTCGCTGACGGGTCTCGATCCCAAGGGCAAGAACGACTGGTTCGTCGGCTACGCGGAGGCAGCCGGCAGACGCCTCGCCTTCGCCGCCCTGACCGTCAACAAGGACCGTTGGCAGGTCAAGTCATCCTATCTGGCACGCAAGATGGTGGAGCGTTACTTCACGCCCGATAAGGACGCGATGTAAGCGGCGGGTCGTGATGAACGCGAGAGGTAAGCCACGGTCGTCCCGCCCGTCGCGCGGGCCCGCGGGACCATTGCTTACCTGCGCCCCGGCGCCGGCCTTCGAGGGCAGACGGTGAGACAGTATCTCGACGCCGTGGCGGAGGTGCTGGAGAGGGGCCAGCGCAAAGAGAACCGCACCGGCGTCGACACGCTGTCCACTTTCAATATCAATTACGAGATCGACCTGCGAAAAGGTTTTCCGCTCCTGACCACGAAGGAGATCTCGTGGAAGAACATCGTCATCGAGAACCTGTGGTTTCTCTCCGGCGACACCCACATCGAGCTGTTGCGCCGGCACGGCTGCCGTTTCTGGGATCCGTGGGCCGACTCGAGCGGTCGCGTGCCGAGCGCTTACGGCAACTTCTGGCGCCATTTCCCGGTCCACGACGATGGGCAGACGGCGTTCGTCGATCAGATCGGGTGGGTGCTCGACGAGCTGGCGGGCAACCCCATGAGCCGGCGGCTGGTGGTCTCTGCGTGGGCGCCGGGCAATGCGCAGACGAGCGCGCTGCCGCCTTGCCATGCACTGTGGATACTCAACGTGCAAAATGATGCGGCGGGCACGCCGCATCTGTGTCTGCACCTCACCCAGCGCAGCTGTGACATCGCCCTCGGCATTCCCTACAACATCGCAGGCTACGCCTTCCTGCTCGAGCTCTTCGCCCGCTTCTCGGGCATCCGCGCTGGCATCTTCGCCCATACGCTGGTCGACGCCCACGTCTACACAGCAAAAGCCGACGGCTCGATGAGCGAGTACGATCATGTTCCGGGGCTGCGCGAGCAGCTGCAGCGCGCGCCGCGGCCGCTGCCGCGCCTCGCTATCGACGCCTCGATACGCGGCCTCGAGGACGTCAACGCGCTGCTCGACGCGGACACCGAGGATATTCTCGCGGCGTTCCGGCTCACCGGCTATCAGCCGCACCCGCCGATAAAGTTCAAGGTCGCGGTCTAGGGGAATGTGTTGGCCGCTACTGCTGTGCGCGCGCGCGACCCGTACGGCGCATTGGCGTCCACCGGTACCCGGGACGGCGCCGTCGTGCCCGACGTCGCGAGCATGCTCTTCCGTATCAGCGCGCGGCGCTCGCGCCGCGCAACGTAGCGCACGCTGAGCGGGCCGCCGACATGCGCGGCGCCATTGTCGCCATGACCGCCGACGGCATCATCGGGGTCGCTGGAAAGCTGCCCTGGCACCACAGCGCCGATCTCAAACGCTTCAAGCGTCGCACGCTCGGCGCCACCGTCATCATGGGACGCCGCACCTGGCTCTCCATCGGTGGACGCCCGCTGCCCGGCCGGCGCAACGTGGTGATCAGCCGCAGCGATGTGAGGGGCGCGGACTGCTACCGTTCGATCGCGGTGGCGCTCGCCTCGTGTACCGGCGACGTATGGTTCATCGGCGGTGCACAGCTCTACGGGGAGGCAATCGATTACTGCGACCTCATCGACGTCACCTGGGTGCCGGATCGCGTCGCCGCCGCCGACGCCACCCGCTTTCCTGAGATCGACTGGACGCAGTGGCAGGCGGGGGAACGCGTGCCGCTGGCCGACGATCCGCGCCTGTGTTACCAGATCTTCCGCCGGCGCATCGGACGCGGGCAAGAGTCCGCCGCCGAGACGGTCTCGGGCTAGGGAATGCCCGGGGGACGACCAGATCGATGCCACCCGCAACGGTTGTCGCTCCGGCCCTCGGGCCCGCCGTGGGGGACGACGCGGTGGGCGCCGCCCGGTGGGGCGTTGCTTCCCCGACTGCCGTAGCCCTGCCGAGGGCGGCTTGCCGCCCGCAGCAGGACGCGGTTGACGTCAGGGTGCGCGCGCGCTGTCAGCGCACGCAAAACAATTGCGTCGTTTCCGATATGATTGCCTGACGCTAGGAACCTGGAAGAATGCCATGCCCCTCTACATAGTCGAACGTCATCTGCCCGGTTTGACGACGAGCCAGCTCAAGGCAGCAGCCAGTCAGGCGAAGAAGGTCACCACGGAAATGGCCGAGGAGGGTGTGCCCGTGCGTTATCGACGCTCGACCTATGTGCCGACCGAGCAGAAGTGCGTGTGCCTGTTCGATGGACCTTCCGCAGATGTAGTGAGACAGGCCAACGAGCGCGCCAATCTGCCCTTTGAGCGCATACTCGAGGCCGAGCACGTCGATTCCGACGAGCTCTGATCGACCTGAGCGAGCCCGAAGCCGCGATAGACGCTGAGGTGCTTGCCGTCCGGGGGACGGCACTCACGGCACCGGCCACAGGGTCTTTCCCCTTGAGAAACGCGGTTAGAAGCGAGCTTTTCGCGGATCGGTTCTGACTGCTGTCCCGATCGTGACGGCGGGCTGCGGCCGTTTTCGCCGGGGTACCTCGCTTCCCGGCAATCCGCCGCCCATGACGTCTCGCTGGCCGATCACTACGCCGGAGCGTTGCTAATCGGCGGCTGCCTCCTCGCGTTGGTGGCGGGCGAGGTCGCGGGCCGTTTGCAAATGCGTCGCCGCTTGTTCGGTAGCCCCCTTAGCCTTCAGCAGCAGCGCGTAGTTGTAGTGCAGCTCGGGATCATTGGGCCGCAGTCTCAGCCCCTCGATGTAGTGATGCTCCGCAGCGGACGTCTCGCCCTTGCCGTGCAGCATCGCAGCCAGATTGTTGTGCGCCTCGGGGTAGTCGGGAAGCAGCCGCAGTGCCTCGCGATAATGTTTCTCCGCGTTGACGATGTCGTCCTTGGCCTCCAGCAGCAGCGCAAGGTTGTAGTGCGCCTGTGGGTAGTCGGGACGGATACGCAGCGCGCTCTCGTAGTGACCGCGGGCGCCGTCCCCGTCCCCACGATCCTCGAGCAGAATGGCAAGGTTGTTGTGTGCTTCGACGTATCCTGGTCTGAGTTCCACGGTGCGGCGGTAATGGAGCTCGCACCCTGAGAGGTCGCCCTGACGCCGGAGCAGATGGGCGTAGCGATGGTGTGCGTCAACGTAATCGGGCCGGATGCGCAGCGCTTCGCGGTAATGCTCGGCGGCGGCGGAGAGCTCATGGAGCGCTTCGAGCAGAATCGCGCAGTTGTAATGGGCTTCGGGGTACTCGGCGCGGATGCGCAGCGCCTCGCGGTAATGCTCAAGCGCCTCGTGCTCTCGGCCTGCGCGCTTGAGCACGATGGCAAGGTTGTTATGGGCTTCGGCGAAGTCGGCACGCTGGGCGAGGGCGTTCCGATAGCAATTCTCTTCCTGTTCGGTGTTCTCGCTGTGTGTAGCGATAAAACCCACGCCGCGCAAGAACCACGACTCGGCTGTCTCTTCGCCCTCGTCAACCGGCATCGTCTCGTCGACGTGAGCGATCCGGTACAGGCAGCGGTCCTCGAGGTGGTCGCCCTTGAGCGACCAGCGACCGGCTTGTTCGAAGCCATAGCGGGGCAGATCGAGCAGCTCCAATATGGTTTCGGTAACCAGAACCGTGTCGGGGTCTGCCAACTCCTCGACGCGTTTGGCCAAGTTGGCTGCGCGACCGATCCATGTGTCTCCGCCCGGCATCGAGGTGCACTCGCCGTAGTGACACCCAACCCGGATTGGTATGGCGCCGATCCGCTGAAGGTCTGGCAGAGACCCGGCGTGATCCGCCCAGGCACTGATCAGATGCGCGCCGAAGCGGACCGCCGCGTCGGCGTCATCGTAGATGAACAGATGACCGTCGCCCTTGAACTCGCGGTGTCGACTGCCGTAATGGCTCGCCAGCGACTCGCTGACGTAGCGATACTCGCCGATCACGGTCAACATCGACTGCCGTGGCAGCCGGTTCCAGGCACGCGAATGCTGGACCAGGTCGCTGAACACTATGGTGACGTAGCGCCTCACGGGTGGCGAACGCGATAGCCTCGTTGCCCGCCGTCAGCGGGGGGACCACCCCATCAGCACACGCAAGTGCTCGGCGACGCAGAGCGGCAGCGCGCCGAGGTCGTAACCGCCTTCGAGCACGGAGATGATTCGACCGTGGGCGTGTTCGTCGGCCGCTTCCATCAGGCGCTCGCTCATCCAGCCGTAGCATTCCGTGGACAGATTGATCTGCGCAAGCGGGTCCGCCCTGTGGGCGTCGAACCCCGCCGAGATCAGCACCACCTCGGGGGCGAAGGCGGCGATCTTGGGCAGGATCCTTTCCTGGAAGGCGCGGCGGTAGTCCTCGTCGCCGGCACCGGCCGGCATCGGGCAGTTGAGGGTGGCACCGGCGCCGCGACCGAGCCCGGTCTCGGAAGCGGCGCCGGTGCCCGGATAGTACGGGTACTGGTGCAGACTGACGTACAGCACCGACGGATCCTCCTCGAAGGTATGCTGGGTGCCGTTGCCGTGGTGGACGTCCCAATCGAGGATCAGCACCTTCCCGATGCCGTAGCGGTGCTGCAGGTACCGCGCGCATACCGCCACATTGTTGAACAGGCAGAAGCCCAGCGCAGTGTCGACCTCGGCATGGTGGCCGGGCGGACGGACCAGCGCAAAGCCGTTGTCGACCTCGCCGCTCAGTACATGATCGGCCAGCTCGAGCAGTCCGCCGGTGGCGAGCAGCGCGACGTCGAACGAGGCGTCGCTCACACTGACGTCGGGGACGTCAAGGTATGGCACGCCGCGGTGAATCTCGGCCGCCGCTCGGTCGATGTAGTCGCCGCGGTGCACGGCCTCGAGCCACTCCCGCTCGGCGGGTTGTGCCGGGATGCGGGCGAGATCGGCGAACCAGGCCTGCTTCTCCAGATGCGTCATGGTTGCCTCCAGCCGCTGGCGCCGCTCCGGGTGCCCGGGACCGGTGTCGTGCTCGAGAAAGCGGACGTCGTATACGAATCCGGTGTTCATCAGGGATCTCCGAGGCGTGGCTCGCCCATCTCGTTGCTCACTCGGCCAGCTGCGCGAGAAATTCGGCAATAGCCTGAACGGCTGTGTTCCAGTTGTCGGTCTCGGTCAGCCCCGACGCTTTGCGCGGCCTGAAGCCATGGTCTCCGTCCGCGAGCCACCGCACGCTTATGTTTGCGGGCAGCCGGTAGCCAGCGACCTCGTCAGGGGTGCCGAACGGGTCGCGCTCGCCTTGGCAGATCAGCACCGGCACGGCCAGTTTCTCGAGATGCCCGGTGCGTAGCCGATCGGGGCGCCCGGGCGGGTGGAACGGATAGCCCAGGCACACGACACCTGCGACGCCTTCGTCCGCGGCGACCATGCTCGCGATGCGCCCGCCGAGCGATTTGCCGCCGATGACGAGCCGCTCGCGACCGCCCGCTTTCCGGGCCACGGTCTCGATAACCTGCTGCCAGGTATCGATCAGCACCGGCTCGCGATCCGGCGCGCCGCGCTTGCCGCCGTGACGCGCCGCGGCCATGTAGGGGAACTCGAAGCGCACGCAGCACGCGCCGCCCTCGATCCCGCTGTCGTCGGCCAGGCCCGTGGCGAATGCGTTCATGAAGGGCGAGTCCATCGGCTGGCCCGCCCCGTGCGCCAGCACCACCGTCCAGCGTGCCCTCTCGGCACCGTCACAGAGCACGTCGATGGTGCTCACGCCGGCCATTCCCCTGCAGCGACGCCCGTGCACGGCCGATGGCTGCCGCCAGCAGCCCGTGCCAACGCGCCGGGCGACGAATGATCGAGGTAGCGCACAGCGAAACTGTTCCCATGGTGGGCGAGGCGCCCGCGGCGACAGGAAGTCTAACACAGCGCTGTCACGACCCCTTGGCGTGCGGCGTCGCCATCAACCGTATAGCCGTCTTGTCAGGGTGCCGACGCGCAGCCGCAGCTGCCGCCAGCCAAGCGCACAGAGCAGCTGATAGCGGCGATTGCGTTTTCTGAACGTCTCGAGCTCCTTCTGGAACGAGGGTCCTGCCTCGCGAACGCTTTCTTCGAACCAATCGCAGGCGTGTCGATAAAGCTCGATGTCGAGCTGGTTCTGCGCTTCAATCATGCGCCGTTGCGAGGGGGTCGGCGCCGAGGGGGTCCCGCGCTGCGGTGTGACGTTGCGTCGCACGTAGACCGGGCATTGCCAGCCCAGGCGCCGTTGCATCAGCAACAGTGTCTCATCGAAGCGCTCCTGGAGGCCGACCACCGCGAAGTGGCGCTCGAGGTTGTCCGTCGCCGCCCGCAAATCCGCCCGGCCGAGCTCGCGGAGCGTCGGGATGCCGATGTTCGACGCCTCGCTGTCGCCGCTCAACAGCCGCGTCTGGCCGTTGCTGAGCTGTCCCGTGAGGTTGCTCTGCAGGTACTCGGCCAGGCTCATGGACTTCACCGTCGCGTAGAGCGGGTGCAGCGTGTTCGTGCTGACGAACCTGTAGTCCGAGAAGGTTCTGCTGACCGGCTCACGCAGCAGCGTCACGTAGACCGCCGGCGGCTCCATGAAGGCGTGCAGTCCGAAGCTCATGTGCCCCTGAACGACCCGAAAGCGCCGCCGCTCGCTATCGGGAAGCTCGCGGAAGCGGATGATGGCTCCGTTTATATCGGTGCCGATGGTGTAGATGCTGGCAGCGGGATACTGCCGAGAGATGATCGCCTGCAGCGTCGAGCCCGCCGTTTTCGGGATATGCAGAAACAGCACGGACTCAGCTGCTCCCGCACGCTGCTGGCCGGCCGCCCGGGCGATGACCGTCATGTCAGTCAATAGCGACGAAGCGACGCGGCTCCCACAGCGCAGTCCCGCTGCGCGGCGTGCCTTGCAGGTGGCCGGGAGACCTTGCCCGAGCGCCGCGTGCTACGACCCCGGCTGATAGCGTATTGGGCACCGCGCTCAACGAGGGAGATATCGCTGCAGCGGCAGCGTGCGTTTCAGGCGTGAGACGATGGTGCGGATACTCTCGGGCGGTTGGCCACGATAGAGCTGGTAGTCGAACTTCTCGAGAAATGGTCCCAACTTCCGCTCGATGAGCGATGCCGAGCGATCGGTGTAGAACCTGCTGTGATGGTTTTTTCTGAATAACCAGCTCAGCGGTGAGCGCGTGTAGTGCTGAACCGGCAGGACGACGTGCTTCGAAGAGTCGGCTTGCGCGAGCGCCACATTCACGTCTGCCTCCAGCGTCTCGTAGCCATGCATATGATCAACGTCCTTTCACATCCGCTCGCGGAACATGCCATGGTCGGGAAGCGGCTCCAGAACCGTCTCGAGATAGTCGTCGAATCCCCTCTCCCGCGCAATGCTGACGAGCTCCCGCTGACGTTTGGCTCCACGGGCGCAATGTAGCCACGACTGCTCGCGGCCGCTCCGCGCGGCCGCGCGTCGCCTTTCTACGTGCACTTGGGCGAGCGCGCCCGCGCGGGATCCCTCAGCTCGCGTCGATCTGACCGGCGACGAGCTTCTCCACCGCGTCGCGCCGCCGCAGCCGCTCGAGCGTATTCTCGTAGATGCACAGCAGCGACGGCACCAGCAGCAGCACCAGCAACGTGGCGAAGCCGAGGCCGAAAGCGATGGAGGTGGCCATGGGAATCAGAAACTGCGCCTGCAGCGACGTCTCGAACAAGAGCGGCGTGAGCCCGGCGATGGTGGTGAGCGACGTCAGGAGCACGGCGCGCAGGCGCTGGCAGGCCGCTTCGACCAACGCTTCCTGAGCGCTCATTCCGCCCGCGCGCAGGTTCCGGTAGAACACGACCAGGATGATGGAGTCGTTGACGACGATGCCGGACAGCCCGACGAAGCCGAACAGCGACAGTATGGTCAGGTCCAGTCCCATTGCGAAGTGCCCCCAGACGGCGCCGACGATCCCGAACGGGATGATGGTCATAACGATCAGCGGCCAGCCGTAGGAGCCGAACACCCACGCCAGAATGATATAGATCAGCGCCAGTGCCAGCAGCGTGCCGCGCCGCATGTCCTCGAGCGTCTCACTCTGATCGGCGGCACGCCCTTCGAGGGAGAACTCGACGCCGTGGCGGCTGGCGAGATCGCCCAGCGTGCCGCGCGCGAGCTCGGCGAGGATCGTGTTGGCGTTGCTGCGAGCGGGGTCGACGTCGGCGGCCACTGTCACCGCGAGGCGGCCGTCGGCGTGGCGAAGCGCCTCGAAACCACGCTGGGAGTCCACCGTGACGACATCGAGAATCGGCACGGATCCTCCGTCGGGCATCACGATATCGACCTTGTCGAAGCCGCCCGGCACGTTTCGCTCGGTGTCGGGCAGCACGACGCGCACCTCGATCTCGTCCTCGCCGTCAGGAAATATCTGCGCGAGGTAGCCGTCGTAGGCGGCGCGCAGCTGTCGGCCGACGTCGTCCACCGACAGCCCGAGCGCCTCCCCGGTGGCGGTCAGTCGCAGCACCAGCTGCTCGCGTCCGAACGGCGTGTCGTCTTCGATGCCGGATACCGCCTCGAGAGTGCGCAGCTGCTCCTTCAGATCGATCGCGGCGGCTTTCACGGCGGCAGCGCTGTCGCCGGAGATGCGGATGTCGATATCGCGGCCGGGCGGTCCGGCGCGGCGCTCGAAGATGGAGAGATTCTCGACGCCGGGTACGTCCGCGATATGCGCGCGCCAGGCAGAGATGAATTCGCTGTTGCGAGCGGAGCGCGCGTCCGGCTCGACGAGCTCGACGAGAATGGAGCCGAACTGATCGCCGCGCCGACCCTCCTGCTCACTGGCCGTCTCGGTGATTCCGTGGCGCACCACCACGGCCACGATGATGTCCTCGCCGAGCGCGGCCTGTGCCTCCCACAGCGCCTGCTCCACATGCGCGAGGTGCGCCTCGACGCGCGCTTGGGGCGTGCCGGAGACGAACTCGACATTGGCGAACAGCGTGCGCCCGTCGGGCGTCGGGAAGAACGTGAACGGCATTCGGCCGCTCGCCAGCAGCCCGGCGCTGGTCGCCATGAGCGCGACAGCCGTGGCGACGGTGGTCCAACGGTAGACCAGCGCTGCGCGCACGAGGGGGCGGAACACGCGCTCGCGAAACCATCTGAACCCGGCATCGAGCCTGCGGCGGATGTAGCGGGGACGGTAATCGCCGCTCTGCGCGAAGGCGTGACGCAAGTGCCCGGGCAGGATCAGAAACGACTCGATGAGCGATGCCACGATGACGCAGATGACGACGGTGGGAATGGCCCGCATGATGGCGCCGATGATGTCGCCGACCAGCATCAGCGGCAGGAAGGCGGCGATGGTGGTCAGCGACGACGACATCACCGGCGCCAGCATGCGCCGTGCGCCACCCTCGACGGCTGCCAGCGGCGGCTCGCCCTGTTGAAAGTGCGTCATGGCGTCTTCGCCGACCACGATCGCGTCGTCGACGATGATGCCGAGCACCATGATGAAGGCGAACAGACTGATCATGTCGATCGACCCGCCCACCAGGTACAGCGCCGCCAGGGCGGCCATGAACGACACCGGGATGCCGGCCGCCACCCACGTGGCCGCACGCGCATCGAGGAACAAGAATAGAATAATCAGCACCAGTGCCAGGCCGCTCAGTCCGTTCTCCAGCAGCAGATTGATGCGCTGCTCGATGAGCTCCCACTGCTGGTCGTAGACGAACAGCTCGACGCCCGCCGGCAGCTGGG
>JBFEOO010000051.1:0-27169 GCA_041550555.1 Arenicellales bacterium
GCGCCGAGCTGCTCGAAGCGGGTAGCGAGCACGACAGGGCGCAGACCCTGCTGCGCGCGCGCTACCCGCAGCTGCGCGCCATGCACATCGAGTCGCTTCCGGTGATCGCATTGCGCATCGAACGGGCCGTCGGCTGGGGAAACCTCGACGTCTGAGCCTCGTCGGGCCATCGCCGTGCGCCATGCTTTGCGCACGCAGAGCAGAGCATCCACTGCGACGCCCAGGGCGGCGGAGACACGGCGACCCCCGTCGCAGCAGCCGATGGGGACTGGCCGATGCGGCGCGGCGTCGAGCGACGGTGCCTCTTGTGCGGCGAACCGTCGCCGGCGATCCGAGCGACGGCGCAGACGACGTCCGTCACTCGACAGCGTCCGTCACGGGGCGGCGGCCATGCTACACTTTGTTCGCGGCCGTTCGTGTATCCCGCGACGCCGCCCCCCGATTGCCGCCACCCTGCGAGAACAAGCGAGTGGCCGCGTTCGTCCACTACCCAGGAGTTGGAGCATGAAGATCGAGACCAAAGCGGTGCACGGCGGCTATCAGCCCGATCCCACGACGAAGGCGGTCGCGGTGCCCATTTATCAGACGACCTCCTACGCCTTCGACAGCACCCAGCACGGCGCAGACCTGTTCGATCTGAAGGTCGAGGGCAACATCTACTCGCGCATCATGAATCCGACCAACGCGGTGCTCGAGCAGCGTGTAGCCGACATGGAAGGGGGTATCGGCGCGTTGGCGCTGGCCTCGGGTCAGGCCGCAACGACCTACGCCATAATCACCATCGCCGAAGCAGGCGACAACATCGTCAGTACGTCCACGCTCTATGGCGGCACCTACAACCTGTTCGCCCACACCATGCCGCAGCTCGGTATCGAAACGCGCTTCACCGATCCGGAAAACCTCGACGCCATGGCAGCGTTGTTCGACGCCCGAACCAAGGCTGTCTACTGCGAGTCCATCGGCAATCCGGCCGGCAACGTCGTCGACCTCGAGCGGGTTGCCGAGATTGCCCACGCACACGGCGTACCCGTCATCGTCGACAATACCGTGCCCACGCCGTATCTTTGCCGACCCTTCGAGTGGGGCTGCGACATCGTCGTGCACTCGCTTACCAAATACATGGGTGGCCACGGCACCATTATCGGCGGCATCCTGGTCGATTCCGGTCGCTTCGACTGGTCCGCTCACAAAGAAAAGTTCAACCGCCTCAACGAGCCGGACGTCTCCTACCACGGTGTGGTCTACACCGAAGCCTTGGGAGAGGCCGCGTACATAGGTCGCGCCAGAGTGGTTCCGTTGCGTAACATCGGAGCCGCAATGGCGCCCATGACCGCCTTTCTCGCCCTGCAGGGCATCGAGACCCTGCCCTTGCGGATGGACCGCATGTGCGAAAACGCGCTCGCCGTCGCCACGCATTTGAACAAACACCCGCAGGTGAACTGGGTACGCTATGCGGGGCTTGGCGACAGTGCCCACAAGGCACTGCTGGACAAATACATGGGTGGGCGCGCTTCGGGCATTCTGAGCTTCGGTATCCAGGGCGGCCGCGAGGCGGGCGCACGATTCATCGACGCCCTCGAGCTGATCACGCGACTGGTCAATATCGGCGACGCCAAATCCCTGGCGTGCCATCCGGCGACAACCACCCACAGACAGCTCTCGCCGGACGAGCTGGCCTCGACCGGTGTCAGCGAGGATCTCGTGCGGCTGTCCATCGGCATCGAGCACATCGATGACATCGTGGCCGACATCGACCAGGCGCTGGACGCCGCGAAATAAGGACAGGAGCCGCGCCGCTCGCCCAACCCACCGAGGCGCCGCCGGCGTGAGCACCCGCTGCCGGGCCCCGGTGAGCGTGGGCGTTGATCGAGGCGCGGCTACGACGCACGCCGCGGCACCGCACCCGCGCCGGGGCATCGCCGCGCGCTCGCGGCATGAGCGGGGCGCGCGGCCGCCTCCATGAGCTGTCTGCTCGAGGTGCGCAACCTGGTCAAGGACTACCCCGGTGTGCGCGCCGTGGACGGCATCAGTCTGTGCGTCCCGGAAGGTACGTGCCTCGGCCTGCTCGGACCCAACGGCGCGGGCAAGACGACGGCCGTCGAGATCATGGAGGGGATTAGCGATCCCACATCCGGTCATGTTCTTTATCGCGGCGAACCGCTCGGCAGACGATTTCGGGAGGAGGCGGGAATCCAGTTCCAGGCGACCGCCTTGCAGGACCATCTCACCGTCGGCGAGACCCTGCGGCTGTTCCAGCACCTGTACCGGCACAGTCTGCCGCTCACCACGCTCATCGAAACGTGTTTCCTGAGCGAGCTTCTCGATCGCGATAACCGCAAACTCTCCGGCGGACAGCGCCAACGCCTGCTGCTCGCCATCGCCCTGGTCAACGATCCCGACATCGTATTTCTCGACGAACCGACCACCGGGCTCGATCCACAGGCGAGACGCTCCTTCTGGGATCTCATCGGCACAATCAAAGCGTCCCGCAAGACCATCGTTCTCACCACGCACTACATGGAAGAGGCGTACCGGCTTTGTGACAGAATCGCCATCATGGATCACGGCAAGATCATCGCGGAAGGCTCACCCCACGGGCTGTTGAGCGAGCACTATCGTGACGTGATACTGGAGCTGCCGCGGGCGGATTTCACGACCTCTGCCGAGCACTGCCCCTTCCCGGTGCTCGCCACCGACACGACGGTGGAGATCTCTACCGCCGATGTCAACGGGGTGCTGGGTTTTCTGCTTCGAAGCGGCATCTCGTTGGCCCGCCTGCGCATCCGCCCGCGCACACTGGAGGACCTGTTCCTCGAGCTGACGGGCAACGAGCTGCGTTCGTGACCCACCGCCTGCTCGCCGTCCTCCATGCCCGAAACATGGAGTTCCTGCGTGACCGTGCGTCGCTCGGTTGGAACCTGCTGCTTCCCGTGCTGCTGGTGATCGGCCTCTCGCTGATCTTCGCCGGACCCGAACGCGACCAGTTCAAGGTCGGCGTCATCACCCACGGTGCCACGTTGGATGCGTCGCCGCATCCCTTTCTCGGAACCCGTCACGTGGGTTTCATCGCGACGGACGACGCCGAACACGCTCGGCGCCAGCTCAGCCGCCATCAGCTCGACATGCTGATCGACGCGGGACCGCCGCCTCGCTACTGGATAAACGCCGATTCGAAGAAGGGCTATTTCCTGGAAAAGCTGCTGCTGGCAAGCGGCGGCGAGACACCGCAGCGGCAAACGGTCAGCGGTCGCCAAGTGCGCTACATCGACTGGGTGCTCCCCGGGATACTCGGCATGAACATGATGTTCAGCAGCCTGTTCGGCGTCGGCTACGTCGTCGTGCGCTATCGCAAGAGCGGTTACCTCAAACGCTTGCATGCCACGCCCCTGCGTGCGTTCGAGTTCGTCGCGGCCCAGATCGCTTCGCGCCTGATCCTCGTTACCGCCGTGACCACGGCGGTTTACGCAGGGTCGAAATACTTCATCGGCTTCACGACGCAGGGTAGTCACCTGCTGCTGCTGCTCACGGCGCTCGCCGGCGCGCTGGCGATGATATCGCTCGGCTTCGTGGTCGCCGCCCGCGTCAGCAGCGAAGAGCTCGCCGGCGGACTGCTCAATGTCCTCAGTTGGCCGATGATGCTGCTGTCCGGCGTCTGGTTCTCGATGGAGGGAAGTCCCGAGTGGCTGCAGCAGCTCACCCTGGTGCTTCCGCTTACCCACCTGCTCGCCGCTGCCCGGGGCATCATGATCGACGGTGCGGGCTTGGCTGACATCACGCCCAACATCACGGCGCTGCTCGCCATGAGTGCGCTCTGCATCGCGTGTGGTGCCGTCCTGTTCCGTTGGCGCACACCATGACCCGGCGCGCACGCCATCTCGTGCTGACCGTCCTCGCTCCGTTCGCCGCGGGCTATTTCCTCTCATACATGTTCCGGGCCATCAATGCCGTGGTGGCCCCTGATCTGGTGCGCGACATCGGGCTCACGGCGAGCGAGCTCGGCTTGCTCACGGCGGCGTACCTCGTCGCCTTCGCGGTCTTTCAGCTGCCGCTCGGCGTGTTGCTCGATCGCTTCGGCCCGCGGCGCGTTCAGGCGGGATTGCTGCTCATCGCGGCCACCGGCTCTGTGCTGTTCTCCCTCGGCAGCAATGCGCTCACGCTCACTCTGGCTCGCGCGCTGATCGGCCTCGGTTTCGCCGGCGGTCTGATGGCAGGATTCAAGGCAGTGGTGCTGTGGTATCGCCCCGAGCGTCATGCGCTGGCCAACGCATGCATCATGTCGTTCGGCGGCGTCGGCATGCTGGCAGCGACGGTGCCGGCAGAGATGACGGTGCAAGCCGTGGGCTGGCGCGGGCTGTTTCTGCTTGCCGCGGCCCTCACGGTGGCCGTCGCCGTCGTCATCTATACGGTCGTCCCAGAGAAGGAGGCCGGCGCCGCCGCAGCCCCCTTGGCACGACAGCTCGGTCACCTGGCCACCGTGCTGCGCGACCGCTTCTTCTGGCGACTGGCGCCTCTGGTTGCGCTGACCGCCGGTGCCCAGGTCGGCATCCACACGCTGTGGGCCGGCCCCTGGTTTCGCGACGTGGCCGGATTCGACCGCGACGGCGTGGCGCTGCACCTGTTCTACATCGGGGTGGCTTTCCTGATCGGCACGCTGCTGCAGGGAATCATCGCCGATCGCCTCGGGCGCCGCGGCATCGATGCGCTGCAGGTGATGCTCGCGGGCAACGTCGTGTTTCTGCTGTGTCAGCTCGCCATCATCATCGGCCGACCGCACTGGCCGGCGACCCTCTGGATCGTATTCGGCATGACAGGGCAGATTGCCATTCTCGCGTACGCGCGGCTGGCTGCGCATTTCGGTGCCATCCTCTCGGGCCGGGCGCAGACCGCCATCAACCTGCTGGTGTTCCTGGCGGCCTTCGTCGTGCAGTACGTCATCGGCGCGATCATCGATCTGTTCCCCGCCGGTGTCGGCGACGGCTACGCGATATCGGGCTATCGATGGGGCTTCGGCGTCTTCCTCGCGCTGCAGACCCTGGCCCTGGCGTGGTACGTGCTGCCGCGGCAGGGGGTCGGCCGGCCACAGTGACCCTGAGCGCCGCCGGCGGGCGCCGGCATGCCCGAGTGTCTGCGCGAAGGGCAATGCCTCCGCGGTGCGGTGGGCGCGTGAGCGCCGCCAGCCCGCTCGCGCCGTCGACGTAAGCCGCCGTGAGGGCGTCCCGTCTTTACGCGCTCAGCCGCCGCGTGCCCTTCTTTTACGGCTGGGTCGTCCTCGGCTGTGCAATGTGCGCCACCTTCGCGCGGCAGGGCGCGGCCGTCGCCACGCTTTCCGTGTTTATCGCCCCCATGACGGCGGAATTCGGCTGGTCGCGAGCAGCGATGTCCGGAGCCGTCTCGCTGGGCAGCATTCTGGGCGCGCTCGCGGCGCCCGTCATGGGGCCGATGATCGATCGCCACGGCGCCCGCACGGTGCTCGCGCTCAGTGCGCTGGTGGTCGCGCTCACCGCGCTGGGGCTCGCCCACACACCCTCGCTGGTCTGGTTCTACATCGCCTTCGGCATCGGGCGACTGACCTTCGCCACACCCTTCGACATCGGCATATCCGCAGCTGTCGCCAACTGGTTCGTCACACGCCGCGCCCAGGCCATGTCCTACGTGTCGCTCGCCATCGGCGTCAGTCTCGCTATCATGCCGTTGATGGCCCAGAGCGCCATCGACGCGCGGGGCTGGCGCGCCGGCTGGATTGCCGTCGCGGTGGCCGTCGCCGTCGTCGGTGTATTGCCCAACGCCACGCTCATGCTGCGCCGCCCGGAGGACATCGCGCTGAAGCCCGATGGCGATCACGCACCGCGACGTCCATCGGCCGGATCGGCCTCCGCCGCCAGCCCCCGCGAAGCAACCTTCACGCGGGGGCAGGCCGTGCGCACGCCCGCGTTGTGGCTGCTGCTCGCGTATACGGCGCTGATCTTTCCGGTGCAGGCCGGGATGAGCCTGCATCAGGCACCCCACATGGTGGAACGCGGCCTGTCACCCGCCGTGGCGGCGTCGATCGTGAGCACGTTTTCGCTCGCGGCGGCAGGCAGCAGTCTCCTGTTCGGCGTAATCGGCGGCCGCTGGCCCGTGCGTCTGGGTCTCGCCGCGGCGGCGGTGCTGGTGTGCGCAGGGGCTCTGGTGATGGCGCTCGTCGCCCAGGCGCTGCACGGCTACGTCGCCGCGACACTGTTCGGGACCGGCATCGGCGGGCTGCTGACCCTGCTTCCGGTGGCGTGGGCGGACTACTTCGGACGTCAGCACTTCGGGGCGATCCGGGGCATAACGCTGCCCGTGCAGGTCGCCGGCCAGGCGGTGGGACCGCTTTTGGCGGGAATACTCTACGACGCCTGGGGAAGCTATGACGCCGCGCTGCTCACCTTCGCGGCGCTCGCCGCCCTTGCCACCGGCGTCGCGCTCGCCGCCCGACCCCCGCATTGGCGCTCGACGCCCGGCACGCGCTGAGCGCGGCGCAGCGCGACCGCGACCATTGCCGACGGACCCCCGGGCAGCTCGCGGCATGCGCGGTGAGGTCGGCTGCTGCTCAGCGACCGATGCGCTCGAGCTGCTCCCAACGCGCGTAGGCTTGCTCGACATCGTGGCGCAGCCCCTCCAGCCGCGCCAATGCTGCTCGGATCGTCTCGCCGTCCTGGCGATAGAAGTCGGCGCGGCTTACCAACTGCTCAAGTTCCCGCTGCGCCTGCTCGAGCCGTTCCAGCTCGGCGGGCAATGCCGCGAGCTCACGCTGTTCGTTAAAGGAGAGCTTGCGCTGACGCTCGGCGGATCGCTGCGCGGCGGTGTCCGGCTGCCCGGCCGGTGCCGCGCCCACGGTCGGCTGCCTCGTTGACGGCCTTTGGCGAAGCCAGTCCTCGTAGCCGCCGACATATTCCTCGACCCGACCATCGCCTTCGAACGCCAGAACACTGCTCACCACGTTGTCGAGAAAGGTGCGGTCGTGGCTGACCAGCAGCAGCGTGCCCTCGTACTCCGCGAGAAGCTCTTCGAGCAGCTCCAGCGTATCGACGTCGAGGTCGTTGGTGGGCTCGTCCATGACGAGCACGTTGGCCGGCCGGGTGAAAAGTCTGGCCAGCAGCAGCCGATTGCGCTCACCGCCCGACAGTGCGCCGGCCGGCGAATCAATGCGCTCGGCCGGAAATAGGAAGCTCTTGAGATACCCGATGACATGCCGGGACCGGCCCTTCACGGTGACGTAATCGCCGCCGTCGGCCAGGTTGTCGCGAACCGACTTGCGCAGATCGAGCTGGGCCCGCTGCTGGTCGAAGTAAGCGAACTCGAGACGGCTGCCGCGCACGACCCGGCCTTTGTCGGGAGCGATCTCACCCAGCAATAGCCTGAGCAGCGTGCTCTTACCGGAGCCATTGGGGCCGATGATTCCGACCCGCTCGCCGCGCAGGATGCGCGTCGACAACCCCCGGATGACCTGACACTCGCCGTAGGCGAAATCGACCTGCTGGACATCCACGACGAGCCTGCCGGACAGCTCGCCCCCCGCCATCTCGAGCTGCACTTGGCCCTGACGGGCGATGCGTTGCGCCTTGTCGCGGCGCAAGGCCTCGAGCGCGCGCACCCGCCCCTCGTTGCGCGTGCGCCGCGCTCGGATGCCCTTTCGGAGCCACACCTCCTCCGCGGCTAGCTTCTTGTCGAGGCGAGCGTGGGCTCGGGTCTCGGCAGCCAGCAATCGCTCTTTTCTGCGCAGGTACTGGTGAAAGTCACCGGGGAAAGACGTCAGCTGTCCGCGATCGAGCTCGACGACGCGCGTCGCCAGATGGCGCAGCAGAGTACGGTCGTGCGTGACGAACACGAGCGCGCCGCGAAAATTGAGCAGGAACTCCTCGAGCCAGGTAATGGCCGCGATGTCCATGTGGTTCGTCGGCTCGTCGAGAAGCAAGAGATCCGGTTCCCGGATGAGCGTCCGCGCCAGCATCACGCGCCTGAGGACGCCACCGGAGCATTCACAGACGCGCTGCTCCGTCGGCAACGACAGTCGACTCAGAACCATCTCCACCCGCTGTTTGAGCGTCCAGCCTCCCCGCACCTCGATTTGCTGTTGCAGGCCAGCCAGCGCGGCCAGCGATCCTGACTGTGCCGTGCCGGCGCGCTCGGCGGCATTGTGATAGCGCACGAGCAGCTGACCGACATCGCCGAGGCCGGCGGCCACCGCCTCGTAGACGGAGCGGGGATCGTCACCGGCCGCCTCCTGCTCGAGATGGGCGACGCGCAGCGTGTCTCGGCGCCAGACCTCCCCGTCGTCGGGCTCGACCTCGCCGCTCAGCACGCGCAGCAACGTCGACTTGCCGGTGCCGTTGCGGCCGAGCAGACAGATGCGCTCGCCGGCGTCGATCTGGAAATCGACGCCCGCCAGCAGCGGGTGATGGCCGTAAGCCAGTGATACGTTCTTGAGAGTGAGCAGCACGCCGGTCGCCCGATGGGCGGGTCGGTGATCGAGGCCACTATCATTTTATGACAAGCCGCGCCCCCATCAGCCATGGCGTGACGCGTCCGCCGGCCGTTCCCGTGACGTGGCTCCCGCCAGCGCCGCTCGCGTGGGAACGGCGACGGCCGTCGCGACGACGTTTACGGTGACGCCGCGGCGCCTCGCTGCTGCGCGACGAGCTGCCGTGCCGTCTGCACCAGAACACCCTCGCGCAACGCGCCCCCTGACATCGCCATTCGCTCGAGACCCAGAACGTCGAAGATGGCGCTCAGTACCGCGAACCCCCCAGGGAGCAGCTGGATGCGCTCGGGCGACAGCACGCCCTCGGCGATCTCATCGGCGCGACCGGCTTCGAGCAGCCGCTGCCGCAGGCGCATGAGGCCATTGCCCGTGAGTGCCGAGCCGCCGAGGCGATGGCGCTGAATCACCGCGCCGACGCTCAGGATCGTTCCCCCGGTACCGATGGCATGGCTCCAGCCAACGTCGCGCAGCGCGCGCGTTTCGCCAGCCAAGCGATGGCGGAGTTCGGCCTCCGCCGCCACGAGCGCCGCCTCCGTGACGAATCCGTCGGAGAAGAATCGCTGTGACACGTCCACGCAGCCGATAGCGAGGCTCGACAGGTGCAGCAGCGTGCGCTTTCGCCCGACGATGAACTCCGTGCTGCCGCCGCCGAGGTCCATCACCAGGCTGTTGTCGTCAGGGACGCCGAGCGTCTGGGCGACGCCGACGTAGACCAAAAATCCCTCGTCGCGACCCGAGAGGACCCTGACCGGCACGCCCAGCACGCGACTGGCGCTGTCGATGAACTCCCCGGCGTTCGCCGCATGGCGCAGAACCCCCGTCCCCACCGCGGCCACCGCGACCGGCTTCAGCTCCCTGAGCGCGTCGGCAAACCCGGCGAGGCAGTGCAGACCGCGCTCAAAGGCGGATGCCGACAGCCTCTGCTCGTCTCTGACACCGTCGGCCAACCGCACCGTCTGCTGCCAGTGGTCGCCTTTGACGATGCGGTCGCCTTCGAGGTTTGCAGCGACCATGTGGAAGCTGTTCGAGCCCAGGGTAACTGCGACGAGCAACTGCGGAGACGGTGAGTTCATGTGCGCATCACTCACCGTGCAACGCGTCCGCCGCTCCCGCTCATCGCTGGGTGATGGAAAGCCACATATTGCGCCGGGCACGTCACCCTAAACAAACCGTGGCCCTTGACACCACGCGACCAGGGACTTGCGAGTCCCCGCCGTGAGCGGAATGACGCGATGGTAAAGGAAGGACGGAAACACCAGCACAGCCCCTCGGGTACGCAGGAACTCCATCTTGTGGATGCGATCCTCCACCTCGTCGGGTCCCGTCACCGGGATCTCCAGCTCGAAGCCGCCGCCTTCATAGTCGCTCGCGCCCGATAGCGAGACGACGGCTGTCACCTTGCGTATCATCCCACCGGGCCGGGGCGTGCGCGATTGGTCCGTGTGCCAGACGAAATGCCCGCCCGGCTTGTAGACGGTGTACTGGATCGGCTCGAGGTCCGACAGCGCCCATCCCCAGGCGCGGTCGTTGGCCTCGTTGACGAACTCACCGAGCATGTCGTAGATCCAGCGTTGATCTTCATCACGGGGAATCCAGGCCACTTCCGAGTCGCGTGCTTCGGTTACTTCCGGCTTTGCCATGCCGACTTGCGCCTGCTGTCGATGAAGCGCGTCGCCCACGGCAACGACCTTCTCACAGTCTTCCTCGGTCAGCGCCCGCCGCCAGTGCCACATCGGATACTTCAGTCGCATCTTCTCTCCGAACGTCGTATCGATTCCAAGTTCGCGCGGGAGTCGACCATCGTGCCGGCGTTCCGACTCGTCCCCTCGACCCATCTGCGCACCGTCGCCTCCCTGCGACGACAATGCTGAGCGACGGAGAGTAATTGAACCCGCCGTCGCCGCCGATGTCGCGAACTCGCGGATCACGGTTCGCGGCCGAATCGTGCCATGCCGGTGTGTGCGAGTGCAACGAAGCGGTGGGGTTCATGATGCGGGCGCTGGTGCCTGAGGGTCGGTTCCCATGAAACCGTCAATTGTGTCCGCGGCCCGGGGCTGATTCACGGTGGCGCCGATCGATCACGCGGTACTTCCCCGGTCCTGCGGCGTCGGCGGTTGTCGAGGTCTGACCCGGCGGGCACAATGAGGACACAGCGCGCGGTCGGCACCCCCAGCGTGCGGCGTGGCGTGGGCCATCGAACGTCCGGGGATCACGTTCCGCAGAGCAGCGCCGCCGAGCCGATGCAGTGCGATCGCCGGCAGGTGTTTCTCAGTGACTGTGCGTTCGCTCAGTCGGGCCGCGCCAGCCGCCGGCGTACGACAACGACGAGAGGAGGCCTGCGAGAGACTTGGCATGCAACGAATGCGAGATTGTCGGGCCCTGCCTCGAGAAAATCGGCCGCATCCTGCAATGGCGCCCGCGCCGAAGCTGACCGTCTTGCCACATCGGCTTCGGCTTGGGCGGTAACATCATGCGTGGCCGGCCGCTTCCGCTCACCGCGCTGAGCGCGCTCATGCTGAGCTTCGCCATACCGCTCGATGCTGCCGTAGCGGCGCGACTGATCGAGCCGCCGTGGCTCGCCCCCCGCGTCGATGCCGGCCTGCTGCCGCCCATCGAACGGAGACTGCCCGCTGCGCCGGCCGTCGTTCGACTCGACGCAGACGGCACCGCTGTGGGCGCGCACGGCGGTGAACTCCGCATGCTCATGGCGAAGACGCAGGACATCCGCATGATGACGGTCTACGGGTACTCGCGGCTGGTGGGCTACGACGCCAGGCTTCGACTCGAGCCCGACCTGCTCGAAGCCGTCGAAGTGAAGGAGAACCGGATCTTTACCCTCCGGCTGCGCAAAGGGCACCGGTGGTCGGACGGCCATCCCTTCACGACCGAGGACTTTCGCTATTTCTGGGAGGATGTCGCCAACAACAGGGACCTGTCGCCGTTCGGGCCGCCCCGCGACCTGACGGTCGACGGCCAGCCGCCGAGAGTGGAGTTTCCCGACGAGAGCACCGTGCGCTATACGTGGTCGAAGCCCAATCCCGACTTCCTGCCCGCGCTGGCTGCAGCCCATCCGCTCTACATCTACCGACCAGCGCACTATCTCAAGCAGTTCCACGGCGCCCATGCGGATCCCCGCGAGCTCGAGCAGAAGGTTGCCGCCGGCCGCTCGCGAAACTGGGCGGGGCTTCACCACCGCTTGGACAAGCAGTACCGCTACGACAATCCGGAATTGCCGGTGCTGCAGCCGTGGATCAACACGACGCCGATGCCGGCGCAACGCTTCGTCTTCGAGCGCAACCCCTACTTTCACCGCATCGATCGAGACGGCCGCCAGCTGCCCTACATCGACCGGGTAATCATAAACGTCTCGAGCTCGTCGCTGGTGCCGATAAAGACCGGGGTCGGCGAGTCCGATCTGCAGGCGCGCTACCTCCGGCTGGACCACATGACCTTCTTGAGCGCCGGCGCCGAGCGCAATGACTATACCGTGCACCTGTGGCGCGTGCCGGGCACACAGGCCGCGCTGTTTCCCAATCTCAACGTGAGCGACCCCGTGTGGCGCGAGCTGATGCGCGACGTTCGCTTCCGCCGCGCGCTCTCTCTGGCCATCGATCGGCACGAGATCAATCAGGTCGTCTATTTCGGGCTGCTCGTGGAAGGCAATAACACGGTGCTGCCGGACAGCCCGCTGTTTCGTTCCCGTTATCAGGCCGCGTGGGCCGAGTTCGACCTCGATCAGGCCAATCGATTGTTGGACGAACTTGGCCTAACGGCGCGAGACCAACGCGGCATACGCCTGCTGCAGGATGGTCGGCCGCTCGAGATCGTGGTGCACACGAGCGGTGAGAGTACCGAGGAGACCGACGTGCTCGAGCTCATTCGGTACTCGTGGCAACGCGCCGGCATCAAGCTGTACAGCAGGCCCTCGCAGCGCGAAGTGTTTCGTAATCGCGTGTTCTCTGGCGAGGCGATGATGTCGATCTGGAAGGGGGTCGAGAACGGTATTCCCACCGCAGACATGAGTCCCGACGAATTCGTGCCGACGTCACAGGACCAGCTCCAGTGGCCCAAGTGGGGGCAGTATTTCGAAACCAAGGGCCGCGCCGGCGATCGGCCGGACATGCCCGCGGCAGCGCGCCTCAGCACTCTCTACGAGCGCTGGCGCAACGCCGTAACCAGCACGGCGCGCGATGCCATCTGGCAGGAGATACTCGGCATCCATGCCGAGCAGGTCTTCACCATTGGCATCGTCAGCGCAGCGCTGCAGCCGGTCGTGGTCAGCAATCGGCTCCGCAACGTACCAGAGCAGGGAATTTACAGCTGGCGACCCGGTTCGTATTTCGGCATCTACCGCCCCGACACCTTCTGGCTCGCCGACCCGGCGCGAACGGCCGACTGAAGCGCGCGGCGTCGTGCAGGCAAGGCGCTGCGTGCGGTCCAACCCCCGAATCCACTCTCTGTTTCCGGCCAGGCATGCAGTGTGCCGGAAGATGACCTACGGTGACCTCTCCGGCATTGGCGGCGCGGCGCCGCCGTCGTCTTCCGCACCCGCCGCTGCGGCCGGCGCCGATGGCCATCCCTCAGCGACGGCGTGGCAGGCCACCTCACCGCCTGCGCGCCGCCGCGGCGCCGGCGCATCGGTGGCGCAGCGCGCGCGGGCGAACGGGCAACGCGGGTGGAAGTGGCAGCCCGGCGGCCTGTCGATGGGACTCGGCACCTCGCCCGCCACGGCCTTGCGACTGCGGCCGGTCATCTCGAGATCGGGTATCGCCTCGAGCAACATACGGGTATAGGGGTGCTGCGGCGCATGGAAGAGCGCCCGCGCCTCCGCCCATTCGACCAGTCGCCCAAGATACATCACGCCCACGTAGTCGGAGATGTGATAGACCACCGCCAGGTCGTGGCTGATGAACAGATAGGTGAGGCCGAGATCCCGCTGCAGATCCTTCATCAGGTTCAGAATCTGCGCCTGCACCGAAACATCGAGCGCGCTGGTGGGCTCGTCGCACACCAGGAAATCGGGATTGCTCGCCAGCGCCCGCGCGATCGAGATGCGCTGCCGCTGCCCGCCGGAGAACTCGTGCGGAAACTTTTCGCCGTCGGCCGGCGACAGCCGCACCTGCTCGAGCAGCTCACCGACGCGGCGCGCAATGGCCCGCTCGCCGTCGAGCAGCCGGTGGGTGCGGATCGGCTCGGCCACGATGTCGCGGACACGCCAGCGCGGATTGAGGCTCGCATAAGGATCCTGGAAGATCATCTGCACGCGCTTGCGCACCGACTGCTGGGCGCGGCGCGTCTTCAGGGTGGCGATATCGACACCGTCGAACTCGGTATGGCCCCGCGTCGGCTCGTACAGACCTACCACGAGCCGCGCCACGGTCGACTTGCCGCAGCCGGACTCGCCGACGAGACTGAACGTCCTGCCCGCCGGAATCTCAAAACTAACACCGTCCACCGCGCGCAGGATGGTGCGACCCTCGCCGCTCACGATGCGGTTGAGAAAGGGCGCCGAAACATCGAAGAATTTCGCCAGATCGCTCACGCGCAGCAGCGGACGCGCCGGTGCAGTAGCGGCTGCGCTGTGCGGTGGTTCAGCCATCGGCCGCAGCCCCCGGCGATGGAGACCGGTCGAAGAGCCAACAGGCAACCGCGGTACCGTCTGCGGGGATGAGTTCGGGACGCTCGACCCGGCAGCGCTCGAATGCCTTCGGGCAGCGCGGATTAAAGGCGCAGCCCGCGGGAATCTCCGTCAGGCGCGGCATGGCGCCCTCGATCTGCGTCAGCCGCTCGGTGTCGTCCCCGATCAGCGGGATCGACCCCATCAGGCCGTGCGTGTAGGGGTGCTTGGCGCGGCGGATCACATCGTCGACTGCCCCGATTTCGGCCAACCGACCGGCATACATCACCGCAACGCGGTCCGCCGTCTCGGCGATGACGCCCATGTCGTGGGTTATGAGCATCACCGCAGCGTCGTGCTCGCGGCAAAGCCTCTTCAAGAGCGTGATGATCTGCGCCTGAATGGACACGTCCAACGCGGTGGTGGGCTCGTCGGCGATGATGAGTCGCGGGTTGGCGCACAGCGCCAGCGCGATCACGACCCGCTGCCGCATTCCGCCGGAGAACTGGTGCGGGAACTGGTCGACGCGCTGCCGCGGCGACGGAATGCCGACCTCGCCGAGCAGCTCGATGGCGCGCCGCCGAGCAGCCTGCTCGGAGAAGCTGCCATGCGTCTGCAGGGTCTCCACGAGCTGGCGCCCAATGGTGTACAGGGGGTTCAGGCTGGTCAGCGGATCTTGGAACACCATGCCGATCTCCCGGCCCCGTACCCGGCGCATCCGTTCGTAGGGCAGATCGTCGATGCGTCGGCCGGCGAGGCGGATCTCGCCGCCCGCCACTCGTCCGGGCGGCTCGAGCAGACCGATGATCGCCGCGCCGGTCAGCGACTTGCCCGCACCCGACTCGCCCACGACGCCCAGTACCTCGCCTTCGTTGATATGAAACGAGACGTCGTCGACGGCGACGAGATTCCCCCGCCGTGTGGGAAACTCGACCTTCAGATGCTCCACCTCGAGCACGCGGCGTCGTGGCGTGTCGCCCGTCATCGCAGCTTGGGATTCAACGCATCGCGCAGCCAGTCCCCCAACAGGTTCACCGACAGCACGACGATGACCAGGGCCACGCTCGGGAAGATCGTCATCCACCACTCCCCGGAGAACAGGTACTGCTGGCCGATGCGGATCAAGGTCCCGAGAGACGGCCTCGTCACCGGCACGCCCACGCCGAGAAACGACAGCGTGGCCTCGGTGAGGACAGCGATCGCCAGGCTGAGCGTGGCGATGACCAGAACCGGTCCCATGACGTTGGGCAGTACGTGACGCAGCATGATGCGCGCCGGATGCACACCGATCACCTTCGCCGCCTGCACGTACTCCTTGCTCTTCTCTACCAATGTCGATCCGCGCACGGTGCGCGCGAAGTTGACCCACTGCGATGCCGCGATGGCCAGTATCAGCACGTACACCTTGAGCTCTTCGTGCATCGCGCGCGGAAGAATACCGCCGATCACACCGTCGATGAGCAGCGCGATGAGAATGGCGGGGAACGTCAGCTGAACGTCGGCGACGCGCATGATGACGCTGTCAATCCTGCCGCCGACATAGCCGCTCACCAGGCCAAGAAGAGTCCCGAACAGCGCGGCGAGAATGACCGAGGCGAAGCCGACGCCGAGAGAAATCTGCAGCCCGAACATGATGGCCGAGAGGATGTCGCGCCCCTGATCGTCGGTACCGAGCATAAAGCGGGGGTCGCCCGGGGTCCCGAACTGGTCCGTAAAACCGTACGGCGGCAGGCGCGCGTCCATCAGATTGAGGGTGGCGACGTCGTACGTGTTGTGCGGTGCGACCCACGGGGCCAGCGCGGCCACGGCAAACAGCAGCACGGTCACGGCAAAGGCCGCTACGGTGACGGGTGAGCGCCGGAACGAATAGAACAGATCGCCGTCGAAGAACCGCCGCAGGCGATCCGCCGCATGGGCGACGAACGAGACGGACAATGGAGCGAGCTCGGGCCGGGCTGCCACAGTCCCTGCCTGTCAGTGCGCAACGCTGCCCGCACGCTCGACGCGCAAGCGTGGGTCCACGGCATAGTAGAGCAAATCGACGGTCAAGTTGATGAGCACGAAGAACAGCGCCATCAACACCAGATAGCTGGACATAACGGGGATGTCCACGAACTGGATCGCCTGCAGAAACAGAAGGCCCATCCCCGGCCACGAGAACACCGTCTCGGTGATGATGGAGAAAGCGAGCAACGAGCCAATCTGCAGACCCATGATGGTGATGACGGGGACCAGGGTGTTCTTGAGCGCGTGGCCGAAGTTGATGGAACGACTCCGCAGGCCGCGGGCGCGGGCGAATTTGATGTAGTCCGTGCGCAGCACCTCCAGCATCTCGGCGCGGACCAGACGCATGATCAGGGTGAGCTGGAAGAGCGCCAGCGTGATGGCGGGCATGATGATGTGCGACCAGCCCTTGAGTGTCAGCAGGCTGGTCTGCCAGCCACCGATGTCGGTGACGCCGCCGCGGCCGAAAGTCGGCAGCCAGCCGAGCCAGACGCCGAACACCAGAATCATGAGGATACCGATGACGAACGTGGGCAGCGAGATGCCCACCAGCGACACCGTCAGGAAGACGCGGCTCAGCCACGCATTGCGCCTGAGCCCCGTATAAACCCCCATGGGCACACCGAGCGCGAGGGCGATGACCGCCGACACCAGCACCAGCTCGACCGTCGCGGGCAGCCGCTCGGCGAGCAGTTCGTCGACGGGCTTGCCGATGCGGTACGACAGACCGAAATCCCCACGGGCGGCATTAGCCACGTAGCGCACGAATTGGACGGGCACGGGATCGTTGAGCCCGAGCTTCTCCCGGAGCTTCTCGCGCTGCTCGATGGTGCCTTCGGGCCCGAGCATGTTGTTGACCGGGTCACCGACGAACTGGAACAGCGAGAAGCTGACCAGCGCGACGACCATCATGACGATGAGCGCCTGGAACAGGCGCTGCACGATGAAGGCGAACAACGCTGAGGGGCCCTGTGGCGAGTACGACGCCCGCGGCCTCGGGCCTTCGTGCCCGAGGCCACCGGCCGCCGTCTCGGCCTATTTCATCTGCACGTAACGCAGATCGACGTCGTTGAACGGCCGCTGCCAGACCTTGGCCACGGTGTCGGAGCGGTGTCCCCACGCCAGCGCCTGCTGGTGCAGGGGAATGTGCCCGACATCGTCCTGGTGAATCTTGAAGGCCTCGCGGATCAGCTCATTGCGCTTGGCCTCGTCCACGGTGACGGCGATCTCATCGGTCAACGCCTCGACCCGGGGACTGCTGTAGCGACCGCAGTTCCATGTGCCCTGTCCTTGGCCGTCCATCGTCATCAGGTTCTGCAGCGGGTTGTAGGCGTCGTAGGAGCCGGGTGTCCAGCCGAGCATGTAGAAGCTCGTGTTGTTGCCCTCCGCCTGGCCGATCTTATTGAAGTGCAGCGACTTGGTCTGCGCATTCAGCGTCACTTTGATGCCGATGCGCTCCAACATGGGCACCGCCGCCGTGCAAATGGCCTCGTCGTTGACGTAGCGATCATTGGGGCAGTCGAGTGTCACCGGAAACCCCTCGGGGTAGCCGGCCTCGGCCAGGAGCGTCTTCGCCGCCTCGGGGTCGTGGGCGTACGGCACGTTCATGTCCTCCTGAAACCCGTTTATGCCCGGCGCAATCATGAGCCCTGTCGGCGTCGACGCCCCGCGCATCACCACCCGCTGGATTGCCTTGGTGTCGATCGCGTGTGCAAACGCGCGCCGCACGCGAACGTCCTTGAACGGATTCTTACCCGAGCCGGGCATGTCCAGAAGCTCGTCGCGCCAGTGGTCGAAGCCGAGAAAGATAGTGCGCAGCTCCGGGCCTTGCAGCACCTCCACATTGGCGTCGTTCTCGAGCCGGGGTATGTCCTGCAACGGCACGGGATACATGAGGTCGATCTCCCCCGAGAGCAGCGCCGCCACCCGCGTGGCGTTGTTCGGAATCGGCGTGAACACGGCCTGGGTGACGTTGGTCTCGAGATGATCCTTGCCCCAGTAGCCATCGAACGGCTCGAGCACCACCCGGTTGTCCTGCAACCATTCGACGATGCGGAACGGACCGGTACCGTTGGCATTCAGGTTGGCGAAATTGGTCTTGCCCGCACCGCGCACAACCTCGAACGCGCCGTTCTCCTCCATGAACTCCTGATCGACGATGTAGAAGTTGGGCATGTTGAGCAGCAGGATCGGATCCGGGCCCTTGGTCACGATCTCCACGGTGAAATCGTCGATCTTGCGCAGATCCTCCACGGAGGCGAGCGCAAACGACATCTCCGAGCTCTCCTGGGTCTGGCGCTTGAACGAATAGACGACGTCGTCGGCGTTGAAGGGATTGCCGTTGTGGAAGGTGACCCCTTCGCGCAGCGCGAAGCGCCATGTGGTGTCGTCGACGCGCTCCCAGCTCGCCGCGAGATCGGGCTCGAGCGAGAGATCCGGCTTGCGGTGCACCAGCCGGCCGTAGATGTTGCTCTTCATCGTGTTGGTCGGACCCTCGTTGTTGGCGTGCGGATCCAGACCGAGAATGTCGCCGGTGGTGGCGTAGCGGAACGTCTTTGCGGCGCCGACGGGGGCGGCAACAACGAGCGCCGTCGTCAACACGGCGAGCAGGCTTCGCTTGATGTGCATTGTCTCCCTCCTCCAGTTGCGGGGTACGCGCCGGGCGTCGCCGGCCGCCGCACACGGCTCAACACTGGCCGCGCACACCCCGATTTAGCTTATTGGTTTAGGCAATGACCGGCAAGCAAGCTGGTCGGCGCCCGCGCACGGCCGCCGCACGCAGGCAAGCCGGCGGTTATACTGCGGCACCCGACCCGGCCAGCGGTCTGCGGGCTCGGCGCGAGAGCGGGCGAGGCCGCTACGCCCTGGGCACCGGGCGATCGATGCCCCCCGGGACGCGAGCGAGCACGGAGGACCGCCTTACCGTGAGCAGAGAGCGTGCCATCGCCTCGGCGACGGCCTATTTCGACGATGGCCGCTACACCGCGGATCTGGCCCGGCGGGTGGCCATGCGCACCGAGAGCCAGAATCCCGACCGCCTCGACACACTGCACGCGTATCTGCGCGAGGAGATGTCCCCGGCGCTGGAACGACTCGGCTGCACTTGCGCCGTCGTGGACAACCCGGTCTCCGGCGGCGGCCCGTTTCTGATCGCCCAGCGCCACGAGTCGGCGGAGCTGCCCACCCTGCTCAGCTACGGCCACGGCGACGTCGTGCTCGGGTACGACGCCGAGTGGCGTCAGGATCTGTCACCTTGGGTGCTCACCCGCGAGGGCGAGCGTCTCTACGGCCGTGGTAGCGCCGACAACAAAGGCCAGCACACCGTCAACCTGGCCGCCCTCGAGGCCGTGCTCGGCGCACGCGGTGCCCTCGGCTTCAACTTCAAGCTATTGATGGAGACCGGCGAGGAAGTGGGATCGCCCGGATTGCGCGAGCTCTGCGCACGCGAGCAATCGCTGCTCAGCGCCGACGTGCTGATCGCTTCCGACGGACCGCGCATCGAGCCCAATCGCCCCACTCTGTACCTGGGCACTCGTGGCGCCCTGAACTTCGAGCTCGCCGTCGATCTGCGCGACGGCGGTCATCACTCCGGGAACTGGGGCGGGTTGCTGACCAACCCGGGCATCGTTCTGGCGCACGCCATCGCTTCGATCACCTCGGCAAGCGGCGAGATACGGGTGCCCGCCTGGCGGCCCACGTCGATCCCGGCGTCGGTGCGACGTGCCCTGCATGGCCTGGAGATCGACGGCGGTCCCGACGCACCCGAGATCGATGACGATTGGGGCGAGCCGGGCTTGACGGCGCCCGAGAAGGTCTTCGCGTGGAGCAGCTTCGAGGTCCTCGCCTTCAAAACCGGCAACCCCGAGCATCCGGTCAACGCCATTCCTCCGCGAGCAACGGCCACCTGCCATATCCGCTTCACCGTGGACGTCGATGAAGAGGCCCTGCTCCCCGCACTGCGCGCGCATCTCGACGCGCAGGGGCTTTCCATGGTCGAGCTGTCGCGCTGCGAGGAGGGCTTCCTGCGGGCGACGCGTCTCGACCCCGCCCACCCTTGGGTCGCTTGGGCGGCCGACTCGCTTCGACGCACTACCGGTCGGGAGCCAGCCATCCTGCCCAACATCGGCGGCTCGCTGCCGAACGACATCTTCGCGGAGCTCCTGGGCCTGCCGACGATCTGGATCCCCCACTCCTACGGCGGATGCTCGCAGCATGCGCCCAACGAGCACGTGCTGGCGCCGCTCGAGCGCGAAGCGCTGGCAATCATGGCCGGCGTGTTCTGGGACCTCGGCGAGTCGCCCCCTGGCCGCGATTGAAGGCCCGCCGACGCCGGCAGACTCTCGCGCTCCGCTCAGTCCCGCTTCTTGGCCCTGTCGATCAGCTCGCGCAGCGCATCCGCCGCCTTCTCCTCGAGCTGCCGACGCAGATCGCGTTTCTCGCTCCGGGCGGCCTGCTCGAGAAGAGTTTTCAGATCGGGCAGCACCGTCGGATCACTGAGCTTGCCCGTTACCTGCAACGGAATCTTCACCCAGCCCTGCTCGTCGGTGAGCAGATCGAGCACGTCGGCGCCGGTACCCTCGACCCGTATGCCATCGCGTTCCGTGGCCAGCTCGACCACCAGCTTCATGGGCCCATCGAGGTCGACCGTACCCCCCAGCTCCAGCCGCGCGATCTCGGTGGTGAAGCGGAAGGGAGTGATGGTAACGAGATTCTGGCCTAGGGCCAGCACAGCCTCGGTAGCCTGGTAGGGCGCACCGACGGCGACCGTCTTGCCAAGCGCCCGGTCGATCGCACGCGTCAGCGGCGCGGCGGGCAGCTGACCCGCACCGAGCTGCAGGCGAACCTCAGCCGTGACGTCACGCGAGTGGGTACCGGCACCTTCGGCGGAGAGCTCGATACTGGCCGGACCGAATCCCCCGCCTTCGTCGAGCAGCGTGTTGAGATCGAGAGGCGTCCCTTGGGCCTGCAACCGATAGGTGAACGGCACGGGCTCGAGATCAACCTGCATGTTGGCGGTGAACGGCCCCTGCTCGGTCTGAAACCTGAGCGCCGGCATGACAAACTCGGCGTTGTCCATTCGAAACTCGCCGGCCGTGGCGCGGATCGTGTAATCGTCGATCTGCACAGTATCGACGTCGATGTCGCCTTGCCCGGCGATCCCCGCCAGAGAGCCCAGCGCCGGATCGAACGTGAGCTGCTCGGCGCGGAATGCAATACCCTCGAGACGCGTCGTGCCCTTGTCGTTCTGGCGGCGCAGCGTGAGGCCGCCGTCCCGCACGAGCAAACGCTGCACCTCGAGCTTCAGAGCCGGCACGAACGGACCGTCGTCCTCATCGCGTTCGTCCGCTTCCCGCTCCCGGCCGCCCTCGGTCCGCGCGACGGCAGTGTCGCCGGCAGCCTCCGTCTGCGACTCGCTGGCCGAGGGCTCGATGATATCGATCTCGGGTCTCTCGAGAACGACCTCTTCGACCGCCAACGTCCCCGACAGCAGCGGCATGATGCGATGCGCTAGCTGCAAACGGTCGAGTCTGACGGTGACCTCGCGTCCCCTGTGCGTCGTGGCGGCCTCGACGTCCTCGAGCTCGACCCCCCTCAGCAGATTGAGACGAAAGCGCTGCGCGGTCATGCGCGCCCCGGCCAAATCACCTACCTGATCGAGCAACGACTGCCCGAGCTCCGGCGACTCGTAATCCCGACTGATCAGTATCGCTACCAGCGCGAACACGATGACCAGGACGATCAGCAGCTTCTTCCACATGGCACTACTCCTCAGACATCGCTATCGACTCTCGGCGATGGGCCGCCGGGTTGCCCGCCCATCCGCGGCGCTGCGGCGAGCGCTCCGGGACGCCGGCAGTGAAGGCGCCAGATTCCAACGGGTGCGCAGGTCGGTGACGAATCAATTCACCGTGAATGGCCCAAGCGGACCGGAGTGGTGACCCTCGCCTCTGCCACATCGAACTCGACGTCGGGTCGCCGATCATAAACGTCCAGGCGCCAGGAAAAAACAGGCGCGCCTTGCTCGGACGACCCCGCTGACCGAGAATGCCCGGACCGTTTCAGCGAGAACGGCTCGGGAAGTCCCGGCGCTGGCTGTGATCCGAACATGGCCTCGACGGCAGCGACCGACGCGGAGCGAATCCGTACCGGCGCCATGCTCTGCCCGAGCTCACCTCCGGAGTCCGATGTGATGAGATCGAACAAAGCGCGCGGGGCGATTGTGGCCACCGCGCTGTGTGCAGCGGAAACACTGTTCGCGTACAGCGAGGAACGCGCGCTCCACGAGCTGGGTTTGGAGTACGCCGACTGCGCTGCGTATTTTCAGTTCATGTCCATTGCCGACCCGACTCAGGCAGGCCGCTATCAGCTGCTGGCGTCGAGCAGCGCCAGTCTCGCCGGCCGGCTTGCAGACATGGACGCGGCCGCCGAGCGGTGGTCGGCGGCGTTCGAGCGCATGCGCCAGGTTCTGGCCGAGAACCGCGCCCAGCTCGGCGGCGAGCTGGCGGCGCATCACGAGCGCTGCGCGGCGCTACTCGACGACGGCGAGAGCCGGCTTCAGTACTGGCTCGAGCGAGACGACTAGCCGGCGTTCCCTGCGTCTCCGCGCCGGCCTGACGGGGAGAACGGCCAGCACCGCAGGGCTTTGCAGTCGGCGCCGCCCAGCGTCCGTGCACCGCCGGCGGCGGTCGGCAACCGCTCGGCAGGCGAGACCACCGCCGACCGACATCCGGTCGACGAGGTTGGCAGAGGTCGTCGCGCCGCTGGGGCGGCTGCTCGCTCGTCTGAGGTTGGTCACCGTGGGTGTTGTCATGCGCCGGGCAGTGATGCACCAGCATCGCCTCGGCACCGCCGTTCAGAAGTCGATGCAGCGGCCGTTCTTCTCCCAATCGCCGTAGCGGGTCGGGTCGGGGCCGTCGCGTCCACCGATCTCGCGGGCGGGCCGCGGCCGCTTTCCCGTCAGCCCCTCGCCGGGGACGTCCGCCACCTCATCGCCGTCCTCGAACTCATCGCTTTTCTGCCCCACCTCGGGGATGGTCATCGCAAAACGCCTCCATCTGTTCAGCTCGGCCCGGCAGGCGTGTCCGGGTGCAGCCAGGATCGTCGTTCGACCGCCTTCGCACGGCGGGGCCGCGGCCCGTCTCGTCGCGAGGACCGACGCCGCTGCGGCGCGCCGGCGCCCCTGGACGACGCTCACCGGACGGCGCGCTGACTGTTTTCGCCATCGGCCATTTTCCGTTATGATAGCGAATAGCTTATCTGTTTTCTAATCGAAATCTTTACAATAGCTCGACGCGGCCGGCGCGTCGGCACCCCAGTCGCAGCGACAAGCCCGCCTGCCGCTGCTTGCCAACCAGCCGCCCGGCGTCACCGACACGCAACGCGACGGCCATGACGCAACCGCTGTTCACGTCCAGCTTCGACGATCTGCCCGAGACGCTCCCCGTTTTTCCTTTGAGCGGGACCATTGTGCTGCCGCGTCAGGTGCTGCCGCTCAATATCTTCGAGCCCCGCTACCTGAACATGACCCTTGACGCGCTGGGTGCGGATCGACACATCGGCATGATCCAGCCGCTCGGGACGGCTGCCGCAGCTCCGGAGCCGGAGCTGTACACGGTAGGTTGCGCAGGCCGCATCACCGCGTTTCAAGAGACCGATGACGGTCGCCTGCTGATCAACATCACCGGAGTGTGTCGCTTCGACGTCGAGCGCGAGCTGGAGCCTCACAACGGCTATCGCCGGGTTCGTCCGCGCTGGACGCGGTTTCGCGACGACCTCTCGGAGCCGCAGCCGGTGGGGCGCCGCCTCGACACGTTCGACGACGTTCTGCGCAGCTACCTCGCAGCCCAGTCCATTGAGGTCGACTGGGATGTGCTGCACAAGCTGCCCGCCGAGCGGCTGATCGATTTTCTCGCTGTCAACCTCCCGCTCGAGGCAGAAGAAAAGCAGGCGCTGGTGGAAGCCACCGACCCCAGCGCGCGCAGCGTCGTGCTCGAGACGGCGCTCACCATGGCCGTGCGCGGGCCGTCAACCGCTGCAGCCTCGACACGACACTGAGTGCCCCGTCCCGAAAGCGCGAGATTTGTCAACGCGCTCGACGGTGCCCGCCGGCGCCTCGCCGTTCACTCCCGCCGCGCGGGCTCGACATGCACCATCACGTCGTGGATGCCGAACTTGCTCTCGAGCAGCACCTCGATGCTCTCGGCGATGTCGTGCGACTGGCTCGTTGACAGCGTCGGATCGACCGTCACGACGACATCGACCATGTGCTCGGACCCGGCAGCGCGCGAGCGCAGCCGCTTGACGTCGCGAACACCGTCGACCGCGAGCGTGGCTTGCAGGAGTGGCTCCGGCGCCACGGCAATGCGATCGACCAGAACGGGCACGACACGCCGATACAGACCGAAGGCCAGATAGGCCACCAGCGCCGCGACCGCCAGCGCGCAGACGGTGTCGAGCCACAGCAGACCACCCGCCGACAGCTGCCAGCCGACGATGACCGTGCTGGTCATGAGGACGTCGGCGAAGGTATGGCTGGCGTCGGCGAGCAGAATGTCGGATTTGAGCCGCCGCGCCCAGCGCCGCTCCCAGACCGCGAGCGCAACGTTGATGGCCAGAACGCCTATCATCACAACCAGGCCCCACGTCTCCGTCTCGACCCGGACCTGCTCGCGGCGCACCGCGTGCAGCGCCAGCTCCACCGCCAGTACGACGAGCAGCGTGGCCAGACCGAACACCGCCAACGTCTCGAACTTGCGATGACCGTAGGGATGCTCGCGGTCGGCCGGCCTCTGCGCCACCGTCACCACCGCCCAAGCCAAGACGTTGTTGGCCAGATCGGTCAGCGAGTGCACCGCATCGGCGATGATGGCCAGCGAGCCGGTCGAGAAGCCGACCACCAGCTTCAACGCCAGCACCGCTGCGTTCGCAGCACCCTCGATGACGATCACGCGGCGCACCCCGCGATCGCGATCGCTGCTCTCGCGCGGCATCACCGGGCGCTTGCCCTGCGGACAGCGGGTGTACGGCGCGCTCCTGCGATCGGGGTCGAGTTCACACCCACGCCGCCTCGGCAAGACCGACGCTCACCGTTTGGGGAACTCCGTTACGGAGCACGCTGCGGCACCAGGCGCAGTGCCGAAAGGTCGTAGCCCTGCTCCGCAAGTAATGCCTTCATGCGCTCAAGCTCCGCCTCGTCGATGGTCGGCGCTCGCGCCATGATCCAGGCGTAGTCGCGCCGCTGACGCCCGATCACCACGTGGGCGTAGTCGTCCGTGAGATACATCACCCGGTAGTCCGCTCTGATCGGCCACAACAGCTGCATGCCCCAGACGGCATTGCTGGCGCCATCACGAACGAAACCCCGCAGCCGATAGGTCCTGCGGACACCGTCGAAGCCGCCCTCATTGAAGGTGAAGGTCGTGGCAATGGTGCCGTCCGCGTCCAGCCGATACGATTCGAGCGCATTGTACGCATTCTTCTCGATCCACGTGGGTATGTGGGCAACCACGTACCATGCGCCCATGAAGCGTTGCAGGTCGACCCGCTGCACCGTCGTCAGGGGTCGCGACGCCATGTCCGCGCATCCGCTCGTGCCCATCGCCGTGACGAGGAGACCACAGAGCAACGCTGCCCACCCCGCCCGTCGCCACGTCGAGGGTGTGGCGACGGTGCACGGCCGCGATATCCGGCAGCGCACCGCATCCGTTGGCAAGGCTCTTTGCAAACACTGCCTCCCATGCCGGCCTCGGCATAGTGCTCACGCCACGTCAGATGGTCAGCGAAGAATATCCATGTGGGGGCCGCTTGTCCTTTGCCGTGGGACGGCGGCGCGTGGCGCGGGGCCGCTCTGCGCCATCGATTCGAATGCGTTGCCGGGCAACGCGGCACGACACACGTTCTCCCTCGCGTCAGCAGAAACCACGCCGGCGGGCGGTCCCAGGGCAGCGCTCGGAAGAGTCGACGCGGCAGTCGTTGGTGAGCAGCACCGACGCCAGGAAACGCCGCGGGCTTATGGCGATGCCGGGGCGATGCGCTCGCCTCGCCGGGGGCGAGCCCCGTGCGGGTTGGCAGATCGGCTCCGGGTGCGGGTCGCGGCGCGGCGGTCGACGTGAGCATCGCCGTCGCGATGCCCTGGACGTCGAAATCCCCGCTCAAGGTGTCGCCGCACCCAGCGACCGGATGAGCTGAAACAGCGTGAGCGGCACGGCGATCGCGCCCACCGCGACGGCGGCGGCGCACACGCGCAACACCTCGCCGCGTCGTCGGGCGGCCGCACCGCTGACCACCGGCGTATCTCGGACGACCTTGGTGCCGGGCGGCGGGAAGCGCTGAGCGGCGACGACGCGCGTGCCGAAGCGCCAGATCAGAGCGGCGCCCAGCAGCAGTGGTACCGTAAACGCCAGCACGAACACGCCCAGCAGCAACTCTGCTTTCTCGACGAGCTGGTCGGGGTCCGCAGCCACCTCCTCAGTGAACTCTACGAGCCAGCGCTCGAGCCACCACACGACGGCGCCGCCGACCACCAGCACGACGAGAAGCACGATGAGCAACCGTCGGCGAGTACTCGGGTCTGCGCGCTGAATCTGGGCCACGGGCGTCGTGCCGTAAGGTGGTGGAGCGGAGCAGCTGCCCGCCACCCCAACAATAGCAGAGCGGCCGGCAGACGCACCGCCGCAGGCACCCGCGCCGAAACGGAGCCGCTGGCGCAGTCGCCGCGCGCCGCCGGCCGGTGGGGGCGCGCGACTCGGGGGATCGTGAGGCGAGCAGCGCTGGGTGAGCCGCGTGACGATCCCGGCGCGGACGACAGCGCCAGTACCGATCTGCTCGACGCAGCGCAACGGCCAGCAACGCCGCGGGCGTGGCCGGAACCACGCCCGCCAGCGACGGGTGTGTGCGCGCGCTCAGCCGGACAGCGAGCGCGTCAGCGCAGTGCGCTTACTGCGCGGGCGGCGAGTCGGCGTCGCCCGTCTCCGACTGCACCTGGCCATGCGACATCCAGGTCATTGGATCGAAGGGGTTGAACACGCCGGTGGCACCGCCCTGAC
>JBFEOO010000052.1:0-26713 GCA_041550555.1 Arenicellales bacterium
CTGCGGCGCGTCGATCGCCATGTCATAGGCTCGCAGCAGGTCGTCCACGTGCAACACGTCGCGCACCTGCTTGCCGTCGCCGTAGATGGTCACGGGGCGGCCGGTGACGGTCGCGATGGCGAACCACGCCACCCAGCCCTGGTCCTCGACGCCGAGCTGGCGCGGGCCGTAGATGCAGGACTGGCGAAAGCTCGTCGTGCGCAGCCCGAAGATGCGCGCATAGTCGATGGTGTACTGGTCCGCCGCACCCTTGGAGCAGCCGTAGGGAGAGTGAAAGTCGAGCCCCTGCGTCTCAGGCACGCCGCTGGGTAGCCGCGCATAAGCATAGTGGCTGTTGCGCTCGGCAATTTCGAGGTTGTCCATCCGGCCGTAGACCTTGTTCGTCGAGGCGTTGACGAAGAGCGCCTCCGGCGCTCGGCACCGCACGGCTTCGAGCACGTTGAACGTGCCGAGCGCGTTGACCTCGAAGTCCGCGCGGGGATCCGCAACGGAAGTCGTCACTGCCACCTGCCCCGCCATGTGCAGCACGACCTCGGGCGCGACCTGGCGCACGATGTCGGCAACGAGCCCTGCATCGCGCACGTCCGCTTTCTCGAATTCCACCCGCGGCGCGGTCTCGCGCAGCCAGGCGAGATTCAGCGCCGTGCCCTTTCGGCTCAGGTTGTCGAGCACCACCACGCGCCAGCCTCGACCCGCGTAATGGCAGGCGGCGTTGGCACCGATGAAGCCCGCGCCGCCGGTGATGAGCATGGTCTTCGCGGGCATCAGTGGACGGCGGCCCCGGCAGCGTTTCGGATCGACCCGCCGGCGTAGTCGTGCGCCGCGGGTCGTGCGGGAAGCGCCTGCGGAAACGTCCGCAAGAACGCCTCTCTGAGACGCTCTTTGGCGATGCCGATCGCGTTGCGCTCGGCGACCAGCGCCCGGCCGGCGTCAGCGAGCCGGCGCGCGAGCGGCGCGTCGGACACCAGCCTCAGCATGGCGTCCGCCAGGGCGCCGGGATCGTCGTCTACCAACAGGCCCGTCTCGCCATGGCGCACGAACTCCTCCGGCCCGCCGCAGCGCGTCGAGATAACGGGACACCCGTAAGCCATCGCCTCCAGCGCCGCGATGCAGAGCCCTTCCTGCTGCGAAGGGACGACGAACACCTCGAGCGCACGCAGCTTGGCGCCGAGCGCGTGGTCGTCCAGATACGGTATGAAATTCACGTGTGGTGACAAGCCGATTGCCTCGGTGAACGCTACGAGCGCGGCGTCCGGCTCGGCGCCGATGAGATCGAGCGTGACGTTAACGCCCTGCGCGCGGCACAGGCTGACCGCACGGATGAGCAGGCGCACGTTCTTGCGTGGGTCCGTGAAGCGCCCGGCAAATCCGACGCGACCCGGCACGGGCGTACGCGGCACTGCCCGGCCAGTGTCGAGCTCGACAGGCATCGGCAGAATGCCGGTGTCGGCAGCGGCGCCAAGCGCAACCAGCTCGCGTCGGGTGTGCTCGCTCAGCGCCAGGATGGTACCGCGCGCGAGGATCTCCCGCTCGGTGCGCGGAGTCAGCCTCCGCACCAGGGCGGTGTCCAGAATCCGGCGCGCGCCGCGCATGGCCTGCTCGCGGGCCCGGCGGTCGCCGCGCCAGCTCGACGCTACCCAGGCCAGGAAGCGGCGTCCGGTGCGCGCGTAGGGCAGCGCCGCCAGACAGTTGCCGGTAACGGCCACGTGGAACGCACAGGAGCCCATCAGCGCTCGCCAGTGCGGTGTCGGCAGATAATGCGTGTACTCGAGCTCCGGCAGCCAGCAGCCCAGTTCGTGGGCCTCGAAAGGCGCCCGCGCGTCGCTTCGGCGGGCACCCGGACCGCGCCGACCCAGCGAACCCACGGGCACGGACAGCTCCGGAGCCTGACTGTATGGAACGTGATACGCGAATACCGGCGTCAGTCCCCACTCCGTCAAAGTGCGGGCTACGAAGTCCGCCATGCGCGGCACGCCTCCGTCGGGTCCGGCGAGCGTCGAGAGCAGCACGCGCCGAGCAGGCGCATTAGACATGGGTCGGCCCGGCGATCGGCGCCATCACGACGTAGGCCAGCCGTCGCGCCCAGTGGCAGCTCGGCGCAGCCAGTGCCGGCACGCGCCGCCAGGCATCCAGGGCGTCGAGGCGCCGCAGCCAGTCCGCGATTGGCAGCGTGAAGCCGGTCTTGGCCCGCGCGCGCACCGGGGCTGGCAGTATCGGCCGCGGGCTCGCCGCGAGCAGCGCCTTGCGGCTTCCGCTCGCTGCCGGCGCGAGCACCGGCGCCAACACGCGCAGCAGCCAAGCGTCCACGAGTGGCGTGCGGATCTCGAGCGAGTGCGCCATGCCGGCCCAATCGGCATCACGCAGCAGCTGATTGCGCAGATAAAGACTTGCCTCGAGCGCAGCCACGCGGCCGAAGTCGCTGCCGGGGTCCGGATCGATCGCTGCACCGATGTGTGCGAGCGGAGCCAGGCGGGCAAGGCCCGCCTCGACGACGTCGGCGTCGAGCAGCGCTTCGAGCTCCCATGGCATGAACAGCCCGCGCCGCAGCAGGTCAGCGCCCGGAAAACTGCCCGCGTACTCGAGCAGTCCGGCCGTCTTGGGCCGACCCAGCGAGGCGCTCGCACGGGCCGTCAGCCAACGAGCCAAGCGTCCCAACCCCGGCACTCGCGCGGGCGGCCCGGCCAACCGCACCCAACGCGGAATACTGGTGAAAGAGGGGTAGCCACCGAACAGCTCGTCACCGCCCACCCCCGACACGGCGACCTTGATCCCGCGACGGTGCACCGCACGGCTCACCAGCCAGGTATTTAGACCGTCGATGCTGGGCTGGTCCATGGCGTCGACGAAGGCGTCCAGCGCTTCGTCCACATCGGCGTTCGACACCACGCACGTGCGGTGGTCGCTGCCGTACCGTCTCGCCACGTCCTCGGCAAGCGGCGCTTCGTCCTCGGCGTGGCCACGGAACGCCTCGAAAGCGACCGTGGTGGTGCTCACAGGCGCGCCGCCGGCCTCACACATGAGCCCTACCAAGGCGCCCGAGTCGACGCCCGAGGACAGAAATGCTCCCACCGGCACGTCGGCGACCATGTGATGGCGCACCGAGTCGAGCAACGCCTCCCGCGTCAGCGCCTCGAGCGGCGCCTTGCCATCGGCACGCCCGCCGGAGACCGCCTCGCGCAGCGTGGCGGCGACCGAAAAGTACGCCACGGCTTCACTTCTTCCGGCTGTGCCCCAGACGAGGTGGCTGCCGGCCGGCACCGCACGAATTCCTCCGTAGGCCGTGAACGGCTCCGGCACACTGCCCAGCAGGTAGAAGCCGACCGCGCCAGCCGGATCGAGGCCGCGGCCCACGCGCGGGCTCGCCAGCAGCGCCTTGACCTGGGAGGCAACCCGCACTGTCCAGCCGTCGTCGGCGTAATAGAGCGGCTTGATGCCGTAGGGGTCGCGTGCCAACAGCAGCGTCTGCGCCTGCGTGTCCCACAGCGCAAACGCGAACATGCCGCGCAGCGCGGGCAACATGGCCTCGCCCTTAAAAGCGTAGAGCTGCAGCAGCACCTCGGTGTCCGAGTCGGAGACGAAGCGGCAGCCTTCGCCCTCGAGACCCGCGCGCAGCTCTCGGTAGTTGTAGATCTCGCCGTTGAAGCTGACGACGTAGCGGCCGTCCGCGCTCACCATCGGCTGCGCGGCCCGCTCCGAGAGATCGATGATGGCGAGCCGCCGGTGGCCGAGGCCGACGCGACCGTCGCCCGAGTACCACTCGCCCGCCCCATCCGGTCCACGCGCCGCCATGCGGTCGCGGATCGTGCGCAGCTCGTCGCGGTCGACGGCGCCCGCGGCGTCGTGATAGGCATAGATGGCCGCTACACCGCACACGAGACTAAGACGTCGACAACGCGGCGTCCGCGCGTCCGGGGCCAGAGCGCGGCGGCCGAAGCGGGCTCATTTGCCGCCCACCATCCACACCGCGTCCTCACCGAGCATGCGCGCGAATCGCGTGCCCCGTCGCTGCAAGGCTTTCCACTCGGTCTCGGTATAGACGACGATGTCGGCGGGCACGGGCAGCTTCTCGGTGGCCCACGATGCGCCGCGGCGCTCGAAAGGTTCGTCACAGTCCGTGACGACCACGACAAGATCCAGATCACTGCCCACACCCCAGTCGCCCCGCGCGTAGGAGCCGAAAAAGCCGAGGCGAACGAGTTCGGGGTGCAGTGCCTGCTGTTCTTTCGCCCAGCGCGCCAGTGCTTCTCGCACTTCCCGTGCATTGGGCCACTCGAACACGGACTGTGAAAGCGCTCGCGTTGGCACGCCGCTACCCGCTGTCCAGGCGAGATGCCACGAAGGCCAAGATGGCACGCGCGTACTCGATAGCGTCGTTGCTCTGCAATGGTCCGTAGTGCTCGAAGGGCGGGCCCTCCGGGTGTCCGTTTGCATAGCGCGTGGCAAGATAGAAGTTGTCCAGCACCCTGCCCTGCTCCACCAGCTCGGCGGGCACCTCGTCGGGTAGCTCGCTCAGCAGACGGGCCACGACATGGCCCCACGCTTCCCTGCCTTGCGAAAGATGCAGGGCCTTGATGGCCTTCTCGGCAGCCTGCTGAGCGGCAAAGCATGCCCACTCGTGGCGACCGTCGCGCTGCGAGGCACGCGCCTGCTCGAGGTCGCGTTCGGCCTGCGCGTACCAGTCCTCCGATCGATTGCTCATGCCCGCATCGCTGCGCCGTCGGTTCGCGGCGCCGCCGGATGCGCGCGTTGCATTCCGTGCAGCGGCTCAGCCCTCAGCCGCATCGCGACGTCGCATGGCGGGCTTCTCCGTCGCCGACGCCTGCGACCCCTTCTTGCCGCGGGCGCTCAACAGCGCGTCGAAGTACTCGATGGTGTGACGCAACCCCTCATGGAGCGGCACCTTCGGCTCCCAGCCCAACGTCTCGCGGGCGAGACCGATGTCGGGGCAACGCTGCTGCGGGTCGTCGCCGGGCAGCGGCTTGTGCTCGAGGCCCCCGCGCGAGCCGGTCAGCTCGATGATGCGCTCGGCGAGCTCGAGGATGCTGTACTCGTCGGGGTTGCCGCAGTTGACCGGACCGGTGAAGTCGTCGGGGGTGTCCATGATGCGCAGCATGGCCTCGACCTGATCATCGACATAGCAGAACGAGCGGGTCTGGCTGCCGTCGCCGTACACCGTGATGGGCCGGCTCTCGAGCGCCTGCACGATGAAATTGGAGATGACGCGGCCGTCGTTGGGATGCATGCGCGGCCCGTAGGTGTTGAAGATGCGCGCCACCTTGACAGTGAGCCCGTGCTGGCGACGATAGTCGAAGAACAGGGTCTCCGCGCAGCGCTTGCCCTCGTCGTAGCAGGCGCGGAAGCCGATCGGATTGACGTGGCCCCAGTAGTCTTCGCGCTGCGGGTGCACGGCGGGGTCGCCATAGACCTCGCTGGTGGACGCCTGATAGATCTTGGCCTTGACGCGCTTGGCGAGCCCGAGCATGTTGATCGCGCCGTGCACGCTGGTCTTGGTGGTCTGCACCGGGTCGAACTGATAGTGCACGGGCGAGGCCGGGCACGCGAGATTGTAGATCTCGTCAACCTCGACGTAGAGCGGAAAGGTCACGTCGTGACGGATCACCTCGAAATAGGGATCGTCGCGCAGATGGGCAATGTTGTCCTTGGTGCCGGTGAAATAATTGTCGACGCAGACGACCTCGTGGCCCGCCGCCAGCAGACGCTCGCAGAGATGCGAGCCGAGGAAGCCGGCGCCACCGGTCACCAGCACCCGCTTGCGATGGCCGTCACGCATGGTATGACATTCTCGCTGGCGCCCGCCTACCACACCGCGCAAGGCGCGTGGTGATCTGCCCTGATGAATCGTCGGCGCTCATGAATCGTGGCGCAGCGTTGCGGCGCACAGCCCCAGACCCGCCAGGACGAAGAAGTACGCGGCGTTGGCGGGGATGCGGAAATTGAACTCGACGGCGCTGTGGGCGAGCAGCGCGACCATGCCGGTCAGCGTGCCGAACAGCACGCCGCGCAGCAGCGGGTCGCGGCGCTTGAGGTAGGCGCGACCGATCGTGACCAGCAGCAGAGCGACGCCCACACCCAGCAACAGGCTGCCGACGATGCCCTGCTCGATGAGCGTCTCCAGATAATCGCTGTGGGCACGGTCGTAGAGCAAATTCAACCGCAGCGAGCCGTCGCGATACAGCGGGAAGACCCAGGCGTAGTTGCCGGCGCCGACACCGAACAACGGAAAGTCGGCCAGCATCTTTGCACTGAGCTGCCACTGCGCGAGCCGCTCGTCCGCGAGCACGCTGCCGCGCACGAAGCGCTCGAACACGCCGAGCTGGCCGCTCGCCAGCACCGTCAGTCCCATCGCACCTGCGAGCCAGGGCACGAGCCTCAGCTCCGGTGCACGAAGCCCACGCGCAATCATCGCGAGCGTAAGCGTCACGCCGAGCGCCGCGCCGAAACCCAGCATCGCGCCGCGCGAGCTGGCCAGCACGAAGCCGGCCACGATCACGGCGAGCCCGACCAGCAGTGTCGGCGCCGGCCCGCCCAGCAGCGCCGCCGACGCACCCACTCGCCGCCCCATTGCCCGCACCTCGAGCAGCGCCGCCAGCAGACCCAGCGCACACGCCCCCGCCATGGCCAGGTGGGCGGCATAGTGGTTGCGGTTGACGAAGGTGCCGCTGACCACGCTGTGGCCGTCGTGCAGCTTGGGGTCGACGAAGGCGATGTCGAACAACCACACGTAGATCCCGAAGACGGCCTCGGCCACCCCGACCACCACTATCGTCGCGGTCAGCGCCACGAGGCGCGCCTTGCTGTCCACCAACGCCAGCACCAAGAACATGAGCGTCAGATAGGCGGCCCACTTGAGCCCCTCCGCGAGCGTGGTTCCGGCATCGACGCTCAACGGGGCGCGCGTTGCTTCGGTCTCCGCGAACGCGTGCAGGTAGAGCTCGTGCGTCGCCGACGACAGCACCTCGAGCCAGGGCATCGGCAGCGCGACTGCCTGCGCGGCGAGGTAGCCGAGCGCCAGCAGCAGGAACACGCCGGCCGGCGCGGCAGAGCGGATGCGCCGCTCCAGATTGGTCGGATGGACGATGCGGCCGGCGAGCCACAGCGCCAGCAGCCCGAACACCGCGAGCTGCATGAGCGACCAGGCCCACGGCCGGTTGCTGCCGTAGGGCACCGGCAGCCACGCGACGAGCACGAGCAGCAACAGGAAAGTCAGTCGCTCCAGCAACGCAATCGATCACGTGGCGCCGGCTCGACGCGAGGGGGGGCGCCCGAGCTCGTCAGTCACCGCTGCGCTGGGCGAGGGCCTCGCCGAGCTGCGGCCGCCAACCGTATTTTTCGGCCAGCCGCTGCAGCGGCGGGCGCGTGCGGTAGTTGTCGTCCATGCGCCGCGCCAGCGCGAAGGTCTCGTCGCGCAGCCCGGGCGAGAGGTGGGCCCACGTCAGCATGGCCGCCTCCATGGTCGGGATCTGCGCGGACGGCAGATAGGGATCGACGACGAACGCCCGCTCGAGCGCACGCAGTGTCTGCGCCGCGGCGGGGTCGATCTTGGCCCGATTGAGCGCCAGCTGGGCCCAACCCCTGCCCCAGCTCGGGCGCCGCTCCAGCGTCTGCAGGTAATACGCGTCGGCCTCGCGGCGTCGCTCGCGCGCATGGCGACGCTGCCGGCGCTGCTGCCACGCGCGCCACTCGTAGACACGCCCCAGCGTCAACGCGGCGTGGGCATCGCGTGGATTCACCCGATCCAGCGCCAAGGCCTCGTCGCGCGCTGCCTCCCATTCGACGGCGTCCACGACCCGCCCCTGGCGATCCCAGCGATCGAGCTTCTGCTCGAGAGCGAAGCGCACCAGATCGTTCCAGCCGCCCGCGGCTGCCGCATAGAGGAGAGCGAGACAGGGGATCAGAAAAAGGGCGTAGCCGAATCGTGCCGCCGCGCGGCGGGCATGCAGCATACGATGGTTTGCAGCTCGGTGGTGCAGACTCGGCGGAATGGCGTGCGGCGCGGACTAGGCGAGCTTGGAGTCGGCGTAGGTGTAGTAGCGCTTGTAGTACTCGCTGCCTTCGTAGTAGTAGGCGGACTTGCGATGATCGACCTGCGAGAGCACGATGCCCAACGGCTCGATGCGCGCCTGCTCGAGCCGCGTCAGCATCTCACGCGCCGTCGACTGCGTCGTCTTGCCGGCGTGCAGCACCAGCAGCATGGTGTCGGCGAGGTGCCCGAGCACCACCGCGTCGCTCACCGGCAGCACCGGCGCGGTGTCGACGATGATGTAGCTGAAGCGCGCGCGCAGCTGCCCCAGCGCGTGCTCGAGCCGTTTCGACGAGAGCAGCTCGAGCGGGTTCGGCGGCACGACGCCGGCGTGCAGCAAGCACAGCTGCGGGCAGCGCTCGTCGGTGATGATACAGTCGTCGAGCTCGCCCGTGCCAGCCACGAACTCCACCAGACCGGCACTGCCTTTGAGCCCGCTCAAGGCCGCCAGCCTGGGCTTGCGCAGATCGGCGTCGATCAGCAGCGTGTCCCCGAGCTGGGCGAACGCCACCGCCAGGTTGGCGGCGAGCGTAGTCTTGCCCTCGCCCTGCAACGCCGACGACACGAGAACGACCTGCGGCGGCTCGTCGACGTTCGAGTACAGCACGCTGGTGCGTACGTGGTTGATGGCCTCAGCGAACGAGGAGCGGTTGTCGTGCAGATAGAAGTGTTCGGCCTGGCCGTCGCGTGTCGGCGAGAGCTGCACCTTGCCCAGATCCTTGCGGTGCAGCAGCGGCACCGCCGCGAGAGTCGGAACACCGAGCTTCTCCTCGACCTGCGACGGCGTCTTCAACGTGCGGTCCAGGTACTCACGCGTGAGCGCCAGCAGCAGACCCACCATGAGTCCGATCAACAGCCACTCGGTGATGATACGCGGCTCGTCCGGCTCATAAGGCAGCTGCGGCACCAACGCGGCGTCCACCACCCGCGCGCTGCTGAGCTTTGGATCCTGGGCGCTATCGGCTTCCTTGAAGCGGGTCAGGAACAGGTCGTAGAGCTGGCGGTTGGTGGCGACATCGCGCTCGAGCTTCGCGAGCTGGAACTGCTTCTCCTTGGTGTCGACGACGTCCGCTGACTCCCTGGCCAGCCGCTGCTTGGCGTCGCGCAGCTTGGCCAGCGCTTCGATCATCTTCGGATGCTTGGGCCCGTAGCGCTTGGCCAGGTCGTTGTAGTGCGTCTGCGCGGAAAGCACGTTGTCGTTGAGCAGCTGAAGCCGACTGTCGGCGAGCTGATCGATGTCCTGCGAGTCGATGAGTCGCTCCTGCGCCTGAAATGCCTGCAGCGCGGCTTCTGAGGAGGCCACCTTTTGGCGCAGATCCTCGATCTGCTCGGTGAGCCAGGCGCTGGCGCGCTCGGCGCGGTCGAGTCGCGCCGCCAGGCCGAACTCGATGTAGGCGTCGGCGGCCGCGTTGGCGACGTCTGCTGAGAACACGGGATCCGGCGAGCGGTAGCCGACCTCCAGCAGTTGTGTGTTCTGGCTGCCTACGACGCTGATGTTGCCCTGAATCATGCGCGCCAGCGATAACCGGTGCGCACTGCGCTGCGCCTCGCTGGCGGGCGGCCCTGACCCGCCGGCTGCGCCGGCATCGGGCGCCCAGCTCAGTCGGCTACGGACGAGCATTTCGATTTCGGCCGCACGCTTCTCGATCAGCGCCAGCACCGGCAGCTCGCGACGGCTGCTGGGCGGATTGAACAGCGGCTGCCGATCGACGAGCTGCAGCCGGTCGACGACGCGCTCGGCGACCACGCGGCTCTTGATGAGCTCCGCCTGCGTCTCGTAGAAGCGATACGACGGGACCATCACCACCGGTCCGCTGATGGATGCCAGGTTGGGTCTATCGGGCTCGACGGAAAGCGTCACGGCGGCGCGATACATGGGCGTGGCCGACAACGCTTTGTAGACACCGACCAGCACGCCCAGAACAGCGATCAGAATCACCAGCCACTTGTGCCGGCGCAGGCTGCGCCACAGTCCCGACAGCGTGATCCCGTCACGCTCGCCCGTCTCCGGCGCCAGCCACGGTGCCGGCGCGGGCCACGCTGCCGGCGCTTCGACCAGTGTGCGCGCGCTCGAGATCGGCTTGACATTGGCCGCCATCGTCGCGCCCTCAGAACAGGCTCGCGCCAACAGTAATGACGTCGCCCGGCATCACCGGATCCTGCAGGCCGGCGCGCTTGATGATCGTCGGCGGCGCGTCCGTATCGCTCTGCCGGGTAATGTTGATCTTGCGCTTGGAGGCGCGCAGCGTGAAGCCGCCCGCCAGAGCGATGGCCTGCTCGACGGTGAGCCCGTCGCGGTACGGGACGCTGCCCTGCTGACCCACTTCGCCATGGAAGTAGACCAGCTCGGCGGTCTCGCCGCCCGGCACCGTGATGATATCGCCTGGCAGCACCGGGCTGGTCGGCGCCACCTCGAAACCCGCAGCCTCGCCGGCGCGGTTGATCTCCACCTTGTCGATGTTCGAGGCGTTGTCCACACCAGCCAGCACCAGCACCATCTCCACGGTAAGGCCTTCCTGATACGGCACGGCAGCAGGGACCTCGACCGCCCCGCGCACGTAGATCGGCCGATACTGCTGCATGCGCACCGTCACCACCGGTCTCAATATGTAGCCGTCGCGCAGGCGCGCGTCGATCTCGCTCTCGAGCTCATCGGTCGTGCGACCGACCGCGAGCACGTCGCCGATCAGCGGATAGGGAATCAGCCCACCCTCGGGCACGGTTACCGCCGCCAAGCTGGCGTCCGGCTCCTGAAACACAGTAATGCTGATGACGTCGCCCGGCGCGATGCGGTAGCTGTCGGGCACCGCACCGACGGCGCAGGCCATCGAGGCGGTGAGCATGGCGAGCAGAAGTCGTGTGATGGTTCGATTTCTCATCTTGCCTGTATACTTCTGCGCTCGAACTCTTGGCGATGTCCTACCCCACGATCACGGGCGCCGGAAGGTCACGTACAGCGACGCGTACTCGGCGTCGTACTCGACGAGCGGATCATTCGAGGAGCGCTCGACGTGGCCAATCATGCCACTTAGACTCACCCAGGGCCGAATCGCATAGATCAGGCCGATGGCCGTGTCAAAAATGTCCTCATCGCGTCCGCTGCCGAATTCGTCGTTGCCCAAGTTGGCAAACGCGTTGAGAATCAACCGCCCCGTCAGCTGCTGCGTGGCGCCGACGCCAACGAGCGTGTGGATGTACTCCTGCGAGCTGCCGACCTCGGCGGACTCCTCGAAACCGCGCGAGCCGTAAACTCGCAGGTTGGTGCGCGGGCGTGCCTGCCAAGTCCAGCGCAGCGCGTATACCGTGGCGTCCGTGTCGCTTCCGGGCGTGTCGTCGTACTCCCGGTCGCTGTACCCGACGCTCGCATGGAGATTGGTAAGGGCGCTGGTCTGGTAGTTGACGCCGAGAGAGTAGTTCGTCGTCGTGCTGTCGTTCAGGCTGCGAGGGTCGAGATAGTCGTAATAGTAGCGTTGCACGTCGAATAAGAACTGCGTGCGCGGGCTGTAGTTGTAGAACACCGAGCCGAAGAATGTATCGCGGTCGCGGTCACGACCGGTCTGATCGTTGTTGGTGAATTCGATTTCCTCCTGTTCGACACCGGCGCGAAGCTGCAGCGTGTTGGTGCGCCGCCCGAGCGTCACACCCGTGCCGACACGCGTGCGTTGGAACTCGTCTTTCTCTCTGAGCGGATCTACCCGCGCTCCCGACGCGCCGCGCTGCTCCGCGCCCTCGCCGTAGCCCGCGTAGACGTCCCAGTCGAGAATGCTGGTAACGTCGAAGAGAAAACCGGCGTCGACACCCCAGTTGACGTAGTCCTCGTCCGAGAACGTGTCGTACTGGTTGAACGTCGCGGCGATGCCGAGTTGAAACGAGTGTCGCCCCAGCGCACCCCCCGGGCCTTCCTTGAACAAAAGGCTCGGCGCGACGGTGAATCGGGTGTCGGCCTTCTCGTCGTCCGGGGTGCGGAAGATGTTGTTTTCGTATGTGACACCGAAGTTGATGGCGGGGTAAAACCCCGACAACAGTCCCGGGCTGACCGCCTCGATCGGCGTGAGGTTGCGCTGGGCGTTCTCCGGCCGTGCCATCGAGTAGTCGATCACCTGTGCATGAGCGATGACCGGTCCGACGATGGCGAGGCCGATGACAACAGCGGCGAGCGGCAGCCGCCGTGCAGAGGCCGATAGCACCGTGCTCCCCTTGGTCATTCCAACAGCTCTCCCTAATTCGACGAAGCAGTGGATTGAGATTCGGGCTCTAGGCTACATTCGCAATCGATCGTGCTTGAACCGTCCTTGCGCTGCGCCGCCTCACCCGCGCGCGCTGCGCAGCACACGAGCTCTGTGCAGGTCGCCGCCTCGCCGCACGGCAAGCGGTCGAGCGCGTGATAGAACATCACCACGGGCAGCTCGGTGAACCCGGCGGCGTCGGCCACCGCCACGCGGTCGGCGTCGTCGATCCACTGACGTTCCCCGTCCTCGTAGAGCGTGATCAGTACCGGCTTGACGAAACCGTTCTCGGCGATGTCCGCCTCCAGACGCGCCCAGCGCTCCTCGCCGACGTCCTTCTTGCTCGGCATATTGAAGCGGCTCTTCAGCTCGCTGATCTGGGCCACGAAGTGGTGATCGCCTTCCTCCCAAAGTGGTACCGGCGTGAGCTGAATACCCTCTTCGAAGAAGCGCTTCGAGACGCTCTCCACGGTGGGCGCCTCGAAGCGGCTTACCGGCTGCTGGTGAACCTGGTTGTAGATCACCACCACCGGGACGTCGGGATCGCCGCGTCTCACAGCGTCACCCACTAAATCGAGATTGTCATCGACGACGATGTCCATCTGGTCCTTGTACAACGACACGAACACTGGCCGCGGCGTGAGGGCATCAGCGTCCTTCGCGTCGATCAGGCTGTACCAACGCTGGTCCGTGTCGACCAGCGGCGCAAGCTCGGCGCTGGAGATGCGGGCGTGCTCGTCACCCGTAAGCCAGCGCGGAAACGGCTTCAGCTGAAGGTCTTCCTCGAAGTACCGGCGCGCGATCTCCCCGATGCGGGGCTGGGCGCCCAGCGCCTCCGCCCGATACAGGCCATAGTACGGGTAGTCGCGCCCACCCTCGCGACAGCTCCAGCCGGGCAGCGACGACAGCAGCGTTATGGCAGTCTCGTAGATCTCGCGCGCCCGCTCAGCGCGTGCCTGAACGGCGAGATTGGTCATGTAGTCGATGGGGACGCCGAGCTGGACACCGCGCAGCAGCACCGCGGCGATCGGGTAGCCGGACCGCAGCAGTGTCTGAATCTGCTCGAAGGTTCGCCGGTCGATGTCGAAGCGCAGGGCGTCGTCGTCCGGGTACATCACGTGGACGTCGTCCTCGAGCAACGCGTGCGCCGTCCCGGTCGCGAGGCAAGCAACGAAAAGCAGTCCGAGGCCCCAGCGGCGAATCCCCTTCATGACAACCTCCCGGACGAGCGTTGTTGAAGTTCTCCAGACCATTGCAGGCAGGCGCGGTGGCCTGGCTCGGCCGCCCGCAGCGATGCGCCCAGCTGTTGACGACACCCCGCGCCGTCGACGTTTATCGATAACTATAGTCCACCGTCGGCCGCCGTGTGCGAGGCGGCACCACGTGCCGCAGGCAGCGCCTTCGCCGCGGGCGTGCTGCTGACCGCAAAGCCCGGCGAGCGGCCACGCTACCGCCAGGTGGAAATTAATAAAGTTCCACAAGACTAATAGCCTAGGGCCCGAATCTGAACCCGTTTATCAGGATAGCATTGCCGTTCATGCGCGCCACTGCCACGTTTCGGGCCTTAAACAATTTCCAGCCCACCCATATACGGTGTCAGCGCCGCCGGCACGCGTATCGTGCCGTCAACGCGTTGATAATTCTCCATTATGGCGACCAACGCGCGTCCCACGGCGACACCCGAGCCATTTAGCGTGTGCAGGAGCTCCGGCTTGCCCGTCTCGGGGTTGCGCCAGCGGGCCCGCATGCGGCGCGCCTGGTAGTCCTCGCAGTTGCTGCACGAGGAGATCTCGCGGTAACGCTGCTGCCCCGGCAGCCACACCTCGATGTCGTAGGTCTTGGCGGCGGCCCCGCCCAGGTCGCCGGTGCACAGCGCCACGACCCGGTATGGCAGATCGAGTCGCTGCAGCACCGTCTCCGCGTGGCGGGTGAGCGCCTCCAGCGCCCGGTAGGAGTCCTCGGGGCGCACGATGTGCACCAGCTCCACCTTCTCGAACTGATGCTGGCGAATCATGCCGCGGGTGTCCTTGCCGTACGAGCCTGCCTCGCGGCGGAAGCACGGCGAGTACGCCGTCACCTGCAGCGGCAGCGACTCGGCCTCGACGATGCGCTCCCGCACGAGATTGGTGAGCGGCACCTCCGCCGTGGGCACCAGGTAGTACGGCGGCTCGCCCGCCACCGCGAACTGGTCCTCCTCGAACTTCGGCAGCTGCCCGGTGCCGTAGAGCGCCTGCGCGTTGACCATGAACGGCACGCCCATCTCGGTGTAGCCGTGCTCTCGCGTGTGCAAATCGAGCATGAAGTGGATCAGCGCCCGGTTGAGCCGAGCCAGCGCCCCGCGCAGCACCACGAAACGAGCCCCCGTCAGACGCGCCGCCAGCTCGAAATCGAGCAGACCGCGCCCGGTGCCGAGATCGACGTGGTCCTTCGGCTCGAAATCGAACGCTTTCGGCTCGCCCCAGCGGCGCACCTCGACGTTGTCGTCCTCGCCGCGGCCGAGTGGCACGCTCTCGTGGGGGAGGTTCGGCAGTCCTTCGAGCAACTCGGCCAGCTCGCCCTGCACCGTCTCGAGCCGACCTTGCGCGGCATCGAGCTTGGCGCCGAGCTCGGCCACGGCGGCCAGCAGCTCGCCGGCGTCCTCGCCGCGCGCCTTGATGCGGCCGATCTGCTTCGAGCGCGCGTTGCGCTCGCTTTGCAGCGCTTGCGTCTCCGTCTGCAGATGCTTGCGGCGCGACTCGAGCTCGTTGAGGCGTGCAACGTCGAGCTCGACTCCGCGTGTCGCGAGGCGACGCGCCGCCTCCTCGGGGCGCTGGCGCAGAAGCTGTGGATCCAACATGGTCGATTCCTTTACGGTAGGTCGAACGATACGACTCTCGCGCGCAGGGCGCGCGGGGCCCTGCCACCCATCACCAGCAGGGTCGGAGCAGGCTCAGGCGTGGCAGCGGGCATCCCCCTCGCCAGGCGGCAGCGTCGTCGTGCTCGGCCGCCGGTCCAGCCTGGGCCGCCGAACGCAACGGCGCGCCCGTCGCGCCGCCGGCCCGCCACGACGGCCGCTTGCGGGAGCACGCGCCGTGGCCCGCGGCCGCATGCCGCCGGACGCTGCGCCGCCCTTGGCGAAGCCCCTGTCACCCCTCCTCGTGGGCACGGTCGAGCGCGCGCAGGTGCGCCAGCCGCTCGGCAATGCGCGTCTCGAGACCGCGGTCGACCGGCCGATAGTAGCGCCGCTCGCCAAGCGCCTCGGGCAGGTAGCGCTCGCCGGCGGCGTAGCCCTCCGGCTCGTCGTGGGCGTAGCGGTAGCCGTCGCCGTGACCCAGATCTCGGGCGAGGCGCGTGGGGGCGTTGCGCAGGTGCGCCGGGACCTCGGCGCCGCCGGTCTCACGGGCGTCGTCGAGCGCAGCGCCGAAGGCCCGGTAGACGGCGTTGCTCTTCGGCGCGCAGGCGAGATAGACGACCGCCTGGGCGAGCGCCAGCTCGCCCTCGGGACTGCCGAGCCGCTCGTAGGCGCCCCAGGCGTCGAGCGTCACCGCCAGCGCCCGCGGGTCGGCGTTGCCGATGTCCTCGCTGGCGATACGCACGATGCGCCGGGCCAGATAGGCGGGATCGGCGCCGTGGTTGAGCATGCGGGCCAGCCAGTAAAGCGCGGCGTCGGGGCTCGACCCGCGCACCGATTTGTGCAGGGCGGAGATCTCGTCGTAGAAGATGTCACCGCGCTTGTCGAAGCGCGAGAGCCGCTCGCCGACGACCGCCTCGACCAGCGCCGGGTCGACCGCACTGTCCCGCGCCGCCGCCACCGCGGCGGCTGTCTCGAGCACATTGAGCGCCCGCCGCGCGTCGCCGTCGGCGACCGCTGCCACGAGCGCGAGCGCATCGTCCGCAACCGGCGGCCAGTGCTCGCCCGCCGTGCCGGCGGCCAATCCGCGCTCGAGCACCTTGCGCACCTCCGCCGTACCCAGCGCTCTCAGCACGTAGACGCGCACCCGCGAGAGCAGCGCATTGTTGAGCGCGAACGAGGGGTTCTCGGTGGTGGCGCCGATGAAGGTGAAGGTGCCGTCCTCGATGTGCGGCAGAAAACCGTCCTGCTGTGACTTGTTGAAGCGGTGCACCTCGTCGACGAACAGCACCGTGGCGACACCCGCCGCGCGGGCGGTGCGCGCCGCGTCCACGGCCGCACGGATGTCCTTCACCCCGCTGGTCACGGCCGAGAAGGTCAGAAACCGCGCCCGGCAGTGCTCGGCCACGACGCGGGCCAGCGTGGTCTTGCCGCTGCCCGGCGGACCCCACAGCACCATGGAGTGCACCTGCCCCCGCTCGAGCAAGGTCCGCAGCGGGCGGTCCGGTCCCAGCAGGTGGTCCTGGCCGACGATCTCGTCGAGGCTCCGCGGCCGTACCCGATCCGCCAGCGGCCGCGGATCGGTCGCCGCCGGCGCCGCCGCGCTCAACGGCAGCTGCCGCTCACTGTGTCTCGTCGATGACATCGACGTCTGCGGGGACCTCGAGCTCGAAGCGCGAAGCCGCTACGGCGGGATTCTCGCGGGTCTCGGACAGGGTGATGCGCGTCGTCTGCCCGAGCCCGTCGATCAGCTCGAGCACGCGCAGCGCGTCACCCTCGAAGCCGATACGGATGGTCTCGAAGTGGGCGTCGTCGTCGCGCGGTGCGAGCGCCACCCACGCCAGCCGATCGTGCTCGCCGAGCTCGGTGACGACGTAGCTGGCATCGACGTCGCCCTCGCCGGCCAGCAGGATCGCCGGCGTTCGTCCGAGCGCCTCGCCGAGCGGGCGCACCGTCACCTGCTCGAGCTCGACGTCGTAGAACCAGACGCGCTCGCCGTCGCTGACGATGTGCTGCTCGAGCGGCGGCCGGTAGTCCCAGCGAAAGCGCCCGGGCCTTGCAATCCAGAGCTCGCCCGCGCTCTCCTCGATGGGGTTCGAGCGCTCGTCGAGGATGACCTGCTCGAACCGGGCCGAGAACGTCTCCACCTCGCTGAAGAAACGAGCGAGCCGGTCCGCGGCCGCGGCCGCCGCGCTGGCCGGCGTGAAGAACGTCGCCGCCATCAGCAGCGCCGCGAGCCCCGGGCGCAGCAGCGCCGGACTGCGCTCGACGGTCGCTTCGGGCATCCGGTCAGTCCGCTGGGGGCGGCGCGATCACATCGCGCTTGCCATTGGACTGCAGCGGCCCGACGGCGCCGGCCTGCTCCATGGCCTCGATCATGCGGGCGGCACGGTTGTAGCCTACGCGCAGCTGACGCTGCACGGCGGAGATCGAGGCGCGCCGCGTCTCGGTGACGAAGCGCAACGCCCGGTCGTAGAGGGGATCGGCCTCGCCGCCGGGGCCATCGAAGTCGCCGCCGACGGCGTCGGCCGCCTCGACGACGCCCTCGGTGACCTCGTCGTCGTAGACGGGCGACCCGATGGACTTCAGGTGCTCGACGACGCGGTGCACCTCCTGATCGGAGACATAGGAGCCGTGGACGCGCACCGGCAGACCGCTGCCCGGGGGCAGGTACAGCATGTCGCCGTGACCGAGCAGCTGCTCGGCGCCGATCTGATCGAGTATGGTGCGCGAGTCGGCACGCGCCGACGTCTGGAACGCGATACGCGTGGGGATGTTGGCCTTGATCAGGCCGGTGATGACGTCCACCGACGGCCGCTGGGTGGCGAGGATGAGATGGATGCCGGAAGCGCGCGCGCGCTGTGCAAGCCGGGTGACCAGCTCCTCGATCTTCTTGCCGACCACCATCATCAGGTCGGCAAGCTCGTCCACCACGACGACGATGTACGGCAGCGGCTCGAGCGGCTCGGCCTCCTCCTCGGCGCCGGCCAGCGGATTGACGATGGGCTGCTTCGCCTCCGCCGCCTGCTTGAGCTGACGATTGAAGCCGGCGATGTTGCGCACGCCGAGCGCCGCCATCAGCCGGTAGCGGCGCTCCATCTCGCCGATGCACCAGGCCAGCGCGTTGGCGGCCTGCTGCATGTCCGTGACCACGGGGGCGAGCAGATGCGGGATCCCCTCGTAGACCGAGAGCTCCAGCATCTTCGGGTCGACCATGATCAGCCGCACCTGCTCGGGCAGCGACTTGTAGACGACGCTCAGAATCAGCGCATTGATGCACACCGACTTGCCGGAGCCGGTGGTGCCGGCGATCAGCACGTGCGGCATCTTGCACAGATCGGCGACGATCGGCTGACCGCCGATGTCCTTGCCCAGCACCAGCGCGAGCGGCGTGTTGGCCTCCTCGTAGGCGCGAGAGGACAGCCCCTCGACGAGGCGCACGATCTCGCGCTCTTCGTTGGGGATCTCGAGACCGACGGTGGTCTTGCCGGGAATGTTGTCCACCACGCGCACGCTCACCACCGACAGCGAGCGCGCCAGGTCACGTGCCAGCCCCGTGATCTGCGCGGCCTTCACGCCGGGCGCCGGCTCGATCTCGAAACGGGTGATCACCGGGCCGGGATGGACGGCATCGACCTGCACGTCGATGTTGAAGTCGGCGAGCTTCTTCTCGAGCAACCGTGACATGGCCTCGAGCGCCTCGGCGGAATAGCCCCCGGACTTGGTCTCCGGGGCATCGAGCAGCGACAGCGCCGGCAGGCTCGGCTGGTCACGGAACAGCGGCGCCTGCTTCTCGCGCTCGCGGCGCTCGCTTTCCGGCGGCGCCGTGATCTTGGGCTCGATGCGCGGTGGCTTCTTCGTCTCCATCACCTTGCGCCGCTCGGAGACGGTGACGGATCGACTGCGGCGCGCGCGCAGCGACTCGGCCCAGGCAGCGGTAGCGGCCACGCGGTGGCGCACGAAGTAGTAGACGTCGAACGCCCACTTCCCCAGCCAGTCCATGACCCGGAACCACGACACGTCGAGAAGCCAGGTTACGCCGCAGATGAACAGCGTAAGCAGAAACACCGTGGCGCCGACGAAGCCGAACAGCGAGACGAGCCAGCCGCTGAGCAGATCCCCGAGCACACCGCCCGCGACGAAGGGCACCGCCACGGTGTGCTCGGCGAAGTGCATGCTCTCGAGCCCGCAGCCGCCGATCAGCGTGGCGACGAAGCCGGCGGCGACGAGCAGCCAGCGCTGCAGCGACGGTGGCTCGGTGCGCCGACGTCGATACAGGCGCCAGCCGGCGAAGCCGGCGCCCACCGGCAGCAGATAGGCCATGTGACCGAAGCCATGCAGGAGCAGATCGGCGAACCAGGCCCCGAAGCGGCCGCCAAGATTGCCGATGCGACTGGGATCGCCGGTGTGCGACCAGCCGGGATCGAGCGGCGAGTAGCTGGCCAGCGCGATCAGCACGTACAGCGTGACCGCGCCGAGCAGCAGCAACACGCTCTCGCGCAGCAGCGCCAGGACTCTGGGTGGAAACGGGGTCTTGCGCGCTTTGTAGCGGCGGGCCTGAGGCAACTTAGCGCTCTATGTCCTGTTCCAGGGTCATGGGCCGACAAACGCACGTTGCGCACACGTCACACGAGGCATGCCCTCGCACGTCTGCCATCCCGAATCGATGCTTAGCCACGGCGACATCGCAAGCGACACGCTGGCCGCCCCGTTTTGCTCCATTCCGTGCCTTGTCGTACCATAAAAACCGACGGGAACTCAACCATCTCGAGTCTCGACCCCGGCGTTTCCGGCTCCCCGCGAGCCGCCCGCTACGACACCGAAGCCAGGAGAGCTGCGCGCGCGATGAGCAAGCACTGTCGTCTACTTATTCTCGGCTCCGGCCCGGCCGGCTACACGGCCGCGGTCTACGGCGCGCGGGCCAATCTCGCGCCCGTGCTCATCACCGGAATCGAGCAGGGCGGCCAGCTCATGACCACCACCGACGTCGACAACTGGCCGGGCGACGCCGACGGCGTGCAGGGGCCGGCGCTGATGGAGCGCATGCAGCGCCACGCCGAGCGGTTCGGCACCGAGGTCATCTTCGACCACATCCATACGGTCGATTTCGCCGAGCGGCCGCTGTCGGTGACGGGCGACGCCGGCCGCTACACCTGCGACGCCCTCGTCATCGCCACCGGCGCCTCCGCCCGTTACCTGGGGCTGCCCTCGGAGGAGGCTTACAAGGGTCGCGGCGTGTCCGCCTGCGCCACCTGTGACGGCTTTTTCTACAAAGGCAAGCCGGTCGCCGTCATCGGCGGCGGCAACACCGCCGTCGAGGAGGCGCTGTATCTGTCGAATCTGGCGTCGTCGGTGACGCTCGTGCACCGGCGTGACAAGCTGCGCGCCGAAGCGATCATGGTCGACAAGCTCATGGCCCGCACCGGCGGCGGCGGCAACGTAAGCGTCGCCTGGAACAACGTCCTCGACGAGGTGCTCGGCGACGACGCCGGCGTTACCGGCGTGCGCCTGCGCGACAAGCTCACCGACACCACCCGCGAGCTCGACGTTCACGGCGTGTTCATCGCCATCGGCCATACTCCCAATACCGACATCTTCGCCGGTAAGCTCGAGATGACCAACGGCTACATCGTCACGCACGGGGGCAGCGACGGCGACGCCACGGCAACCAGCGTGCCCGGCGTGTTCGCCGCCGGCGACGTTACCGATCACATCTATCGCCAGGCGGTCACCTCGGCCGGCACCGGCTGCATGGCGGCCCTCGACGCCGTGAAATATCTGGAGCAGCTCGCGTAGATGGGCGACGACGACGGACACGACCGCGACGACGCCCCGCGGGAGCGATTCCACGAGCTCGTCGGCGACGTCACCGTGCTCGACCACGGCAAGGTCGCCCTGCGCCGCCCGCCGCCCCGTCCGGAGCCGGCACAGGCGCGCCGCGACGAGCTGCGGGTCATCTCGAGCCTGCTCGCCGACACGCCGTCGATGAGCGATTTCGAGACCGGCAACGAGCTCGTGTTCGCGCGTCCGGGGGTGCAGCGCGCCGTGCTGCGACGGCTGCGCCGCGGCGAGTACACGGTCGAGGCCGAGCTCGATCTCCACGGGTCCACGGTCGCCGTGGCCCAGGCGGCGCTCGCGGATTTCCTGCGCGAGGCCGTCGAGCGGCGGCTGCGCTGCGTGCGCGTGGTGCACGGCAAGGGGCTGCGCTCGCCGAACAAGGAGCCCGTGCTCAAGCACAAGACCGACCACTGGCTGCGCCGGCGCGACGAGGTGCTCGCCTTCTGCTCGGCGCGGCCCCACGACGGCGGGACCGGCGCCGTCTACGTGCTGCTCAAGAAGAAGGGACGCTGACGGCCACGGCAGCCGACGTGCCGGGCCGCGGGCCCGCAGCGCCGGCGCTTGGGTGTTGACACCGTCGGCGACTACAATGCGGCGCCGGTCATGCCACGCTGCGTGCGGGCCCGCAGCGTCAGCCGCGATGCGACCGTGCCCGCACCGGCCACCCACGTCGCGGCCTCCCGAGTGATGACAGAGCAGACAGCCTCGCTTTTCGCGCCTCCGCTGCCAGCGCCCGGCGCCCGGATGATCTGGACCGGCCTGCCCGGCTCGAGTCGCAGCCTCGCCGTCGTGGAGGCGGCGCAGGCCAACGCCGGGCCGCTCGTGGTGATCACCGAGGACGCGCGTCAGGCGCAGCTGATGGCGGACGAGCTGCGCTTCTACCTGCCCGCCGACGACTCGCTGCCGGTGCTGCCGCTGCCTGACTGGGAATGCCTGCCTTACGACGCCTTCTCGCCACATCCCGACATCGTCTCGCAGCGGCTGCTGACGCTGCATCGGGCGCTGTCGCTGCACCGCGGGATTGTCGTCGTCTCGGTGGCCAACCTCATGCAGCGCCTGCCGCCCACCGACTATGTCATGGGTCAGAGCTTTACCCTCGAGGTCGGCGAGCGCATCGACATCGACGCGCTGCGCGCGCGCCTCCAGGCAGCCGCCTACCACGCGGTCGGCCAGGTGATGGCGCCCGGCGAGTACGCCGTGCGCGGCGGGCTCATCGATATCTTTCCGATGGGCGCGGCGCGCCCGTTCCGCCTCGATCTGTTCGGCGACGAGATCGAGTCGATCCGCTACTTCGACCCCGAGACGCAGCGCTCCGAGAGCCAGCAGTCGGCCATCCGTCTGCTGCCGGCCAAGGAGTTCCCCATGACCGAGGCGGGCATCAAATGCTTCCGCAGCGCCTTCCGCCGGCGCTTCGAGGGCGACCCCCAGCGCCACACCGTCTACCGTGAGGTCAGTCAGGGGCATACCCCCGCCGGCGTCGAGTATCTGCTGCCGCTGTTCTTCGCGCAGACCGCAACGCTGTTCGACTATATGCCGGAGCACAGCTGCTGGCTGCTCGACGGCGAGATCGGCGAGGCGGCCGAGCGCGCCGCGACACAGGTCATCGAGCGCTTCGAGAGCGTGCGTCTCGACCCGGAACGGCCGGCGCTGTCGCCGGACGCGCTGTTTCTGGACGCCGACGCGTTGGCGCACACGCTCGCGGATCGCCGCTGCGTCGAGATCCGCCGCGACCGGGCGGGGCCGACGGGCGACCTGCCGGTGGTGCACTTCGCGGCACGGCCCCCGGCCGATCTGGCGGTCGATCCGAAGTCGGACTCACCCTACGCACGCCTGCTCGAGCGGCTGCGCGCCGGCGGCGGCCGCGTGCTGCTCGTGACCGAGACACCCGGACGACGCCAGGCGCTCGAGGAGCTGCTGCACGGGTACGACTTGCGTCCGCAGCCGTGCGCGTCCTGGGATGCGTTCCGCCGCGCGCCCGAGTTGGGTCTGGCACTCATCGTCGCCGATCTCGAGCGCGGACTGGACATCGACGACGGCCGTCTGAGCGTGATCACGGAGGCCCAGCTCTACGGCGAGCGGGTCTTTCAGCGTCGGCGCCGCAGCCAGGCCGGGCGCGACCCCGAGAGCGTGATCCGCTCGCTCGCCGAACTCAACATCGGCGACCCGGTAGTGCACGAGGACCAGGGCGTCGGCCGTTACCGTGGGCTCACCAAGCTCGGCATCGACGGCGAGCTCACCGAGTTTCTCACCCTGGAGTACCAGGACGGCGACAGGCTCTACGTCCCCGTGCTGGCGCTGCACCTGATCGGCCGCTATGTCGGCGGCAGCCCCGACGCCGCGCCGCTGCACAAGCTCGGCGGTGAGCAGTGGGCACGGGCGCGCCGGCGTGCCGAGGAGCGCGCCCGCGACGTCGCCGCCGAGCTGCTCGAGCTCGAAGCGTTGCGCGCCGCGCGCCGCGGCCACGCCTTCCCGGTGCCCACCGAGCCCTACCATGCCTTCGCCGACGCTTTTCCGTTCGAGGAGACGCCCGATCAGGCGGCGGTCATCGACCAGGTGCTCGACGACATGAGGTCGGACAAGCCGATGGACCGGCTGGTGTGCGGCGACGTCGGCTTCGGCAAGACGGAGATTGCGCTCCGGGCGGCTTTTCTCGCCGTCCACGACGGCTACCAGGTGGCCGTGCTGGTGCCGACGACGCTGCTCGCGCAGCAGCACTTCGAGAGCTTCCGCGACCGCTTCGCCGAGCTGCCGGTCGAGATCGAGCTGCTGTCGCGCTTTCGCGGCCGCGCCGAGATCGCCGACGTGCTGCGCCGTCTGGCGACCGGCCGCCCCGACATCGTCATCGGCACGCACCGGCTGCTGCAGCCCGACGTCCGCTTCGAGCGGCTCGGCCTCGTCATCCTCGACGAAGAGCATCGTTTCGGGGTGCGTCAGAAAGAGCGCCTCAAGCGGCTGCGTGCGGAGACCGACGTGCTGACGCTGACCGCGACACCGATCCCGCGCACGCTCAACATGGCGATGGCCGGGCTGCGGGCGATATCGATCATCGCCACACCGCCCCGCGAGCGGTTGTCGATCAAGACCTTCGTTCGTGAGTGGAGTCGACCGCTCATTCGCGAGGCCTGCCTGCGCGAGATTCGCCGTGGCGGTCAGGTCTACGTCATCCACAACGAGGTGCGCACCATCGAGCGAACCGCCGCTGAGCTCGGCGAGCTGCTGCCCGAAGCCACCATCCGCGTCGCCCACGGCCAGATGCCGGAGCGCCAGCTCGAGGACATCATGCGCGATTTTTACCACCAGCGCTTCAACGTGCTGGTGTGCACGACCATCATCGAGAGCGGCATCGACGTTCCCACGGCCAACACCATCGTCATCAACCGCGCCGACCGCTTCGGTCTCGCGCAGCTGCACCAGCTGCGCGGCCGCGTCGGGCGTTCGCACCACCAGGCGTACGCCTACCTGCTGGTGGCCAGCAAGCGCGCACTCACCGCCGATGCCAGCAAGCGTCTCGAGGCCATCGAGTCGCTGGAAGATCTCGGGGCGGGCTTCGCGCTGGCGTCCCACGACCTGGAGATCCGCGGCGCCGGCGAGCTGCTCGGCGAGTCGCAGAGCGGCGTCATCGATGAGGTGGGCTTCACCCTCTACAGCGACTACCTGCGTCGGGCCATCACCTCGATGTCACGGACGCCGGGCGGCGCACCGACGGCCGACGAGCATCCCGCGACGGAGGTCAATCTGCACGTACCGGCGCTGTTCCCCGACGACTACGTGCCCGACGTTCACACCCGGCTCGTCATGTACAAGCGCATTGCCAACGCGCACGACCTCGACGCGCTGCACGAGCTGCAGGTGGAGATGGTCGACCGCTTCGGCCTCCTGCCCGAGGCCGGCAAGAACCTCTTCCGGCTCGCGGCCCTGAAGCTCCGGGCGACGCCGATCGGCGTGCGTAAGATCGACGTCGGCGCCGCCGGCGGTCGCATCGAGTTCGTCGAGCAACCCCACATCGACCCCATGGCGATCGTCGGTCTGATCCAGAGCGACCCCGCCGCCTACCGCATGGCCAACGCGACGACGCTGCGCATCGAGCGCGCGCTACCCGACCTCGACGCTCGCCTCGAGACGCTGGCGACCGTCATCGAAACGCTGTCAGCAGAGCCGCATTCGAGCGCCACCGCCGCACACGCTTCCTAGCAGCGGGCACAAGGCTTGCCGCCACCTCTCGCTGCGCGAACCGATGCTACTCCGGCTTGCAGCGCGGCACCGCGTCCGCCGGGAACAGCGCATCCTCGAAGCCAAACAGCCGCATGTCCTCGATGCGCATCGGGTAGAGGATGCCGTCGAGGTGATCGCACTCGTGCTGCACGACACGGGCGTGAAAACCCTCCGCCACGCGCTCGAAGTACTCCCCTTCGGCATTGCGGCCGCGGTAACGGATACGCCGGTAGCGCTCGACGACGCCCCGCATGCCGGGCACGCTCAGGCAACCTTCCCAGCCGGCCTCCTTCTCGCTGCCGAGCGGCTCGATGACGGGATTGACAATCACGGTCATGGGCACCGCCTCGGCGTCGGGGTAGCGCGGATTGCGCTCGACACCGAAGATCACCACGCGCTTGCCGACGCCGATCTGCGGAGCCGCCAGCCCGGCGCCGTCGAGCGCCGCCATGGTATCGAGCATGTCCTCGAGCAGCGGCGCAAGCGCTGCGATTTCGTCCTCGGCCACCGGCTGCGCCGGCTCGAGCAGCCGTGGGTCACCCATGCGCAACACCGTTCTCACCGCCATCGCTCGGCCACCTCGCCATCTGCTACCATTGGCGACGACGCGCGGCTGCGCTCCTCGCCTCGACACTGCTGCCTTGTCCACATGATACGTTGCGCTCTCTGCAGGCTAAACCGAAGCACCGTCTGGGTCGCCGGGCTGCTGATGCTGACGGCATCGGCGCTGCCCACGGCGCGCGCCGAGCTGATCAACGTCGAGCTCGTCGTCTTCGCTCAGCAAGGCGGAGACCCGGACTTTCCCGAGATCAACGAGCCCGAGCTGCACATCGTGCCGGGGCTCCCCGCGTCGCGCAATACCACGGCGGCGGCCGAGCCGGATGACGTCATCGTGCTGTCCCAGGTCGACCGACTGCGCGACGCGGCCGAGCAGCTCGGGCGCCAGGCGCAGTACCGGCTGATCACCGTCGCCAGCTGGCAGCAGAATTTGAGCTCGAGAGCGACGGCGCCGCGCGTCGAGCTGACCGATCGCGACGGCGGTGCGTCCGCGCTCAGCGGATCGGTGCGGGTTTACGAGACCCGCTCCCCGGTGCTCGACCTGGCCCTGCGCTACCGGCCGCGCGTGTACGCACCTACCGAGACGGTGTTGACGCCCTACCCCTACACCCGCGAGCTCATCGAGCAGGAGTGGGCGCTCGATGAACGACGCCGGGTCGGCCTCGACGAGGTCCACTACTTCGACCACCCCTACTTCGGAGTGCTCGCTGTCGTCTGGGAGGCGCCGTCTTCCCAATAACCGCCTCGAGCAGCCGGCCGCCGCCTCAATCGGCTGCCGTCACCAGCCGTGCCGCCAGCGGCAGTGCGCGGGCCAGGAGCCTCCGCACTTTGGCGGCTCCCTCCTCGAGAAAACGATCGATCTCCTCCATGCGGATGAGCGGTCCGCGCCCGGCGGCCGCGTTGACGACAATGGCGATGGCGGCGTAGCACAGCCCCAGCTCACGCGCCAGCACCGCCTCCGGCATGCCGGTCATGCCGACTACGTCGGCACCGTCGCGCTCGAAGCGA
>JBFEOO010000053.1:0-26297 GCA_041550555.1 Arenicellales bacterium
GATCGGGGGGTGGCGACAAGGATCCCTGGGGACAGAACAGGGGTCCGCAGGCGCCGCCTGATCTCGACGAGATCGTCAAAAACATCCAGAAGAAGCTGGGCGGGCTGTTCGGCGGCCGCGGGCGCGGCGGCAACGGCGCGGGCGGCGGCGGAGGGGCGCGCCTGCCCAACAAAGGGCTCATGGGCCTGATCCTGGTCGTGCTGGTCGGCGCTTGGATCTTCAGCGGGTTCTACGTTGTCGATCAGGGCGAGGCCGGCGTGGTGCTCCAGTTCGGCGCATACAAGGAGACCAAACCGGCGGGCCTGCGCTGGCACGTGCCGGCGCCGATCGAGACCGTCGAGATCGTCAACGTGCAGAAGGTCAACACGGTTGAGGTCGGTTACCGCAGCAACTCCAGGACCCGGCAGAGCACGCTCGTGCCCCGCGAAGCGTTGATGCTCACCAAGGACGAGAACATCATCGACATTCAGTTTGCAGTGCAGTTCGACATCAAGGATCCGCGCAAGCTGCTGTTCTTCGTGAGCGAGCCGGCCGAGCAGGTCGTACGCGGCGCCACCGAGAGCGTGGTCCGCGAGACGGTCGGCGGCAACAGCATGGACTTCGCCATTACCGAGGGCCGTGCCGAGATTGCCCAGCAGACCAAGGAGCTCCTCCAGCAGGTTCTCGACCGCTACGAGACCGGCATCAATATCCGGACCGTGGAGATGCAGAATGCGCAGCCGCCGGCGGAGGTGAAGGCGGCGTTCGACGACGCGGTGAAGGCGCGTGAGGACGAAGAGCGTCTCAAGAACGAAGCGGAAGCCTACGCCAACGACGTCATACCCCGGGCGCGCGGCCGCGCGGCGCGAATCCTCCAAGAAGCCGAGGCGTACAAGGCGAGCGTCATCGCCCGGGCCGAAGGTGAAGCGAACCGGTTTCAGAAGGTGCTCGACGAATATCTGAAAGCTGAGGACATCACTCGCGATCGCCTCTATCTCGAGACGATGGAACAGGTGCTGGCGAACTCGAGTAAGGTCATGATCGACCAGGAGGGCGGCAATAACGTGATCTATCTGCCGCTCGATCAGCTCTTGCGCGAGCGCCGCAGCCAGGAAGGCGTTGCCGCGAGCGCGTCGGGCTCGTTCTCCGACGGCGCCGATCTTGCCGCGGACGCCGACGGGCGCAGCGGGCGTACGACCTCGCGCACCGGGAGGACACAGCGATGAGTGGAAAAGCCATCATCGGCCTGGTGTTGCTGTTGATCGTCGGATCGATCGCCGGGGCAGCCATCTACACCGTTGATCAGCGCGAAAGGGCGATCGTCTTTCGCTTCGGTGAGATCATCCGCTCCGATGACCAGCCCGGGCTGCACTTCAAAACGCCGTTCATCAACAACGTGCGTTTGTTCGACGCCCGCATACAGACCATGGATTCGGAGCCGGCGCTGTTCCTGACCAGCGAGAAGAAAAACCTCGTGGTCGACTCCTTCGTCAAGTGGCGCATCGGCAACGTCGCCAAGTACTACGTCACCGTGAGCGGCGAGAAGACCAACGCGCAGGCCCGTCTGGCGCAGCGGGTCAACGACAGCCTGCGGCGAGAATTCGGCAAGCGCAACGTTCAGCAGGTCATCTCCGGCGATCGCGCGGCCATCATGGACGTGGTGCGTCAGGCGATGGACGAGGAAGCCAAGGAGATGGGCATCGAGGTGGTCGATGTGCGCGTCAAGCGCGTCGATCTCGACCCGGACGTCAGCGAGCGGGTGTTCAGCCGTATGGAGGCAGAGCGGGCCCGCGTCGCTTCCGAGCTTCGCGCCCAGGGCGCCGAGGCGGCGGAGCGCATTCGCGCCGACGCCGATCGCCAGCGCGAGATTACCCTCGCCAACGCATTCCGCGACGCCGAGCTGCTGCGCGGTGAGGGCGACGCCCAGGCAACGGCGATTTACGCCGATGCGTTCGGCAGAGACCGCGAGTTCTACCGCTTCTACCGCAGCCTCGGTGCCTACCGGGAGACGTTTCGGGACAAGAGCGACATGCTGGTGCTCGAGCCCGATTCGAAGTTCTTCGAGTTCTTCAAGCAGGCGTGGGGCACAGCTGACGAGGAGTCCGTCGCGCGGTAGCCAGCACGCGGTCGGGCCGTCTCGGCATGATCGACTGGCAGGATCTTCTGACGGCGCTGGCGCTGGTGCTCGTTCTCGAGGGGATCATGCCGTTCGCCAGCCCCGGCGGGCTGCGCCGGACGTTCGAGACGATCCAACGGCTGACCGACTCGCAGCTGCGCGGCTTGGGCGTGAGCTGCATGCTGCTTGGCCTGCTCCTGCTCTACATCATCCATTAGAATCGGGTACCGAGACATGCGGCAGTGTCGCGCCGAGGGCGGGCACCGCGCAGGCCGTTTGTGTAGAGGACCGCCGGCACGCCGACGCCGGACGCACGAGAACGTCGTACCGTTATGTGGAGCAACGAACGCTGGCTGTTGCCGGACGGCATCGAGGAGATGCTCCCGGCCGAGGCGTGGCGCATGGAGGCGTTACGCCGCAAGCTGATCGACCTCCTCTACGGCTGGGGCTACGACCTCGTCACGCCGCCGCTGCTGGAGTACCTCGAAGCGCTGCTGACCGGCACCGGCGAGGATCTCGACCTCGAGACCTTCAAAGTGACGGATCAGCACACCGGGCGGCTGATGGGGATACGCGCCGACATGACGCCACAGGTGGCCCGCATCGAGGCGCACTTTCTGAAATCCGCCGCACCGGTGCGGCTCTGCTATGCGGGGCCGAGTCTGTTCGCCCGCGCCCAGCCACTGGGGGGCTCGCGCGAGCCGTTTCAATTCGGTGCCGAGCTGTTCGGCTTGAGCGCACCCGAGGCCGACGGTGAGATTCTCCGGCTGATGGTCCAGTCGCTGCGCGAGGCGGGCATCCCGGACACGCACATCGACATCGGACACGTGGGCATCTTCAGGGCGCTCGCCCGCGACACGGGGCTCGATCGCCGGCAGGAAGCCGAGCTGTACGACGCCTTTCAACGCAAGTCCAAGCCCGACATCTCGGCGCTGCTGACCGGCTATGGCTTGTCCAGCGCGAAGTGCGCGTTGTTCACGGGCCTCGCCGAACTGAACGGCGGTGTCGAGGTGCTCGATGCCGCGGAGCAGCGCTTCGCGGGCGTTGCCGAGGAGGTCTCGGCGGCGCTGACCAACCTGCGCGCGGTGGTGGAGCTGGCGGCGTCGTGGCTTCCCGATACACCGGTCTACCTGGATCTCGCCGAGCTCCGCGGCTACCGCTATCACACCGGCGTCGTCTTCGCGGCGTTCGTGCCGGCGGCCGGCCGCGCGCTGGCGCGTGGCGGACGCTATGACGACATCGGCCAGGCGTTCGGCCACCCCCGTCCGGCGACCGGTTTCAGCGCCGATCTGCGCCGCCTGCTGCGGCTGGCCGCCGCCTCGCCTGAACCGCCGCCCCGGGCCATCGCCGCTCCGTTCAGCGCTGACCCCGCGCTGGGCAAGCAGATCGACGCGCTCCGCAGCACCGGCGAGCGGGTCGTCAGCGTGGCAGACGCGCAGCCACCCGCCGACGTGCGCGCTCTGTGCGATCGACGTCTGGTGCGGCGCAACGGACGTTGGACGGTCGAGCCGCTGGCCCGGGAAGGCGGATCGAAGTAGTCTCAGCGCGGCGGCCGGCACGGCGGCGCAGGCAGACGCCGCGAGGTGTGGCAGACCGAGAGGGGAGGGGAGCATGGGTAAAGCAGTGGTTCTGATCGGCGCCCAATGGGGTGACGAAGGCAAGGGCAAGGTCGTCGATCTGCTGACCGATCGCGCCGACGCCGTGGTGCGCTTTCAGGGCGGTCACAATGCGGGCCACACCCTGGTCATCGACGGCCAGCGTACCGTTTTGCATCTCATACCTTCGGGCATCCTGCGCGAGCGGGTGCACTGTTTGATCGGTAACGGCGTGGTGGTCTCGCCGGCGGCGCTGCACGCTGAGATAGTCGGTCTGGAAGAGCGCGGCGTCGCGGTGCGCGAGCGACTGCAGCTGAGCGCCGCATGCCCGCTGATCCTCCCCCACCACATCGCCCTCGACGCCGCCCGCGAGCAGGCGCGCGGACGCAACGCCATCGGCACCACCGGTCGCGGCATCGGCCCGGCCTACGAAGACAAGGTCGCGCGCCGGGGGCTGCGGCTCGGAGATCTCATGCGCGAAGACTCCTTCGCCGATCGTCTGCGCGAGCTCTCTCAGTACCACAACTTTCTGCTGACGACCCTGTACGGTGCCGCCGCGGTCGACTTCGCGGCGACCCTCGACGAGGCGCTGCGGCTGGGGGCCGAGCTGCGCCCGCTGCTCGGCAACGTCGCTCAGACGCTCGACGGGCTATTGCATGCGGGGAAGTCGGTCCTGTTCGAAGGCGCCCAGGGCATGCTGCTCGACATCGATCACGGCACCTACCCCTTCGTGACGTCATCGAACACGACGGCGGGCGCAGCGGCGTGCGGTTCGGGTATCGGTCCCACCAGCATCGATTATGTGCTCGGCGTGTGCAAAGCCTATACGACACGGGTCGGATCGGGTCCGTTTCCCACCGAGCTCCACGACGATATCGGGCGGCTGCTGAGCGAACGCGGCCAAGAGCGCGGCGCCACAACCGGTCGCCCACGGCGTTGTGGCTGGTTCGACGCTGTTGCCATGCGCAGTGCGCGCACCGTGAACGGGCTCTCCGGACTGTGTCTCACCAAGCTCGACGTGCTCGACGGCGTCGACCCCGTCCGCGTGTGCACCGCTTACCGCCAGGGGAGCACGACGCTGGAAGCGGCGCCCTCGGGTGCTGACGCGCTCGCTCAGTGCGAGCCGGTGTACGAGGAGCTGTCCGGGTGGACCGACTCCACCACGGGGGTCACGCGGCTCGAGGCGCTGCCCCGCAACGCCCGGCGCTACCTCGACCGCCTCGCGGAGCTGAGCGGCTTGCCGATCGATATCGTCTCGACAGGACCGGGCCGCGAGCACACCGCCATCGTCCGCCACCCCTTCGACTAGCGCGGCGCACTCAGCGACGGTGGCATGCCCATGAGCGACTCGACGCGTGGACGCACTCTCGAGCGTAAGCTGCGCGGGATGTTTCCCGACCTGACCACCCGGGCGGTCGTGCGCGACGCTCTGGCCCGCTACGCCACAGTGCCCAACCAGCGAGAGCGGGTGCGGGTGCAGCGCGCCGTGTTGACGCTCTGCGCAGGCACGTGCAGCGGCGTCGACAAATACGTGCGCGCGGCCAAAGCAGACGACCGCGACGTTCTCCGCTGGGCGGAATACCCCAATCAGGGCAGATCCAGGCGGGCACCCGATGATCCGGGCGGGCGTATCCTGATCGAAGAGGACGCCGCCCAGTACCGCGCGTGGCTGCGCGAGTGAATCGCCACCCTCCCTCGCGTGGGCGGGCGGGGGTCGTCCGACAACGGTACCGCCCAAGCGCCCCCGCCCAGCGCTTGAGCGCAGCAACGTGAACAGGATGGCAGGCACGGAGGGCGTCCCGCAGACGCCGGGCAGCGGTCGGCCCCGGCGACGAGCGCCGGCGCGCCTCGAGTTGGCCGGCATTACCAAGGCCTACCCCAACGTCGTCGCCAACGTCGACGTCGACCTCCGCGTCCTGCCTGGCGAGATTCACGCCGTGCTCGGCGAGAACGGCGCCGGCAAGAGCACCCTCATGAAGATCATCTACGGTGTGGTCCGCGCCGATGCCGGCACGATTTCCTGGAACGGCAGCCCGGTCGCCATCGGCAATCCCGCGGCCGCCCGCGCGCTGGGCATCGGTATGGTGTTTCAGCACTTCTCGCTGTTCGAGACCCTCACCGTCGCCGAGAACATTGCCCTGGCGGTCAGCGGCAGCCACGGTCTCGAGGCGCTGTCCGAGCGCATCGGGGCGGTCAGCGAACGTTACGGGCTCACCCTCGACCCGCAGCGGCTCGTGCACTCGCTGTCGGTCGGCGAGCGCCAGCGAGTGGAGATCGTGCGTTGCCTGCTGCAGGACCCCAAGCTGCTGATCATGGACGAGCCCACCTCCGTGCTCACGCCGCAGGCGGTCGAGCGGCTGTTTGCGACGCTGCGCATGCTCGCTGATGAAGGCTGCAGCATTCTCTACATCAGCCACAAGCTCGACGAGGTACGGGCGCTCTGCGAACGCGCAACCATATTGCGCGGCGGCCGTGTGACGGGCAACGCCGATCCCCGCACCACCTCGACGGCGGAGCTCGCCCGCATGATGATCGGGCGCGAGCTGCCGGTGGTCGAGCACCGCCCGGGCAGGGAGGGCGGCGCGGAGCAGCTCGCCGTCGCGGGGCTGTGGCGTGATGCGGACGACCGCTTCGGCACGGCGCTGCAAGACATTCATCTCACGGTGCGCGCCGGCGAGATCCTCGGCGTCGCCGGCATCGCCGGCAACGGCCAGCAGGAGCTGCTCGCGGCACTCAGTGGCGAGACGCCGGTCGCCGAGGCCGCCGTCATACGGCTCGGCGGGCGGCCCGTCGGCCGTCTCGGCGCGGCTGCCCGCCGCGATCTCGGGTTGGCGTTCATCCCCGAGGAACGGCTCGGCCGCGGCGCCGTGCCCGAGATGTCGCTCGCCGAGAACGCGCTGTTGACGGCGCACCGCCGCGGCATGATCCGCTACGGCCTGATCCGCAGGCAGCGCACGGACGCCTTCACCGAGCGCTGCGTGCGCGACTTCAACGTTATGGCCGCCGGCGCGGCGGCCAAAGCCAAGAGCCTTTCCGGCGGCAACCTGCAGAAGTTCATCGTCGCTCGCGAGCTGCTGCAGAGTCCGCACGTGGTGCTCGCCGCGCAGCCGACCTGGGGCGTCGACGTCGGTGCCGCCGCGGCCATTCGCCAGGCGCTGATCGGCATGCGCAACGCCGGGGCGGCGGTGCTCGTGTTTTCCGAGGAGCTCGACGAGCTGTTCGAGATCTGCGATCGCATCGCGGTCATCGCCGGCGGCCGGCTCTCGCCCGCGCGGGCATTGTCGGCGACCAACGTCGACGAAATCGGCCGCTGGATGAGCGGCCTGTTTCCCGGCAGCGGGGCGCCGGACGCGGAGAGGGAGGTGGAGGCGGTCAGCCGTGGTTCGCCTTGAGTCCCGCCCGCAGCCGTCGCAGCGAATGCGCTATGCGTCGCCGTTGCTGGCGGCCGGGCTGACGCTGGTGACCGGCTTCGCGCTGTTCACCCTGCTCGGCGAAGACCCGCTGCACGCTTTCTACACGTTCTTCGTCGCGCCGGTGGACGACTTCTATGGCTGGGGTGAGCTTGGCGTGAAGGCCACGCCGCTCGTGCTGATCGGTCTGGGTCTGGCGATCGGCTTCCGCGCCAACGTCTGGAACATCGGCGCCGAGGGCCAGCTCACCATCGGCGCGGCGTGCGGCGGTGGGCTCGCGCTGTGGCTGCACGACAGCCAGAGCCCGTTGCTGCTGCCGGCCATGATCGTCGTCGGGGCGCTGGGCGGCATGGCGTGGGCGAGCATTCCGGCGCTGCTGCGCACGCGCTTCAATGCCAACGAGATCCTGGTGAGCCTGATGCTGGCTTACGTCGCCGTGCTGCTGCTGAGCTATCTGGTGCACGGTCCATGGAAAGACCCCGACGGCTATGGCTTTCCGGAGTCGCGTCTGTTTGGCGACGCCGCTCTGATGCCGCTGCTGGTGGCCGGAACGCGGCTGCACGCGGGGCTCGCTGTCGCGCTGGCGGCGGTCGTGCTCTGCTGGCTGTTCACGGCCCGCAGCTTTCTCGCCTATCAGATGCGCGTCGCCGGTCTGGCCGCCCCTGCCGCCCGCTACGCAGGGTTTCGCCGCAGCCGCACCATCTGGGTGGGCCTGCTGAGCGGCGGCGCGGCCGCGGGCATCGCCGGCGTCGGCGAGGTGGCCGGCCCGATCGGGCAACTCTTACCTTCGGTGTCGCCGGGCTATGGTTTCGCCGCCATCATCGTCGCATTCGTGGGGCGTCTTCATCCGCTGGGGATTCTGTTTGCCGGCTTGCTGATGGCGCTGCTCTATCTCGGCGGCGAGTCGGCGCAGATCGAGCTCGGTCTGCCGTCGGCCGTGACCGGCCTGTTTCAGGGCCTGCTGCTGTTCTATCTGCTCGGCTCGGACGTTTTCATCAACTTCCGCCTGCGCATCGGTCGCCGCGCCGTGGCGTCAGGCGAGAGCGCCGCGACGCCATGAGCGCCGAAGGCACCGTCATCGCCATCGTGCTGGCTACGGTGGGCGCCGGCACACCGCTCGTCTACGCCGCACTCGGCGAGCTGGTGGTGGAGAAATCCGGCGTGCTCAACCTCGGCGTCGAGGGCATGATGTTGCTCGGTGCCGTGGTCGGCTTCATCGCTGCGGTCGAGAGCGGGAGCGTCGTCGTCGCGGCACTGGCGGGCATGGGCGCCGGCGCGGGGGCATCGCTGCTGTTCGCTTTTCTGACCCTCACGCTGCAGGCGAATCAGGTGGCCACCGGCCTTGCGCTGACCATCTTCGGCGTCGGCGTAAGCGCGTTCCTCGGGCTCGACTACACCAGCGTCGCGCTCGAGAGCCTCGCGGGCGTGCATGTTCCGCTGTTGAGCGATCTGCCAATCCTCGGGGCGCTGGTGTTTTCTTTCGATCCCCTGGTCTATCTGTCGTTCGCGGTGTTCGTAGCCGTCACCGTGTTTCTCTACCGCAGCCGGTGGGGGCTCGTGCTGCGCGGCGTCGGGGAGGCGCCCGCGTCGGCACACGCGCTCGGCTACGACGTCATCGGCATTCGCTATCTCGCCGTGCTGTTCGGCGGCGCCATGGCGGGGCTCGGCGGCATGTACCTGTCGGTGGTGTACACGCCCGTGTGGGTGGAGTCGATGACGGCAGGACGCGGCTGGATCGCCCTGGCGCTGGTCGTCTTCGCCACCTGGCGACCGGCACGCGTGATGCTGGGCGCCTATCTGTTCGGGGGCACCACCATCCTGCAGTTCCACATCCAGGGCGCGGGCGTTGACGTGGCCTCGCAGATCTTGTCGATGCTGCCTTATGTCGCCACTATTGTCGTGCTGGTGCTGATATCACGCGATGCCACCAAGATCCGGCTCAACGCGCCGGCAGCGCTGGGACAGGCGTATCATCCCGACGTCTGAAGCGAGACGACGATTTTGTCACTATAAACCGTTGCTCAACAGCCACTGAGGAGATAGAGGAGAAAGCGATGACGGCACATGGCAGCGCCCGGGGGCGCGCAGTCACTCTCATCACAGCAGCGCTCGTGAGCACGGTCGCGCTGCTCGCAGCACCGGCGGGCATGGCAGCCGAGCCGCTCAAAGTGGGTTTCGTCTACGTGAGCCCGATCGGCGATGCGGGCTGGACCTACCAGCACGACATCGCTCGCAAGAAGATGGAAGCGGAGCTCGGCGAGCGCGTCGAGACGCGTTTCGTCGAGAGCGTCCCCGAAGGCGCAGAGGCCGAGCGCGTCATTCGCGAGCTCGCCGCGAGCGGTCACGGTCTCGTCTTTACCACGTCGTTCGGCTACATGAACCCGACGATCAAGGTCGCGAAGGCGTTTCCCGACACGATCTTCGAGCATGCCACCGGCTACAAGCGGGCGCCCAACGTGGGCACGTACGTCGCCCGCTTCTACGAGGGCCGCTATCTGACGGGCATCGTGGCGGGCAAGATGACCAGGAGCAATGTCGCAGGGTACGTGGCCGCCTTTCCGATACCGGAGGTCATCAGAGGAATCAACGCCTTTACCCGCGGCATGCGCAGCGTCAATCCCGACGCCCAGGTCAAGGTCATCTGGGTGAACTCGTGGTTCGACCCCGGGCGCGAGCGGGAGGCGGCCGACGCGTTGATTGCCCAGGGCGCAGACGTGATCACGCACCACACCGACTCCACGGCGCCCGCCCTGGCTGCGGAAGAGAAGGGCGTGCACGTCATCGGCTATCACTCCGACATGTCCAAGTACGCGCCGACGGCACACCTGACCGCCTCCACCCATGACTGGAGCGAGCACTACCTGCGCACGGCCCGCGCCGTGCTGGACGGCAGCTGGGCGTCGGCCGCCGTGTGGGGCGGCATTCGCGAGGGCATGGTGAAGCTCGCGCCGTTTGGCGCCGCGGTGCCGGACGCCGTGCGCGAGCTGGTGCTGGCCCAACAGCGGGACATCGTCAGCGGCGCGCTGCATCCCTTCGCGGGACCGGTGCGCGATCAGGACGGCAACGAGCGTGTCGCCGCCGGCGCGACGATGACCGACGAGGCCATGTTGACCATGGACTACTACGTCGAGGGCGTGCAGGGCAAGCTGCCCAAATAGCGCCCGCTACCGCGGTCGCACCGCCCTCACCAGCGTGTCGAGGGCGACGGCGGTCCGCGGCTCGCCGTTGTCGTCCGTGATGACGACCTCGCGGCGGGCGACTTCAGCCTTGACGATGTCGAGACCGGGCAGATCGGCGACGACCTCTGCGGGCGTGCACAGGACTGCGGGATCCTTGGGACCGCCGTAGCCGTGCTCGAGATTGCTCGCGTCATGGGCGATGTAGAGCAGCGTGCCACCGGCGGCGAGCCCCCGGCGCGCGTGCCTCAGCACCGTGCGGCGATCGGACGCCGGCACCTGCAGGTAGCAGATCAGCACCAGCTCGAAATGCGAGCGCGGCGGCTCGAAGGTGGTCACGTCGTCGAGCACCCACTCGACCTCGACGCCGCGGGCGTGCGCCAGCTGCCGCGCCTTGTCCATGGCAACCCGCGAGAAGTCGACCGCTGTGACGGCCCAGCCTCGTTCGGCGAGCCAGATCGCGTTGCGGCCCTCGCCGCTGGCAATGTCGAGGGCACGCGCGGGGCTCAGGTCGGCTGTCTCGGCGACCACAAAACCATTGGGCTCGACGCTCCACACGAGCGCCTCGGCGGCGTAGCGCTGATCCCACTTATCGCGTTGCACAGCGACTCCTCGGCTGGCCCTGGCTGACGCCGTCGCGGACAACGGACGCGGCGCCCGCAGGGTTGCGGCCAAGCCCTCTGACGCCGTCGATCATCCGGGTCACGGAACGCGCCGCCGCCGTGACCATGCTCGCTTCGCTGCCCGGCTCACACGCCCGCGACACGCGCTCTCCCGCCGATGGGCCGAGCGCACGACCGTCACGTTCGTCGTGCGAGTATAGGACTGACGGGAGTCCACGGGCCAGACGGGCAGCGCCGCTCGGCGTCCGCCCGAGGCGCGACGATGAGCCCGGCGCGGGCGGGGCGCTGCGCCCCGCGCGTCGGCGCAGACGCTCGGCTGTGCTCGCCAAGTCGATCCGCTACACTCAGCCCCCCCTTACCTGCGGCGAGAGCAGCGAGCGTGGAGCACATCGACTGCGTGGTGGTCGGCGCGGGCGTCGTCGGCCTCGCCGTCGGGCGGGCCCTGGCGATGGCGGGTCGCGAGGTGGTCATTCTGGAGGCGAACGACATGATCGGCGCCGAGACCAGCTCGCGCAACTCCGGTGTCATACACGCCGGCATCTACTACCCGCCGGGCAGCCTCAAAGCGCAACTGTGCGTGCGGGGCAAGCACGCCCTTTATCGGTTCTGCGCCGACCACGGCGTCGAGCATGCGCGGGTCGGCAAGCTCCTCGTCGCGACCGCGGAGGATCAGCTCGCGTCGCTCGACGCCTTTCGTCGTCGCGCCGCCGCCAACGGCGTTGACGACCTCGAGCCGCTCGGCCCGAAGCAGGTCGCGGAGCTCGAGCCCGAAGTGCGCTGCGTGGGCGCGCTGCGCTCGCCGTCGACCGGCATCATCGATGCGCACGGCTTCATGCTGGCGCTGCAAGGCGACGCCGAATCCAATGGCGCCATGGTCGCCCTGCTCAGCCCGTTGCAGCGCGCGCGAGCGACCGACAGGGGACTCGAGCTCGAGGTGGGCGGCGCACAGCCCATGCGGCTCGGTTGCTCTTGGCTGATCAATTGCGCGGGCCTGCACGCGCAGCGGGTGGCGCGGCGCATCGAGGGTTTAGCGCCCGAGACCATCCCGCCGGGCTATCTCGCCAAAGGGAATTATTTCCAGCTGCGCGGGCGCACGCCGTTCCGCCGCCTCATCTACCCTATGCCGGTCGGCGGCTCGCTGGGTGTACACGTGGGCCTCGATTTGAGCGGTCGCTGCCGATTCGGTCCCGACATCCACTGGGTGGAGCAGATCGACTACGACGTCGACGAGACCCAAGCGCCGGCCTTCTACGCGGCGATACGGCGCTACTGGCCGGGCCTCCCCGACGGGGCACTGGCCCCGGATTACACCGGCATCCGACCCAAGATTACGCCGCCGGGCGCCGCCGCTGGAGATTTCATCATCGCCGGGCCGGTGGCCACGGGCGTCGACGGCCTCGTCTGTCTCTACGGCATCGAATCTCCCGGGCTGACGTCGGCGCTGGCGATTGCAGACCATGTCGCCGCTGTGGTGAGGGGGTGACCGCGGCCGTAGCACCGCCCCGCGGCGCGCCGCCCTTGAACCGACGCGGCGCGAGCGGCATAATGCGGCGCCGCGCCGGCCCATCGCTTTTCCTCGACTTCTGAGCACCTTACCGCGCCGCCTTTACGCCCGAGCGCGAGCGTCGACGCGGGACGCCGGCGCGCGGCATGCACTGCGGCGAGCAGTCGCTGCGCGGAGCCGCGCGAGCGATCGGCTCAGCCCGAGACGAGCGCGAGCAGGCGGCCTGCCGTACACAGCCGCGGGACGAATCGGCAATGTATGACGAATTGAGCGCGGCGTGGAGGCCGCTCATGTGCGACAGGATCCGTGGCGGGTATAGCGATGCCTGAAATCACGCTTCCCGACGGCAGCCGCCGGTCATTCGCGGAACCCGTCTCCGTGAGCGAGGTGGCGCGCGACATCGGCGCGGGGCTCGCCCGAGCCGCGCTGGCCGGCAAGGTCGACGGGCGTCTCGTCGACACCGACTTCGTCATCACCGACGACTGTCAGCTTGCCATCGTCACCGAGCGCGATGCCGAGGGACTCGACGTACTGCGCCATTCGACCGCGCACCTGCTGGCCCACGCCGTGAAGACGCTGTATCCCGCCGCCCAGGTGACCATCGGGCCGGTGATCGAGGACGGCTTCTACTACGACTTCGCCTACGCCGACGGATTCACGGAGCAGGACCTGACCGTGATCGAGGCCAAGATGGCCGAGCTGGCAGCGCAGGACATCGCCGTCACGCGCTCCGTCATGGAGCGCCGCGAGGCCGTCGAGCTGTTCCGCGGCATGGGCGAGCACTACAAAGCCGAGATCATCGACGCCATTCCCGGCGACGAAGAGATCTCGCTGTACCGCCAGGACACCTTCGTCGACCTGTGTCGCGGGCCGCACGTGCCGAGCACCGGGCGACTCAAAGCGTTCAAGCTGACCAAGGTGGCCGGTGCCTACTGGCGCGGCGACTCGCGCAACGAGATGCTGCAGCGCATCTACGGCACCGCCTGGCCCGACAAGCGCCAGCTCACCGCATACCTGCACCGTCTCGAGGAGGCCGAGAAGCGCGACCATCGACGCCTCGGCAAGCAGCTCGACCTTTTCCATTTCCAGGACGAGGCGCCGGGCATGGTGTTCTGGCACCCGCGCGGCTGGACGCTCTACTCCATCGTCGAGGGCTACATGCGCGGGCTGCTCGACGAATACGACTACGCCGAGGTGCACACGCCTCAGATCCTCGACCGTTCGTTGTGGGAGCGCTCGGGTCACTGGGAGAAGTTCCACGAGCACATGTTCACCACTCACGTGGAGAACCGCGACTACGCCCTGAAACCGATGAACTGCCCCGGTCACGTGCAGCTATTCAACCAGGGGCTGCGCAGCTACCGCGATCTGCCGCTGCGCATCGGGGAGTTCGGGGTTGTCCATCGCAACGAGGCCTCCGGCACCCTGCATGGGCTGCTGCGGGTACGCCGCTTCACGCAGGACGACGCGCACATCTTCTGCACGCGGGACCAGCTCCAGAGCGAAGTCGCCACGCTCATCGAGATCGCGTACAGGGTGTACGGCGACTTCGGTTTCCACGACATCGCCGTCGGGCTCTCGACGCGCCCCGAGCAGCGGGTCGGCGGCGACGATTTGTGGGACGAGGCGGAGCGCGCGCTCGAGGTGGCCCTCGAGCACAAGGGCATCGACTACCGGCTGCAGCCGGGCGAGGGCGCCTTCTATGGTCCCAAGATCGACTTCGTGCTCAAGGACAGCATCGGACGCTCGTGGCAATGCGGTACCATACAGGTGGATTTCTCGATGCCGGGGAGGCTCGGCGCCCACTATGTCGCCGAGGACGGCAGCCGTGTGGTGCCGGTCATGATTCACCGCGCTATCCTCGGCTCGATGGAACGTTTCATCGGCATCGTCCTCGAGGACCACGCGGGCAAACTGCCGTCGTGGCTGGCGCCGGTGCAGGCCGTGGTGATGAACATCACCGACCGTCAGGCGGATTACGCGCGAGAGGTTGAAAAAAGCCTGAAAAAACAGGGCGTCAGGGTCGAAACCGACTTGAGAAACGAGAAGATCGGCTTTAAAATTCGTGAACACACGCTGCAACGCATCCCGTATCTGCTGGTGGTGGGTGACCGGGAGGTGGAGCAGGGTGCCGTTGCCGTGCGCACCCGTGACGGTGAGGACCTCGGGTCCATGAGTCCGAACGAGTTCGGACAGGTTCTCACCAACGACGTGGCGCAGCACGGCGTTCGTCATTTGGAGGACTAACACTATCGCTACAGAGAAGCAGCTGCGTGTCAACGATCAGATTCGGGTCGAGCAGGTCCGGTTGATCGACGCAGACGGAAACCAGGTGGGTGTCGTCTCTCTCGAAGAGGCGATGGGACAGGCAGACGAGTCGGGGCTTGACCTCGTCGAGATCTCTCCGGGAGCCGATCCACCCGTCTGCCGACTCCTCGATTACGGAAAGTTCCGCTACGCGGCGAGCAAGAAACGTCAGGAAGCGAGGAAGAAACAGAAGCAGATCACGATCAAGGAGGTCAAGTTCCGACCCGGCACCGATGTCGGCGACTACGACGTGAAGCTGCGCAATCTCACCCGGTTCCTCGAGGAGGGTAACAAGGCAAAGGTCACGCTGCGCTTTCGCGGTCGTGAGATGGCCCATCCGGAGCTGGGGCTCGAGATGCTCAAACGGGTCGAGGAAGATCTCGACGGGATCGCCGTGGTCGAGCAGCAGCCGAAGATGGAAGGACGCCAAATGGTGATGGTGCTGAGCCCGAAACGGGCCTGAGCGATCGTCGAATACCGCGGCCGGGTGCGCCGGACGCTCTGAATACGCGAGTACGAATTGAATAGAGGAACGGACAGATGCCCAAGTTGAAGACGAACCGCGGGGCGGCCAAGCGCTTCAAGCGCACGGCCAGCGGGCGCTTCAAGCGCTCGCAGTCGCACCTCAACCACATACTGACCAAGAAGTCCCCGAAGCGGAAGCGTCATCTTCGCAAGGCGCTGACCGTGGATGCGGCCGACGCTGCCGCCGTCGGGCGCTTGATGCCTTACAGATAGCAGGAGCCAGCAGATATGCCACGGGTAAAACGGGGTGTGACAGCGAGGGCGCGCCACAAGCGCGTCATCAAGGCGGCCAAAGGCTATCGCGGGCGCCGCAAGAACGTTTTTCGGGTGGCCACCCAGGCCGTGGACCGGGCCGGTCAGTTCGCGTACCGCGATCGGCGGCAGCGCAAGCGGCAGTTCCGCGCGCTGTGGATCGCCCGCATCAATGCCGCCGCGCGAGAGACAGGGCTCAGCTACAGTCGCTTCATGGACGGGCTCAAGAAATCGGACATCGATCTCGACCGCAAGGTGCTCGCCGACCTCGCGGTGCATGACAAACGGGCCTTCGCGGCGCTCGCCGACAAGGCCAAGGCCGCCCTTTCGACGTAGCGCGTTGCGCCGCCGGCGCCCGCAGCGGGCGCCCGACTCGGGAGGGGAAGGCGCTCCGCCTTTCCCTTTTTCGTTTTTTAGTAAGCGCGATACCCAGCGACCAGAGCGCACGTGGACGACATCGAACAGCTCGCCAGCGAGGCGATCGGTGCCATCGACGCCGCCGACGGACCGGCGGCGCTCGAGGCGCTGCGCGTCCGCTATCTCGGCAAGAGCGGCGTGCTCACCGAGGCGCTGAAGTCCATCGGCGCGTTGCCACCGGAGCAGCGGCGCCGGGTGGGCCAGACGGTGAATCAGGCGAAGCAGCAGATCCAGGCGCGCATCGGCGCGCGCCGCAGCGAGCTCGACGCCGAGACCCTTGCACGCCGGCTCGAGGACGAGTCGGTCGACGTCACACTGCCCGGCCGCGGCGCCGGCGTGGGCGGTCCTCACCCCATCACCCGCACCCTCGGACGCATGGTCGAGATCTTCGAGCGGCTCGGCTTCGACGTTGCCGAAGGGCCCGAGATCGAGGACGACTTCCACAACTTCGAGGCGCTGAACATCCCCGCCGATCACCCGGCCCGCGCCATGCACGACACGTTCTATGTCGACGGCGGACTGCTGCTGCGCACGCATACCTCGCCGGTACAGATTCGCTACATGCAACACAATAAGCCGCCGCTGCAGGTCGTAGCGCCGGGGCGGGTCTACCGCTGCGATTCCGACGTCACACACACGCCGATGTTCCATCAGCTCGAAGGGCTCGCCGTGAGCGAGGCGACCACTTTCGCCGACCTCAAGGGCGTGCTCGTGTACTTCGTGCGCCAGTTCTTCGAGGCCGATCTCGGCGTGCGTTTTCGACCGTCGTACTTTCCCTTCACGGAGCCGTCGGCCGAGGTCGACGTGAGCTGCGTGTTTTGTGAAGGGGGTGGGTGTCGCGTGTGCAAGCAGAGCGGCTGGCTGGAAGTGCTCGGCTGCGGCATGGTTCACCCCGAGGTGTTTCGACACGTCGGGGTCGACAGCGAGCGATACACCGGTTACGCCTTCGGCATGGGCATCGAACGACTCGCCATGCTGCGTTATGGCGTCGACGATCTCAGGTTGTTCTTCGAGAACGACCTGAACGTGCTGCGGCAGTTCCGCTAGACGGCCGGCGATGCTCGTCAGCGCAACCTGGCTCCGCGAGTGGGTATCGTCCCGCATCGACGTGCGCGAGCTCGCCGAGCGGCTGACCATGGGCGGGCTCGAAGTCGGCGGCGTGCAGCCCGTTGCCGGCAATCTCGACAAAGTGCTCGTCGGCGAGATTGTCGACGTCGAGCCGCACCCGCGCAGCGCTGCGCTCAAGGTGTGCCGCGTCAACGTCGGCCGTGCACGCCCGCTGCAGATCGTCTGCGGCGCGCCGAACGCGCAAGCCGGCCGCAAGGTGCCGACCGCGCTGATCGGCACCGTGCTGCCCGACGGACGTCGCCTCGAGAAGGTGCGCATTCGCGACGTGGTCTCCTCGGGCATGCTGTGCTCGAGCGCCGAGCTCGGCTTCGACGAGGACGCCGCTGCGCTGATGGTTCTCGATGACGACGCCGGGCCCGGCACCCCGCTCAGCGACTATCTCGGCCTCGACGACGTGTCGATCGAGATCGATCTCACGCCCAATCGTGGTGATTGTCTGAGCATCGCCGGGGTGGCCCGGGATCTCTCGGCGCTGACCGGCAGTCCGCTGCAAAGCCCCGACATCCGCAAGGTGCCCGCGCGCTCACGCCGGCGTATACCGATCCGGCTCGAGGCGCCCGAGGACTGCCCGCGATACGTCGGCCGCATCATCGAGGGCATCGACCCGGCGGCGCGCACGCCGGACTGGATGCGCGAACGCCTGCGGCGGGTCGGGTTGCGGCCCATCAGCCCCGTCGTCGACGTCACCAACTATGTCATGACCGAGCTCGGCCAGCCGATGCACGCCTTCGACCTTGCGCGTATTGCGCGGGGGATCGTCGTCCGACGCGCCCGCGTCGGGGAGCGTCTCGTGCTGCTCGACGGTGCCGCGCCCGAGCTCGACGGCGATGCGCTGGTGATCGCGGACCGCAACGCAGCGGTCGCCCTCGCCGGGGTGATGGGTGGCCGGGACTCCGGGATCGGTCCGGAGACCCGCGACATCCTGCTCGAAGCCGCGTACTTCGACCCGTTGACCGTGGCGCGCTGCGCCCGGCGCTACGGCCTGAGCACCGATGCGTCGCACCGCTTCGAACGCGGCGTGGATCCGATGCTGCAGGCGCTGGCCACCGAGCGCGCTACGCGGTTCCTGGTCGACATTGCCGGCGGCACGCCGGGTCCGCTGGTGGAGGCCGTGAGTCGCCCACACCTGCCGCGGCGCAGCGTGATCGGTCTGCGCTATGCGCGCATCGAGCGCGTGCTGGGGCTCAAGATACCGCGGCGCAGCGTCGAGAGCATCCTGCTGCGGCTCGGCATGTCGGTCCGCAAAGCACGCGAGGGTTGGCGCGTGACGCGGCCGAGCTACCGGTCGGATCTCGAGAAGGAGCACGACCTGATCGAGGAGGTCGCGCGCGTGCACGGCTACGACGCCGTGCCCAGTCGGCCCCCGCAGACCGGTGTCAGCGCTCGGCGTCACCCCGAAGCCGAGGTGCCCGTGGCGCAGCTGCGCAGCACGCTGATCAATCGCGACTACCACGAGGCCATCACCTACAGCTTCGTCGACCCGGCGCTTCAGGCGCTGGTCGCGCCACGCCAGGCGCCCGTGGCGCTCACCAACCCGATTGCGAGCAATATGGCGGTCATGCGGGTGTCGCTGATCACCGGCCTGCTGCAGGCGCTGGCCGTCAACCACAGTCGCCAGCACCGGCGCATCCGGCTCTTCGAGGTTGGCCGGGTCTTCGAGCCGGCGCCGGACGGCTCGGCGGAGCAGGGGCGGCTCGCCGCGGTGGCGACGGGACTGGCGCTGCCGCAGCAGTGGGGAGCCCCCGAGCGCGCTGTCGACTTTTTCGACGTCAAGGCCGATGTCGAGGCAGTGCTGGCGTGGAGCGCCGCGAGCGGCGCGGTGGGCTTTCGGCGCACGCGCCGGCCTGGTTTGCATCCCGGGATGAGCGCAGATATCCTTAAAAGCAATCGTAGAATCGGCTGGGTGGGTCAGATTCATCCCGATATCCAGCGCCATCTGGACATCGGCCAGCCCGTCTTCGTGTTCGAGCTGGCGCTGGAGGCGCTGCAGCAGGGTCGGGTGCCGTCCTATGCCCGTGTCTCCCGATTTCCGGCCAGCCGTCGCGATCTCTCCGTCGTCGTCGACGCCGACGTCGAGGCGGAGCAGCTGAGAAGAACGGCCCAGAGCGCCGCCGGCAGCGCACTGGTCAACTTCGAGTTATTTGACGAATATCGGGGAAAAGGCATTGATTCAAAGCGAAAAAGTCTCGCTTTTGGCTTGACCTTTCAGGATAATTCGCGCACTCTTACAGATGTGGAGATCGACGCGTTGGTCAAGCGCGTCATCGCCGCCGTGGAGAGCAAGCTGGGCGCCGAATTGCGCCACTGAGCCAGCAAGGGCAGTATGGCTATCACAAAAGCGGATTTGGCAGAGACGCTTTTCGACGAGCTCGGGCTGAACAAGCGTGAGGCCAAGGAATTCGTCGAGTCCTTCTTCGAGAAGGTGCGGGAGGCGCTGGAGACGGGGGCCACCGTGAAGCTTTCTGGATTCGGTAACTTCGCCGTGCGCGACAAGAGCGCTCGACCCGGCCGTAACCCGAAGACCGGGGAAGAGATCCCGATATCGGCGCGCCGCGTCGTGACCTTCAAGGCCAGCCAGAAGCTCAAAGACAAGGTTGCCGCCAACGCCGATCTGCTCAAGTCGAAAATGGAGCTGAGGCAGGGTAGTGCTTGATCCGGGCGAGAAATCGGAGCTGCCCCCGATTCCGGGAAAGCGCTACTTCACCATCGGTGAGGTGAGCGAGCTGTGCGCCGTGAAGCCGCACGTGCTGCGCTACTGGGAGCAAGAGTTTCCCCAGCTCAAACCCGTGAAGCGGCGCGGCAACCGGCGCTACTACCAGCGCCACGAGGTGGAGCTGATCCGCCAGATTCGCAATCTGCTCTATATCGACGGTTTTACCATCAGCGGCGCCCGCAACAAGCTCGATAACGAATCCGGCGTCAGCGCAGTGACGTCACTCGTGGCGGGCGAAGAGCGCAAAGACACCATCCGCCAGCTCATCAGAGAGCTCGACGAAGTCATCGATCTGCTCAAGACCTGATTGCGGCCTTGGGCGGCCTTCTGCTTTCGGTTCGATCGGGGCGTAGCGCAGCCTGGTAGCGCACCTGAATGGGGTTCAGGTGGTCGGAGGTTCAAATCCTCTCGCCCCGACCAATTGCAGTTTTTTGCACCGGCGTCTGCGGTCAGAGGCTGATCCGTCTGCCGACGCGACGCTCGACCACCCACGGGCCGATGCCGATTGCCGGGGCTCGGCGCAGGCTCTGGGTTTCAGAGGAATAGCCCGCTCCAATCGAACTCGCGTGCTCACGGCCCGAGCAGGGTGATGCCGTGCTCCGCGAAGCTCATCGAAACGTCGGTCCCCGGGGTAATGAGTGCGTCGACCTGCTTGTCGGTGACGAACAGCTCACCGAGCGCCGACTCGACGCGATACTGAATGTGGCTGCCCAGATACGTCGCCTTGCGTACTTTCGCGGCGATGCCGACGGCGCCGGCCCCGGCATCGAGACGAATCGCCTCCGGACGCACCGCCACCTCGACGTCGCCTTTGCTGCAATTGCGATGGGGGAGCCGGTAGCGCAGACCGCCGACGTCGAGATCGGCGACCTCGCCTTCGACGGCCAGGACGCGGCCCGGCACGAGATTGGCGTCACCGATGAAATCGGCCACGAATCGGCTGGCCGGCTGCTCGTAGAGCTCACGCGGTGAACCCTCCTGGGCGATGGCGGCGTCTTTCATGACGATGATGCGGTCGGAGACGGCAAGCGCTTCCTCCTGGTCATGGGTCACGTAGACTGCTGTGAGCTCGAGCTGCTGCTGCAGCTCACGGATGTCTTCACGCACACGTCGGCGCAGCTTGGCATCGAGGTTGGACAACGGCTCGTCGAACAGCAGCACCGAGGGCTCGAGCACCAGCGCGCGGGCAACCGCCACTCGCTGCTGTTGACCACCGGACAGCTCAGAGGGCATGCGCCGACCCATGTTCTTGAGGCCTACCATGGCGAGGCGTTGCTCGGCCTGCGCGCGCGCGGCGCGCTTGGCCACGCCGCTCACTACCAGCCCGTAGGCCACATTGTCAACGACGCTCATGTGCGGAAACAACGCATAGCTCTGGAAGACCATGCTGATGTCCCGATCCGTCACCGGCAGCCGTGTCACATCGCGATCGCCGATGAAGATGCGGCCGACGTCAGCCGCCTCGAGCCCGGCGATCAGCCGCAGGGTGGTGGTCTTGCCGCAGCCGCTCGGACCGAGCAACGTGACGAGGCTACCCGCAGCCACCTCGAAATTCAGGCTGCGCACGGCCACGGATTTGCCGTACGCTTTGGTGACGTCCTCGAAGCGTACCGCGGCCGCTGATCCGCCGTCCGTCACGCCCCCTCGCTCCGCAGGGCCTTCGGTGCACCGGCCCGCGCCGTGCTCCGCCGCCCGAGCTGACGCTCGCCAACGACGAGTTGGACCAGCACGATGGATGCCAGCATCACCAGGATCAGCACCGAGCAGTAAGCGATGGCCAATCCGTAATCTCCGTTTTCCACCCGACCGATGATATACGACGTGGCCATATCGTACTCAGCGCTGACGAGAAATATCACCGCGCTGATGGCGGTCATCGCCCGGACGAAGCTGTAGACCAGCGCCGCGACAATCGCCGGCCGGAGCAGAGGCAGGAGCACCCGGCGCACGGTCGCCAGCGCGCGCGCACCGAGCACCAGCGATGCCTCGTCGAGGTTCTTGTCGAGCTGACTCATCGCGGCGATGCCCGCGCGCACACCGACAGGCATGTTGCGGAAGAGGAAACAAATCACGAGGATGATGCCGGTGCCTGTGAGCTCGATGGGCGGCACGTTGAAAGCAAGGATATAGCTTACGCCGATGACGGTGCCGGGAATGGCGAAGCTCATCATGGTGCCGAACTCGAACGCCGACTTGGCGCGAAACTGATGACGCACGAGCAGGTAAGCTGTCAGCAGACCCAAAGCGGCGGTGAGCGGCGCTGAGAGCGCCGCGATCATCAGCGTCGTGCCGAACGAGTTCCAGGCCGCGCCGCTCCAGATCAGGCCGTGGGGTCCCTCGCTGACGCCGAAGGCATCGACGTAGTGTCGCAGCGTAAACGAATGGTCGCGGCCCCAGGTCTCGACGAAACCGCCGAACAGAATCATCAGGTAGATGACCAGCGTCAGCGCCGCCCACGGCAGCGTGACGCCGACGACGGCCCACTGCACGGGTCGCGGTAGCGCGATGTGGTTCCCGGCGTCGCCCTTGCCCGTCACCGTCGTGTACGCTTTGCGGCCGAGCCAGTAGCGTTGGGCCCAGAACGCCGAGAGGCTGAACGACAACAGCACGATGGCCAGCACTGCCGCGCGCCCCTGATCGTACTGGGCGCCGACGATGGCGAAGAAGATCTCCGTCGACAGCACGTCATAGTCACCGCCCAGAACCAGCGGATTACCGAAGTCGGCCAGGCTCTCGATGAATCCGAGCAGAAAGGCGTTGGCCAGCCCCGGTCGCATGAGCGGCAGCGACACGCTGGTGAACGTCTTCCAGCGGTCCGCGCGCAGCGTCTGCGCCGCCTCTTCCACCGATGGGCTCACTCCCTCGACCACCCCGATCAGCACCATGAACGCAATCGGCGTATAGGCCAGCATCTGGGCGAACCAGATCCCCGGCAGTCCGTAGATGTAGCGGCTCGGCGGCACGTCGAAGGCCCACTCGAGCAGCTGGGTGATCGTGCCCGAGACGCCGAACAGCAGGATGATGGCCAGACCGATCACGAAAGGGGGGGTGATGATCGGCAACACGCTCAGAACACGCAGCAGGGGTCTGAAGCGAAACCCGGTGCGCGTCGCCAGCAGGGCAAACGCCAGTCCGAGCAGCGTCGTGCCGGCGCCGGTGAGCACAGCGAGCTGCAGCGAGTTCCACGCCACGCCGCAGCCGACGTTCTCCGTCAGACAGCGCAGCCCCCAGATCTTGCTCGAGAAGAGCTTCTCGACGAAAACCCCGGGCGCGAAATTGAAGTCATTGTCCTGGAAGGCGCTCACCAGGATCTGGGTGATGGGAAAGAAGATAAACAGCGAGACCAGAGCCACAACCAGAACAACGGCGCCGGAGACGAAGATGTCGCCGCCCACGGCGCCCCGGGCGGCGAGCCCTTGGGAGAACAGAAACAGCAGGCTCGCGCACACGGCGAGGGCCCCGTAACCCATGCCGAACTGGCGCACGTCGCCGAGGCCCCACAGCGCAGCCGCGCCGTCGAAGCTCCAGCCGGAGATGCCGACGGCGAACCCCTGCAGCGCGATGTAGCCGAGCCCGACACTGCTCGCCGCAATCAGCACCCGCGCATAGGCGGGTTCGCTGCGATCACGCCGCACCACGGCCAGCGGCGCGAGCAGCGGCAACATTATCGGCAGCAGCCAGGCGCGGTCGTGCAGCAGCCCCTGGAACAGTGCGGGCGCGTACTCGCCGTCGTGCACATAGCCGTCCAGCCAGGCGAAGGACCAGAAACCGTCGTAGATGGCGTACCAGGGCAGGAGCGTGTAGCCGATCCACCCCACAGCCAGCCACGCAACGAGGCTGGCGTCAGCGGGGCGTCGAGGAGCCGACGGCGCCACGGCCTTGCCAAGATCTCCGCGGGGAAAGCGCCGGGCGCGCTGACGCGCACCCGGCGGAACGCGTCAACAGCCCGACGTCAGCGCGGCAGCGACGCGACGTCGGCGTCCCACTTGGCCAGCAGCCGCTTGCGCTCGGTGGCGGAACCGTACTTGGCGAAGTCGTAGTCGATCAGCTTGATCTTGCCAAGATCGGGCGACTGCGGCGGTGGCGGCGCGCCGCGGTTGGACGGCACCTGGTAGGCCTTGGCCTGCGCAGCCAGCACCTGCACCCCCGCATCCAGCGCGAAGTCGACCCACTTGCGCGCACTCTCAGGATTGCGACCACCCTTGATGATGCTCATCGAACCGATCTCGTAGCCGGTCCCCTCGCAAGGGGCGACGATCTCGATCGGGAAGCCGCTCACAACCTGCGTCACCATGTCGTGCATGAAGGTAATGCCGATCGTCGACTCGCCGCGCGCCGCCGCCTTGATGGGTGCCGAGCCCGATTTCGTGTACTGGTTGATGTTTTTGTGCAGGTTCTTCATGAACTCGAAGCCCTTCTCCTCGCCGAAGATCTGCACGATGGTGGCGAGGGTCGTGTAGGCCGTGCCGGAGGAGTTGGGGTTGGCCATCTGAACGTGACCCTTGTACTCCGGCTTGGTCAAATCCTGCCAGCACGAGGGCGCGGGCAGGTTGTTCTTCTCGAGCAGCTCCTTGTTGTAGCCGAAGCCGAGTGCGCCGGCGTAGATGCCCACGGTTCGGAAACCGGACTGCTCCGCCTGTCGGCGCGCCCAATCGTGCAGCTCGCCGAGCTTCGCCGACTGGTACTCGACTGTCAGCCCTTCCTCTGCCGCCTGCAGATGCGGATCGCCGGTGCCGCCCCACCAAACGTCGCCTTTCGGGTTGCGGGCCTCCGCCTTGATCTGCGCCAGCGTCTCGCCGGAGCTCTTGCGCGTCATCGCGACGTCGATGCCGGTACGCTTCTGGAACTCCTCGACCATCAGCTGGCACCACTCGATCTGCGGGCTGCAGTAGAGCGTCAACCGCTCCGCTGCGAGTGTCGCCGTCGTCGACAGCGTCAGCGCGAAAGCGATGAAGAGTCTTTGGGTTGCACGCATTACCTGTCCTCCTCGGTGCAGATTGTTGAAAGCGCGGGCCGGCCGATGGCCGGAGTCGACGCAGCCGCCGTGAACCATGCCGCCGCCGGGATCGTCGCTGCCGGACCGATGTTATAAGATCAACTCTACCATCTCGCTACGGCGACGTCGCTGTCGCCGCCCTGACCGGCGGCTGGCCAGCGCCGCCTCGAAGTCTTTGATGCTGGATCGACGTGACGCAAACGTTACAACTTGCGATTTTTGACCTGGGCGACGTCGTCTTCCGCACCGATCCCCTGGCGCCGTTTCGCGCCTGGGAGCGATTCGGGGCGGGGCCGGCGCGCGACCTCGCCGCCCGGCTCGAGGCCGACCCGCGCTGCCACGAGTTCGAGAGGGGGGAGCTGTCGAACCACGCCTTCTACCGCCATGTGCGCGACATGCTCGGGCTGGTCGAGATGAGCTATGACGACTTCGTCGCCGACTGGAACTCGATCTACCGCGAGCCGCACCAAGAGGTCGTCGCCTGCCTCGAGAAGCTCGTCACGCGCATCCCGTGCGTCGCGCTCACCAACACCAACGCGGTGCACTGCCAGGCCTGGCCGGACCTCTATGACGACGTCCTGAGACACTTCGAGCGGCTGTACGTCTCCTCGCAGATCGGTCTGCGCAAGCCGGATCGCGCCTGTTATCAACACGTGCTTGCCGACATGCGGGTAGTGCCTGCAGCGGCGATCTTCTTCGACGACAGGCCTGTCAACGTCGAGGGCGCGGCAGCGCTCGGCGTTTCGGCCATCCTCGTCGATGAGCCGTCCGCTGTGGTGAGGGCGCTCGAGGCACGCGGCCTGATCTAGCCGCGACGCTGCTGGAGCTTTCAGAAGCAGCTGGCTCGGAGAACACCCGCGTGGCGTGCCCTCGTGCGCGCAGCTACCCCAGGCGGGCTGCCGGGACGCTGTTACCGCGCCTCGTCAGCGACGCGCCCGGGCGTAGCGCCCCTAAACCGCTGCGGGACGGCTGGCCTCCGCGCGCGGGCTTTCGATGCCGACGGCGCGCTGATCGAACGCCAGCCTTGGCGATGCTCGCTTGTCGGTTACTCGATTGACGAAGCCTTCTCCATGAACGTGCGGCACGCCGGCTGCATGGCCCGCTGCGGATTTTTCTGACGCGCGACGCCGTTCGCAAACGTCATCCTCAAGGCCGAAATCGTCGAAAATACTTGCGTTGATCGGAGTTGTGTGTTAGTAACAGCGTTATAAGCAGCAGATAAACAGCCAGTTAAAGGCTGGAACTGGATAGAAAAAGGGGGTTGCTGTTAGACCCGTGTGCGTCCCGCGAAGAGCCGTCTGGAAACGGCCGCCATAGCGGATGTCGCGTCAGGCCCAACAGCACGCTTCGCACTAAGCTCACGGTTCATCGACGACGGCGGTCATGCTGCCGCCGCGCCGCTGGCCAGCGAACTGTCCGCAGGGCGGACGAGCGACAGGGGGATTTGAGATGGGGACGACGCGTTCGAATACGGCGGGTGGCATCACCTTCCTCCTCATAGCGACATTCATCATCTTCGTGGTCTTCGTGTCTTTTGCCCACGCTGCCAAACCGGC